>NZ_JBIOQM010000001.1:1500000-2232500 GCF_051713745.1 Enterococcus sp. DIV0421
CCGCAATGAAAGCAATTGAGGAGACCTATCAAGCAATTGGCTACCACGTGATCACGTCAAAAGCAGAAGGCGAAGATCTATTGGAACTTCAACGGTACTTTCCTGAGCGGATCACCGTATTTATGGGACAATCCGGTGCTGGAAAGTCGACATTGCTGAATCGGATCGTCCCAGAATTGGCATTGGAAACAGGAGTGATCTCAGAATCTCTCGGGCGGGGGAAACATACGACCCGTCATGTGGAGCTCTTGCCGATTTGTGATGGATTGGTTGCCGATACACCAGGATTTAGTTCGATCGACTTTTTGGAAATCGAAGCGGTGGAGTTACCCAAACTATTTCCTGACTTTTTAGCGGTAGCTGCCAACTGTCGTTTTAGGGAATGTAGGCACCTTAATGAACCTGATTGTGCAGTTAAGCAGGGGGTTGCAGCAAATGAGATTGCCGAGACTCGTTATAAGAATTACGTGCAATTTTTAGAAGAGATTGAAAACCGACGTCCGGTTTATAAAAAGAAGAAAAAGTGAGGGAAAAGCATGATAAAACTAGCACCATCTATTTTAAGTGCCGATTTTGCAAATCTTCAAAGAGACATTGAGCTGGTAGAGCGCCATGGCGCAGATTATATTCACGTAGACGTGATGGACGGTCATTTCGTCCCTAATATTACCTTAGGCCCAAACATCGTTAAAGCGATTCGCCCAGTTACCAAACTGCCGTTGGATGTTCACCTAATGATCACCGAACCAGAAAAGTATATACATGCCTTCGCAGAAGCTGGGGCAGATATCATTGGGATCCACGCGGAAGCAACACCTCATATCCATCGTGCGATCCAAATGATTGTGGCAGAAAATGTCAAAGCAGAAATCGTCATCAACCCAGGCACACCAGTATCAGCCATTGAACATGTTTTATCCATGTGTGATCAAGTGTTAGTCATGACGGTCAATCCAGGGTTTGGTGGGCAATCCTTTATTGAAGAATCACTAGAAAAAATTGCGGTACTGGCTGCTTTAAAAGAAGAAAAAGGCTACCATTATGATATCGAGGTAGATGGCGGGATCGTTCCTGAGACAGCCAAACGTTGCCTGGAAGCAGGTGCAAATGTCTTCGTAGCAGGAAGCTATATTTACGATGCCGATGAACCTGCAGCACAAATCAGAGCCTTGAAAGAAGCTTTGCAATAAATGAAGATTTTGTTAGTAGCAGGGGGGCGCCCTGAAAATTGGCCACCGCTGATGACGTATGACAAATACATTGGGATTGATCGCGGGGCATTGTTTTTGCTTCAGCACCAACGGCCAGTCAATCTAGCAATCGGTGATTTCGACTCTTTGACCGCAGGCGAACTGCAAGCAGTCAAACAACAAGTCAACACAGTGATCCAAGCCCCTGCTGAAAAAGATGATACAGATACCCAATTGGCATTGGTGGAGACGTTGCGTCGCTATCCAGAAGCGCAAATCGACTTGATTGGTGCAACAGGAGGACGTCTCGACCATCTTTTAGCCAATCTATGGCTGCCTTTAGAAGATCGGTTTCGTCCATTTGCCCCAAATCTGCGTTTTTTAGATCGTCAAAATGTCGTTCAGTTCTTTTTACCAGGCACCTATCAATTAGAAAAAGAACCCGAGATGCAGTATTTAGCGTATTGCTGTTTGACGCCGGTAACAGATTTGACGTTGACAGGTAGCAAGTATTTATTAGAAAACGTCCAAGTGCCGTACCCAACTTCTTATGCCAGCAATGAATTTCTGACACAAACAGCAGGTTTTTCCTTTAGCAGCGGGATGATAGCAGTCATTCAAAGTTGTGATTAAGAGACGGAACGTCTCTTTTTTTTGTTGAAAATTTCAGAAACTTAATTACAAAAAAAACATTAAGACGGTCAACTTAGCTTTTGTTTGCAGGGTATTAATGGTAAAATTGGAATTACAGTTTGGAATTATTTGAGGTGTCTTTGTGAAAAAGTTTAATCCTAATAAAAATATTATCATCACATTGATTATTGTGATTTTAGTTGTCACCGTATTAAGCGTGACGATCGCCCGCAGAGCTGCGGGAAACTCCACCAATGTTGTGCAATCAACGGTCAATGACTCCGTTGGCTTTATCGATAAAGTGATTACGGCGCCTTTTCGTTGGATCGAAAATGGGGCGAATTCAGTCAAAAACTTGTTTGTGACGTATGAAGAAAATGAACGTTTAAAAGAGAAATTGGACAGTTTTGATGAATTGGAACAAGCGAAGGACAATGCGCAAAGAGAAATAGATGCCTTGAAAGAAGAGCTAGAGCTGAATGCGACCTTGACGAATTATGAACGGATCTCCGCCAATGTCATCAATCGGTCACCTGATACTTGGCAAGATATGCTGATCGTGGATCGAGGCTCAAGAGACGGCGTTGAGGTCAACATGGCGGTCATGTCGCAAAAAGGCTTGATTGGTCGTGTGATAGAAGTCAATGCAGCTTCTTCTAAAATTGAACTTTTGACTTCTGAAAACCAGAATTCTAACCACTATCCGGTTCGGATCAGCGGCGAAGATGGGTCAAACTTTGGGATTCTAAGTAGTTACGATCAAAAAGAACGTTCCTTGGTCATTACCCAGTTGACAGGGGACAATGAGCTGAAGGAAGGCGATGTCGTGCAGACCTCTGGATTAGGCGGAAACTCGCCTGCCGACTTAGCGATCGGAACAGTGATCCGTACCACCAAAGATGAGTTTGGTCTTGATACCCAAGTGTTTGTAAAACCGTATGCCCAAATGTATGATATTCAAGCAGTAACGATTATCAAACGCTTGGCAGGTGAGGAATAGCCATGAAAAAGCATGACTACATCAAATACCTGGCAGCGGGCGTCTTCTTTTTGATGATGTTGGCAGATGGACAACTGACGCGTTTTTTAGAAAAATGGACCCAAGACAATTATATCGCCAGTGCGCATCTTTTATTGATCGCCCTTTTATGTGGCGCGAAGTATTTGCCGAAAAACTTTTTGATCACCACGGCGCTTGTGATCGGCTGCCTCTATGACGTGTATTATGTCGGTGTGATCGGCATCTACACGGTGGCGTTTCCCTTGATCGTGTGGATCATGTATATTTTGCAAAATACGCTTTATCAAAATGTATTTACCATGTTTTTCGGAATGATCATCTTTGTTACAAGCTTAGAAGTTGTGACGTTGGGCGTCCAGTTGCTATTTAAGATCGCATCAGTTAGCACGTCATTCTTTGTTTCCCGCTTTCTAGCACCAACGCTTTTATTGAACATCATTTTGTTTATCCTTTTAGTCGTTCCATTCATGAAGCTATTCAAAGACGAATAGCTTCATTTTTTTTGCGTTTGACTGTATAAAAATAACAGCGATTGAAATGTTTTTGTAATATTCCTTTTATCTCTCTGACATACGGCTGTGTTACAATCACACTATCGTGAAGGACTTTAGGTATTCTTAAGCATTTATACATAAAAAAACCATATTAGGGGAAGCAACAGCCGGAGGAATGAAGAGTGAAAAAGCGAATTTTATCTTTATTGTTAGTAAGTTCAATTGTTCTTACTTCTGCAGCAGCACCGACACTTGTCTTTGCATCAGATTTTGACAATAAAATTGAAGAAAAAAATAAAGAGATCTCTGACTTGCAAAACCAGCAAGCGAGCATCCAGTCACAAGTAGCAGCACTTGAAAGCGACGTGGCTGCAATCAATGAAAAAGCCCAAACTTTGTTGCAACAACAAGGTGATTTGCGTGCGGATTCTGAAAAGTTGAAGCAAGAAATTGCTGATTTGAAAGTCAGGATCGAAAAGCGTGAAGAAGCGATCCAAAAACAAGCCCGTGACGTTCAAGTCAATGGACAAAGCACGAACTTTATTGATGCAGTATTAGAAGCTGACTCTTTAACAGATGCTATTGGCCGTGTGCAAGCAATGACGACGATCGTCAATGCTAACAAAGATCTTGTGGATCAACAAAAGGCAGACCAAGAAGCAGTTGAAGCGAAGAAAGCAGAAAACGACGATAAATTGGCAGAAATCGCAGCGAACCAATTTGAGCTAGAAACACAATTAGGGGATCTACAAGCCAAACAAGCCGATTTAAATGTTTTACAAGCGGAATTGGCTGTTCAACAAGCATCTAAAGAAGATGAAAAAGCTGATTTAGAAAAACAAAAAGAAGAATACGAAGCAGAACAAGCACGCATCGCTGCAGAAGAAGCGGCGGCAGCAGCCGCTCGTGAACAAGCAGCACAAGAAGCAGCGGCTCAAGAAGCGGCAGCAGCTGAAGCAGCTACTCAGGAAGCAGCAGCGTCTAGTGAATCTTCAACGTCAAATTCAACAACACCAAGCGCTACAACAAATTCTAGTTCTACGACTAATAACACACAAGGAGATTCATCACAAGGTGGCGATTCAACAAATACGACACCATCGACTCCTGCCAACAATAACAATAGCAATAACAACCAAGGATCGAACAATAGCGGCAATGGTGCAAGCAATACTCCTGCACCCGCACAAACGGTCAACGGTTCAGCAATCGTAGCAGAAGCAATGAAATACATTGGTACTCCTTATGTATGGGGTGGTACGACACCAGACGGCTTTGACTGTTCTGGCTTTACACAATATGTATTTGCTAAAGTTGGGATCTCATTACCACGGGTAACTTACGCACAAGAATTTTCTGGTACGGTGATTTCGATCAATGAAGCAAAAGCTGGTGACTTGTTATTCTGGGGTAGCCGCGGAAGCACACACCACGTGGCGATCGCTATGGGTAACGGACAATACGTTCATGCACCAACACCAGGTCAAAATGTTTCTGTTAGCAGTTACTCTTATTACTCACCAGATTTCGCGGTACGCGTAAACTAAATCAATTGAAGCTATTTCAAAAGCTGGCGTTTTACGTCAGCTTTTTTTGATTTCTGTTTTAAAAAACGTATGCTTTTTTTGTTTTCAGTCTTGCCAGAACATCTTATAATAGAGAAGAGAAAGGAAGCGGATAAAATGAACAAGACCTCGTCTTCCAGAGAAAAAATGATAACGGTTAAGTTTTATACGAATTATCTTTCTCGCATGATGATGCCGAATTTAAGTATTTTTATTGCGTGGATGCTGATTTCATTCCTGCTGCCTTTTTTCTCAGTCGATCAACAAGTGATCCAGCAAATGGAACAAGGGGTCTTGACTGTGCTGCTGCCCCTCATGATCGCCTATACAGGTGGGCAGATGTTGGCGCCTGAACGAGGTGGGGTCGTAGGAGCAGTGGCGATCTTAGGGGCTATTCTCGCAACGGATATTCCCCAGGTCTTTGGGGCGATGCTTCTGGGACCGCTAGCGGGCTGGCTATTGTACCGCAGTGATTCGATCGTGAGCAAAGTCAAAAGTGGCTATGAGATGCTGGTGCGCAATTTTATTGCAGGTGCGTTTGGCGGACTCCTCTTTTTAGGAAGTTACTTCCTATTGGCGCCGCTTTTTAATTGGTTCAGTCTCGGCAGCTATCAGCTGGTTGATTATTTTGTTCAGCAAAACGTCTTGCCCTTTATCCATATCATTGTAGAACCATTGAAGGTTTTGTTTTTTAATAATATTGTCAACCATGGTCTATTTACACCGCTAGGGATCGAAGCAGCGGCACTCAATGGTCAGTCGGTTTTATTTTTGATCGAGGCCAACCCCGGTCCAGGATTAGGGGTCTTAGCGGCGTATCTTTTTTTTGGTTCAAAGCGAAACCGAACGAATGCCGCAGCATCCGTTTTTGTGCAGGCTATTGGTGGGATTCATGAAGTGTATTTCCCGTTTGTTCTGCTCGATCCTTGGGTGTTGCTCGGTCCGATCGTTGGTGGTTTCAGTGGCACGCTGATCTTCCAATTTTTAGGGGTAGGCTTAAGAGCGCCTGCGTCTCCGGGCTCGATCTTAGCGATTTTACTCAATACACCGCCGTCTATGATCCTAGGTGTCTTAGCTGGGATTGTCGTCAGTACGGTCGTATCGTTTGCGATCGCTAGTGTGCTGTTAAAACGGAAGTCCAATACAGAAAATGAGGAGCGTAAGATGCCGAAAATGAAGAAAGTCACGGAGATCGTCGTGGCCTGTGACGCAGGGATGGGGTCCAGTGCGATTGGTGCCAGCATACTAAAAAAACAGTTACAAGAAGCCCAGCTAACGTTTCCTGTCCGCTATCAATCGATTTATCGTGTGATCGATGATCCCGCGCTTTTGGTGATCACCCAACGGGAATTAGCAGCTATTGCCCAAAAGCAGACACCACACGCACAGCATTATGTGTTAGATAATTTTTTGGCGGCTGATGAGTATGCCCCGCTGATCCTAGAATTACAAAGAAGAGAACAGGATCCGCAAAAATCGCTGCAAACCGAGGCAGCAAGTTCGTTAGGATTTTCAACGATCATCTTTTTGTATACTGGAAAAAAACGCGGTTCACAAACGATGGCAGTGGAGATACTAAGCAAAATGGCCCGCCAACAAGCGCTGTCTTTGACCATCAAAAAAATGGCGTATGAAGGACAAGCTCTTGACCCTACGGCAATCTATATCCTCCCGAAAGAACTTGCAGAAAAGTGCCTGATCCCAGATGTTCCTTTGCTGGTGGTGGATGATTTATTGACGACAGATGCGTATCGTCAGTTACTGACAGAAGGAGTCGACTATGTTTTTGACCAATCGTGAAACACTTTTATTAACGGAATTGATGAATAGTACCGGTCCAGTTTCTTTAGATCGCATGATGCAAGTCTTAAAAGTCAGTAAACGAACGGTGTACCGTGAACTGGCTAATTTAGAAAAATCGCTGGAAACAGTAGGAGCTACCTTAGAGAAGGTCGGTCGTGGTCATTTCCAAATTTTTGCATCAGAAACGAGCATTCGCCAATTGCAAGAAGCCATTATGGCAGATACCGATCAAGAATTCGCGGCTAGTGAGCGACAACATCGTATTTTGCTGCAACTGACTACCGCCACGAAGCCTGTATCTAGTCATTTCTTCTTGGATCGCTACCAAATCAGCAATACGACGTTTTTTTCAGATATCAAACAGCTAGAAGAAAGTCTCGCACGGCTGCCGTTAAGGATCGTGCGCAATCAAGGGTATGAGATCGAAGGCTCCGAAAAATATCGGCGGTTGATCACAGCCAATACACTAGTGATGGAGATCAATGAGTACCAATTTTTCCATTTACTGGAAACCGATGATGAAGCCCCGTTTATTTTTCAATTTCTGTCCCGTGACCATCTATTGCTAGCCCAGCGGCTGATTCGAGAAACCATCGAGCCGCAGTTCAAGGAACTTAGTGACCGCAAATTGGCGTTTATCGTCTTGATGCTGGCGCTAGCCATGGATCGGGTAGCTTTGGGCTACACGGTGGAAGAAGAGACGTACCCGAGTCAGATCAACAAAGACTTGCTGAAGGTGGCGAAAAAGATTTTTGCTCAGATCGCCGAAAAGACGAAACTGCTTTATTCCATCAACGAAATCGTCTTTTTTGCCGTGTTACTAGGTGATTTTGCTAATTCCTTTGATCGTGATTTTTTTGATGACAATTTTGATACTGACTTGGCTTATCGTGTGAAACGCTTGATCGAATTGGTCAGTGAGCAAACGGAAGTGGCGTTTTATGAAGATACGAACTTGTATAAAATGCTGCTGACCCATATCTCAGGAGTGATGACGCGGGCTATTTTAGAAGAAGATCATTTGAACAACCCTATCCTAGAAAAAATCATGAACCAGTATGTCGAGATCGCCAGCGGGATTCGCAATCATCTGCCGCAGGTCTTTCCGCAGCAGCAGTTCTCGGAAGAAGAAATCGCCTATATGGTCCTGCATTTTGCCAATTCGTTGGAAAAAAATCCGAAAGTGTTAGAAGTCAATATTGCAGGGATCTCTCCTAGCGGATTAGCCTCCATCAGTTTATTAGAGATGCAGCTGCGGAAACATTTTCCCTTTATCAATCAAATCACCTTCTTTCGAGTGGGAGATGTCAAACGGGAAAATATCGAGGAGACCTATGACTTGGTGATCTCGACTTCCTTGCTGCCAGGGTATCAAGGAGAGTACAAACTCGTTTCACCGATCCTGCTAGAAGAAGATATTCAAGAGTTGAAGAAGGCCTTCCAAGCCATTAGTCAGAAAAAACGTTCCGCAAAAAAAGCACCCTCTGCTTTGGTCAAAGAGGAATCCTATGAAGCGGTCTTGGCTTTTATCGAAGCCATTAACCAGCTATTGGCGCTGTTTCAAGTGCAAGCCATTGATAACCCAGCGGACTTGGAAGAAACGTTGCAGCTGGTGCTGACGTCTTTTGATGAACATGTTGTTTTGGATCGTGAGAAAGTCGTTGATCGTCTCTTACGGCGCTACTTCCAAGCGCCAGTGGGCATTCCTGACACTCACTTTGCTTTGTTTCACGCGGCGAGCTCGGCGATCCTGCAACCAGTTTTTCGTATTTTCGACTTGAAACAACCTTTGCCCCTTTTAGCGATGGATAAAAAAGAAATCGCTGTTACCCGTTTATTAGTCATGCTTGCGCCGTATCCTATCAATGAAACAAGCTCTCAGATGTTAGGAAAAATCAGTGGTTCGATCATTATGAATGATCTAAATACGGAGATTTTTAATTCGGGTAATGATTCGATTATTTATCAGTTGCTCTCTTCGCTCTTGATTGAAGAAGTAAAACAATAGGAGGGATCAGCGATGTATATTCCACAGGAGAGGATTTTGTTGGATCAACACTTTACCGATGCCACAGAGGCCCTGAAAAAAATTGGCGAGTACTTAGTCAACCAGGAGATCGTTTCCTTCCCCTATGTCAAAAGCCTTTTGCGGCGCCATCAAAAAGCAGGTGTTTACATCGGCAACTTTGTGGCATTGCCCCATGCGGAAGAAGAAGCCCAGCAATGGATCAAGGAAGAAGGACTCTTTTTGATCCAAGTGCCTGATGGCGTTGACTTCGGCACGAAGGAGCAGCCCAAAATCGCTACGATCCTTTTCGTAGTCGTCCTAAAAGAGCAGCAATTAGCTGTTTTGCAAGAAATCGCCTTTTTTTGTTCTGATATGCAGAATGTTCGGGCGCTTAGTGATGCCGAATCGGTTGAAGAGATCCAACAGATTTTGCTGGCAGAAGAATAAGCGATCAGCAGCAGGCTGGCTTGCAACAAGAGCAGCGAACGAAATACATGAATGAGCTGCCTCCGTGTACTTGCTCTTTCTACCTTGTGTAGAAGGAGTGAGTACACGTTTTTTTTTTGCGTTTTGGCAAAATCCAAAAAAATGCTCCACGTGAAACATAACAAAAATAAGCGAGTGCAGGGGCTGCTCGCCTTTTTTTGTTCTATCCGTTTGGCTACAAGTTTTGGCACAGTTTTTTGTGCCAAAGTACGACTTTCGAGCTTTTTGGGAAGCGCCTACAATAAGGGTGTAAGCAGACGAGAGGAGAGAAAAAAATGGAACAGACACAAAAAGTAGCCAAATCATCAGTCAAAGCAAAAGTTCAAAAATTAGGCAGTACGTTGTCGAGTATGGTGATGCCGAATATCGGCGCATTGATTGCATGGGGTGTATTAACGGCATTATTTATTCCAGATGGGTATTTACCAAATGAAGCCTTTGCAACGATGGTCGGTCCAATGCTAACGTATTTGATCCCAATCTTGATCGGGTATACTGGCGGGAAAGTGATTGCTGGTGACCGCGGAGCCGTGGTTGGGGCGATCGCAACGATGGGGGTCATCGTCGGAACGGATATCCCAATGCTATTGGGTGCAATGATCATGGGTCCTTTAGGCGGTTGGGTCATCAAGAAATTTGACGAGATCTTCCAAGACAAAGTTCGCGCTGGCTTTGAAATGTTGGTCAACAACTTTTCATCAGGTTTGATCGGTTTTGCTTTAGCATTACTGGGCTTTGTAGCAATCGGGCCAGTTGTTAACACCTTGACAGAAGCAATGGCAGCAGGGGTCGAAGTAATCGTCAATGCCCACTTGATTCCATTAGCCAATATCTTTATTGAACCAGCAAAAATCTTATTCTTAAACAATGCTATCAACCATGGAATTTTGACACCACTAGGCACTGAGCAAGTCAGCGAATTTGGGAAATCGATTCTTTACTTGTTAGAAGCCAATCCTGGACCTGGTTTAGGAGTCTTGCTAGCCTTCACTTTCTTCGGAAAAGGAGCAGCGAAATCTTCGGCACCTGGAGCGATCATCATTCACTTTATCGGTGGGATCCATGAGATCTACTTCCCATACGTCATGATGAAACCATTGATGTTCTTAGCAGTGATTGCCGGCGGTGTATCAGGAAGCTTTACCTTCCAATTGCTAGGTGCAGGCTTACGGGCACCTGCTTCACCAGGTTCGATCATTGCGATCTTAGCAATGACGCCATTCAACTCGGTGATGAGTGTCGTTTCTGTCTTAGCGGGAATTGCCGTAGGAGCAGGCGTATCCTTTATCGTCGCTGCCGCGATCTTGAAAGCAGATGCGAAGGATACGGTGGATAATTTTGAAGAAAAAGTACAACAAACGCAAGCAGCAAAACTCAGCTCAAAAGGCTTGGCGGCTCAACCAATGACTGGCATCAATCGTATCATCTTCGCATGTGATGCAGGCATGGGTTCCAGTGCTATGGGGGCATCGATCTTACGTAAAAAAGTCAAAGAAGCGGGTCTTCCACAAAATGTCTCGAATTCCGCCATCAACAATTTGACGGACGATGCCAATACGCTGGTCGTCACTCAAGAAGAATTGCAAGAACGTGCCAAACAAAAAGCGCCAAATGCGACCTTTGTCGCGGTTGAAAATTTCCTGAACTCTCCACGGTACGATGAAATCGTAGCCACATTGTCAGGGACTAAGACAACGGGGGAGTCAGCAAAAAAGTCTGAAGCAGGCAACCAGGTAGATGTTCCTTCCGCCAATGACCTTAAGCAAGTCAGCGAAATCATTTTGGCCCACGATGATCGCAAAGGTTCGGCAACGATGGCTCAGAAAGTCTTCCAAGATCTTTTAGCCAAAGAAGCTCTGACGATGCCGATCAGAAAAAGCCATATCAATGATCTCCATGCCAACGCCTCTTCACTGGTGATCACAAAAGAAGCCCTAACGCCGCAAGCGCAAACGTCAGCGCCAGAAGCGATCCACCTATCTGTCAATAATTTGATGGGAACGACGAACTATCAACGGATCGTAGCATCGATCAAAGCAGCAAATTAAGAAAGGATGAGCCGAATGCAAGTATTAGAAAAAGACATGATTGAATTGAACAAACAATTTGCGACCAAAGAAGAAGCCATTCGTTACTGCGGCGAAAAATTGCTGGCGGCAGGCTGTGTGGAAAAAGAATACGTCGAAGCCATGCTTGAGCGTGACGAGATGCTCTCAGTCTATATGGGGAACTTTATTGCGATTCCTCACGGCACGGATGAAGCCAAAAAATACGTCAAAAAATCTGGTATCTGTATCGTGCAAGTACCTGATGGCGTGAATTTCGGTACCGCGGACGAAGAAAAAATTGTCACCGTCCTTTTCGGCATCGCGGGCAAAGGGGAAGATCACCTGCAATTGGTCCAACAAATCGCCCTCTTTTGCAGCGATATCGATAACGTTGTCGAATTGGCGGATGCCTTAGATAAAGAAGAAATCGCCCAAAGTTTGACCGTAGCATAAGGATTTAAGGAGGAGACAAGACATGAAGGCAGTTCACTTTGGTGCAGGTAATATTGGTCGCGGCTTTATCGGCGAGATATTGGCTGCCAACAACTTTGAAATCACATTTATTGATGTCAATGAAACGATCATTGACGCCTTAAAAGCAAGACAAGGGTATACGATCGAATTAGCCGATGAGACCCAAGAACAGATCCACATCGAGCATGTGACGGGATTGAACAATGCCAAAGAACCAGAAGCGGTGATCCAAGCGATCGCCGAGGCAGACATCCTTACGACCGCCATTGGTCCCAACATTTTGCCGCATATCGCTGAGCTGATCGCCAAAGGCTTAGAAGCACGTCAGCAACACCCAGACAAGCCAGCCATTGATGTGATCGCCTGTGAGAACATGATCGGCGGATCGACCTTTTTAAAAAGCGAAGTGCAAAAATACGTTGCGGATTGGTCCGCGTTAGAAGCGACGGTTGGTTTTCCAGATGCAGCGGTGGACCGCATCGTACCGCTGCAGCACCATGAAGATCCTTTATTCGTTCAAGTAGAACCTTTTTGCGAATGGGTGATCCAAGAGTCAGGGATGAAATCCTCGATCCATCTGCAAGGGGTCCATTATGTGGCGGACCTGGAACCGTATATTGAACGGAAATTATTCAGTGTCAATACGGGTCATGCTACGGTAGCGTACACAGGCGCCCTCCAAGGCTATCAGACGATCGATGAAGCGATGCAGGACCATTTAGTGGTGATCCAATTAAAATCCGTTCTCGAAGAAACTGGGCGGCTTTTAATTGAGAAGTGGGCCTTTGATCCCGAAGAACATGAACGGTATATCGAAAAAATCATCCAACGCTTTAAAAACAAACACATTTCCGATGCTATCACTCGGGTGGCACGGACACCTGTCCGCAAATTAGGGACCGAAGAACGCTTTATCCGACCAGTCCTTGAGTTAGAAAAACGCAACATGCAGCCAGACCATCTCTATGAAACGATCGGCATGATCTTCAACTACAAAGATCCGGAAGATGAGCAAAGCCAACAGTTACAAGCACTTTTGGATGAAAAAGAACTGCCAGAAGTCATTGCAGAAATCACTGGCTTACAAGATGAAGACATGATTGAAACGATCCGACAAAACATTGAAAAATATGCGTATGTTGCCGCATAAAAACGAGTAACACACAGAACAAGCAGATAAATTGCCGCATCCGTAAAAGCTAGCCCAACAAGCGAGCTTTTGCGGATGTGTTAATTTCTTTCAACGCTTGTTTTGTATTTTTTTGCTCACTGATTGACCTTTGCTGCTAACTTGACGATAATAAGAAAAGAAATGAGGGAGAGCGATGGAACGATGGTTTGAAGAAGCCCAGCTTCAAGTAATTGAGTTGCCGATCGAATGGCAGGAAAACCGCCCCGTCTATCGGGCCTTTATCCGTGAATTGCCGACGATCCAAGCAGAAGGAACTTCGCGGCAAGCTGTTTATCGGCAGTTGGCAGAAGCCTATGCGGCTTACCTTGCCCAACTTCGAGAGGCTAATGAGACACAGGAAGAAATGACGTCTTCCTTATTATCGACGGAAGAATTATTGCGCTACTATGATGGCGAGACTTTCGATGGTTTTGAGCTGCCCTCTGACGAGTAACGGGGAAAGAGCCATTCACTGAAAACTGAAAAGCTACGCAAGAAAAAACCGCTCAGCTGCAGCTCGATCGATACGAAGGATCGAACGCTGCAACTGGCGGCTTTTTTTCTCTAAGAAACCAAGTCTTATTCGTGGTTAATTCAATGCCTCGGTAATGGCTTGATTGAAGGCATCTAGATCATCTGGGTTTCGGCTGGTGATCAACCGATAGGTTTCGTCGATCACGACGGGCTCATCTTTGACGGTGGCACCTGCGTAGGCTAAATCTGGTCGCACAGAATCATAAGCCGTCAAGGTCAAATCTTTTGTCAGTCCTGTTTGGATAAACAGTTGTGGGCCGTGGCAAATGGCAAAGACGGGACGATCAGATGTCAAAAAGTCTTTCGTCAATGACACATAGCGCTCATCGGTCCGTAATTGGTCAGGGGAGAAACCGCCTGGGATCAACAAAGCATCAAAACTTGCAGGATCGATCGTATCAATGGCCGCATCGACGGTAAATGTTCCACCTTGTTTGCCTTCGACGGTCTCGGCGCCTTCATTACTAATAACGACTACTTCGTGTCCAGCCGCTTCCAGTGCTTCTTTTGGTGACGTCAACTCAACATCTTCAACTAGATCAGTGACAATAACAGCAACTTTACTCATTCGATCTCCTCCTTATTACTTGATGAACAATTTGTTCACCTGCTATTATTTATGCTAACGAAGATTTTCGCTGTTGACAAATCATCTGTTTGTCCGCAGCTTGAAAAAGAAAGAAGGCAACGCCATGGCAACGATCCAACTATTTATCTCTGATACCCCCCTTTGCTTTGAAAAAGCGGAATTCACTTTTATGGAAGAAACATTTGTCATCGAGAAACAGCAATTATTTGAAAAAGTTGATGCGGTGATGCATCAGGAAGTATCCTCGGCCTTGGTTTCATTGGTAGAAAAAGCCCTTTTGACGCTAGAAGCGATCGGGGAAGAAGAGGATTATTTCGACCTGCTTTATTTGACCTATGAGAATACCAGCCATTCCCTCAGCGGACAGCAATTACTCGCACAGCCTTTTCCAGCTGTAGAAGCAGCCTTGCAGCCAGTCTTTGATGAGTTGGCAGAACCGATCGTAGAAAAGTTTTATGAAGAGCTGACCAATCAGCTAGAAGAAGTTGCTGATGATGAACTGTTTAGTTCTTATTATCTGGATGAGGAAGAAGCGGTGATCCAAATCGATGCCCCGATCCTACATGAAGAAGTGATCGCTTTGCCCGCCCTTTTACGGGATTACCATGGCACGTTGCGGCTGACCTTTGAAAAGTTTTATGAATACCTTGTGTAGCGGCGGCAACTGCCGTCGTTGTATTTTTGTGAAAACAGTTACATGTTTAGTTTTTTTTAAATCCTGCGACAGAAGCCTCTGGAATCTTGACCCTTTTGTCAGAAACGATTATAAAGGTAAGAAGAGGCTGAAGGAACCGAGGCTGTC
This sequence comes from Enterococcus sp. DIV0421, assembly GCF_051713745.1. Taxonomy (NCBI): domain Bacteria; kingdom Bacillati; phylum Bacillota; class Bacilli; order Lactobacillales; family Enterococcaceae; genus Enterococcus; species Enterococcus sp. DIV0421. The sequence continues at coordinate 1,514,819 of NZ_JBIOQM010000001.1, forward strand.
AATGGGCAACATCGGGTAAGAAAAGGATGAGAATCATGCGAAAAGTCCCGCCTATTTTAAAACCAATTGCACTTTTAACGATATCAACGATCATTGCCACTGCCACCGGCGTGGTGAATTCAGGCAGCTACCGCCAACCAAGTCGTGCGACGGAAACGACAGAAACGACCGAACAAGCACCAAGTGAAAGCACACCGTCTTCGATAACGGAGGACAGTCAAAATCAAACACCTGCTAGCACGGACTCACAACCGACGAACGATGACCAGCAGACAACACCGTCATCCAGCAGTGAAGTAGTAACACCAGAAACGACCCCGTCTTCTTCGGTGCCTGCAGAAACGACGCCATCAAGCGATGCCAATGTTTCACCAGCACCATCGGAAAACAATCAGGAAACACCTTCTTCAAGTGAAGAGACCACGCCAGATCCACAAGGGATCATGGATGAGAATCAAGGAAATGAGTAGGTGAGAAAATGACGCTTATTTTAGATTTAATCAACGGCATCCATAAATTTTTGGGCTATCTCGATATCAGTCCTAAATACTTGAACCGTGCCTATACCATCCTCAGTATCATTCCAACGGCGTATATTTTGCGGATCGTCTACGGGATGTTTGCGAACCAAAACTATTTTCAAGCGATCCTTTATACGGTCGGCTTTTTGGTCTTAGTCTACTTCTGGGTACTAAATATCTTCTATTATTTCTTAAACAAAAATATGAAGTTCGATGTCACGCAGGCCTTTGTCAAAGTTTTACCAGACGAAGTCTTCAATATTGAAGGAGAAACCATCAGCACCACCGACATTGATCGTTTGACGACTGAAAAAGCGGTGATCCATTTTGAAGAAGACTATCAGCTGGTATTGGCGAATCATTTGCAGACCTTGATCGCTCAAGAAGAATTGGCGATCAAACCGTCATCCAACGGCTTTACGATCCCGAAAAACACCTTGTATCCTTACTATTTTGTCAAACAGCAAGGGGAAAATGAGTACGCATTGCAGATCGGTACTAGCTACACGGAGATGACGAAAGTCGGCACGATCCAATGGACAGGCAAACAGCCCTTAGAGCCAGTGGGCTTATTTATCACTGGCGGTGATTTTGTCAAAAATGATGTAAAATACCATGAACCATACAGTTTGAAATTGTACGTCAAAAAAGAGATTTCTGAAGAAGAACTACAGACCTCAAGACAGGCGTATCGACGACAAGCACGCAAATAAGAAAAGCAGTCCTCCCAGAGCGTTCTCTGAAGGGACTGCCTTTTTGGTATCTCGGTTATTCGATCGGAATATTTTTTGCGGGTGCATCTTTGTAGCTGGCTTTTGGTAACGTCAGGGTCAAAACGCCGTCTTCAAACACTGCTTTAATGGACTCGTCATCAATGTCTGTGATGGTGAAGGTCCGTTGATAGGCACTGCTAGAGCGTTCTTTGCGCAAATAATGTCCGAAATCCTCCTCGGTTTCCGTGGTCTCTGTTTGAGCCGCTGAAATCGTCAGCGTGTTGTTGACGTAACTGACGCGGATGTTTTCTTTCTTGATGCCGGGTAAATCTGCTTGAACGAGATACTTGTCTTCGTACTCTTTAATGTCCGTGTTCATTTGCCGTTCTTGCCAAAAACTGTTCATTAATTTGCCTAATAGTTCTTCGCCGCCTGCGAAATCTCTTGGAATCAAATTTGCCATGTGGTTCCCCCGCTTTCTTTTATCTATTGAGTTGGTACTTCTATTTTACGAGGAACCAAGCCAAAGGGCAACCAAAATGGCAACAATCATAAAAACAAGAGAAATCACTCAACTATCTTATAAGAATCTGCTATGATAGAACTAAATAACTATCAGATGATTGGATGAATGAAGATGGAGATTATTGAAAAAGCGCCAGCTAAGATCAACCTCGGTCTCGATGTGTTAGAGAAAAGAACAGACGGCTACCATGAGTTGGAAATGGTGATGTCTAGTGTTGATCTAGCCGACCGTCTGATAATGGAAGAGATAGCAGAAGATAAGATCATTATAGAAACCAACAAAGCCTTTTTGCCGATCGACAAACGCAATAATGTCTATCAAGCCGCCAGTATCTTAAAAAAACGCTATGGTATCAAAAAAGGCATCCGTATCCGCATCACCAAGAATATCCCGGTGGCAGCTGGGTTAGGTGGGGGCAGTACGGATTGTGCGGCAGCGCTGCGGGGGATGGTTCGCCTCTGGCATTTAGACCTTTCCATGGCAGAGCTGATCGATATTGGTATGGAAGTCGGCACCGATGTTCCCTATTGTCTTTATGGGACCACTTCCCACATTGCAGGAAAAGGGGAGCTGGTGACGCCGCTGCGGCCGATGCCGCAATGTTGGGTCATCTTGGTTAAACCTCGTTTGAGTGTTTCAACGGGGAAAATCTTTCAAGAAGTTGAGCTAGACCAACTGCACCATCCAGATATCGCGGCATTGTCGGCCGCCGTCTTAGCCGAAGATTATCCAGCAATGATCGCTGCCATGGGCAATAGCCTAGAAGCCATCACGATCCCGAAGTATCCGATCGTCCAACAGATCAAAGATCGCATGATGAAATATGGTGCCGATGTTGCCTTGATGACCGGCAGCGGACCGACTGTCTTTGCTCTTTGTCAAAAATATTCGCGGGCACAGCGGGTCTATAATGCCTTAAAAGGATTCTGCGATGAGGTTTATCTTGTACGTACATTGAAATGAATGAGTCAAGGACACAGGCTGAATTCGCCTGTGTTTTTTTGTATGCCTTCTATTTCAATAGTAAAGAAAAAGGCAGCTGAAGTGGGGAAGGAAGCATCTAGAAGCTGCCCTACACAAAAGTCCCTGACGAAAATAAGGCGTCGGGGTCTGATTCTTTACGTAAAGCAAAGGCTATTCTTTTTGGTGCTGCTTCTTTGCGGATTTTTTCTTTTTGTCTTCTTCATACAATGGTTTGTCGATCGTTTTGCGGATTTCTTCGGTTTGCTGCGATGCAGGATCTTCTGGTAAGACGATTCGAGTCAACAAGTCGCTGTTGTTTACAGTTGGCGGCACAGTTACAAATTCGTTCATCTTCGTTTCCTCCAAGTGCTTTTAGGTTATTATCCTACATACTCTCTAATTTTTCAAGCTGGTACAGCAGGGGCGCATGGCGAATGGCGTAAAATATAGCTAAGTTCCTGAGAGAAGAATCCGCTTCAAATGAACGTTTTCTCCTATGTTTTCCGATTTATCTCGAAATAAAAGTTTTAAATCGTAAAACGTACGATTTGTCTTGACGAACCGGAAATCATTTGATAGAGTAACTTTTGCTAACAAAACGGAGTTGTTCCGTTTTAAAATAAAAAGAAGAGCCAGCAAATGGAAGGGGAAATCCCGATGAAAAAAATCTTACTTACTACAGCACTCCTTTTAGGGGGCGTGCTTCTTGGCGCTTGTGGGCAGCAAGAAGCGACAAGCCAATCGAGTGACACAGAGAAGCTGTCGATCGTCACGACGTTTTATCCAATGTACGAATTTACGAAAGAAGTCGTAGGCGACGCAGCAGAGGTCTCCTTGTTGATCCCTGCAGGAACCGAACCTCATGACTATGAGCCAAGTGCCAAAGATATGACCAAAATCATGGATGCAGATGCCTTTGTCTACAATAGTCCTGAGCTAGAAACTTGGGTCGCTAGTTTGACGGATTCCGTCGATCCTGAGCAAACAGCCGTGATCGAAGCGGCCAAAAACATTCAGTTGGTGGAAGGCACAGAGGAGGAAGATCATGACGCGCATGATCACGAAAGCGAAGACAGCCATGAAGGCCATGATCATACGTACGATCCTCATGTTTGGACCGACCCAGTCTTAGCGATCCAAGAAGTAGAAACGATTCGCGATGACTTGATTGCGAAGTTTCCTGAGCAAAAGGCAACTTTCACGGAAAATGCAGCTGCCTATATCGAAAAGCTTTCTGCTTTAGATGAAGCCTACCAAGCGGCGTTAAAGGATGCGACCCAACGAACCTTCGTTACGCAGCACGCAGCCTTTGGCTATTTGGCACGGCAGTATGATTTAGTCGAAGAATCGATTTCGGGCATTTCACCCGATCAAGAACCAACACCAAGTCGGTTGGCTGAGCTGAAAGAATATGTAGAAGAAAAACAAGTCAAAGTTATCTATTTTGAAGAAAACGCGTCATCGAAGGTGGCTGAGACCTTAGCGTCTGAAACAGGAGTGGAGCTGGCGGTCTTGAATCCATTAGAAAGCTTGACGCAAGAGCAGATGGATAACGGCGAAACATACCTGTCTGTAATGGAAGACAATTTGGCAGCATTACAAAAAAGTATTCACTAAGGAGGCGCCTGCGTGCGTTATATCGATGTAAAAGATTTGACCTTTTATTATGATGATGAGCCCGTCTTGGAAGACATTTCCTACTTTGTCGAAGACGGCGAATTCGTGATTTTGACTGGCGAAAATGGGGCGGCAAAATCTACTTTGATCAAAGCAACCCTTGGTTTGTTGAAACCTTCTAAAGGAGCAGTCACCTTGGCGACCAAGAATGCTGCTGGTGAAAAATTAAGCATCGGCTACATTCCTCAGCAGATTGCTTCCTTTAACGTCGGGTTCCCCAGCACCGTTTTGGAATTGGTCCAATCGGGCCGCTACCCAAGAGATCGCTGGTTCAAGCGCTTGACGAAACGAGACCATGAACATGTCCGCCGTGCATTAGATGCCGTCGGTATGTGGGACGTGCGTCATAAACGGATCGGCGAGTTGTCCGGTGGCCAAAAGCAGCGGATCAGCTTGGCACGGGTCTTTGCCACGGACCCTGATTTATTTATTTTAGATGAACCGACTACGGGGATGGATGAACAATCCCGCAATCTGTTTTATGAACTGCTACGGCACAATGCTCATGACCACGGCAAGTCGATTTTGATGATCACCCATGATCACGAAGATATCAAAGAATACGCGGACCGTCAGATCCGTTTAGTGCGGAAGGAGGATTCACCATGGCGTTGCTTTCATATGAATTCATGAGAAGAGCTTTTCTTGCGGCGATTTTTATTGCTGGTATCGCACCGATGCTGGGGGTCTTTCTAGTGATTCGGCGACAGTCATTGATGGCTGATACGCTGTCCCATGTCTCTTTAGCAGGGGTGGCACTGGGCTTCTTTCTAAATCTAAATCCGAGTTTGACGACGCTATTGATCGTAGTCATTGCCGCAATCATTTTGGAATACTTGCGAACACTGTACCGCAGTTATTCAGAGATCTCGATCGCCATTTTGATGTCTGGCGGCTTAGCGTTAGCCCTCGTCTTGATGAACCTTAGCGGGGGGAACTCCGCAACGAGTATCCAATCGTATTTGTTTGGGTCGATCGTTACGATCACACAAGAACAAGTCTGGATCTTAGGCTTTTTGTTTTTAGTCGTTTTTGCTTTATTCTTCTTATTCAAACGGCCCATGTACATTTTGACCTTTGATGAAGATACCGCTCATGTCGATGGCTTGCCTGTGCGAGTGATGTCGATGCTCTTTAATGTCTTGACGGGGGTGGCAATCGCCATGATGATCCCGATTGCGGGTGCATTGTTGATCTCTGCGATCATGGTTTTACCAGCTGCCATCAGTATGCGTTTAGGCAAGAGCTTCAATGCCGTGATTTTGATCAGTGTCGTGATCGGCATGATTGGGATGATGTCTGGTTTGACCAGTTCCTTTTATTTGGACACACCACCGGGAGCGACGATCACGCTGGTTTTTATCGCTCTTTTCTTAGTGATCAATTTGATCAAACGCATCGTGATCCTCGTGCAACGAAAACAACGCCTAAAATAAAGGGCTTTATGAAAAAGAAACGAAGAATTTTCGTTTCTTTTTTTTAAACTCTAATCAAAACCGAACAATATAAGCAATATTTTAGATAATGCTCGCATTTATCCCGAAAAAGCCTTATAATAAGGCGAATAAACTAAAGGAGTTGTCCGGTGTGAAAATACGTCGAAGTGAACGACTGATCGATATGACACATTACTTGTTGAATCATCCCCATGAATTGATTTCATTGTCCTTCTTTTCTAAACGATATGCCTCTGCAAAATCATCGATTAGCGAAGATTTATCTATTATCAAAAAGACCTTTAAAGAACGAGGAACAGGCATTCTTGATACCGTGCCAGGCGCTGCTGGCGGTGTTTTTTTTGTGCCTGAAATTTCTGAAGAAGAAGCGTATGCGTACGTCGAAGGGCTGGCAGAACGCTTGTCTGAGCAAGATCGTTTGCTGCCTGGCGGCTATGTCTATCTATCTGACTTATTGGGCGAACCGGAATTGCTGCGTCAAGTCGGCCGCATCATCGCTTCCAAATATTTAGGCGAACAAATCGATGCGGTGATGACCGTTGCTACTAAAGGAGTGCCGATCGCTCAAGCAGTCTCTTACTACTTGAATGTTCCCTTCGTGATCGTTCGTCGTGATTCCAAGATCACTGAAGGCTCGACCGTGAGTGTCAATTATGTCTCTGGTTCTTCAGAGCGCATCGAAAAAATGGAATTATCCAAGCGCAGCTTAAAGCGCGGCTCTAGAGTATTGGTGGTCGATGACTTTATGAAAGGCGGCGGCACGGTCAATGGGATGAAGAGCTTGATTGAAGAATTTGAGGCCGAATTAGTCGGTATTACGGTTTTTGCCGAAACGAAATTCAAAGGCAAGCGGGCCATCAGCGATTACAGTTCTCTGCTGTATGTTGAAGATGTCGATACCCAGACCAAAACGATCTCGGTAGTACCGGGAAATTACTTTGAGAAAAAAGCCTGATTTTTGTGGCTCTTAGACTGGCGCAAGCAGCTGTTTTTTAAACGGCGGCCGCCAGTCTTTTTTGATTGGTCTAGGTGGGGATTCCTTAAATCGTTGAAATTTACAAGTACTTGGGCTAAACTGTTTATAGGAAATTCAGTGAACAAAAATCGTTCAGATTGATAGGAGTGGAATACGTGGACGCACGTTTTGCAATAATTTTAGCGGCTGGAAAAGGCACGCGCATGAAATCGAAGTTATATAAAGTGTTACATCCTGTTTGTGGCAAACCAATGGTGGAGCACATCATGAATCGAGTGGTGGAAACAAATCCTGAAGAGATCGTGACGATCGTCGGTCACGGGGCAGAAATGGTCAAAGAGCAACTGGGGGATCGCACCAACTATGCCTTACAAGCCGAACAATTGGGTACTGGCCATGCTGTCGTTCAAGCCGAATCGTTTTTAAAAGGCAAAAAAGGGACGACCTTAGTGATCAGTGGGGATACACCGTTATTGACGACGGAAACCTTGAATAACTTGTTCGATTACCACCAAGGGAAAAATGCGTCGGCGACAATCTTAACGGCGCAAGCGGCAGACCCAACAGGCTATGGCCGAATCGTGCGGGATCGTGTCGGTATCGTGGAGAAAATCGTTGAGCAAAAAGATGCGTCGATCGAAGAAGCGCTGATCCAAGAAATCAATACAGGGACGTATTGCTTCGATAATGAATTGTTATTTGACGCCTTGGCAAAATTAGATACGGACAATGCCCAAGGGGAGTACTACTTGACTGATATCATCGAGATCTTAAAGGAAGACGGCAAAATCATCGCTGCTTATCAAACCGAAGATTTTCATGAATCATTAGGAGTCAATGACCGCATCGCCTTAGCCGAAGCCAATCGCTTGATGCGTCAGCGGATCAATCGTCAGCACATGCAAAATGGCGTGACCTTGATCGATCCGGCAACGACTTATATCGACGAAGGTGTTGTGATCGGATCAGATACTCTGATCGAAGCCGGTGTCACCATCAAAGGGAAGACGACGATCGGAGAAGACTGTGTCATTACGGCAGCTTCTGAAATAGAAGACAGCAAGATCGGCAACCAAGTGACGATCAAGGCATCGACGATCGAGGAGAGCATCATTCATGATGGCGCCGATGTCGGTCCCAATGCCCATCTTCGTCCCCATGCGGAAATTTTGGCCCATGCCCATATCGGGAACTTTGTGGAGGTCAAAAATGCGACGATTGGTGAAGGCACCAAAGTCGGACACTTGTCTTATGTTGGCGATGCGACCTTAGGCAAAAACATCAATGTCGGTTGCGGCGTAGTCTTTGTTAATTATGACGGCAAGAGCAAATTCAAAACGACTGTCGGCGACAATTGCTTTATCGGCTCTGGCTCCAATCTAGTTGCACCATTGACCATCGAAGAGGAAACGATGATCGCTGCTGGCTCAACGATCACCAAAGATATTCCTAAACACAGTATGGCGATTGCCCGCGCCCGTCAGGAAAATAAAGCGGATTACGCGAAAAAGTTGCCTTATCTAAATTAGAAATAGCGAAATGACTTGATTTCTTAAGGAAAAATGACTACTATTTATTAGGAAGAAGATTCTAGTAAAAGGAGTCATTTTTTTCTAGATGAACGCAAAGAAAGTGGAGGTTCTCATGTCAAATCATTATTTTGATCCAAGATTGAAGATTTTTTCTCTGAACTCAAATCGTCCTTTGGCGGAAAAAATCGCAGCTGCAGTAGGTGTTGAATTAGGTAAGTGTTCAGTCAAACAATTTAGCGATGGTGAAATCCAAGTGAATATTGAAGAAAGTATTCGTGGTGCCCACGTCTACGTGATTCAATCAACCAGCAGCCCTGTAAACGATAACTTAATGGAATTGCTGATCATGATCGATGCTTTGAAGCGCGCCAGTGCGAAGACGATCAATGTAGTAATGCCTTATTATGGTTATGCAAGACAAGACCGCAAAGCGCGATCAAGAGAACCAATCACCGCAAAACTTGTAGCAAACATGATCGAAAAAGCCGGTGCGAACCGCATGGTTACACTGGATTTGCATGCCTCACAGATTCAAGGGTTCTTTGATATCCCAGTTGACCACTTGATGGGTGCACCATTGATCGCCAACTACTTCTTGGAAAGAGGCATTCAAGGCGATGACGTCGTCGTCGTTTCACCAGACCACGGGGGCGTGACTCGTGCCCGTAAATTAGCTGAGTTTCTTAAGTCACCAATCGCGATCATCGACAAACGTCGTCCGAAAGCCAACGTAGCAGAAGTCATGAATATCATTGGTCATGTTGAGGGCAAAACTTGTGTCTTGATCGACGATATGATCGATACTGCTGGTACCATCACATTGGCTGCGAATGCGTTGAAACAAGCAGGTGCTAAAAGTGTTTACGCCTCATGTACCCACCCTGTTTTGTCAGGACCTGCCTTGGAACGGATCGAAGATTCTGCCATTGAGCATCTAGTTGTGACAGATTCGATTCACTTGCCAGAAGACCGCAAGTCGAAAAAAATCGATGAGATCAGTGTCGGTGCCTTGATGGGCGAAGCGATCAAACGAATCCATGAGAACAAACCAGTCAGTCCACTGTTTGAATCAAAATTATCAATTTAATCGTGTCTCATAAGCATGAGAACAACAGCCAATGGTCGGTCTTTAGCCCCTCATTGGCTGTTTTTTTCTGAGGAGTTTCAGGATGTTTTTAGAAAAAACGATCGCAGTCATGTTTCTTTTCACCAATTTATGGTATTCTTGAAAGTGACTTGCGAAATGCAAGCAAAAAATAAAATAGAATCTAATCACAAAGGGGAGTCTGCAAAGGCTGAGAATGAGAGTACTCTAAACCCTTCGTACCTGTTTCGATCATGCGAACGTAGGAATTGTGACGAGTTGAAGTGTCCAACACTTCTCCTTTGTGAATTGTGATGATTCTAAAGGAGGAGTTTTTTTTGAAACGAAAAATGTCGCTGCAGGTGTGGACGGAAGGAACGATGATCGCTGCAATTGGGGTCGTCTTGTCGTATATCCCGATCCAGACAGCCAATTCCAGTATCGACTTGTCTCTAGGTCTCGTGCCCTTGGTCTTGTATTCGTATCGTCGCGGAGTGCTGCCGGGAATGACGGCTGGATTTATGTGGGGCTTGCTGAATATTTTGATTGGTAGCGCCATGCGTAACTTTATCACCGTTCCACAGATCATCTTTGAATACCCCTTTGCCTTTGCTTTTGGCGGGATGGGCGGCTTGTTTGCTAATAAAATCCAGCAAGCGATCCGTCAAAACAGCAAAACCGTTACGTGGTATGTCGTCTTAGGGGGCATCGTGGCGGTGATCAGCCGTTGGTTTTGGCATTATTGGGCTGGGGTCTTTGTCTGGGGAATGTATGCACCGCCAGGACAAAGTCCGTATCTGTATTCCTTGATCTTCAATGGGACATCGGTCATTATCAATATCGTTTATGTAGGGGTCGTCCTAGGTCTCTTAGTCAAGGCAGCCCCGAAATTATTTGTCCCGAAAGCTTAGTTTTAGAAATGGAACCATCAAAAAATGTCTTGATGCTCTTTGAGAAAGAGAAGCATCAAGACATTTTTTTGTCGATAAAGCCAAACGCTAGATCTTCTTGGTCGATTTCCAACGACCAGCTTTTTTTGCTGGCTGAATAGCGTAAAACAGCGATTTGATCCAGCTCTTTTTGATTGACCAGCGTGTTTTTTAAGCCAGCATCTTCTGACAGATAGATCGGGATCGTATAGGTTCTGTCGATCAATTGTTCTTGTGTCAGACAAAAGACGATGCCTTCTTGCATGATTCCCCGCAATTCTTTCAGCAAATTAAAATCGAGCTTTTCCACCGGTGTTGCTTTTTTAAAAAAGGAGAGGCGATCATTGATTTTTTCTAAGACGATGCGGGTGATCCGATCCGCCAAGATCCGATAATATTCATCTAAATAGCGATAATAAATGCGGGAACGTGCATCTTTTAAGTCAAAGAAAACAAAGTTATTTTGCAGTTTGTAAAAGAAAGGGGAGTGGAGGTGTGTCTTCATGTGGCCAAAATATAACAACTCGGAGATCTCTAAAGGCGTCAATTCTTTGACCATCTCGTAATCATTAAAATCGATCCACTTCATTTCTTCGGCAACACGACCTTTGTTGATCTGCTGAAAAAACAGTTGGACGTCTTCCATTCCGCGTATCACTTTTAAGCCTGTATGACCGTCGAATTCGCCGAAATCACTGGAAGGATCAAGTAAGAGCAAATTCTTGGGCTGATGGACGATGCTCTTGTTAAAATCTTGGGGGGCAAGCCCGCGGGTCAAGACGGCATTGCTGGTTGTATCAATATGTACGTAAATCGTGTTAGACATGCCGATCGATCCCTCCTATATACTAAGTTCATTCTACAACAAAGCGCTGAAAATTGCTTGTATCTTTTCGTTTAAAGTTATATTACAAAATAACAGAAAAAACAATTTTTAAGTTCCCTTTTTCGACAAAAAAAGGCAAATCTTGTCTTTTCGTAAAAAAACTGGCCAAAATTGGCGTCTTTATGAGGATTTTGGTATGATAAAAGAAGAAACTAATGGAGACGAAAACCTATGAGAAAAAAGAAACGCAGACTTTCGAATTGGCTGAGCAATCTCTTTTTGCTTTTGCTGTTATTGATTGGTTTAGCATTGATTTTTAATAATCAAATCAAAAATTATTTTATTAAGCAAACAGGTGAAGCTTACGCAGTCGGCACCATTGATCGCAGTGATGTGGAAAAAAATATGGAAGCGGAAGCGACCTTTGATTTTGATGCCGTGGAGCCGGCGAGTTCAGAAGCAGTCTTACGGGCGCAGCTGAGCAACAAAGCCTTGCCAGTGATCGGCGGCGTGGCGGTTCCTAGTGTGGGGATCAATCTGCCGATTTTTAAAGGCTTGGCCAACGAGGCCTTGCTGTATGGTGCTGGTACGTTAAGTCCCACCCAAAAAATGGGGGAACGCAATTACGCACTAGCCAGCCATCGCGCTCAATCGCCAGAGCTTTTGTTTACGCCATTGGATGATGTCGCCATCGGAGCGGCTATCTATGTGACCGATCTGGAAAATATTTACACGTATACCGCGACTTCTTCTGTGCGGGTCGACCCGACCGATGTCTATTTGCTTGACGAAGTGGAAGGCCGTAAAATGATCACGCTGATCACCTGTGGCGAAATGGGCGGTGTCACCCGTCGTGTGATCCAAGGGGATCTGGAATCTGTAACGCCTGTCGACGAAGCAACGGATGAGATGCTGGCGGCATTCAACATGGCACAACGAACATTTTAATCAAAAGAATAGCTCGAGTGGTACGGCAGCTGGCGTGTCATTCGTCTATTCTTTTTTGCTTGAGGAGGCGTCTTGATGAAAGTGAAAAAACTGACTTCGATCGATTTTCTTGCACAAAGGGCAGGGTTTCAAGAAAGCCGACTCGTCTTTTCCTTTTTTGAGTCGCATTCAAAAGCGCGACGAGCCTTTCTAGCCGATATAGCGCAGCAGGGCTGGCAGATCGACAGCCGTTACGGACGTTTTTACTTTGCTGGGCAGTTTGATTTTGACCAAAAGACACTGACTATCACCAATCTGCTGGTGGAAGCAGCCGCCGATTTTACTTGGAAACAACTGCTAGCCGTGACAGAAAGCTTTGCTCGCAGTCGTTTTGTAGCAGCTGTCTTGTGGCAGCTTCCTCATCGAACCCCCTTGGCTGAGTGGTTTATCCAGCAAGGGTATCAGGTGGTCCCTCAAGGGTATCAAAAAGCGCTAGCTTATCAGACGGCGCTGGTTTTAGGCGGTGGCGGTGCTCACGGGGCGTATCAAATCGGTGTTTGGCAAGCGCTGCAAGAACGGGGCATCACCTTTAAATGGATCACGGGAACTTCCGTCGGTGCCTTGAATGGCGCCTTGATTTTAATGAACGATGTGGAAGCGGCCGTCGATTTATGGGCAAATATCTCTAACGAGCAAGTATTGCACTATCCGCTTGCTTCGGTACGTGCCCAAACGCTGCGAGATTTGATGAATCAAGCCAATTCGCTGGTCCGCGAAGCGGTCAAAAGCAACGGTGCCAGTACCGAACCGTTGGCAAAGCTTTTGCAAAAGACCTTTGATCAAGAAAAATTCAGCCAAACTGCTTGTCGCTTGCTGATCTGTACGACTCGTCTGCCCGATTTCAAGGAGACGGTTTATGCCTTTGATCCATCCGCAGTAGAGGAAAATCTGCATTGGTTGTTGGCATCCGCTTCATTTTATCCAGCGATGCAGGCGCAAAAAATTAACGACGCTTATTACATCGATGGCGGCTACCGCAACAACCTGCCCATCGATGTCGCTGTCCAGCAAGGGGCAACGGAATGTATCACCGTGGATGTCCAAGGACCTGGCATCAATAAAAGGACGGTTGTGACGGAAGAAACTGCGCAGCTTTCGTTGGGGTCTCCTTGGTCCTTAGGCAGCTTTTTGGTTTTTGATGCCCAGCGTTCGCTGGATAATATGACCTTAGGCTATTTGGAAACCTTGAAAGTGTTCGGCAAATACCAAGGCCATTGGTATACCTTTGAAAGGACGGTTGATTTTCAGCCGTTATGGCGGGGCTTTTTGAAAGAGCTGCGCCAGACAGACCCGCTGCTTTATCAGGAACTAAAGAAAAAAGAATTTTGGAAAAAAATGCGTAAATTCTATCAACAGGATGTGCCATTTGAGCAGTGGGGGCGTATACTGATAGAGTGTACCGCGAAAGTATTGTATCTAGCGCCTACGGTGATTTATGAGGAGGAAACGATTCTAACGGCTTTAGCTGAAAAAATTGCGCTAAAGGCAGTGGAAGAAGCCGATGCCTGGTCGATCACCGAGTGGCTGAGCTATTATCGCGACCGTTTTTTTGTCTTGTCCGAGCAAAACCGCTTTTTCTTTTTTTATCGGACGCAGCAATTGAATCTGCCCGCCCTTCAGCAGATTCGTCGGCGTTACCCGCTGACCGCTTTAATGGCAGCGTATAGTCACTATCTTTTGAAAGGAGCAGAAAATGGATAAATTTTCGTATGAAATCGTTGAAGAGATCGCCGTGCTTTCGGAAAATCAAAGAGGCTGGCGCAAAGAATTGAATTTGGTGAGCTGGAATGGGCGTCCGCCAAAATTTGATCTGAGAGATTGGGGCCCAGAGCACGAAAAGATGGGCAAAGGCGTGACCTTATCCAATGAAGAATTTGCAGAACTTAAAAAAGCCCTGCTTTCCATGTAAGAAAGCAAAACGGTGAGGAGTGATCAAATGAAAAGTATGACTGGTTTTGGCAAAGGCAGTGCAGAAACGCCAGATGTGCAGATCGAAATTGAGATCAAAAGTGTCAATCAGCGCTTTTTGGACCTGCAGCTGCGAATGCCCAAACAATTGAATCCTCTAGAAGGTGCTTTACGGCAGTCGATCAAGCAGACCCTCCAGCGAGGACGAATCGAATTGTATGTGACGTTAAAAGAAAAAACCACAAATACGAAACAGATCGAGATCCAATGGGACTTGCTGGAACGTTTCATGCAGGAGATCGATACCGAAGCCAAAGACCGTTTTGACCTAGCAGAGCTGCCAAAAGCAGCATTGCTAGAACAATTCCTGCTCCATGAGGCCTTTCTAACGATCTCTGATCAAGAGCCAGAAGAAAGCACCTTGGCCGATGGCGTGATGGAAGCATTAGATCAAGCGCTGGCAGCGATCGATCAAAGCCGCTGGGTGGAAGGGCAAGGTATTTTGCAGATCTTGCAAGAAAACCAGCGACAGCTGCAGGAAAAGCTGACAGAACTCAAACAATTCGTGGCCCTCTATGAGGCGGACTACCAAGAACGCTTTGAAAAGAAACTGACTGCTTATTTAGGGGAAGAAGTCGATCGCGATCGTTTACTGACAGAGTTAGCGATTTTATTAGAACGCGGCGATATCCACGAAGAACTGGATCGTTTAAGTATCCATTTAACGACGATGACGGAGCTGCTGGCAGCTGAGACACCGATAGGTCGAGAGCTGGATTTCTTGATTCAAGAGATGAACCGAGAAGTCAATACGATTGGCTCAAAATCAAGTCCGATCCAAATCAAAAACAGTGTCGTCCAAATGAAGACGATCATTGAAAAAATCAGAGAACAAGTTCAAAACATCGAGTAGGAGGAATGAACCAATGAAATATTACGATATCACCTTTCACGAACTAAGCGGAAAAAATGTCATCAAGCGCAGTATTCCTTCTGACAAAGAGAATTTCTCTGCGTGGGAAGATGCTTGCGTAGCCATCGAGCCAGATTTTCTCCATCTATTAGTTGATGGCGTAGCTGTTTCTTTAAATCGTCGGTACATCGTACGTATCGATTGCCAAGAAGTGACGGATCCTACTGAAAAAGCGATCACCGCTAAAGACGAATTGGCAGGGGTCATCAATACCTTAAGCAACATGGGCTTTTAAGAAAGCGGCCAAAGTGTAGACTAGCAATTTCATGAAATTCCCATTATAATAAAGTAGTTCTTGAAAGTTGCTGAAAAAAAGTGCAAAATAGACGTTAAGCAAATGTCAGTGAAAGGACGTCATTATGTCAGAGCGAGGATTACTTATAGTTTTATCAGGACCTTCCGGAGTAGGGAAAGGGACCGTGCGCAAAGCAATTTTTGAGAGTGACGACAACGATTTTCAATATTCCGTTTCAATGACCACTCGTCAAAAACGCGAGGGGGAAGTGGAAGGGGTCGATTACTATTTCCGCACGCGTGAAGAATTTGAAGCCTTGATCGAAGCCGGTGAAATGCTGGAATACGCCGAATATGTCGGCAATTATTATGGAACCCCATTATCTTATGTCCAACAGACACTGGATCAAGGAAAAGATGTGTTTTTAGAGATCGAAGTGCAAGGGGCAAAACAAGTAAAAGACAAAGTTCCCGATGGTGTGTTTATTTTTCTGACGCCACCTGATCTGGCAGAATTACGCTCTCGTATTACAGGAAGAGGAACCGACTCTGCCGAAGTGATCGATGAACGGATGCGTGTCGCCCGTGAAGAAATCGAAATGATGGCTTTATATGATTATGCCGTTGTCAATGATGAAGTACCTAAGGCAGTCCAACGAATTCGCGAAATTATTTCAAGTGAACATTTTCGCGTTGACCGAGTGATCGGAACCTATATCAAAATGTTAGAGGAGCTGTAAGAAATATGATGTTAAAACCTTCAATCGATTCTTTGTTGGATCGTGTCAATTCAAAATATTCATTAGTGATCTTAGCAAGCAAACGGGCGCATGAACTTGATGCCGGTGCGCAAGCAACACTAGAAAACTTTGATTCAGTGAAAAGCGTGGGTCAAGCACTTGAAGAAATCGAAGCGGAATTAGTCGTTAATGATCCGCATCCAGAAATCAAGCGTGCCCGCTTGAAAATGGAACAAGAAGAGCGCAAAGCGCAAAAAGACCAAGAACAAAAAGAATTAGAAGCGCGTATCCGCGACGAACAAAAGCTATAGACAAAAGCAAGCTAGAGCACGCCTGTGTTCTGGCTTTTTCTTTTGAATGATGATGGTTAAATTTTTGTAAGGGGTACAGACAAACCCCCACCCATTTAGTAAAATAGAACCTAAAAGGAGGAGAAGAAATGGCGTACATAGCAGAAGTGATCGTGGATGTTCCCACGATGCAGACCGATCAGCCTTTTACCTATCTGATCCCATCAGAATTACAAGCCGCCATTGAGACAGGGATGCGGGTCGAAGTGCCATTTGGCAAGGGCGACCGCCATATCCAAGGGTTCGTCGTCGGCCTTTCAGAAGTTGCCGAAACGCAGCAGACCTTAAAACCAATCGTTCGTTTGTTGGATTTGTCGCCTGTCGTCAATGAAGAACTTCTCCAATTAGCCGACTACATGAAGGAAACGACCTTTGCCTTTAAGATCACTTGCTTGCAGACGATGCTGCCTAGTGTGATGAAAGCCGAGTACCAAAAGCAGATCGTTTTGCTGGAAGGAAATCATCCCATCAAAGAATATTTTCCCGAAAACGGCATCCTCAGCTGGCAAGACGCCGAAAGTGCAGGGCTGTTGCCGCAGTTGAAGCCTTTGCGGGAAGCCGCAGTAGTTGAATTGCAGTATCTCGTGAAAAATAAAAACAAAGCGAAAATGACCCGTTACATTGAACGCAAGATCGATCCAGCAGAAATCCCCGCCGTCCAGCAACAGCTGCGCAAAGGGTCCAAACGCAAGCTGGAAATCTTACAGATTTTGACAGAGGAAGCCCGCTTGCCGGTTTCCTTTTTTACCGAACAAGGGATTTCCACCGCGGCTTTGAACCAAGCGCAAGAAGCTGGTTGGCTGACCTTTACGGAAGTTGAAGCCTACCGTGATCCTTATAAAGACCGTCAATTTCAAAAAACGGTCCCGCTTGAATTAAATGAAGAACAGGCAGCTGCAGTAGCGCAAATCACTGCTTGTGCGGATAACCAAGAGGCACAGACTTTTTTACTGGAAGGGATCACCGGCAGTGGAAAAACAGAAGTCTATCTGCAAGCGATCGCCCAATTGCTGAAACAAGGCAAAACCGCGATCATGCTCGTGCCAGAGATCGCATTGACCCCGCAAATGGTCGAACGCTTTAAAAGCCGTCTCGGCGACGCAGTGGCTGTTTTACACAGCGGCTTGTCCCAAGGTGAAAAATACGATGAATGGCGTAAGATCGAACGCGGGGAGGCGCAGGTGGTGGTTGGCGCCCGCTCGGCGATTTTTGCTCCGTTGAAAAACATCGGGGTCATCATCGTCGATGAGGAGCACGAAGCCTCCTACAAGCAAGATGAAGCCCCTCGTTACCATGCGAGAGATTTAGCGATTTGGCGCAGCCAGTACCATCACTGTCCAGTGGTGTTAGGCAGTGCGACGCCGTCATTGGAATCTCGTGCCCGGGCGCAAAAAGAAGTCTACCGCTTATTGAAATTGAATCAGCGGGCAAAAACCAGTGCGCAATTACCGCAGATCGAAGTCGTGGATATGCGTACCGAATTTGCCAATAAAAAGTATCAAACCTTTTCTCGTCCGTTACAGGAAAAAATTACAGACCGCTTGGCCCGCAAAGAACAGATCGTCTTGCTGCTGAATCGGCGCGGCTACTCTTCCTTCGTGATGTGCCGCGATTGCGGGTATGTTTTGCCTTGCCCAAATTGCGACATCTCCTTGACGCTGCATATGGATACCAAAACGATGCGTTGTCATTATTGCGGACATGAAGAACACATCCCCCATCGTTGCCCCAACTGCAATGCAGACAAGATTCGTTATTACGGAACGGGTACGCAAAAAGTGGAAGAAGAGTTGAAGGAACTGTTTCCCGAAGCGCGGGTCTTACGGATGGATGTCGATACCACCCGCAAAAAAGGCGCCCATGAAAAAATCTTGACCTTGTTTGGGGAGAAAAAAGCGGATATTTTGTTAGGGACTCAAATGATCGCCAAAGGCTTGGATTTCCCTGATATCACACTGGTAGGGGTCTTGAATGCCGATACCGCCTTGAATTTGCCAGATTTTCGTTCAAGTGAACGGACGTTCCAGCTGTTGACTCAGGTCAGTGGTCGAGCAGGTCGGGCGGAAAAAACCGGCGAAGTGGTGATCCAAACATTCAACCCTGAGCACTACGCCATCCAATTGGCGCAGTCGCAAGATTACGAAGATTTCTATCAAAAAGAGATGTGGATGCGGCACCAAAGCGGCTATCCACCGTATTATTTCACCGTCAAAATCACCTGCAGCCATCCCGAAGAGCAAGTCGCAGCTCAGAAGATGTTTGCGATCGCGCGGGATCTGCAGCAGGAGCTGTCACCGCAGAGTATTTTGTTGGGGCCGGCACCCAGTGCGATTTTACGGGTGAAAAACCGTTATTACTACCAATTGATCATTAAATACAAAAATGAACCGCAGCTACCTGCTTTGTTGACCCGTCTGTTGGATCAAAGTCAAATCGATCAGCGCAAAGGATTGTACGTGTCGATTGACCAAGAGCCGTTGAATTTTATTTAGAGGAGAAAATATGCGTTATCCTATTATTATCACCCCCGATGAACGTCTTCGTCGGCAAGCAAAACCCGTCAAAGTTATTACCGATGAGCTCGTTCAGCTACTAGACGACCTTTATGAAACGATGGTCGCCCACGACGGGATCGGTATTGCCGCACCGCAAGTCGGCAAAAACCTGCAAGTGGCGATCGTGGAAGTCGAAGAAGACGACCGCTTTGAAATGATCAACCCTGAGATCATCGCTTCTTCTGGTGAATCCCTTGATGTGGAAGGCTGCTTGAGTATTCCCCACACCTTTGGGACCGTCAAACGAGCAGACGAGATCACTGTCCGCTATTTCGACCGAGAAGGAGAGGAAATGGAAGTGGAAGCATTCGGCTACTTGGCGCGTGCGATGCAGCATGAGATCGATCATTTAAATGGCGTGCTGTTTGTCGACAAGCTCGTCGAACGCATTCCTGAAGAAGACTTAGAAAAGTATATGGAGGAACATGAAAATGACTAAAATCGTCTTTATGGGTACCCCGGCGTTTTCCGTCCCAATTTTAGAAGGCTTGCTTGAAGCCGGCTATGAAGTGGCAGCAGTCGTGACACAGCCGGATCGTCCCGTCGGTCGCAAAAAAACCATCACTCCGACCCCCGTTAAAGAAGCGGCGATGAAGCATGGCTTGTTGGTTTTACAACCAGAAAAAATCAGTGGGTCACCAGAAATGGAGCAGATTCAAGCTTTAGCACCTGATCTGCTGATCACGGCAGCTTTCGGCCAATTTTTACCTAGTGCTTTACTAGAAGTACCAAAGCATGGCGCTATCAACGTTCATGCGTCCCTACTGCCGAAATACCGTGGCGGAGCACCTGTGCATTATGCCATCATGGAAGGTGAGCAAGAAACGGGTGTAACCATCATGGAAATGATCAAAAAAATGGATGCTGGCGGTATTTTTGCTCAAGCTCGTTTGCCGATCACGGCCCAAGATGATGTGGGGACGATGTTTGATAAGTTGAGCCTATTAGGCAAAGACTTGCTGCTGGAAACTGTGCCGAAAATCTTGTCGGGAGAGCTGCAGCCTGTCCCGCAAGAAGAAGCAAAAGTCACCTTTTCACCAAATATCAGCCGTGAACAAGAAGCCATCGACTGGCAGAAAACGGCGGTGCAAATCGATGCCCAAGTCCGAGGCATGCGACCATGGCCGATCGCCTTTACGACACAAAATGGCAACCGCTGGAAACTTTGGCAAGTAACACCGCTGGAGCAAACGACGACAGCCGAACCAGGAACGATCATTGAACGGACGAAAAAAACGTTGCTGATCGCTTGTGGGGAAGGCACGGTATTGGCTATCGATGAATTGCAGCCAGCTGGAAAAGGCCGACAAGACATTGCCGCATTCTTAAACGGCAGTGGACAACAGATTCAAAAAGGGGATCAGGTAGGTACCTATGAAGCGTAATCTTGGAGACATACAATATACAGTGCGTTTTGTGGCACTAGAAGCGTTGTTGCGAATCGAAAAAGGCGGCGCTTATTCCAATCTACTGCTGCGGGAATTGATGAATCAAGGGCGTTTAAATGACAAAGACGGTCGCTTGCTGACTGAATTGGTGTACGGCACCATCAGTCGTCAGCTTTTATTGGATTATTATTTGGATCGGTTTATTAAAAATGCCCGCAAAGTCGACCCGTGGGTCAAAACGCTGCTGCGGCTTTCCTTGTATCAGATGCTGTATCTCGATAAAGTACCCGCCCATGCCATCATTCATGAAGCCGTGGATATTGCGAAAGCCAAAGGCAATCCGGGAACTGGAAAATTCGTCAATGGCGTCCTGCGCACGATCCAACGACAAGGAGTGCCAGACTTGGCATTGATCAAAGACCCAATGGAACGTTTAGCAACGGAAATCAGTTTGCCCCTGTGGCTAACGAAGAAACTAGTCAAACAAATTGGGATCGAAGAAACCAGTGAGCTGGGCTATGCCCTATTTGAACCCAATCATGCCAGTGGTCGTATCGATCTGCAGCGCATCTCGCAAGCAGCAGCGATCGAACGGCTGCAAGAAGAAGGCATCGACGCACGACCAAGTGAGCTTTCCCCCTATGGGGTTGTGGCTGACAAAGGCTTTATGGCGGGCTCGTCCCTCTACAAAGAAGGTTTACTGACGATCCAAGATGAAAGTTCGATGCTGGTTGCCCCCGTTTTACAAGTAGCCCGAGACCATCAAGTACTGGATGCCTGCGCAGCACCAGGAGGCAAAACGACCCATATCGCTGCCTTCTTGTCTGCCGCAGAGGGCGGCAAAGTGACAGCATTGGATATCCATGCCCATAAGGTTAAGCTGATTCAGCAAAATGCCCAACGTTTAGGCGTCGAAGCAGTTGTGGAGACCCGCGTGATGGATGCGCGGGAGACGGCTCAAACCTTTGCACCCGAACAATTTGATCGCATCTTAGTGGATGCCCCTTGTTCTGGATTAGGGTTGATGCGCCGTAAACCGGACATCAAATACAGCAAGACGGAAGCCGATTTCCAACGCTTGCCGCAGATTCAGCGAGAGATTTTGGAAAGTGCCGCCCCAACCTTGAAAAAATCGGGTATAATGGTCTACAGCACATGCACGATTCTAGCGGAAGAAAATCAACAAGTCGTGGCAGCGTTTCTCGCTGACCATCCTGAATTTGAGCAAATGCCTCTTGCGGTAGGACCGCTGGCAGCCGAAGCGGTTCAAGAGGATATGTTGACGATCTATCCGCAAGATTTTATGACAGATGGCTTTTTTATCAGTTGTCTACGCAAAAAGTAACGAGGTGAAAGAAATTGGAGATTCGTTTTCAAACAGATGTCGGCAAACGTCGCAACACAAACCAAGATTTTGCAGCAACCTATGTAAATAAAGCCAATGTGACATTGGCCTTGCTTGCCGATGGCATGGGGGGCCACCGGGCCGGAGATGTCGCTAGCCGTCAAGCAGTCAGTGAGATCGGCACCGCTTGGGAACAGACAGAGCTGACAGACAGTGAAAAAACTGCCCAATGGCTGATCCAAAAAATCCAAGCGGAAAGCCAAGTGATTTTCCAAAAAGGACAAGAACAAGAAGAACTTAGCGGCATGGGTACCACGATCATTGCTGTGGCCTTATTAGGCGACCAGTTTACGATCGCCAATGTCGGGGACAGCCGTGCCTATCTTTTACGCAATCAAGTGCTGACTCAAATCACAGAGGACCATTCACTGGTCAATGAATTGGTGAAGTCGGGACAAATCACGGCAGAAATGGCCTTGAATCATCCTCGCAAAAACGTTTTGACCCGCTCGATCGGTATGCCAAGCGAAGTCGAAGTCGATGTGGCGATCCACTTTATTGCAGACGGGGATTATTTGCTGCTGTGTTCAGATGGATTGACCAACATGGTCTCAGATGAAGAGATCACAGCAACGATCCAAGAAACCCCTGTGCTGGAAGAAGCAGTGCAATCATTGATCGATCAAGCCAACGAACGCGGTGGTGTCGACAATATCACGGTATTATTGATTAAAGTTGGAGGAGAGCGCCCATGATCGAAATTGGGAAGAAGATAAACGGCCGATACAAAATCATCGGCAATATCGGCAGCGGCGGAATGGCAAATGTGTTTTTGGCGCATGACTTGATCTTAGACCGTGAAGTGGCAATCAAAGTGCTTCGTTTTGACTTCCAAAACGACCAAAGTGCGATTCGGCGCTTTCAACGAGAAGCCTTGGCGGCGACTGAGCTGGTTCATCCAAACATCGTAACCGTTTATGATGTCGGCGAAGAAGACGGCATGCAGTTTTTGGTGATGGAATATGTCAAAGGGATGGATCTCAAGCGCTATATCCAAACGCACTATCCCGTACCTTATTTGCAGATCGTTGATATCATCCAACAAATTTTATCAGCGGTGGCATTGGCCCATCAGCACCGCATCATTCACCGGGACCTAAAGCCCCAGAATGTGCTGATCAATGAAGACGGCGTGGTGAAAATCACCGATTTTGGGATCGCGATCGCCCTATCAGAAACATCGATCACCCAAACCAACTCGATGCTAGGCTCGGTGCATTATCTTTCACCAGAACAAGCACGAGGCAGTATGGCCACCAATCAATCAGATATTTATGCGATTGGAATCATTCTCTATGAAATTTTAACGGGCAAAGTACCCTTTGATGGCGAATCAGCCGTAACGATCGCCTTGAAACATTTCCAAGATGAGATCCCTTCGATTCGGATCTATGACAAAAATGTTCCGCAATCGCTGGAAAACGTCGTATTGAAGGCGACCGCCAAAGAACCGGCGGATCGGTACAAAACCGCCGATGAAATGCGAGCGGACCTTGATACCGTGTTGTCTCCTGACCGACTCAATGAACCGAGATGGGAACCTCATGCTCTGATGGATGAAACGAGAGTGCTGACTCCTGTGGAAGCAGCCCAAGTCGAAACGCCGCCAGTAGAAGAACCCGTAGAAGATAAGGTTGCGGATCAAGCTGAAGAACCAGCGCAGCCGAAAAAGAAAAAACGCAAACGGTGGCTGCTGCTGCCCATCATTATGGTGATCGCACTGCTAGGCATAGGCAGTTACTTCCTATTCGGCGGTGGTCGGGGAGATGTGGCAATTCCTGAAGTCAGTGGTCAAACAGAAGCAGCTGCCCGTGCCGAGCTGGAAGCTGCTGGTTTGCAAGTGGCAGACGAGGTAGAAGAAATCGAAGACGATGAAGTCGAAGCAGGCAATGTCGTCAAGACCGATCCGCCAGAAGGCAATGAAGTCAAAAAGAATTCCGTCGTGACTCTTTATATCAGCAGCGGAGCCAAGAAAATCACTCTTGATGATTATGAAGGTCGCTCCTTTGATGATGTCAAAAAAGAGTTGATCGATTTGGGCTTTGATGAAGACAGGATCAAAGAAGAGCTAGAGTCGTCAGATGATGTCGATGAAGGGGATATTATCAGTCAATCACCAGCAGCAGGGCGGGAAGTTTCCCCAGCAGAAGATGAAATCACCTTTAAGGTCAGCTCCGGACCAGATAGCTTCGCAATGGACAACTATTATGGCATGACAGAGGCAGATGCACGAGCAGCATTGACTTCTCGTGGGGTAAGCCTCTCACAAATCAATGTCACTTACGAATCCAGTAGCCAACCGGAAGGTACGATCATTGGTCAAGCACCAGCGAGTGGCGAGTCCGTTGTGACTTCCAGAACCATCATTACATTAACTGTCAGCAGCGGGCAAGAAATGGTCAATGTACCAAGAATCGTTGGCAAAAGCCAAGCCGATGCAGAAGCAGATTTGAATGAAGCAGGACTGCAGTATACGATAGAACAAGAATCTGATTATAACGACTCTGTGCCTGCTGGAGAAGTAGTGCGCGTTACGCCCGGAGCAGGTACTTCTGTAGCAGTAGGAAGTTCTGTTACCGTGACGGTTTCCAGAGGTCCTCGACCACAGGATTCTTCTTCGTCAAGCAGCTCATCCTCCTCAAGCAGCAGCTCGTCAACGAGTGAAAGTAGTTCAGAAAGTACGCAATAAGACGAACGTTTATGTTAGAAGAACAAGCAGCTCGTCGGGGACCAAAGAATTTTCTTTTTGTTCCCCGACGAGCTGCTTGTTTCTTTTTGTAGCTAAAAAAGCTGAAGCGAGGGATAAGTGTCTTTAAAATTTCCTTTAGACCTTCCTTTTGTGCAAGCGTACATCTTTCCAAGGATTCAAAAATTGGGTATAATGAAGGTCAGAATTAGTCAAGGGAGGGAATGAATTGAGTCATCACAACACTTCCGATTTGATTGAAGCATATTTGAAGAAAATTCTTGAAGACAGTGAAACCATTGAGATTCGTCGCGCAGAAATGGCAAATTTGTTCAACTGCGTGCCCTCACAAATAAATTACGTGATCAATACCCGCTTTACCGTTCAAAGAGGCTATGCGGTTGAAAGTAAACGCGGCGGGGGCGGCTATATTCGGATCGAGAAAGTCAAAATTACTGACAGCCACCACTATTTAAAAGAAATGAATCAACTATTCGATGAAACCATCTCGGAAAAAGATGCGTATGCAATAATCCAGAAACTTTATGAGGAAGGAATCCTGTCCAAGCGAGAAGGCAATTTATTGTTGACCGTCATCGCGAAAGCAGTTCTAGGACGTTCTCCTTATGAAAATAGAACACGAGCAGATTTGCTCCATGCAATTCTAGAACGATTAAGTTACGAAGACAGGAAGTGAAAGAGATGGATGAATTATTCACCCAACGCGCGAAAGCCGTTTTGGCTATCGCCCAAGAAGAAGCAAAATACTTTAAGCACCAAGCGGTAGGTTCTGAACATATTCTATTGGCACTGGTCATTGAACAAAACGGGATCGCTGGCAAAACGTTACGGGAAATGAATATCACAGAAAACGATATTCGTGAAGAAATCGAACATTTAACAGGGTACGGCACCGTTCGTCAATACCCAGAAAACGCCTATCTCGCGTATTCACCACGAGCAAAACATACATTTGCTTATGCAGGGGATGAAGCCAAGCGTTTAGGGGCTCCACAAATCGGTACCGAACATCTATTATTAGGCTTATTAAGAGACGAAGACATTTTGGCTTCACGAATCATGCTGAATCTCGGCTTGAGTCTCGCGAAAATGCGTCAGCTTTTGAAGAAAAAAATGGGCTTCAATGAAAGCAAAACCAACGGAAGTGCTGGTCGTCGTCGTCCAGCCCAAGCCAAAGCGCAGCAAGGAACACCGACCTTGGATTCCTTAGCCCGTGATTTGACCAAATTAGCCCGTGAAAAACGACTAGATCCTGTTGTCGGTCGTGCCAAAGAAGTCAAACGGCTGATCCAGATCCTTAGCCGTCGGACCAAAAACAACCCTGTTCTCGTTGGGGAACCTGGTGTTGGGAAAACCGCGATCGCCGAAGGCTTAGCCCAAAAAATCATCAATGGGGAAGTCCCAGAAGACATGCAAAACAAACGTTTGATGATGCTGGACATGGGGGCTTTAGTTGCTGGAACGAAATACCGTGGAGAATTTGAGGACCGAATGAAAAAAATTATCGATGAGATCTATCAAGATGGTCAAATCATCTTATTCATTGATGAATTGCATACACTGATTGGGGCCGGCGGAGCCGAAGGGGCGATTGATGCCTCGAATATCCTGAAACCAGCCTTAGCCCGTGGAGAATTGCAAACTATCGGTGCCACGACATTAGATGAGTACCAAAAATACATTGAAAAAGATTCTGCGTTAGAACGCCGTTTTGCCCGAGTGCAAGTCGACGAACCAACACCAGAAGAAGCGGAAGAAATTTTACGGGGCTTGCGTCCTCGTTATGAAGAACATCATGGGGTGGAAATTTCTGATGATGCGTTACACGCTGCTGTGCAATTGTCCGTACGTTACATCAATTCGCGCCAATTACCAGATAAAGCCATCGATTTGATGGATGAATCAGCAGCCAAAGTGCGTCTAGACAAAACCGATGAAAGTTCGGAATTGGCAGATCTACAAAACGAGATCGCTAACTTGATCGAAGAAAAAGAAGCAGCCATTCGCCAGCAAGATTTTGAAGCAGCAGCTCGTCTGCGGATCAAGGAAAAGAAATTGACCCAACAACTGACGGAAGTGGCGTTTATGGAAGTCAAAGAAGCGTCAGGCTATGCCGATAGTGTTACTGCAGAAGATGTTGCTACGGTCGTTTCCCAATGGACTGGTGTACCTTTGCAACAGATGGAGAAAAAAGAAAGCGAACGCTTGTTGGATCTTGAAAAGATCTTGCATCAACGGGTAGTTGGTCAAGAAGAAGCGGTCAAAGCAGTCGCTCGTTCAATCCGTCGCGCCCGCAGTGGGTTGAAAGACCCCAACCGTCCAATTGGTTCCTTCATGTTCTTAGGCCCGACTGGTGTCGGGAAAACCGAGCTTGCTAAAGCCTTAGCGGAAGCGATGTTTGGTAGTGAAGATGCCTTGGTTCGTGTCGATATGTCCGAATTTATGGAAAAATACAGCACGAGCCGTTTGATCGGTTCACCGCCAGGCTATGTCGGCTATGATGAAGGTGGGCAATTGACGGAAAAAATCCGTTCAAAACCTTACTCCGTCATCTTATTGGACGAGGTGGAAAAAGCCCATCCCGATGTCTTCAATATCCTCTTGCAAGTGCTAGATGATGGACATTTGACGGATGCCAAAGGTCGGAAGGTCGATTTCCGCAACACGATTTTGATCATGACCTCTAATATCGGTGCCCAACAAATCCGCGAAGAAAAAAGCGTTGGATTCAATGTCACTGATTTAACGAAAGATCACCAAGCGATGCAAAAACGGATCTTAGAAGAGCTGAAAAAAGCCTTCCGTCCAGAGTTCTTGAACCGTGTGGATGAAACAGTGGTCTTCCAATCCTTAGGTGAAGGGGAGATTCACGAAATCGTGAAGATTATGAGCAAAGCGATCATCAAACGGTTAAGCAACCAAGACATCCAATTGAAGATCACGCCATCTGCCATCGATGTGATCGGTAAAGCTGGTTTTGATCCAGAATATGGGGCACGGCCGATTCGTCGAGCATTGCAAAAAGAAGTCGAAGACCGTTTAAGTGAAGCACTCCTATCAGGACAAATTCATTTAGGTGACAAAGTGACGATTGGTGCTTCCAAAGGATCGATCACTCTCAATGTCAAAGAGGGACAAGCACGGGTCTTGCAACAAGTTTAAGTCGAGCCAATAACGGCAGCGGCGTTTCTATGGTCGAGTAATCGGCACCCATAGAAACGTCGCTTTTTTGTCTTGCTATGTCTAGTAGTGATCAAGTGATCTCTATTAATTATGATTGATGATTCACAAAAAAATATCCTTCTAAATAGCTTTATGACAACGGTTGATTAACGGAAAAAGCGATATTCGTGAAAAAAAGAGTAACGAGACCTCTTGGAAAGAATTCTGCTGTGTGATACTATGAATGAGTTGAAAAAAGGAGGAGTATTATGGTTGAGATTATCGCCACGGTGGAATCGATCGAGCAAGCACAGCAGCTCATCCCTTATGTTGATACATTGTTTTTTGGAGAAGAGACATTCGGGCTGCGCCTACCGGCCTCTTTTTCTCGTGAAGAGCAAATCAGACTGATCGACATGGCCCACGAAGCTGGAAAGAAAGTGACGATCGCAGTCAATGGCATCATGCATCCAGAAAAAATGAAGCGGATTCCAGAATACCTAGCATTTCTGAAGACCAATCAAGCCGATCAAATCGCTCTCGGAGATCCTGGGATCATTTACCGCATGAAGCAAAATCCAGAATGTGCCTTGCCATTTATCTATGCAGGGGAAACCTTAGTAACGAGCGCTCGTCAAATCAATTTTTGGGGACAAAAAGGAGCAAAGGCAGCCGTTTTAGCGCGAGAAGTTCCTTTCGAGGAAATGAAAATCATGGCACCGCAACTAAATATTCCTGTGGAAGTATTGGTTTATGGTGCGACCTGTATTCACCAATCGAAGCGTCCGCTTTTACAAAATTATTATAACTATACCCAACAATCGGAAGAAAAGAACCACGACCGTGGGTTGTTTTTATCTGAACCGAAAAAAGAAGAAACTCACTATTCCATTTATGAAGATAGCCACGGCACGCACATTTTTGCCAATAACGACATCAATCTGATGCTGCAGCTGGGGGAATTAGCCGCAACAGGCTTTCAAACCTGGAAGCTGGACGGAATCTATACACGAGGGGCTGCCTTTGTGGCAATTGCTAAGCTGTTTGCCCAAGCCAAGGCCCTTGTAGAAAGTGGGAAGTGGCAAGCAGAGCAAGCAACTGTGCTAAGTGAACAAGTTGCCCAACTTCATCCAGCAGAACGTGGGTTGGACACTGGATTTTATGCCATCGATCCTGACGATATCAAGTAAGGAGCAAGAACAAATGACCGTTAAACAAGCATTGAAACGACCAGAAGTGTTAGCACCAGCTGGTACGTTAGAAAAATTAAAAACAGCGATCCACTATGGCGCTGACGCTGTCTATATCGGCGGCAATGCCTATGGTCTACGGAGTCGCGCGGGAAACTTTACCTATGAAGAAATGGCGGAAGGGGTGGCTTTTGCCAAAGCCCACAACGCAAAAGTCTATGTAGCAGCCAACATGGTGACCCATGAGGGCAATCAAGAAGGTGCAGGGGAATTCTTTCGGGAATTGCGAGATGTCGGTATTTCGGCAGTGATCGTTTCTGATCCCGCTTTGATCCAGATCTGCGCAACAGAAGCGCCAGGTCTACCGATCCATTTGTCCACCCAAGCTAGTGCCACGAACTATGAAACATTGGAATTTTGGCGGGAAGAAGGCCTAGAACGGGTCGTTCTCGCCCGAGAAGTGTCCATGGAGGAAGTCGCTGAGATCCGCAAAAATACTAGCGTGGAGATCGAAGCCTTTATTCATGGCGCCATGTGTATTTCTTATTCTGGCCGTTGTACTTTGTCCAATCATATGTCGATGCGAGACGCCAATCGCGGCGGCTGTTCGCAATCTTGCCGCTGGAAATATGATCTGTTTGACATGCCCTTTGCAACGGAACGAAACAGTTTGACTAAAAACGGGACAGTGGAAGAAGAGTTTTCCATGAGTGCCGTGGATATGTCGATGATCGAACATATCCCTGATCTGATTGAAAACGGCGTGGATAGTTTCAAAATCGAAGGCCGCATGAAATCGATCCACTATGTTTCAACTGTGGCGAACGTTTATAAAGCAGCCGTGGACAGTTACATGGCCGATCCAGAGAACTATGTCTGCAAACAAGAATGGATCGATGAACTGTGGAAAGTTGCGCAGCGCGAGCTTGCCTCAGGCTTTTACTACGATACCCCAAGTGAAAATGAGCAGTTGTTTGGTCCGCGTCGGAAAATTCCGCAATACAAATTTATTGGGGAAGTCATGGCGTATGATCCGGCAACGAAAACAGCTACGATTCGGCAACGGAACCACTTTTCCGTTGGCGATGAAATCGAATTTTACGGTCCCGGATTCCATCACTTTCACCAAACCGTCGAAGTCATGTATAATGAAGACGGTGAATCCATCGATCGTGCACCAAATCCTATGATGCTGTTGACGATGCCGGTCAAAGAACCGGTGGAAGTCGGAGACATGATTCGGAAGAAAAAATAAGGTCGAGAGTTTCTCTCGGCTTTTTTTGTTGAATCAATCCAGCCAAAAAGGATCGATGAGAACATAGACAATCTTAAGGAGGAAACAACAAATATGGAAACCTACGACTACATAGTAATTGGTGGCGGCAGCGGCGGAATCGCCTCAGCCAATCGGGCAGGGATGCACGGCGCCAAAGTATTATTGATCGAAGGCAATGAATTAGGCGGCACCTGTGTCAATGTCGGTTGTGTACCGAAAAAAGTCATGTGGCAAGCTAGTGAGATGTTAGAAATGATCAAACGGGACGCAACTAGCTACGGCATTTATCCACATGTGGATAAATTTAATTTTACTGAGCTTGTGGATAACCGTGAAAAATACATTGATTTTTTACACACAGCCTATCAAAAAGGCTTAGACAGTAACAATGTAGAAGTTATCCACGGTTATGCACAGTTTGTGGATAACCACACGGTTACCGTCAATGGGGAAAACTACCATGCAGCAAACATTTTGATTGCCACCGGTGGAAAACCTAGCGCGATGAATATTCCCGGCGGTGAGTACGCCATTGACTCGAATGGTTTTTTTGCGTTGCGAGAAGCACCAAAGCGTATGGTCGTCTTAGGGGCAGGCTACATCGCAGCCGAAATCAGCGGTGTCAGCCAACAGCTGGGCAGCCAAGTGGCTTGGGCGTACCGCAAAGAGCGGCCATTACGAACCTTTGACAAGATGCTTGCGGATAATCTCGTGGAGATGTACCAAGAATCAGGAATCGAAACTTATGCAGGCTACGTGGCCTCTCGTATCATTAAAGAAGGTGACGAGTATCTCGTTCACTTTGAAAATGGCGAAACCTTGACCGGCGATTGCGTCCTTTTTGCTGGTGGTCGCGTGCCGAATACGGATAAGTTAGGTCTGGAAAACACCGATGTCCAATTGGATGAAAAAGGGTTTATCATTGTGGACAAATATCAAAATACCACAGCTGACTCGATTTTTGCGGTGGGGGATGTCATCGGAAAATTGGATTTAACCCCGGTTGCGATCGCCGCCGGTCGTCGCTTGTCTGAACGCTTGTTCAACGGTCAAAGCGATGCGTACTTGGATTATCACTTAGTACCGACGGTCATCTTTACTCATCCACCGATTGCCACGATTGGTTTATCCGAAGAAGCAGCCTTGGCAAAATACGGCCAAGAGCAGATAAAGGTGTATCGCTCGCGCTTTACACCGATGTACTTTGCTTTAAATGAGTATCGCCAAAAATGTGAGATGAAATTGGTGTGCTTAGGAAAAGAAGAAAAAATCATCGGTCTGCACGGCATCGGGATCGGTGTCGATGAAATGCTGCAAGGCTTCGCTGTAGCCATCAAAATGGGTGCTACAAAAGCAGACTTTGATCAAACCGTTGCCATTCATCCGACAGGGTCAGAAGAATTTGTGACGATGCGTTAACTAGTAAATAGAAGAAAAAACGAGCAGGGAAAAACGAATGGATCGTTCTTCCCTGCTCGTTTTTATGAAAGGAAGGGGCTGTATTGTTCAGCCGCTTATCTTGAAGCACCTAGGTTCTTTATTTTTCGACATCGTAAGCGATGTAGTGAGTGTTTAAAAGCTGTGCGACATGGATATTTTCTGAAGTACTGCCGCCTCCATGGGACCCGCAACCTAGAGTCAAGGAAGGATTTAAGTTCGTGGTGCCTCCAATGGCTCCTAAAGTTGCTTGGGTATTGACTAAGATTCGGGCAGAAGGGATCGCCAGCCCAAATTCACGAACAAAGGTATCGTCTTTGGTATGAACGACAGCGGTGTGTCCAGCACCTTGGATCTTTAGCAACTCTTGGCAAAAACGAATGCCTTCCTCGGCATCAGCCACGGTATAAAACGCGAGGATCGGCGAAAGTTTCTCCCGCGCATAGGGATTGTCTTTAGCGATGACCGTCTGTTCCGAAACGAGGATTTTCGTATCACTTGGGACCGATAGACCGCTCATTTCGGCAATTTTAACTGCTGGCTGACCGATAATCCGGGGATTCAGACCGCCCTCAGCCGTGGTGATAAAATCAGCCAGCCTTTCAGACTCTTCTTGATTCAAAAAGTAGCCGTGATTTGCTTTCAATTCAGAGATCACTGTATCTTTGATCGATTGCTCAACGACTAATGCCTGTTCAGAGGCGCAGATCGTCCCATAATCGAAGGTTTTGCTACGGATGATCTGATCAACGGCTTTCGCGATGTCTGCAGATTTTTCTAGCAGTGCAGGGGTATTACCAGGGCCGACACCGATTGCTGGATTGCCCGAAGAATATGCGATTCGAACCATCGCTTTACCACCAGTAGCCAAGATTAGATCGGTATCGGGATGTGCCATCAATTTTTGGGTATCCTCAATTGTCGGTTCTTCTAGTAATTGAACCAAATCGATCGGCAATCCGCATGCTTGCAGCACCTCTTTAAAGAGGGACACGGTCTCCTTGATTGCCTGCAGCGCTCGGGGGTGAGGGGACAAGATGATTGCATTTTTCGTTTTCAATGCCAAAAGTACTTTGAAAATCGTGGTGGATGTAGGATTGGTGGAGGGGATCAAAGCAACTAAGACCCCCAATGGCGCAACGATTTTTAGCATCTTTTTCTCAGGAATTTCTTCTACGATTCCAACCGTCGGCATATCTTTGATACTGTTATATAATATTTCACTGGCAAATAAATTTTTGATGTTTTTATCTTCTGCGTTTCCAAAGCCGGTTTCTTTCTGTGCCAATTTTGCTAAGTGCATCGAGTGGCTGGTCAGTTTCTCTGCAGCTTTTCCCACCACGTAATCAACCGTTTCTTGCGAGGCAGTACGATAAAGTTCTTGGGCGTCTGACGCTTGTTTCATTAAGGAATCAACCAGTGTTAAGGGACTGTGCATCTTTGTCTCTGTCATCATATCAATCATCCTCCTTGTTTTTTATACTTTAATTATATGCGAAAGTAAGCGTTTTCTTTAGGAGGGTTCTATGCTGTTTCAGGACAATTTTATCCAAGATTGTTATATTTTTAACATGTGTTGTTATTGTTCATAAAAAGCAATGAACTTAATGATAAATGATTAAATATGGTATAATTTGAAAAAGAGAACAAGGAAAGGAGCTGCTTTCATGTGCTACATTTTAGTTTCTACCCCAGATGAAAAGGAACGAAATCAGATAAAACAAGTGGTCAGAAAAGATTTTTTTAACGCCACGCTCTTGCAAGATGCTTGGACAATGGCTGAAACGGTAGCGATCGCTGGGAAAGTACACGTTGATATCCTCATCTTGTCAATCTCTAATGAGGCCGAAGATCCTTTTTATTGGACAGCCGAAGTCATGAAAAAACAGCCGAACATCAAACTGATTTTGATTGACGAGACGAAGAACTTCGACAATCTTCATCGCTCACTGCGCTGCGGAGCCATTGATTACTTAGTGCGGCCTTTAAGCAAGCAAGAGCTTCAGCACAGTATCCACCGTAGTATTCTCTCGTTGAATCAAATTTCCCTATTGCACTATTCCACGTCAGCGATCACTGATAATATTGCTGAACAAGTTAATCAGATCATTGAATACATCCATCTCAACTATCAAGAGCCGATCACCTTAGATGTCCTTGCTGCTTTCAGCCACATGCATCGCAACTATATCAGCCGGATTTTTAAAGAAGCCACTGGGATGACTTTTACTAAATATTTGACGTTTTATCGAATAGAACAAAGCAAAAAGCTGCTGGTTACTACGGAGGATTCCATTGCTGCTATCGCTGAACAAGTGGGGTATGATGATGCGGGTTATTACGTCCGGATCTTCAAACGTGAAACCAGCTATACACCAAACCAATACCGCAAAACCTTTACCTCTTCCTATGTTGCTGCAGATTTAGTGTTTGCCCAAAGAGAAATGAGTTCATGAGGGATTCCCTTGCTCAACTAAAAAAGCATGATCGCTTTTGGCAGCGACCATGCTTTTTGGTGTTCGTTCATTAGATCAATTGCTTCGCCCAAGGATCTGAGCAGTGATCTGGTAAAGATACGTTTTGGTTTCATCTTTGGTCTCAGGTAATTTCTGGATCGCCTGCAAAGCTTTTTTCGTATAGTCGGCTGCGAGTTTCTTGGCTTCCTCGATCCCAGCACTTTCTTGGACGATCCGATAGACTTCGTGGGTGTCGGTGTCCGTCATGGCGTCTTGTTTTTCCAGCAATGGGAGCAGCTGTTGGCGGTCACTTTTCAGTGCCATTAACAGCGGCAGGGAATAGACGCCTTGCCGAACATCTTCCAATACTGGTTTTCCTAAAGCAGCCGCATCTTGGCTGTAATCCAAGACGTCATCCATGATTTGAAAGGCAAGGCCAATGGCTTCACCGATCTCACGGGCTTGATTGGCAAAGCGCAAGGAGGTGCCGCTTTCGTAAGCTCCGATGAAGCAGCTTAAAGCAAACAATTCAGCGGTTTTGCCGCGAATGTTTTCTAAGTAATCCTCGACAGTGACGGACAAATCGTATCGTTTGCTCATTTGTCCTAATTCGCCGGCCAGGATTTTTTCCATACTACGGGAATTCATCTGCAAGCTTTTCATGGAGCTGGCATAATCCGCCATCAATTTAAAGCAACAGACGAAGAGGTAATCACCAGCATAGACAGCGACATCATTGCCAAATTCGGAACGAATGGTCGGCAGCTTGCGGCGGATGTCCGCATGATCGACGATATCGTCGTGGATCAACGAGGCAGTGTGGAGCATTTCGATCGAGGCCGCCAATGCGACAGCTTTTTCGCGACCTTTGTCGCTGCCATAAGCAGAAAAGAGCAGCTGATAAGCAGGACGCAGCAGTTTCCCACCTGAATGGATCATGGACAGGATCGCTTGTTCGACCTCTTTGTTTTTTAGTTTTAATGATTTTTCCATCAATTGCAAGGAGGCAGATAAGTCAGCTTGCAGTGCTGGATACTCTTGCCACATGGAATGAAGTTTCATAATTAACTCCTTTATTCTGAATCCGAGCGCCATTTGACTTTGGTCTGGCGTTCATAATCAATTTGAAAACGGCGCAGTGTTTCGACACGGCGCAGCAAGTAGTTGGCGGCGATTCCGATAGCGATCCCGGACAAGATCCCAAAGAAAGACAGGACCGGCAAGTAGAGCATCACGCTCCAAGATTGAGCGATCCATGAGGCAGTGATCAACTGTCCGACGTTGTGTAAGAACCCGCCGGCCGCACTAATGCCGATGATACTGACACGCTTAGGCCCCAACTGTTTCACCAAAGACATCCCAAAGTAGCTCAATAAGGAACCGCTCATACTATATAAGAAGGTCGAAACCGTTCCTCCTAGTAACGTCGTTAAGATCAGTCTTAGCCAAATCAAGAGAAAGCTGTCTTTTTTTGGCATGGTGAACAAAGCAATAATGGTAATTAAATTTGCCAAACCTAGTTTCGCACCAG
Organism: Enterococcus sp. DIV0421; assembly: GCF_051713745.1. Taxonomy (NCBI): domain Bacteria; kingdom Bacillati; phylum Bacillota; class Bacilli; order Lactobacillales; family Enterococcaceae; genus Enterococcus; species Enterococcus sp. DIV0421. The sequence goes on from NZ_JBIOQM010000001.1 coordinate 1,550,322, forward strand.
GCGCAAAGGCAAATGGATAAGGGATCATATTTTCAACTAAACCAATCACGACCCCTTGGGCGACCAGCAGTGAGATGAAAATTATTCGTTGTAATCGACTCATAAGCAAACGATCAATAGATTAGATCGTCGGTCTCACTCCCATCTGCGGCTTGGATTTCGATCACCAATTTATGAGGCAGACAGACGATGGTTTCCCCATTTTTACTAGCCCAGCCACGGCGGACACAAATCTGGTCGCCGCAATCGGCTTCCTTGATTCGGATCCGATCCCCTTCGATCTCCAGTAAATTGGTATCGCCATCTTCATCTTCATAAAGAAAGGTGTACGTTTTTTGACCTTCAACTAAGTCAAAACGCTTGATTTCTGTCCCATCGACCCGCAAGACGGCTTCTTTGTCCGCTGTTTGCGCCTGGCCAAAAATAAAAATCGGTAAAAAAGAGCTGAGGATCAAAACAAGTATGATGACGCCATCCCATGGTTTTAAATGGGCATCGCGGATAAATTCTTTTAATTTCATCAAAAAAGACTCCTGTTCTTTCATGTGATGTGTCTCATTCTAGCATAAGAAGACAAGATTCTACTAGCTGAATCCTCAATAATCCACCGATTTCTGTGCAAGGACGATCAAGAAAAAGTTCTGTACTTGGAAAGAGACCAAGACACTGATTGAAAATCAGAATGTCTTAGTCTCATGAAGTCGTACAGGTATTCTATTTTGCTGGCTTATTTATTGCCGTATAAGGAGCGAGGGGTACCGTACCACCATTTTCCAAGGGTACGTTGCAACCATGGGATTACCCAACGGTCTAAACCGACTGCGCGTCCTGAACCGTTCATCAAGGCAAATGCAACTGGAATGAACCAGATGTTTACCCAGTAGAACATACCAGACATACAGAAAGTCAACACTAAAACGATAGTCGTTGCGTTTACTAACCAAGTGAAGAGACCAGCCATCAATGCAAGAGCTAAAGCAATTTCAAAGAAGACCATGAATTTTTGGAAGAACATTGCAACGTCGTTGTTTGGCATGATAAATTGCATAACTTTTGTGAACCAGTCAGGTGATTTTTCAATCACGATCATTGGTTGCTCACCGTAGGCATAGCTCAAACCGAAGTGTGCGGCTTGTGTCGCTGCATCGGCTGCTTCACCGGCACCACTAGCGGCACTTGCTGCATCGGCTGCTTCACTAGCACCACTTGCTGCATCAGCGACTGTTTGATATTCCCAAGTCCAAGGGAATACGCTGTTGCCTTGGAACCAAGAACCTTCACCGAACCAAGTACCAGGTTTGAAGACTTCCCCATTCGTACCTAAAATTTTCTTGAAGGCTTCAACGAACCAGACAAGACCATAGAAAATACGAAGCGGAACACTCCACAAGACGTTACCGTAACGAGACGTATGACCACGAGCGACTGTCCGGTCATCTTTGATGTGGAAGATTTCATGCATCAAGTATTGGAACATGTAGTAACCAGAACGAATATCAAAGAAGTATTTCAAGTTAACGATGTGTTTCATAATGATCGCTAAGAAACCGCTCAGGTGAATCTTATTGAATAAGTTCGCCACGCCCCATTTGGCACCGATGGAAACCATAAATCCTTGGTAGTTTCCTTTGAATTTATGTTTTTCGCCGCCTTTGATGGCTGAAACGATGTTCGTTGCTGCAGTGTGACCTGTTTGTTCAGCTGCTTGCACGATTTGTGGTGTTGGTGTATTCGGGAATTCTTCGAAGTAAACCAAGTCACCAATAATATAGATGTTTTTGTCTTCGTAGCCTTTTGCTTCCATGTACTCATTGGCAACTAGACGGAAACCACGGGCTGTTTCTAAACCGAAATCAGCAGCATCACTAGTTCCTTTGACACCGGCAGTCCAGATCAATGTGTGGGTTGGGATCGTTGAACCATCTTTTAGTTTGATGTGGTCAGGTGCCACTTCAACGATTGGTGCATTCAAGACAAGATCAACATTGTTTTTCTTCAAGTAGCGTTCTGCTTTGGCTGCATCGTTACGATCAAGCATGTTCAAGATCGTTGGCATTGCTTCAACGACTTTCAAGCTGATTTCACTTGGGTCCAATTTATAATCGGAAGCTAAACGATCTTTCCAATCGATCAGTTCACCGATCATTTCGATCCCGGTAAATCCAGAACCACAAACGACAAAGGTCAACATTGCTTTGCGTAATGCTGCATCTGGTTCGATCGCTGCTTTTGCGACAGTTTTTTCAATGTGTTCGCGAATGCGGACAGCATCGTCAAATGACCATAGAGTAAAGCCATTTTCTTTGACACCAGGTGTACCGAAGTCATTCGGTTCGCCACCCATCCCTAAGATCAAGTAGTCAAATGAATAGCTGCCTAATTTTGTTTGGACGGTTTTATTTTCTTTATCGATCCCAGTTACTGTATCGGTTACTAAACGAACATTTTTCTTGCGTGAGAACAAGCGCTGCAAGTCATATTGAATTGCGGTAGGTTCTACACGTCCTCCAGCGACTTCATGCAGTTCAGTCATCATCGTATGATAAGAGTGACGGTCGATCAATGTTATCTCAACATCATTGTCTTTTTTCAATTTCTTTGCCATGTACTTCGTAGCAGAAACGCCTGCATAACCGGCACCGACAACGACAATGTTTTTCTTTGCCATTGCAAATCTCTCCTTAATAAAAATAATCTATGATAATAATTACACAATCGTTCCTATTATATAGACAAATGGTTCATTTGTCTAACGATTCTGATGAAAAAAACGCATATTTCCTGAAATTCGTGAAAACTTGCGAAAATCAAAAAATAAGTCATTTTTTATTGAAAAAGCGGAAAGGAAGCGGTTGACATCTCGTAAATTTACTTTACAATGTTAGATGTATCACAAACTTTTTTGTGGGGAAAATAAACAAGTAAAAGGTGGATAATTATGAAAGCAAAGAAATTGATTGTAGGTATGGCGGTATTTTCATTCGCAGCATTATTGTTAGGGGGATGCGGAGCAGACGACAACAATACAGGTTCTTCGTCAACTAGTGAAAGTACATCACAAACTTCTGCAAGCGATTCTGCAACTACAGAAAGCTCAGAAGCAACCGTCGTTGCAGGCGAGCCAATGCAAGATGGTACGTATCGTTTAGAAGAAAAGAACTATAAAAACGACTACCGTGTCACATTTGAGATCACAGTCAAAGACGGCAAAATTGTTGAATCAAAATATGACAACGTCAATGCGGATGGCGAATCAAAAACAGAAAACACTGAATACAATGAAACAATGAAAGAAAAAGCAGGCATCAGCCCAGAAGAATTTATTCCTAAATTCAATGAAGAGTTAGTTGCCGCACAAAGCCCTTCTTCAATCGAAGTAGTTTCTGGCGCGACTCATTCCTTTGATTCCTTCCAAAACTATGCACAACAATTGATTCAAGCGGCGCAAGCAGGCAACACGGAAACCATTGAAATCGACAATGGTGCAGACTTGAAAGACGGAACCTATACATTAGAAGAAAAGAACTACTCAAACGGTTACCGTGTAGTCTTCTCAATGACTGTGGCTGACGGCAAAATCTCTGAATCAAACTACGACTACCTAAACGAAGCAGGCGAGTCGAAAAAAGATGATGCATCATACAACGAAAACATGGAAGCAAAATCTGGTACAAGTCCAGAAGAGTTCATTCCAAACTTCAATGAAGCCTTTGTTTCTGCAGTCAATGCCGAAGACGGCTCTGTGGCAGACATGGATGTTGTTTCAGGGGCAACCCACAGCTTCCACAGCTTTGTTATCTATGCACAACAATTGTTGAATGCCGCTGAAAAAGGCGACCAAACAACAATCGAAGTGGATAACTTCGTTACTGAATAATCACAACTTCTTTCCATTAAGAGGACAGCATTCGTTTTGAGTGCTGTCTTTTTTTCGTGGGCAACAAGGTCACAAAAGCAAGTTCGTGCAAAAGGAAGCAATCTGGTGGGAAGGTTTTTTTAAAAAAGAACTGTTTTTTACAAAGAAGAAAAGGTTCGATTAAGGATTCCTAAAATACGTTGAGGAATCACGGAATGCCCCTTTTCATTCTGCCAAAAAAAGGCTATTATATGAAGGTTGAAGACAATAGAAAAGAGGAAAATCATGAAAAAGAAAGTAACGTTTTTTCTGATGTTTGTTTTTTTAGGCACAATGTTGGCAGCCTGTGGCAGTGATCAGGAAGCAACGACGCTGCGCGAAGAACCATATTTTCAAGAAGAATTTTTATTAGGTACTTATACTCGGATTCGCATTTATGATGAAGGCAAAGAGGACGCTATGAAGCCTGCCTTTGACCGTATCAGAGAGTTAGGCGATAAAATCACCATCAACCAAGCAGGATCAGAGATCGATGAAATCAATGCGCAAGCTGGCATCAAGCCAGTGAAGGTCTCAGATGATATCTATTATTTGTTGAAAGAAGCCTATGATTATAGTGTGAAATCAGAAGGCGGCTTTAATATGGCTATCGGTGCGATCACCCAATTATGGCGAATCGGCTTTGATGATGCCCGCAAGCCAGAGCAATCTGAGATCGATGAAGCGTTGAAACATATCAATTATGAACAAGTCGAGTTTAACGACGAAGACCACACGGTGTATTTAAAAGACAAGGACATGATCCTTGACCTTGGTGCGATCGCCAAAGGCTACATCACGGATGAAGTCGTCAAAGTGCTGAAGGACAATGGCGTGACTTCCGCGATCGTCGATTTGGGCGGGAATGTCTATGTGTTAGGTCATAGCAACCGCGGTGCAGATGAGCCATGGAATGTCGGAATCCAAGATCCAAACAAATCTCGCGGCTCGATTATCGGCAGTATCAAAGAAACCAATAAAACAGTAGTTACTTCAGGGATCTACGAACGCTACTTAGAAGTAGACGGCAAAACGTATCACCATATTTTTGATTCTGAGACTGGCTATCCTTACGATAGCGATGTAGCAAGTGTGACTGTGATCACTGACAAATCCATCGATGGTGACGGGTTGACTACGGTGGCGTTTGATAAAGGAGTCAAAGAAGGCTTGGCTTATATCGAACAGCATACCGAAAAGGGAACCGATGCGATCTTTATCACAAAAGAAGATAAAGTGTACGTAACAGACGGCATCAAAGATACCTTTGAGCTGTCAGAGGAATCAGGCTACACGATGGGTGATCGTGCTGATTTAGAATAGGAGGAGTGAAAGATGTCTCTTTCAGTGTTTTTAGAAGTGGTGGAGATCCGCACCAAGGTGGCGAGTGTCTTCCCCTTCATTATGGGTGTGTTGTTCTCGTTGGTGTATTTTCATGAATTTCATCCGTTGAATACTGTAATTTTTTTTCTGGGGATGCTGCTGTTTGATTTGACGACGACGTCCATCAACAATTATATGGATTTCAAAAAAGCCAAATCAGAGACCTACAAATACCAGCACAATGTGATCGGGCGCGAAAACATCTCAGAAGCTACTGTTCGCAATCTGATTTTTGCGATGCTGGCAGGAACCTTACTGATCGGTCTTTACTTGACCTTTGTTACCGGCTGGCTGCTGCTAGTGATGGGGCTGGTGGTTTGTTTTATCGGGGTCTTTTATACCTTTGGCCCCATTCCGTTATCGCGGATGCCTTTAGGCGAGGTATTCAGCGGTGTAACGATGGGATTAGGGATTTTTGCCATCACGATCTATATCAATACCATTGATCAAAAAGTGTTTTATCTGGCACTTGATTTTGCGAACGGAACCTTTGGCTTAGTAGGGAACCTCTGGGCTGTGTGTGCCATCGTGTTGGCATCTTTGCCATTGATTTTCACGATTGCTGACATCATGTTAGCCAATAACTTACGGGATCTGGAAGCCGATATCGAAAACCATCGCTACACGCTGGTGTACTACATCGGTCGCGAAGCAGGTATCCGTCTGTTTCAAGGCATGATGTTGGCGTCTTATGCCGCTATTTTATTGGGCCTCTTGTTTGGACTCTTTCAATGGCCGATATTGCTCGTGTTTCTGACACTGCCAAAAATCCGCCAAAACTTGAAGGAGCATCAAGCCAGCCTGCCCCACCCACGTAGCTTCGGCTATTCGATTAAGAACATGATTTTATTCAACAGCAGCTATGCCTTGGGCTTACTTTTGTGTCTGCTGTGGCAATTGCTGTAAAAGAAAAGATCGACCCGCTCTTGAAAGAGCAGGTCGATCTTTTTTATGTGGGGAATGAAATAGCGCATAAAAACTGTAGAAAAGACATGATAAAAGAACGAGCATCCTACTTAGTATGAAAAGATGAGGCTCGCTTTCTCTGCGATCCTGATTGCAACAGTAAAGTTTTAGTGACGGTGGCTAAACCCGATAGAAAGGGGAGCTGCCTAGGTTGTTCTTTTGTATGACCCCTCGGAATAAGCAGATCTGTTTATGGAGCATTTATGCTTGACTGATTCCTTACGAAAGCAGCGAATCAGCAAGCGGATTTGCGACTTTTTGCAGCATCAATACCGTTCCAAACTGATTTCTCCAGAAGAAAGCACCTTGCGCTCCGTTGCTGTTTCCACCACTAATTCACCGGTGTTAGTAATGTCTTTGGCGATTCCTTCATAGGTCACACCTTGTTGTGTAAACCGAACGGTGCGGCCCAAAACGAAGGATTTCTGCCGATAGCGGGCCATATAATCCATGTCAGGCAGCTTTGCCAATAATTGGAAGAAACGGCGCCAAATTTCTTGGATCAAGGTTGCCCGAGAAAAGGTTGGATACTCTTCACCAGGAAAGAGTGAAGTCGCTTTTTCCCGAATCTCTACTGGAAACTGCTGTTGCGGAATCGAAAAACTGATGCCGATACCGATCACAACCGAGGTAATGCGGCCTGTTTCAAAGTCACTGGTTGCTTCAGACAAAATACCGCAGATTTTTTTTCCATCTAAGTACAGATCGTTGACCCACTTAATGGCCGTTTCCTTCATTAGAAGGGCATCGATGGCTTCTGCGACTACCACCGCAGCCAAAACGGTATATTGCGGCAATTCTTGAAACGCTTGGTTGGGTTTTAAGAGCAAGCTCATGTAGATCCCTTGTTTTTTCGGTGAGAAAAACGGTCGTTCGAAGCGGCCATGACCGCCTGTTTGCGTTTCGGTCAAAAAAAGGGCGGGGGTTGCCAGTCCATTATCCAAAGCGGCGATCTTGGCTTCTTTCATGGTGGACTCAACAGCATCCTTGATTTGAATCGTGGGGATCATCGGCAAGGCGGCTGCAAGTGCTGCTTGATCGTAGCGGTCAGCGGAGACAAAGCGATAGCCGTTGGCCAAGTGTTCGAAATGATAGCCTTCTTTCTCAAGTTCTTTAATGGCTTTCCAGACTGCTGTACGAGAGATCGACAAGGCTTGGGCTAGTTTTTCTCCGGACAGTACAGTATCTTCTTTTTGTAATAAGGTCAGTATTTTTTCTTTTGTCGTCATAAGGATATCCTTCCTAATGTTTCACGTGTAACGTTTTCGTTAGCATAGCAAGAAATCGGCAAAAAGCAAAGTAGTTTCTTACGAAAAACAGTCCGCACTCGGTTCATTTTTTTCTTTAGAAAATCTTAGGAAATGGGTGCGTCAGAAAAGCATTGTAACTTCCAATGAAAGCTTGACAGAAAAGTGCTTCATCTGTATAATAAGGAGTTGCAAAAACTATCTGAACGAAAAAAGCAGAAACGAAATATTGTCCGTTTCGGCTTAGGAATAAGGAAACAAAAGTAGAAAATGCCCAATGCATCCGTTCTATTTTTGGTTTTTTTTTGCCTAAAAGCCGCAAAAAATGCTTTCTGTAACCTATATTTAATATTTGTTACAGTTTTGTAAATAATCGGATAGCCTTTTTGAAAGACTTTATGAAGAGGTGAAGAGCTTGGCTGGACACGTAGTAAAATACGGAAAGCATCGCGAACGTAGAAGTTTCGCACGGATCAGTGAAGTATTAGAATTACCGAATTTGATTGAAATTCAAACCGACTCTTACCAATGGTTCCTAGATGAGGGCCTAAGAGAAATGTTTGAAGATATTTTGCCAATCGAAGGATTCAACGGTAACTTGTCCCTAGAATTTGTGGATTATGAATTGAAAGAACCAAAGTATACAGTAGAAGAAGCCCGTGCCCATGATGCAAACTATTCGGCACCATTACATGTTACTTTGCGTTTGACGAACCGTGAAACTGGGGAAATCAAATCCCAAGAAGTATTCTTTGGTGATTTCCCATTAATGACTGAACAAGGAACCTTTATCATCAACGGGGCAGAACGGGTTATTGTTTCTCAGTTGGTCCGCTCTCCAGGTGTATATTTCCATGGCAAAGTCGATAAAAACGGCAAAGAAGGCTTTGGTTCAACTGTTATCCCTAACCGCGGTGCGTGGTTAGAAATGGAAACTGATGCCAAAGATATCTCTTACGTACGGATTGACCGTACCCGTAAAATTCCTTTGACGGTCTTAGTCCGTGCCCTAGGGTTTGGTTCTGATGACACGATCTTTGAAATTTTCGGCGACAGTGAATCATTGCGCAACACGATCGAAAAAGACTTGCATAAAAACGCAAGCGATTCTCGTACCGAAGAAGGATTGAAAGATGTTTACGAACGTCTTCGTCCAGGCGAGCCAAAAACAGCAGACAGCTCACGCAGCTTGCTGAACGCACGTTTCTTCGATCCAAAACGTTACGACTTAGCAAATGTTGGTCGTTACAAAGTAAACAAAAAATTAGACTTGAAAACACGTCTATTGAACTTGACCTTAGCAGAAACCTTGGTTGACCCTGAAACAGGCGAGATCATTGTTGAAAAAGGCACTGTTTTGACTCACCAAGTCATGGAAACACTAGGCGCATTTATCGATAATGGCTTAAACAGTGTAACGTACTATCCATCAGAAGATGGGGTCGTGACCGAACCAATGACCGTCCAAGTCATCAAAGTCTTTTCACCAAAAGATCCAGAACAAGAAGTCAACGTGATCGGTAATGGCTATCCAGATACTGCTACACGTACGGTTCGTCCAGCAGACATCATTGCTTCAATGAGCTACTTCTTCAACTTGATGGAAGGCATTGGCAATGTCGATGACATCGACCACTTAGGAAACCGTCGGATTCGTTCTGTTGGTGAATTATTGCAAAACCAATTCCGGATCGGGCTTGCTCGGATGGAGCGTGTCGTGCGTGAACGGATGTCGATCCAAGACACCGAAACCTTGACACCGCAACAATTGATCAACATTCGTCCGGTTGTCGCAAGTATCAAAGAATTCTTTGGTTCTTCTCAGTTGTCACAGTTCATGGACCAAACAAACCCACTGGGTGAGTTGACCCATAAACGTCGTCTATCTGCCTTAGGACCTGGTGGTTTGACCCGTGACCGTGCCGGCTATGAAGTCCGAGACGTTCACTATTCCCACTATGGCCGTATGTGTCCGATCGAAACGCCTGAGGGACCAAACATCGGGTTGATCAACAGCTTGGCCTCTTATGCCAAAGTCAACAAGTATGGCTTCATTGAAACACCATACCGTCGAGTTGACCGCGAAACAGGCCGTGTTACTGACAAGATCGATTACTTGACTGCCGATACCGAAGACCACTACGTTGTGGCCCAAGCAAACAGCTTGTTAAATGAAGACGGCTCTTTCGTAAACGACGTTGTTATGGCGCGTGCTACTTCTGAAAACTTGGAAGTTTCGATCGATAAAGTCGACTACATGGACGTATCACCAAAACAAGTAGTCGCAGTCGCAACCGCATGTATTCCTTTCTTGGAAAACGATGACTCCAACCGTGCCTTGATGGGTGCCAACATGCAGCGGCAAGCTGTACCATTGATCAATCCGAAAGCACCTTGGGTTGGTACTGGTATGGAATACAAATCAGCACATGACTCAGGAGCTGCTTTGTTATGTAAACATGATGGGATCGTAGAATACGTGGATGCAGCCGAAGTGCGCGTTCGTCGTGACAATGGCGCATTGGACGTTTATTCTGTTACCAAATTCCGTCGTTCAAACTCAGGAACCAGCTACAACCAACGTCCATTAGTAGCACTTGGTGAAAAAGTCGAAAAAGGCGACATCTTAGCAGATGGCCCATCTATGGAACAAGGCGAAATGGCACTAGGACAAAACGTCTTAGTCGCATTCATGACTTGGGAAGGGTACAACTATGAAGATGCCATCATCATGAGCCGTCGTTTGGTGAAAGATGATGTTTACACTTCTGTCCATATTGAAGAATATGAATCAGAAGCCCGCGACACAAAATTAGGACCTGAAGAAATCACTCGCGAAATCCCGAACGTTGGGGAAGACGCATTGAAAGACCTAGACGAAATGGGGATTATCCGCATTGGTGCGGAAGTCAAAGATGGCGATCTGCTTGTTGGGAAAGTCACGCCAAAAGGGGTAACGGAACTTTCAGCAGAAGAGCGTTTATTGCACGCAATCTTTGGTGAAAAAGCCCGCGAAGTGCGTGACACTTCTCTACGCGTGCCTCACGGCGGCGGCGGAATCGTCCACGATGTCAAAATCTTTACCCGCGAAGCTGGCGATGAATTGTCACCAGGTGTGAACATGCTGGTTCGCGTTTATATCGTTCAAAAACGGAAAATCCATGAAGGGGATAAAATGGCCGGACGTCACGGAAACAAAGGGGTCGTTTCTCGCATTATGCCAGAAGAAGACATGCCTTTCTTACCAGATGGCACACCAGTCGACATCATGCTGAACCCATTAGGGGTACCTTCTCGGATGAACATTGGACAAGTATTAGAGTTACACTTAGGAATGGCTGCGCGTCAACTAGGCATTCACGTGGCAACACCAGTCTTTGATGGTGCCAGCGATGAAGATGTTTGGGCAACGGTTGCTGAAGCAGGAATGGCCAGCGATGCCAAAACAGTGCTTTACGACGGACGTACCGGCGAACCATTTGATGGCCGCATCTCCGTTGGTGTCATGTACATGATCAAATTGGCCCACATGGTCGATGATAAATTGCATGCCCGTTCCATTGGACCTTACTCATTGGTTACTCAACAACCATTGGGAGGAAAAGCCCAATTTGGTGGACAACGTTTCGGAGAGATGGAAGTTTGGGCACTGGAAGCATATGGTGCTGCTTACACCTTGCAAGAAATCTTGACCTACAAATCAGATGACGTGGTTGGTCGTGTGAAAACATACGAAGCGATCGTCAAAGGGGAACCAATTCCAAAACCAGGTGTACCAGAATCATTCCGCGTATTAGTAAAAGAATTGCAATCACTGGGTCTAGACATGCGTGTCCTAGATATCGATGATGCAGAGATCGAACTACGTGATATGGATGATGACGATGATGATTTGATCACCGTTGATGCCTTAACAAAATTTGCGGAGCAACAAACAGCCCGCGAATTAGAACAAAAAGCACAAACAGAAGCTAAAAATGCCGCCGACGCGTTGAACCAACAAATCGAGACAGCAGAAGATCGCTTGCAATAATAGACGGCCCTCGCTATTTCCGCCACTAGCGGAAATAGCCCCCGTTCTATCGGATATGTCCATGAAATGAAATGGAGGGAACCTTTTTTGATCGATGTAAATAAATTCGAAAGTATGCAAATCGGTTTGGCTTCTCCTGAAAAAATCAGAAGCTGGTCTTATGGTGAAGTAAAAAAACCAGAAACCATTAACTACCGTACGTTAAAACCTGAACGCGAAGGGTTGTTTGACGAGCGTATTTTCGGTCCAACCAAAGACTGGGAATGTGCTTGCGGCAAATACAAACGGATCCGCTATAAAGGCATCGTTTGTGACCGTTGCGGCGTGGAAGTAACACGTTCAAAAGTGCGTCGTGAACGCATGGGACACATTGAATTAGCAGCACCAGTATCACACATTTGGTACTTCAAAGGCATTCCTTCACGGATGGGTCTTGTCTTAGACATGAGCCCACGTGCATTGGAAGAAATCATCTACTTTGCTTCATACGTAGTGATTGAACCAGGAAACACCAGCCTTGAGAAAAAACAACTATTGACTGAACGGGAATACCGTGAAAAACGTGACCAATACGGTCAAGAATTTTCAGCAGCGATGGGTGCCGAAGCCATCAAACAATTATTAGATGGCGTTGATCTTGAAGGCGAAGTTGCTGAATTGAAAGAAGAATTGAAAAACGCAACTGGTCAAAAACGGACGCGTGCGATCCGCCGTTTGGATATCTTAGAAGCATTCCGTGCTTCAGGAAACAAACCAAGCTGGATGGTCATGGACGTTATCCCAGTTATCCCGCCTGATTTGCGCCCAATGGTGCAATTAGAAGGTGGACGTTTTGCCACAAGTGACTTGAACGACTTGTATCGTCGTGTAATCAACCGTAACAACCGTTTGAAACGCTTGTTAGACTTGAATGCACCAAACATCATCGTTCAAAATGAAAAACGGATGCTGCAAGAAGCAGTCGATGCCTTGATCGATAACGGTCGTCGCGGCCGTCCAGTCGCAGGGCCAGGGAACCGCCCATTGAAATCTCTTTCTCACATGTTGAAAGGGAAACAAGGTCGTTTCCGTCAAAACTTGCTAGGAAAACGGGTCGACTACTCAGGTCGTTCAGTTATCGTCGTTGGTCCATTCCTGAAAATGTACCAATGTGGTCTGCCAAAAGAAATGGCGATCGAATTGTTCAAACCATTCGTGATGCGTGAGCTTGTTTCTCGTGAAATCGCGTCAAACATCAAAAATGCCAAACGCAAAATCGAACGTCAAGAAGACGAAGTTTGGGATGTTTTAGAAGATGTTATCAAAGAACATCCAGTGCTATTGAACCGGGCACCTACGCTTCACAGATTAGGTATCCAAGCATTTGAACCAGTCTTAGTTGAAGGCCGTGCCATTCGTTTGCACCCACTTGTTTGTGAAGCCTACAATGCCGATTTCGATGGAGACCAAATGGCCGTTCACGTACCATTGAACGAAGAAGCGCAAGCAGAAGCACGTATGCTGATGTTAGCAGCCCAAAACATTTTGAATCCAAAAGACGGAAAACCAGTTGTAACACCATCTCAGGATATGGTCCTAGGGAACTACTACTTGACGATGGAAGAAGAAGGCCGTGAAGGGGAAGGCATGATCTTCCGTGACATGGACGAAGCAGTTACGGCATGGCGCAATGGCTACGTGCATTTACACACACGGATCGCCATCAATCCAAACACTTTAGGGGACAAACCATTCACGTCTGAACAAAAACAACGTTTGATGGTAACAACGGTAGGTAAAGTGATCTTCAACTCGATCATGCCGCCAGAATTCCCATTCTTGAACGAACCGACTGACTACAACTTGACGGTTCAAACACCAGACAAGTACTTTATTGAAGCTGGTACAGATGTGCCTGCCTTCATTAAAGAACAAGAGCTTGTGGGCCCATTCAAGAAGAAAAACTTAGGAAATATCATTTCAGAAGTCTTCAAACGTTTCCGCATCACTGAAACGTCACGCATGCTTGACCGCATGAAAGACTTAGGATACAGCCATTCAACAATGGCAGGTATCACCGTTGGTATCGCTGATATCATGAACTTGCACGAAAAACATGACATCATCGACAATGCCCACAAACAAGTAGAAACGATCACGAAACAATTCCGTCGTGGTTTGATTACCGATGACGAGCGTTATGAACGAGTTATTGGTGTTTGGAATGCAGCCAAAGATGAAATTCAGTTAAAACTGATGGAATCATTGGAAGCGAAAAACCCAATCTTCATGATGTCTGATTCCGGTGCCCGTGGTAACATCTCCAACTTTACTCAGCTTGCTGGGATGCGTGGATTGATGGCCGCGCCTAACGGACGAATCATGGAATTGCCGATCATCTCAAACTTCCGTGAAGGTCTATCTGTCTTGGAAATGTTTATCTCGACCCATGGTGCCCGTAAAGGGATGACCGATACCGCCTTGAAAACAGCCGATTCCGGTTACTTGACACGTCGTCTAGTTGACGTTGCCCAAGATGTCATCATCCGTGAAGACGATTGTGGCACTGACCGTGGTTTAGACATTCAAGCAATTCGCGAAGGAAACGAAATCATCGAATCCTTAGAAGAACGTTTGATTGGACGTTACACACGTAAATCAGTGATCCATCCTGAAACTGGCGAAGTCCTTCTAGGGGTCAATGAATTGATCACTGAAGATTTAGCTAAAGCCATCGTGGACGCTGGTATCGAAACAGTATCCATTCGCTCTGTCTTTACATGTAACACCAAACATGGTGTATGTAAACATTGTTATGGCCGCAACTTAGCCACTGGTTCTGAAGTTGAAGTTGGGGAAGCAGTCGGTACCATCGCTGCCCAATCAATCGGTGAACCTGGTACTCAGTTGACCATGCGTACTTTCCATACCGGCGGGGTTGCCGGAGACGATATCACGCAAGGTCTCCCTCGTGTCCAAGAAATCTTTGAAGCCCGTAATCCGAAAGGACAAGCGGTCATTACCGAAGTTACCGGAGAAGTCATCGATATCTCAGAAGACCCTTCAACTCGGACCAAAGAAGTGACCATCAAAGGGGAAACCGATACGCGTACGTATACCGTTCCTTATACTGCCCGGATGAAAGTAGCAGAAGGCGACTTTATCCATCGTGGTGCGCCATTGACGGAAGGATCGATCGATCCAAAACAACTGTTACAAGTTCGCGATGTCTTGTCTGTTGAAAACTACCTATTACGAGAAGTTCAACGCGTTTACCGGATGCAAGGGGTAGAAATCGGCGACAAACATATCGAAGTAATGGTTCGTCAAATGCTGCGTAAAGTCCGCGTCATGGATCCAGGTGATTCAGGCATCTTGCCAGGAACATTGTTGGATATCGCCGACTTTAAAGACCGCAACTACGACACATTGGTAGCCGGCGGCGTTCCTGCAACTAGCCGTCCAGTCCTATTAGGGATCACGAAAGCATCCTTGGAAACCAACAGCTTCTTGTCTGCTGCGTCCTTCCAAGAAACCACTCGTGTGTTGACCGATGCAGCGATCCGCGGCAAGAAAGATCCACTTCTTGGATTGAAAGAAAATGTTATCATCGGTAAGATCATCCCAGCTGGTACTGGTATGCCTCGTTACCGTGAAATGGAACCAAAAGAAGTAACAGTTGCCAGCGAAAATGTCTACAGCATCTCAGACATCGAAGCACAAATGGCTGCTGAAGACGCATTGAACAGCCAAAACTAATCAATGCCCAGCACCTGATTAACTCAGTGTGACGGAAAAGCTTGTCATTCTTCGGAATGGCAAGCTTTTTTTGTAGTTATATAGGATCAAATGTTGAACGCTCTTGGCATACTAAAAAGCCCCGCCAAAAGTGAAACGAAGCTTGTATCCTCAGAAGTTGCTCTAACTTCTGAAGGGATAGCACTTCAATAGCTCCTTTTGAGGGGCTTTTTTGTTTTTCATCGGTCTTCCTGCCGTTTTTGTAAATTGGCGATCCCTTTTTCCTGAATCTGCTGCGCAATAAAAGCCAAGTCATTTGAAGTCAGATTGATATCCGCATAATGAAACACATTTTTTCTGCTTGAAGGTGTCAGATTGCCGATGATCAGATCATAGGTCTCATCCAGCATAGTCAGTGAAAACGAGTCTAGAGGATTTAAAATCGTGATCGTTAGCTGATAGGGAATAAACTGTTGAATTTTCGTCTGGATAAATTCCGTATGGTAACTATTCGTATCATAGAACAAGGCTAAGTGAAAGTCAGCATTGGCGTCGATGATTTCTTTGGCAAAATTGGGAAAAGAAGTATGAAAAATATAAATCAGGTAATTGATCGTACTTGGTCGAATGATCGGTAAACTCGAATGGGTCAAAAGCTGAATGATGTCTTGGTTGACTGCTTGCTGAACAAAATCACAATTAGCAACAAAGCGGTCGAAGCGATCATCCAAAATGCAGTAAGGAACCTGCAGATTGATCCCAAGAAAATAGGAAAAGACGACGGCATCCAGCTTTTCTTCAAAATTGCTTTCACGGTAGTTGTATTTTCGAAACAATTGCTTCGTCAAATGATAAAATTCTTGTTTGGTTTTGTGAAAGACAGCGGGGTCTTGCCCAATGTGCGTCGTGACATAGCCAACCATTTTTTCTACATAGGCACGGGTGTAGCCAGTAAATTCACTCAAGTCGATTTTTTCTAAAAAATACTCGATATGATCCGCATTGGTTTCAGAGGCAGCAAAACGGTCACGCTTCGTATTGATATAGATGACAAAAGCGATCTTTTTGATATCGGAAAAATAGAGATTTAAGGGCGTCGCTGCTGCCATAATATGGGCGATTTTCAAAAATTCCTGTTCTTGATTGATGTTGGCGTCGATAAATTCATATTGGTATTTCTCCAAGAAGAAAATCAGAAAAAA
Organism: Enterococcus sp. DIV0421; assembly: GCF_051713745.1. Taxonomy (NCBI): domain Bacteria; kingdom Bacillati; phylum Bacillota; class Bacilli; order Lactobacillales; family Enterococcaceae; genus Enterococcus; species Enterococcus sp. DIV0421. The sequence continues at coordinate 1,566,765 of NZ_JBIOQM010000001.1, forward strand.
TTGGCGAATATTCTTTTCATTGCCTTTTAACTGGATAGGTTTGGTTGCGATAAAGAAATCAAAAGGAGCCAGAATCAAGTTGATCCTCTTAATTAAACGAATAATCGATGATTTGCTTAAATTTAATTCCAGCGCCAGCATATCATAACTGGTAAAACTGGAAGAAAACAATAATTCCAGTAATTGAAACGCAGAAGAACGGTTCAAAAAGTGGCTGTAAATATCCAAACGAGTAGCAAAGGGATGTAAGTGCAAGCGAACCGCTGAAAAATCATCAAATTGTAAGTCCAGAAACGAAAATTCATTGTCAATTTCTGCGATATAGGTTTTTGCTGAGGACATGGAGATAGAAAATTTCAGTGCTAAATCGTGAAGACTGGTGCCTTGATCGTCCAATAAATACTCAATCAGCTGTAGTTTCTTTTGTGAAGTGGATGATAACAATTTCCGTAACATATTTTCCTCCAAGCCTCCTTTTGACTAAATAGTATCATGTTTTTACATGTATTCAAAAAAATTACCTGTTGAATTTTTTTTGAATACATCACCACGTGATAATTTGGGAAAATAGAAGTGTGGGATAGTAGTAACACGTTTGATGCAAGTAGCAAAGACCTAAATCGTAGAATCATGGGGAGGGGGAAAAAAGCAGTTGTTTGTTGGGATATCTTGCTCACTGTTGAACAATTTTATTCGTGGAGCACTTCCGAAATCAATTGAATAAAAAAACTTTATACAAAAGGAATGAATAATCATGAAAAAGCCATTTTCTATCTATATATGTTTGCTGGTGTTGCTTGGTTCAATTGTTTGTGAACCAACGATCATATTGGCGGAAGCACTTAACGCAACCGATAGCACGCAACGGACGACAGAAACGCTAGCAAGTAGCGAAGCAGAGAGCGAAACGATCGATTCGGAAAAAGCACCGACGGACTCATCTGGGACAGAGGAAACACAACCTACGACTACTCAATCTACAGAAGCACCAACTACCGTCCCTAGCGAGAGTCAAGAAACCCAAGCATCTTCGACATTGAATCAAAACAGTATTCAACCGCGAGCACCAGATGCTGAGACGGAAACGGAAGCTTCGGCTACCGCGGAGAATCTTAGTGCCAACCTAAATGAACGGGGCGTGCAGCTATTTGATAATGTTCGGATCACTGACTTAAACGATCAACCCTTCACTGCCGAAAATCCACCGATGTATAACGGCAACATCAAAATCCATTTTGACTGGTCGTTAGCAGACACGGAAGAAATTCGCGCAGGCGATTATTATACGTATCAATTGCCAGACTATTTTGCCATTCATAATACCGTTAGCGGCGAATTGACTCGTTCTGGCGGACAATCGATCGGAACCTTTACCTTGGATCATGATGGTACATTGACCGTCACGTTTAATGAGGCCGCACAGACATTATCCAATCGTTCGGGGACCATTGATCTAATCACGGAATTAAGTGTGAGTACTGTTACTGAAGAAGTGACGATTCATACTGGGATCTACGATGAAGATGGTCATGAGATCATCATTACATTGCCGATTTATGAAGTCGATATCATTAAGACTGGTAATGTGACTTCCAGCGGTTCAGTGGTTTGGGAAATTATTTTTAACCAAACCAGTCGTGAATTGCACGATGTGGTGATCACCGATAAGATGCCTCAAGGCTTATCTTATAGTACCTCGACGGGCTACTTGTACGATGAAGCTACCAAGGAGTGGGTTTGTACCGATGGCTTATATACCTTTAACAGCGTCAACAACACGTTTACCTTCAATCAAACGGTTAATCAACCGGTTCGAATCGTGATCAATAGTGCAGTCACCGATCCAACGGCTTCTTCTTTCAAAAACACGGCAACAATCAACGGTAGCGATTTTACAGAAAAAACCGCAGAAGCAACGGTTACCTACGATGAACAATCAGAATACAAACGATTTAAAGGCTACGATCCAGAAACGAAACGAGCATCTTGGGAAATTTCCGTTACATTGGACAAAGATCAAGCCAGAGTTTTGGATCAGACCTACTCGGGAACAGATCCTGAAAAAGCCTTGCACTTTTTTGTTCCAGAAACTTTGGTGATCACTGACAAAGACGGTAATCCAATCCCTTCAGAGGACTGGTCCTTTGATGGGACAGAACAACAGAATAAAGAGGGGGAAATCGTACGCTTTGGCATCACGTTTGCCAAAGCTGGCTACTACAAGATTCAATACGATACCCAGCTGTATGAATCGGTTTTAGCCGATACCCGTATTTACAACTACGCTTCGGTCCGCGACAATCAAAATACCTCGTTGACGGGCAGTGGGATCGTGACGCCAACCAAAACGATCGGTGTCGTGAAAACAGCTGGCACCAAAGATTATGAGACGAAGACTGTCGCATGGAAGATTGATGCCAATACCAATCAGCAAACAGTTAGCGACCTGATCATCGAAGACCGCTATCAATTGATCTCTGGCGCAAACAGCAGCGCACTGGCCTTGTTGGCGGATACGCTGGTAGTGACGGCGAGCGGCGTGACCGAGCCTTTGGTTCTTGATACCGACTATACGCTGGAGCTGATCAAAGAAACGAAAACACTGACGGACGGCACAACGAAGGAACTTGAGACGGGTTTTCGCATCAAGCTGCAAGGGGCGTACCAAACGACTTCAGCAACGATCACTGTCAACTTCAAAACCAGCTTTGATATCGTGCAACAGGGTACGTTACCGGGCAGCTCTACCGGACGTTTTAGTAATGCAGCGTTTGTCCATTATAAAGACGAAGCTGGCAATACGTTCACGGAAGCTTCTGAAACCAATACATGGATGGACACCAGTTGGTTAAAAAATGCCTTGAAATACGGCCTATTTATTGGTGAAGGCGAAGATGTCGCCACCGCGATTAAAACCGTATTTAATCGAGACCTAGGAACTATTTTTGATGAGCAGACCGCTTCTAGCGATCAAGTCTATTGGATGGGGCTATTCAATACGTACAAAGAAAAAATCAACAAAGATGCAGTCATCACTGACCAGCTGCAAGAAGGCCAAACCTTGAAATACTTGGCGCTTTACACGGTCACAGTAACTGGGTATACGACGCAAGTCAGAGCGCTGAAAGAACAATTGGTGGAGAATGAGGATTACATCTACACCTATGATCCTGATACGAAGAAAGTTACGATCACCTTGCTGAAAGAAACGTCTGAAACACTGGCGGTCTTCTTGGCAACCGAAGCAGCTGAAGAGGTATTTACCTACAAAAATACCATCACATTGACGGACAATGACACAACCTTGACTGCCGATGGCCAAGTCGACAAGTCCGCAAAAACGGACTGGTTGATGAAAAACGGCAGCCAGAATGCCGACAACAATCGGTTGATCGATTGGGAAATCATGATCAACGCTGACAGTCGCAAAATCCACAATGCGGTAGTCACCGATACCATCAACTACAATCAGCACACCTTTTTACGCGATGCCAACGATGCCGTGATCGTAGACGTGTATGAAGCGGTCTTAAACAATGGCACGTGGGAAAAAGGAGAAAAAGTCACCTTCACCAACGAGGACAATCCGAAAATCACCTCGGATGTGGTAGCAGGTACGCAATCGTTAGTGATCGCTTTTGAAGAAATGATTGATAAACCGTACTTTATCGTTTATCAAACACAGCTTGATCCTGGGATTTTGAACAATGAACGGGTGGCCAATAGTGTCAATTTAACGGGTAGTGAGATCGAGATTCACACAGTGACCAAAGAAATCACCATCAAATCGACAGACGGCAGCGGAACCTCTTCTGGGACGAACGGCTCCTTGACGATCGTGAAATACGATGCCGATGGCACCAAAGAACGAGGGATCGATGAAGAAGCAGTTTTCCAATTAAGCCGCAAAAATGCGCAAAATACCTATGAAGTCATCTTGTCGAATCTGGTGGTCAAAAACAATCAAATCATGGAAAACGGCAACGCCATTGATCGGATCGATAATCTGCGTTACGGCGATTATATGATCCAAGAAATCACCGCACCAGAAGGATACGAACGAGATGCGACTCAGTACACCTTCACTATCTCTGATAAAGAAGTCAATTATGTCTTTGAGCTAGCCAACAAGCGAGAAATCAAAGAAACGACCCATGCTTTGAATGTCCAGAAGCTGCTTCATGGACGCGAGCTGAAAGACGGCGAATTTACTTTCTACCTGGTGGATGAAGCTGGCTCTGTGATTCTAACCCAAACCAATGACGGTAACGGTCAAGTCACCTTTGACGACATCACTTACAATGAGCCTGGCGAGTACCATTACACGATTCGGGAAAAAGCCGACAGCGATCCAACCATCACCTATACAGACAAAGAACTAAAGGTAACTGTGACAGTGACAGAAGAAGATAATCAGTTGATTGCGACAGCAGTCTATGAAGGCAATCAAGTCTTTGAAAATGACTATACACCAAAAGCTGGCAGTGTCGTTTTGAATGCTGAGAAAATTTTGACGGGTCGAAGCTTGCAGGCAGAAGAATTTGACTTTGAACTAGTTGATGAAGCAGGAACTGTGCTTCAGACAAAAGCCAATGATGCCACTGGCAAGATCTACTTTGACGCTCTTCCTTACGATAAAGCAGGTGAATACCGCTACACCATCCGTGAGAAAGCAGGAACTGACGACACCATCACCTACGATGAAAAAGAACTTGCAGTAGTTGTGACCGTCACCGATGAGGACGGGCAGTTGATTGCAGTAGCGGAATATGAAGGCAATCAAGTCTTAGAAAACAGCTATCAACCACAAGCAGGCAGTGTCGTACTAAGTGCCGAGAAAACCTTAACTGGTCGTACGTTACAGGCAAATGAATTTGATTTTGAACTAGTCGATGAAGCAGGCAACGTACTTCAGACAAAAGCCAATGATGCCACGGGCAAGATCTACTTTGACGCGCTCCCTTACGAGGAAACAGGTGAGTATCACTACACCATTCGTGAGAAAGCAGGAACTGACGGCACCATCACTTACGATGCAAAAGAACTTGCGGTAGTTGTGACCGTCACCGATGAAGACGGACAGCTCACGGCAGTTACCGAATACGAAGGCAATCAAGTCTTTGAAAATGACTATACGCCAAAAGCTGGCGGTGTGGTCTTGAATGTAGAGAAAGTGTTGACGGGACGCGCGTTAGAAGCCAACGAGTTTGCCTTTGAACTAGTCGATGAAGCAGGCGATGTAGTACAGACGAAAACCAATGATGCAACTGGCCAAATCTATTTCGATGAATTGACGTATGACGAAATCGGCGAATACCGCTATACGATTCGAGAAAAAGTTGGCGCAGATAGTACCATTACCTATGACACGAAAGAAATTGGCGTTGTTGTGAAAGTCACCGATGAAGACGGGCAACTGGTGGCAACAGCAACGTATGAGGGCAATCAAGTCTTTGAAAACGGCTATACGCCACAAGCAGGCAGTGTCGTACTAAGTGCCGAGAAAGTCTTGACCGGCCGCACCTTACAAGCAAATGAATTCGACTTTGAACTAGTGGATGAAGAAGGGAACGTTCTTCAAACAAAAGCCAATGATGTCACTGGCAAGATCTACTTTGATGCTCTTGCATATGACGAAGCGGGCGAATACCGCTATACTATCCGTGAACAAGCTGGCAGCGATGGTACGATCACGTATGATACAAAAGAGCTTGCAGTAGTTGTGACTGTGACGGATGGAGCTGGACAGCTCACGGCAGTTGCGGAATACGAAGGTAATCAAGTCTTTGAAAACAGCTATCAACCACAAGCAGGCAGTGTCGTACTAAGTGCCGAGAAAGTCTTAACTGGTCGTACGCTACAAGCAAATGAATTCGATTTTGAACTAGTGGATGAAGAAGGGAACGTTCTTCAAACAAAAGCCAATGACGCCACTGGCAAGATCTACTTTGACGCACTCCCTTATGAGGAAACAGGTGAGTACCACTATACCATCCGTGAGAAAGCAGGAATCGATGGCACGATTACGTACGATAGGAAAGAACTGGCGGTAGTTGTCACTGTAACGGATGAAGACGGACAGCTCACGGCAGTTGCGGAATACGAAGGCAATCAAGTCTTTGAAAACAGCTATCAACCACAAGCAGGCAGTGTCGTACTAAGTGCCGAGAAAGTTTTAACTGGTCGTACGCTACAAGCAAATGAATTCGATTTTGAACTAGTCAATGAAGACGGAACTGTTCTTCAAACAAAAGCCAACGACGCCACTGGCAAGATCTACTTCGATGCTCTTGCATATGACAAAGCAGGTGAGTATCACTACACCATTCGTGAGAAAACAGGAACTGACGGTACCATCACTTACGATACAAAAGAGCTTGCGGTAGTTGTGACCGTGACGGATGAAGCTGGACAGCTCACGGCAGTTGCGGAATACGAAGGCGATCAAGTCTTCGAAAACAGCTACCAACCACAAGCAGGCAGTGTCGTACTAAGTGCGAAGAAAGTCTTGACGGGTAGAAACTTGCAAGCCAACGAATTCGCATTTGAATTAGTGGATGAAGCTGGAAAGGTTCTGCAAACCCAACACAATGACGCAAACGGAACGATTACCTTTGATGCATTGACGTATGACGATGCTGGGGAACATCGTTACACGATTCGTGAAAAAGCTGGCAATGACGCCACGATCATCTATGATGAAACCACCTATCAAGTAACGGTCACCGTCAAAGAACAAGCAGGAAAATTAGTAGCTGAAGCGGAGCAAACGGCAGAGATGGTATTCAACAATCATGTCAAAGAAGGCAAAACACCGAAGCCGGGAACTGACAACTTACCGAAAACCAATGACACTACGACCGCTGGTTGGGTCGTCCTTGGACTGTTGTTAGTAGTGATCGCAGTAGGCATCTACCTTGATCGCAAAAAACGGACGCCGTTATCATAGGCAGGGGAAGCAACAGAGCAGAAAGAGAAAGCGGGATGAGGCCAACTTGTCCCGCTTTTTCCTGTCCCGTTTTTCTTCACTTCAAAGAAAAAAACCGTCAAAAGTATGAAACGCTAGAAAGCGAACAATCAGCAAACCCAGACTCAAGCAGGGGACGAAGGGCAACTGCGCCAATCGTTTCTTCCAGATGCCTTGATAGCTAAAAAAAGCGAGGAGACCGAGACTGCTGGCTACCAGTAAGAGGGCCAAAAGGGTCTTTGGCGCTAGCCAAGTGCCCCAGCCTGCCAGCACTAAGAGATCGCCGCCGCCCATTTTTTCCTGCCAGACAAAAAAGACCAGTGGAACCAGCAAGCCTAAAGACAGCCATTGAAAAGAAGCGCCGCTTCTAAACTGTGCCAGCGCTAGCAGTAGGTGGGCGGGGTACAGCAGTTGCGGGTAGACGCTATAGTCTATCAAGTCGGTCAAGCTGAGTAAAAAGGCACTGGTCAGCCAGACAAAAGCCAGGAAGCTTTCTGAATCATGAAAGGCAAGCCCGCAAAGTCCGCCATAGCATATGCAAGCGAAGACCCAATAAAGCGGGGGTGAAAGCCATCTTGTAGGAAGGAGAAGAAACCAATGGTTATCCGAAACTTTGTTCACTTTCTGGTAGTGAGAACGAGAATCACTTTTTGGCAGATTCCAAAACAGAGTATGTAAGAGCAAAAGCCAAAAGAAGCCGAGTAAAGCGCCTAAAAAAAACACGAAAATCGTCATTTTTCGTACCCCCTCATAAAGAAATACGTAAGAGAGTGAGAAATTTTCTCAAATAGATGATTTTGTTGTACTTTTTAATTGTTTCGTATTATCCTTAAAATAGATAATTTAGAGGAGGAATCGTTATGAAATTTGAACAAACAAAAGAAGTATTAAACCAACTTGTTGCTGATTTAAGCCAAATGGCTATGGTCGTTCACCAAACACACTGGTACATGCGTGGACCTGGCTTTTTGACATTGCATCCAATGATGGACGAATTCATGGATGATCTAAATGAGCAATTGGATGAAGTTTCTGAACGCTTGATTACATTAGACGGTTCACCATATTCAACTTTGCGTGAAATGGCAGAACACACTCAAATCCCTGATGAAGTGGGTAACTGGGACCGCACGATTCCAGAACGCTTAGCTACATTGGTGGAAGGCTACCGTTATTTAGCGGACTTATACCAAAAAGGGATCGAAGTATCTGGTGAAGAAGGCGACGATCCAACCCAAGATATCTTCATCGGCTTCAAAACAGCCATCGAAAAACGTATTTGGATGATCCAAGCGCACTTAGGCGAAGCGCCATTGATCGATCCAGCGAAATCTCGCGTACGTCATTAATCAACAAAAAACCAGCGAAGAATTTTCTTCGCTGGTTTTTTTACTTGCTTGTTAATAACGTTTTGGCGGCTTCAATTTGCTGTGCCACTTGATCAAAACCGGTGCCGCCATACGAATGACGATTTTTGACGGCGGTATAGGAGTCAAGCTTTTCAAAAATATCGCTGTCGATGGCAGGATGGATCGCTTGGTATTCTTCCAAGGAAACATCTTGCAGATAGATGCCTTTGCTCAAACACTCGCTGACAAGTTTGCCGACGATCTCATGGGCTTGTCTGAAAGGCACGCCTTTGCCAGCTAAGTAATCCGCTAATTCTGTTGCGTTGGAAAAATCCTTTTCAGTGGATTCTTGCATCCGTGCTTGATTGACCTTCATCGTTGCGATCATGCCCGTCATGATCTGCAAGCTTTTCGTGATGGTTTCGGCACTGTCAAACATGCCTTCTTTGTCTTCTTGGAAATCTTTGTTGTACGCCAGCGGCAAGCCCTTCATGACCGTCAAAAGACCAAAGAGGTTCCCATAGACACGTCCTGTTTTTCCACGGATCAGCTCCGCCATGTCAGGGTTTTTCTTTTGAGGCATGATGGAACTGCCAGTGGAGAAGGTATCGGTCAGTTCCACGAATTGGTACTCGTGGCTGCACCAAAGAATCAGCTCTTCACAAAAACGAGACAGATGCATCATCAATAAAGAGGCGTTGCTTAAAAATTCCAAGATAAAATCGCGATCGCTGACCGCATCTAGGCTGTTGCTGTAAATATTGCTGAACCCTAACTCTTGAGCGGTGAAGGCACGATCGATAGGGAAGGTAGTTCCTGCCAAAGCGGCACTGCCTAAAGGCATCACATCGATGCGGCTCAAACTCTCACTGAAACGCTCTTGGTCACGCGTCAGCATGCTGTAATAGGCTAAGAGGTGATGGGCAAATGAAATCGGCTGAGCATGCTGCAGATGGGTATAACCGGGCATGATGGTGTAGATGTTGGCTTCGGCTTGTAAAACCAGCGCTTCTCGCAATTCAGCGATCAAAGTGATCACGTCTTGCACGACTTCTTTCAAATACAAATGCATATCGGTCGCCACTTGGTCATTACGACTACGGGCAGTATGCAATTTGCCTGCCACTGGTCCAATCAATTCATGCAAGAATGTCTCGATGTTTAAATGGATGTCCTCATTTTCAATCGTGAAGGTCAATTCGCCAGCGGCTAATTGCTGCTGAATCGTGGTCAAGCCGCCAATGATCGCTTCGCCATCGGGTTGACTGATGATGCCCGTATGGACCAGCATTTTGACATGTGCCAAACTGCCAAGAATGTCTTGCTTTGCTAACTTTTGATCAAACGTGATGGAAGCCCCAAAAGCATCGATCCATGCTTCATTTTTTCCATCGAAACGTCCGCCCCATAATTTTGCCATATTCTCACCTCAAAAAAAGATTACGGCTGAAGCGGCAGCTTCAGCCGTGCATACTTAAATCAATGTTTCTGTTAGTTGCTGTTGTGCTTGGATCTCAGCGTGCACTTTGCTTGGCAGTCCCCATAATTTGATGAAGCCGATAGCCGCATGCTGATCAAAGGTATCTGCAGACGTGTACGTTGCTAAGTTTTCATCGTACAAGCTGTTTTCAGATTTCCGTCCTTCACAAATGACGTTGCCTTTGAACAATTTCAAACGCACGATTCCGTTGACGTAGACTTGCGTGCTTTTCAGGAAGGTAATCAATGCTTCCGTCAATGGATTGAACCATAGGCCGTCATAGATGACTTGGGCTAATTGCTGCTCAATGATTGGCTTGAAATGCGCCAATTCCCGCACGAAGACCAAATCTTCCAATTCTTTATGAGCCGTCATCAAAGCGATCGCTCCCGGACATTCATAAACTTCCCGTGATTTGATCCCCACCAGACGATTTTCGATATGGTCGATCCGACCAACGCCATGCTCGCCAGCCATCCGGTTTAGTTTCATGATCAATTCTGCTAGATTCATCGTTTCGCCATCAATGGCGGTCGGTACCCCTTGATCAAAAGTGATCTCAACGATCGTTGGTACGTCAGGAGTATCTTCTAATTCTTGCGTGATGGCGTAGGCCCCTTTTGGCGGCGTTGCCCAAGGATCTTCTAAGACGCCACACTCACAGGCACGTCCCCATAAGTTTTGGTCGATGGAATATGGATTATCCAAGTCAGCGGGAATCGGCACCCCTTTTTCAGCCGCATAGGCAATCTCTTCTTCCCGAGACCATTTCCATTCCCGAACCGGTGCGATGACTTTCAAGTGAGGCGCTAAAGCGGCGATCGCTACTTCAAACCGAACTTGGTCGTTGCCTTTACCGGTACAGCCGTGGGCGACGGTCGTTGCGCCAGTCGCTAATGCCAACTCCACCAATTTCTTGGCGATCAATGGACGAGACAAAGCGGAAACAAGAGGATAAGAATTTTCATAAAAAGTATTGCCTTGTAAAGCGATCAAAGCAAAATCTTGGGCGAATTCTTCGCGGGCATCGATGGCATAAGATTCAATCGCGCCAACTGCCAAAGCTTTGTCTTTAATGGATTGGGTATCGCGACCTTCACCGATATCTAGGCAGCAAGCCACTACATCATATCCTTGGTCCGTTAACCATTTAATTGAAACGGAGGTATCTAATCCTCCAGAATAGGCCAATATTACTTTTTCTTTCATACTTATTAACTCCTTTTCCGCGTGTTTTCAAGTGATTGAAGCTATCTTATCAGAATAAAAATAATAAATCAAGGGTAAAATTAAATATTTATACATAAAAGTGGTGATTATCAGGTTTTTATACTATTATTGGTGATTGAGGAAAAGAAGTGGATGCTCACTTCGTTAATGAAAGTTTATACATAATATTCATTTTGGTATTCAGTTTTAGAAGTCTGCAACAACAAGTTTCATTTTTCAGAGAAAATGGCAGAAAACGAATGGAGAAAATTTTCAAAAAGAGGCGGAATTACGTTGACATTAGGCTTTATAGAAGGTATTATGTTATATGGTATTGTTTGCCCCACAAGAGCCCCGGAAACTCAAGTGTATGTCAAACATTCGTGAAATTGAATTGGAGGAAAAAATTGTGCGTACAACATATATGGCCAAAACAGGCGAAGTAGAACGTAAATGGTACGTAGTAGATGCAACAGATGTTCCTATGGGTCGTCTTTCAGCAGTAGTAGCATCTGTCTTACGTGGTAAAAATAAACCAACATTCACACCTCATGTGGATACAGGCGATTTCGTAATCGTCATTAATGCAGAAAAAATCAAATTAACAGGTAACAAAGCAAGCGATAAAATTTATTACCGTCACTCAAACTTCCCAGGAGGATTGAAATCAGTCTCTGCTGGAGAATTACGTGCTAAAAATTCTCGTCGTTTGATCGAAACTTCTGTAAAAGGCATGCTTCCTAAAAACACTTTAGGCCGTAAACAAGGAATGAAACTTCATGTTTATGCTGGCGCTGAACACCCACATGCTGCACAACAACCAGAAGTATTGGACATTACAAACTTAATCTAATAGGAGGGAATTTCATTGGCACAAGCTCAATATATCGGCACTGGCCGTCGTAAAAATGCAGTAGCCCGCGTACGTTTAGTACCAGGTACTGGTAAAATTACTGTTAACAAAAAAGATGTTGAAGAATACATCCCACACGCAGACTTGCGTGAAGTAATCAACCAACCATTCGGTGTTACAGAAACTAAAGGTTCATACGATGTTTTTGTAAACGTAAATGGTGGTGGATACGCTGGACAATCAGGTGCAATCCGTCACGGTATCGCACGTGCATTGTTACAAGTTGATCCTGATTTCCGTTTAGCTCTTAAACGTGCTGGCTTACTTACTCGTGACGCACGTATGGTTGAACGTAAAAAACCAGGTCTTAAGAAAGCTCGTAAAGCTTCTCAATTTTCAAAACGTTAATATATTCTATATATCAACATTTCAAGACATTTTCCATTTATTTGGGAATGTCTTTTTTTTGTTTTGTGGTAACATATAGTATAAAAAATAGAAGGAAGTTAAACAAATGAGGTGAGTTCGTTTAATTTTGAAGAAATGGAAATTATGGATAACAGTGATTTCGAAAACTATTTAATACCTTTGGGACTTCCATCAGAAAATATACTAACTACAAAGTCGTAAAAGAATCAAATATCAGGCAGCTTTTAAACAATAATCCAAAGCATAAATCTCAAAATTCAAAAAATGCAATATAACTTTCGAAATTTAATTGGAAGATTTGTCTCAGCGTTAGATGACTTATGGAATGAGGTTGCTATTAATTTATATAACAAAAATAATAGTGTGTTGTATGAAAATTTTTTTGTGATTCAGCAGTAGGAGATAATTTAAGAGAAGATTATGTTGATATAAATGACTTAATTGATATTAAAGATAGAGTTTTATTAGATAATTGTTTAAAGATTGAGATAAAAACTGATATTGTTCATCAAAAATTAGTTCATATGTTGAATAAGAGGAATAATATTAGTAGCGCTCATCCAAACGATGGACAAATCAAACTTTTTGAATTATTTGGATGGCTTTAAACATGTACCGTGAAAGTAAGATAATTTCAAAAATGCTGACTTGGTTAACAAGTTCTTAAGAAAGCTCGTAAAGTTTCGCAGCTTTCAAAATGCCAATATAGCAACATTTTCAGACGCTTCGCAATTTAGTTTGGTAAATGCTTTTTTGAACTGACAAAAAGCATAATGATCTCAACCTGAAGACTATATGGTTAAGAGATAATTGTAGACAGTTTAGTGAATGACCAAAATATATGAGGAAATTATAGTTTGCATACGCAGTAAATCAATACTCCAAGAAGTCTGGGAAAATATAAATGAGTCAGACCTCAATTATATGAAAATTCACGCTGAATGGTGTTACATATAAAGTAAAGATGGGGTAAAAATGCATCAAGAACTGTAATACTGATCCAAACAAGTTTACTATACCAAAACGCATATTCACGTTAAATTCATATATTCGTAATATATACTTATAGAGTTATTTCGCTAGGATAAGTAGAAAATGGAATAAGACAATACTATATATAAATATATATATAAATGATTGAAGTATTATTTTTAACAAAACTTGATTTTTAGGTTATAAGAAATGCCATAACCTTGTATAATTGGTTAAAAGGAAAGCTATTTTCTATACTAAATAAGAACGGAGTGATTTCATGGGAACAAACAAAGCTAGAGTTGATAAATCTATTAGAAAAATTCTCGCAGGAAAGTCTATTGACGAGGCCAAATCGAGTTTGCCACAAATAACTAGTACGATAAAAAGTAATTTTATTGGCAAAGAAGTTTCTGAAGAAACTTATCAGAGTATTGTAGGTGTTGTAGGTGTTGTAGGTGTTGTAGGTGGAAAGCTTTCAAAACTTTATGCATTGGAAGAAGATGAGTGTGAAGAAATAGCACATAATTTGTTAAAAAGAGAACAATGGATAAACGAGGTAATGGAGCTTGTTGAAGATAATCTGAATGTGGAAATGTCTGAAATATTACTAAAATCATTGCGAATAGCTTTAGCAGAAACTATTAATGAAGAAAAAGATGAAAGGTATTTTATAGAGAAATTGTTATACCGAATTGTGTTCCTGTCATTAGAAAATACAATGCAAGGAGCATTAGAAGGTTTAGATGAAGGATTAACTATCCCGCAAATTAGAAAGGAATTCATTGAACCTCTTGCTGATAAGTTATTTGAAGATGATGTGAGAGAAAATATTTCGAACTTGATTGATGGTAAAATAACGTTGGCTACAGTAAACGAACAGATTGCTGATAAACTTAAAAATTTTGGTGGATTCTAATGGAAACAAATTCTTACTTTCAAGATTTTATTGATGAAGCTACAGATTACTATTATATGAGTGAACATGAACGATGTAATGCCTGTGACATAGTTAACGTAATGCTTGCAGCTTTTGATGGAGATATTTCTACAGGTGGAGATTCAAATAATAAAGCCCCTAGAAAAATAGCTGTTTCAGCAAAAGTATATAATATTGAAAGATGGGAAAGTTCAAAGGATCAATTGATTGAACTTCTTAATTGGGTATCTGGAGATCTGTTTAATGTGATGTTTGAAAAAAACACAAAAATATTTAATATTTTACCATTAGAAATTCCTAGTTCTCAAAAAAAGTGTATAACTCTTTTTTCAGGACGACTAGATTCTCTAGCAGGAGCATATCATAATTTTTCAAGTAATATTCTAAGTGATTACGTGGGATACGTCAATAAGTCAGAAGAGCAAACACACCAAGTATTATTACAATCTTTTTATAATAAGATTTTTTCTGTCCACGGAAGTGAGATTGATATTAGGAATAAATATCAAAAAGCAAAAACATTTCACTTTCAGTCTACACGATCTTTATTGTATCTTTCATTAGCGATATCGAAAGCAATATCTAACTCTACAAGAGAGATTAGAATGTATGAGAATGGCATCCTATCTTTGAATCCAGAATTTGGAAGATTTACTACAAAAACCACTCATCCTAAAACAATATTTCTTTACAATGAACTTCTTACTGCTCTTGGCTATGATATTCGAATTTTAAACAAGTTTGAGTATAAAACTAAAGGAGAAGTTATTGCAAATATGAATTTTGAATTTAAATCACAAATAAAAAATACTTTTACATGTGGTAAAAGCAGAGCTGGAAGACATTACAAACATAAAGGGCAATGTGGTACTTGTATTCCATGTATACTTAGAAAAATATCTTTAGCTTCGCATGATAATGAGACTTTTGATACTGAATATTTTGTTGGGTATGAAAATATCACTTCTGCGCCAAAGAATTATTTGAAAGATTACAATAACAATGTGGGATATTTTGAAGCATATGTCGAAGCTATTAAAAATGATACAATCTTTGGTGAAATATCTAACAATAAACCGAAATTTCATGAGGATGAAAGTTACTTACAAAAACAAAAAATAATGTTTGATAAATTTGTCTCTGAATACGAAAGGTTTATTGAAAAATATGGGATATATTGATTTGCATGTTCACATTGATTTTTATTCAAAACCATTAGAGTTAGCTAAAGAGTATGAAGAATTGAAGATATACGCTATTTTTGTCACTTACTTGCCGGAAATATTTTTGAAAACTCGATATGAATATGAGAACTATAAGTATGTACGAATGGCATTAGGGTTTCATCCAGATATGGTAGGAGAGTATATTTTTAGTAGGAATGAGTTTGAAAAAGGATTGAAGTATACTAGATATATTGGAGAAGTAGGACTTGATTTTTCTGGATCAAATCAACGATTAAAAAAAGAGCAAGTTGAAATATTTCAACAAATAACTAATCCTAAGTACAACAAAGGTAATATTTATTCAATTCATTCTAGAAAAGCAGAAGTGGAAGTTCTTGAGATACTCAAAAAAAATAATGTGAGAAATGCAATTTTTCATTGGTATACTGGTGGAAAAAAAACGTTGAAAGATATTGCTGAATCGGGTTATTTTTTTTCTGTAAATCATAAAATGCTTTCTTCAAAGAATGGGTTGGAAATCATTCAAAGCATTCCTAAATCACAACTATTGTTTGAAACGGATGGACCATTTGCAAGAAAGGATAAAAAGATTGTTTATCCCCGAGACTTAAAAGAAATTTATGATGATTTTGAGAAGGTAATCCCAGGTTTTGAAAAGATAGTTTTTTCTAATTTTAAAAGGCTGTTATTTCAGAAAGATATTGATCGAATTAACTAAGTCAAAAATTTAAGTATAGTGAAACTTTAGAGTGTTGATTTAAAGTTATTTATTGATAATAAATATTTCATGTTGAACATATTGTAAAAAACAATATATAGGTTTGTGTAATTATAAAATGGAAAAATTCATTTAAAGGAATTACCAAGATATTTTTTTCTGAGGAAATTTAAGGAGGGAAACTGATGAATTATATAGAATTTAGAGATTATTTTTGTGAGTTCTTTAGATTTGATATAGTGGAAAAAGGAAATGAGACATATTTTACAATACCAAGATTTTCTGATGCTAAGAATTGGTTCTCTGAAAAAAATATGAGAGAAATATATGATAAATTAGAAAATTTTTCTTTTGATCAGGCGACTATGTATAATAGTAAATATATGGAAGTGATCCTAGAGAATGATTCACGTAATTCTTTATTATTCAATTTCAGAAATGATCAAGATGATGAATGTCTAAAATTGAATGATGACCAAAATGGGATTTTATACGAGATATCTACCATTTCTCCCGAATTACTAGTATATCTGATAAAAAGAACTATTGAGAAAATCTTTTTAAAAAAAAGCAAAAAAAAAATGGATTCTCGTTTTTTCAATAGTTTAAGATATATGAGCATACATTCTTCTTATAGCGAAAGAAATAGTGAAGAATTTGAAAATTTATCAATAATTGATTTTCTTTTTAAATCTTTAAGAGGGAGATTTGTTTCGCTCAAAATTGCTTCTGATAAAAATAAATCTTTTGAGTCTTTTGTTAATTTAAAAAATGGTTATATCTTCAATACGATGTATTCAACAGATAAAGCATTGAATGACTGTGTAGAATTTGACTTAGTTCTCTTTTATTCTAGGACAAAAATTGATAGGACAATACAACAATTAGAAGTTGCCCCACTGAAAACATACAATGGGGATATTATTAATTATTATAAAAAAGCTATGTCATCAATAGATCCATATATTCAATATATTTCTTTTTACCATGTTCTAGAGTATTTTTATGATGAAACTTATTTTCGATATCTTGTAAAAGACATGAGAGAGAAAATAACACATCCTGATTTTTCCTACAAGAGTGATGAAGAATTACTTAAACTTGCTAAATTCGCACAGAACAGGCTACGTCAATTTGGTGAAGATGGTCAGGGAAATGAATTAGAATCTTTGAAATATGTATTAAAAGAATTTATAGATATTTCAGATTTAAAGAATAAATTAAGTGTGGACGATGTTAATTACTATTCATGCAGTAAAGTAACATTTTCTGATGGTCCTGTAGTAACTTTTGAAAATGAGAACGGATTTGGACCTATTGCAAAACGAATATACTTTACTAGAAATTCTTTAGTTCATAGTAAAAGTGGAAAAAAAGATTTGACATATCATCCTTATAATCATGAGGTGATATTGAAAAAAGAAGTTCCATTAATAAAAAAAATAGCAGAGATGGCTATCATAAATTCTGCTAGTTTGATTTAAAAATAAACAACTATTTAAAAGATTTTATAGAAAAAGCTGCTCAAACTAGACTATAGAAAGAAGTAAAGTATTTAATGGACTATACAAAAGTTGTTAAGACTATTTCAGAACTTCATAACGTTCCAAAAATGGACAAAGAATATGAACTTTACTATGATGAGACTAATAACTCACGTGTTTTTCGTTTAACAGATGATGGTTTTAATTTTAATGAGAAAGCATATTTCATATTAGGAGGACTTGCATTTGAGAAAGGAAAGTATCCAAGTGAGGATAGTTTAAAGAATCTCGTAGAAAAGTTGAAAGTTCAGCAGAATTCCATGGAAATAAAATTTAAGCATATTCAGCAGAAAGCTAAAGTATTTTTGGAATTGATTTCTAAAAAACGTGTTAGAGATTTTATTGAGTGGCTGTATGATAATAAATGCTGGATTCATTATTCCTATAGAGATAATTTTTATTATAGTATAGTTGATATTGTAGATTCACTTGAAGAATCTTCTTTTGGAGGTTTCGAGTTTAATAGAGGGCTAAAAAGTACTTTATATGACTGTATTACTAAAGATAAAGATTGGTTTATTCATTTGATGATTTACTTTGACTATCCTAATATAAAAGATCATAACCAATTTATTGATGAAATATTGAATTGGTTTGAGAGAATAAACCCCGATGGAAATAATTTTGATATTGAATATTTGAGGCAAAGTATGAAAAGTCATAGAAAGGATATTCTGATATTTTTAGAAGGTAATACTGACAGGGTTTTGATTGAAAATTACGCAGATATCTATAGAAATTCAATCCTTATTTTTTATAATTCTATTCATGTGTTCGATGAGGAATTAGAAATACAAAAAATTTTGGATAAAAACACAATTGAAGTGTTTGGAAAAAAAGTTTCATACGAATTTGTTAAATCAGACAATTCAATATTTGTTCAATTATCAGATTTAACTGTAGGAATTCTAAGGATGTGGATGGGATTTTTAGAGAGTCACAGTATTTCTGAGTTAAACGAATTATTCTTAAATTTACCAGTTGCACAAAAACAAACCATAATTCAGTTTCAGAGCTTAATGTACAATTCGCTTTTAGAAAGTTTTGGTTTCAAACATGGCTCTGGTAGCAATCAATTTGAAGAGAAAATAAATTATTTTATGGAATATAATTTCTGATATTTAGAAAATATTTATTGTATCTGTTTCGGCTCGCATATTTTTGTTTAAAAAGTTGACACCATTGATTTCAAATTTCTTGAAACCCACTGAAATTTTCAAATATGAATCACGCTGTATCCATTGATGCTAAAGGGTTTTGAAACTCATTCAAATTCCAATAATCGAACCAGGTCTTAAGAAAGCTCGTAAAGCTTAACAGTTTTCAAAACGTTAATATTCGCTTTATATCAACATTACAAACGCCTTTTGGTTACCACCATCTGGCGTTTTTTTGTTGATTACGAGAAAAGTTGACCCTATAATTCACTCCATTTCCACACAAATCGTTTTTTTTATTTCGATAGGCGATTTCGCCAACAGTTATTGGAACGACATTAGAGACGTTTACATAGGTTTTAGTAGTGCTTGTAACGCTATGTGTCAGAGCTTCTGACATCTTTTCAAGTGACACACCTGATTGACGTGCTAGTGTCGCTACAGTGTGTCTCAATTTGTGTGGAGTCGCATGTTTCAGCTCTGGATGTCTATTTCTAACAGCCTTCATTATACTGTTTAAATAGTCAGCATGTAAACGACTTTTAACATTTTTTTTGGTATCAATATAGGTAAATACATATTGTTTGTTCGTTTGAATGATATTAACATGTGCTAGTTCTTTTGGCTGTTGCAATTTCTAAGAGTGAAGCAGAGTAATCAATTCATTTGGGACTGAGAAGACGGTTTTTTCATTTCCTTATTTTCAATAGTTACATCAGAAGGAGGCTTATCAGTCGAAGTAGTTTGACCAGCTTTATAAGCTTCCCACCAAACATTTTTGTAAAAGTCAGAGAAAAGAATATCTGTATCCACCTCATGAACAGATAGATAACCACCATTTAAGATTTTGTCTATTTTATTACGTGTCTCAAGCTCGAATTTTTTTCATCTCCACTTATTTTAAAACGTTTTTCTAAAGTCTTTGAAACAACCCCAAAAGAAGCTCAGGCTTCTTCGGAAAGATACACTCTAAGTCTGTATATTTCATTTTTGTTTTAGTTATTGTCATGATAAAGCTCTCCTTTGCTTCTGAGCTAGAATGTTATCATATACTAATTATAAAATAACCAGGCATGCTTCTCTAATCCTTTAATCCATTTATGGATTTCGTGTCTATCGAATATAGCAGTTTTGCTAATTTTAATCACAAGCTTGTTCTTTATTTAAGTAAGGCCCTTATAATCCGCCATTGTGTAATTGGTTGTTTAGCTCTTGTTTTATAAGTTCAGTTAGCAACAGTTGAATTTCCTTTATTTGTTCAGCTGGTAGGATTACTTTCATATGAATTACCTCTTGATCCATTTATTGTATTTTAAAATAATAGAATTGAAGAATAGTTTATTATTACTACTTCTTTGATTTCATAGACTTTTTTCCATTGCTTTGGCCGGTGCTAGAAGCAAGTCTTTTGTCATTTTCCATTTCATATTTGTTTTAAATATATCCATGATTTTAACGGGATCATCTTTTTTTGAACAGTAGATTAATAATTATTGTGATTTTATTATATGAAAAAAAAGAATTATTGGGTAAGAATAGCCACGATAGAGTTACAAAAAGCGAATCAAATTTTTAATCAAGAGGTAAATAATTCAGAGTATATCAATGGAAAAATGGTTTTCCAGAAAAATTTTATAACTATTCTGATGTTTATCGTCTTTGGAGACTAATTGATGAAGGCAGTGGCAAGACTCTAAAAGAGGTATACAACCTTCTAGAACAACAGCAATTTTATGAAGATCAATTATCAATTCAAGAAGAAATAAAATATCTACAATAAGATATTGCTTCATCTGCACGAATGTCTGCGATAGCATCTACATCTGTTAATACAGCAAAAATGTATTCAAGGGTAAAATAGAGGAGTATAGTGGAATTATAGTCTGAAAAACTAGCTTACGATTTTCGTGAGCTTTTTTGATTATTAGGTTTAAAATAATGCTATCTAAAGGCATATTCTATGATAAAATCAAATCAGATAATATAAAGTGAATGGTGAATATTTATGGATAGACAAACAAAATATATTTGTAGATTACGGTTTCAGAACTTAATTTACTCATCTGATGCCCAAGCCTTTGAAGATTTATTTGTAAAGATAATGAGCAAAACGTATCCAAATTTTCATTCTGTAAAGCCGCAAGGTTCTCATGGAGACATGAAAAATGATGGTTATATCGGAGAAGAAGGCATTTATTTTCAGGTTTATGGACCAGAGAATATAGAAAAGAGTATATCTGATGCTAGAAAAAAAATAGAAACTGATTTTACAGGTTTAATTAAACAGTGGGATGGTGTCAAAGAATTTTATTTTGTAGTAAATGATAAATATAAAGGTGTAGGCGCAAAGATACACAAAGAGCTTCAAGGATTGAAAGATATTCTAAAAGAAATAGGTCAAGATAATGATATCAAAACAAATTTAATGGGGCCAAGAGATCTTGAGAATTTGATTTTAGAATTGGATTTAGATACAGTGTTTTCAATAATTGGCTATTTACCAGAAAGCATTGACGGAATTGATCTTGATTATGCAGCTTTAACAGAAGTGATAGATTTCATTTTGAAGCTTCCTGTCAGTAGTGGAAAAGATAAGTTAGCTGTTCCAGATTTCAATGACAAAATACTATTTAACTTTGGCAATAACGATGGTAAAATGATTAGTTCAGCAGTCGCTGATAGAATAAGAAGATATAGCGAAAATTATGGAGACATAGAAATTTTCTTTATGAACCAAGGAAATCTTATTCGATCTGAGCTCCAAAAAAGATTTTCAGAATTATATTCTGAGTCCAAAAAAATAATTTTAGATGATAGTGATAATTATCCTGATTTAAGGTATATGTATATGTTAGAGGAATGCCTTCCTTCAGAAGATAAAACTTTTGGAAACATGGTAGCTGTAGAGTCGCTATTTGCATACTTTTTTGAGACTTGCGATATATTTGAGGAACCTAAATGAATTTTACATAAAAAATATAGGGGGGTGAAAGGATTGATTTTACCAGAGAAACATATTTATTTATCTGAAACATTATATGGGTTAGGTGGTCTAATTCTTTCATCATTTAGAAGCTCAGATACTCACTTAACTGTCGATGAACTTTGGGTAAAGCTTGAAAAAAAAAATAAAACAAAAAATTTAATTGTAGATTTAACATTTGATAAGTTTATTTTAAGTATAGATTTTTTATTTTTAATGGGAGCATTAGATTTAAAGGAAGGAGGTAAGCTGAATTTATGCACTTAGTATGGTTGTCTGCTAATAAGTATTCATTTCATGATATTAAATTTAAAAAAGGTATTAACTATATAGTTGGGAAAAAATTTGATAACGAAGTTTTTGATAAAAAATCCACTTACAATGGGGTTGGCAAGTCCTTAATTATCGAATTAATTCATTTTTGCTTAGGGAGTAATAAGATTACTTCTTTTGAAGAGAATCTGAATGAATGGGAGTTTATTTTACAATTTGAAGCTAAGGGTAGTCAGCATACTGTTATTAGGAGCTGTAAAAATCAAAATGATATTTATTTAGATGGTGAAATATATGGATTGAATAAATTTAAATTGAAAGTCATGGAACTAATTTTTGATTTTTCATCGGAGACAGCTATTAGTGAAATTACTTTTAGAACATTAATTTCAAGATTTATTAGAAGAAATAGAGCATCGTACACTTCATACAAAAGTTATGTAAAAAACGAATCGGAATATAGCTCTTTAATAAATAACAGTTATTTATTAGGATTAGATGTAGGATTGATAGAAGCTAAAAAAGATAATAGAAAAAAAGAAGAAGCTCTGAGAAAGACGCAAGCGACTTTGGAGCAGGACTCCATAGTCAAACAATATTTTCAAAACAATGATGATACTGATTTGCAAATATTAGAGATCAAAGACAAAATTGCTGAATATGAACAAACGATTAAAGAATATAGAATTGCTGAAAATTACAATGATTTAGAAGAAGAAGCTACGCAGCTTCAAACTAAGAGAAGAGAACTAGAGAATAAAAGAGTTTTACTTCAAAAGAGATTAAATTCAATAAAAAAAGGACTTAAGTTATCACCTAATTTAACTTTAAATGAAGTTAGTAAGATGTATGAAGAAGCTAATGTTTTATTTCCAAGTAATGTGCTAAAGCGATTGGAAGAAGTGACTACGTTTCATGATCAACTTATATCTGTTCGTAAAAATAGATTGTTACAACAACAAAAGGAAACCTCTGAAAAGATAGAAATTTTAACTAAAGAGATAACGTCAAAAGGTCATCAGTATGATGAAATATTGAAAACTTTAGATACTCATGGTGCATTAGATGAGTATAACGCTGTTATCCAACGTAAGGGAGAACTAGAAAGACAGTATCAAAAATTGTCAGAATATCGTGAAATGTTATCAGAAATTGAATTGGAGCTTTCCAAAACTAAAGAAATTTTTGAAAAAGAGAATACAGATACTTTAAAATATATTCATGATAATCAAAACCTTATTGATAATATTAGAGGGACTTTCAGAGGATTGGCTAAACAATTTTATAATGACAAGCCAAGTGGTATAGAGATAAAGCTAAACAATGGTGATAATCAAAAAAGATTTAATATTGAAGCCAAGATTGTAGGAGATTCGTCTGATGGTATTAATGAGGTTACGATTTTCTGTTTTGATTTAACTCTATTATTACTACGTAATACAGAAATAAGAATGATTTTTCATGATAGTAGATTATTAGCTAATATGGACCCTCGTCAAAGACTAGCTTTATTAGAAGTATTGGAAAATGAAATTGGTTATTCAGATAATAGTGAGTTTCAATATATAGTATCACTTAATCAAGATATGATTACAAGTTTAAAAGAGGTTATTAAAGAAGAAGAATATGAAGTTGTCTCACAGTTGATAGCTGATAATACTATTCTTGAGTTAACGGATGAATCTAGTGAAACTAAACTTTTAGGTATGGATATAGATTTAAAATATGATTAAAAATGATAAATTTTTAACAAGAGATATTTATATAACAAAGTCGAATGACGGTGTGAATTTTTGGTAATTTCTAGCTCAGAATTATATTTTTATGTTAAAGTTTACACTATTCACATGAAAGGGATTCAAACTAGTTGAAATATTAGACTTTGAAAGTTCCGAAAAGCACTGTTTTTAAAGCTTTTTGATGTTCATTCAAACAACCGTTGTTTGAACCAGGTATTAAGAAAGCTCGTAAAGCTTCACATTTTTCGAAACGTCAATTGCCGGATGCGTTGCGAATTTATTCGCTTATAAATCCAGTAAAACTAGCAAAGAGTAATAGAAATCTAAACATATAAAAAGAAGTACTCAAAAATGAAGCGACCCCCAAAAGTTAGACCAAAAATCTAACTTTTGGGGGTCGCTATTTGTATGGCAAAATATCCTTTTGAATTAAAACTAAAAATCGTTAAAGAATATCTTAGTGGTGTGGGTGGATATCGGCATCTTGCCAATAAATACGGTATTTCAAGCAAGTCTCAAGTAAGTGATTGGGTGAATGCCTATCGTGAATACGGAGAGGAAGGTCTATTGAGAAAGCATCAAAATCAGAAATATTCTGTTCAATTTAAGTTAAATGCGATAGAGTTATATCAAACAAGTGAGATGTCCTATCGAGAAGTTGCCAGCACTTTAGAAATGAACAACCCTGCGCTTATTGCCAATTGGATGCGTAATTTCAGAGAAGCAGGTATTGAGGGGATCTCAAAAGAGAAAGGACGACCACTTACTTTGGCTAGAAAAAAAGAGAACAAAAAAGAAAATACAACAACTGAAGAACGCGATCGTATCAAGGCATTAGAAAAGCAAGTCCGATCCCTTCAAATTGAGAATGCCTTTTTAAAAGAGTTGAGGAAGCTGCGAAAACAGGAAGCCCAGCAAAGACGCAAGAATCAATCGCACGAATCATCGCCAGCCTCCGAGGATCATTCAAACTAGTTGAGCTTCTTGAAACATTGAAATTTCCTAAAGCAACCTATATGTATTGGCAGAAACGGTTTGACAGACCAAACCCAGACCAAGAAATTGAAGAAAAAATGATTGAAATTCGCAAGGAGCATAAAGACTATGGCTGTCTGCGACTAAAAAAAGAATTAGAGAATCAAGGGATTCATGTCAATAAAAAGAAGATTCAACGTCTGATAAAAAAACTAGGTATCGAAGTAAAGTCTTACACTCGAAAATCTCGACGGTACAATTCTTATCGTGGGAAGGTTGGCACTGTCGCCAAAAATCGTATTCATCGTCGGTTTTATACAAATATCTGTCACCAAAAAATTACAACTGATACCACAGAGTTTAAGTATTATGAAGTAGACACCACAGGTGTCGTTCGTCAGAAAAAGCTGTATTTAGATCCTTTCATGGATTTCTACAATAGTGAAATTCTATCTTATCGGATTTCTGAAAAACCAAACGCACTAGCCATAATGGAAGGATTAGAAGAAGCAATCCAGATGACAAATGATTGTCCATTTCGTAGAACCTTCCATTCAGATCAAGGATGGGCCTATCAAATGAATGCTTATAAGAATAAATTGAAGCAGCATAAAATCTTCCAGAGTATGTCTCGTAAAGGGAATTGTTTAGATAACTCACCTATGGAAAACTTCTTTGGTTTATTAAAGCAAGAGATTTTTCATGGAGAAGTCTATCGGAGTTTAGATGAATTGAAAACAAAAATTGACCAATATATCTATTATTACAACCATAAACGCATCAAAAAGAAATTAAATTGGCGAAGTCCAGTTCAGTTTCGAGAAGCTGTAAAAACAGCTGTTTAACAGTTAATTTTATCGTACAAAAAAGGAGTGGATTTCTCCACTCCATAAAAGTCTAACTTTTTGGGGTCACTACATTAGTCTACTTTTTTCTTTGTGGCTTTTGACTGCTGATTGGTTGTATTATTTCCAACTAAAAGGGACGCCTGATCTTTTTACCGTAGGCTTAGTAATTTGTACGTTCATGTGGCTTCAGTTTTTCCAAGTTTCGTTTTTCTTACTCGCACGTTACGATAGCGGAATCAAAACGATCCTTTTGAACAGCATCAAAGTCGCCGCAAAGCACCCTTTTAAAATGCTTAGTCTTCATCTTCTGACTGCAGCCCCTATTGTCATCATGCTTCTTTCACCCTATGCGCTGGTTTTCAGCATGTACATTGCCTGCTTTTTTGGTCTTAGCTGTTTTTTGTATGTACGCTGTCAGTTATTGTTGGCAATTTTCAAGAAATATGAGAAGGTAGAAATAGCAGAAAAGTAACTGGGTTTTATAGTTAGCAACATTGAATGGAGGAATTTTGATGGGACAAAACACGCAGTATGGAGAAAAAAAGATTGCGATCGATCGCAGGATCGGTTTTTTAGAAGAACATACGTATCACGGGAATGATCTTGGTGTGACTTTTCAAGGACAGCAAACCACGTTCAAATGCTGGTCACCAGAAGCAGAGGCCGTTTCAGTATTGATTTATCAAAGCGGTGTCGCTGGGGCTGACGATCGCCTGCTGACGCTGCCAATGGTCCAAGAAGACAACTGTTGGCAAGTCACGACGGAAGAAACCGTCAAAGAGCTGTTTTATACGTTTGAATTTCAACGAGACGGTCAAAAAGTCGAAGCGGTGGATCTTTATGCCAAGGCAGTAGGGATCAACGGGAACCGTGGGGCCATCATTGATTTAAAGGAAACAGATCCTGAAGGCTGGCAGGAGACTCACGGCGTCGGTCAGCAATCGATCACAGATGCCTATATTTGGGAATTGCATGTCGAAGATTTCAGCAGCGCCGAAAACAGCGGGATTTCACCAGAAAATCGCGGAAAATATTTAGCCTTCACTGAAAAAAAGACCCATCTGGTGGGAGATGAAAGTCAACCAACTGGCATGGCTTATTTAAAAGAGCTGGGGATCAATTATGTTCATCTGCTGCCGATCTTCGATTTTGACAATGATGAAACTTCTTCTGCCTACAACTGGGGCTATGATCCGAAAAATTACAATGTACCTGAAGGACGATACGCTTCTGATCCTAGTGATCCCAAGGCGCGGATTCGTGAATGCAAGCAAATGATCCAATCGTTGCATGAAGAAGCCATCGGCGTTGTGATGGATGTGGTCTTCAATCACACTGCGATCACAGAAGAATCATGGTTTAATTTGACGGTGCCTGATTATTACTACCGCCAAGATGATGCGGGGAATTTTGCGGACGGTTCTGCTTGCGGCAATGAAGTGGCTTCTGAACGGAAAATGATGCGCAAATTTATCATTGATTCGGTTTTATATTGGGCGCAAGAATACAAAATCGACGGCTTTCGTTTTGATTTGATGGGCTTGATCGATGTGGAAACCATGAACCAGTTGCGGCAACGCCTAGATGATGCCGGCTTCAGCCATGTGATTCTATACGGCGAGCCATGGGATGCCGGCAGCAATCAAATTATTCAGCCGAATATCCCAGCGAATAAAAGCAATGTTTGGGCACTGTCAGAAGGCGTTGCGGTTTTTAGCAATGATTTAAGAGACAGTATTAAAGGCGATGTCTTTGAAGAAACAGACGGCGCGTTTATTCAAGGAATGAATGGTCAACCGCAAGTCAAGCAAACCTTTTATGCGGAAAATTTGGCAACGGCGATTCAAGGAAATACGAAAGTTGCTGGGCAAGAAGGCGCCGAGCGCTGGGCAAAATCACCCCGCCAAGTGATCGCCTATGCGTCAGTCCATGATAATTTGACCTTATGGGACAAACTGGTGGCAACCATGCAGGCTTCAGCGAAGGAAAGAAATTATGATTTTGATCCTGAGCTTTTAGCCCGTAACAAACTAGCAGCAGCCATTTTGTTTACTAGCCAAGGAGCCGTGCTGACCCAAGCTGGGGAAGAATTTGGCCGTACCAAAGAAGGCGATGAAAATTCCTTCCGTTCGCCACTGACAGTCAATCAGCTGGATTGGGCACGTGCCAAAACCTTCAAAGAATTGCGCGAGCTGTATCGGGGCTTGTGGGCATTGCGGCAGTCCTATGCACCATTGAGAGATGCCACGACCCAAACGGCTGAAAGCATGGTCTTTTATGAGACAAAGGATGAAAATCGCTTGGCGTATCAAGTACCCAATCGTGACGAACAGCATCCATGGCGTTCCTTGTTCGTTTTATTCAACAGCACGGAAGAAAGCTGGTCCTTTGACTTACCGACGACAACAGAAAATGTCACATGGCACCTCGTTGCTGACCCCAAAGGAGCTGGGATCGCTTCTCGCGGCGTAGCAGCGCCAAGGATAACCATCGACCCATTGTCCTTCAGCATTTTGGCGGAACAAAGTAACTAATCAAAGTAGAAGCTAAAACAAACTAAAAATTTTAGTTTGTTTTAGCTTTTTTGGTAGTAAAAAAACAATTCTTTTGCTATACTTTTAACAGAATGAGAAGCAGAAAGCGGTGAGCAAATGAAAGTTGTGATCTCTGATATTGCCCGAAAAGCTGGCGTTTCCAGCGGAACAGTCTCTAATGCGATCAACAATCGGAAGGGGATCAGTGAACAAAAACGGCAAGCGATCTTGAAGATCGCTCGTGAGATGGGGTATTTTGATCAGCGAGAAATTAAAAAAACGGAAAGCCAAAAAATCAAATTTGTCATAATGAACAAACAAGGAAATGTCGTAGGGGATACGCCTTTCTTTTCTGAATTGATCCGAGGAATCGAAATGGAGTGCAGTGCGTTAGGCTATGAACTGGTCATTTCCCATATCACACTGGCACCAGAAGAAGACCCGATCGAAAAGATCCGTCCAGAGTTAGCAGATGGTTTGCTATTGCTAGGAACGGAATTGGAAAAACAAGATTTAGCAGTCTTTCGCCATTTGGAAGTACCGTTAGTGATTTTAGATACGGTGTTTAATTCGCAGGACTTTGATTTTGTCGCCATCAATAATCGTGACAGTGCCTATGAGATCGTTGAAAAGATGATCGAAAAAGGCCACCGTGACATCGGCATCATCAATTCAACCTTTCAAATCAACAACTTTCGGGAACGCAAGCAAGGGTTCATCCAAGCGATCCAAGAGCATGATCTGATCCATTATGAAGAGACGGAAGCCTTAGTAGAACCCACCTTGGAAGGCTCCTATCAAGACATGAAGGTCTATTTGGAATCCTTGCGTGCCGATCAGCGACCGTTGCCAAGCGCTTTTTTTGCGGTCAATGACAATATCGCCATCGGTGCCATGAAAGCCATTCGCGAAGTGTTTCCCGATCATCCGTTGACCATTGTTGGGTTCGATGATATTCCTTTGGCGGAATTTTGCAACCCACCACTGACCACCGTCAAAGTAGATAAAGTGTACCTTGGTCGCCAAGCCGTGCGACGCTTGATCGAGAAAATCACGAGTGAAGATGAAAACCATCTGAAAATGCTGGTCGCCACGACGATCGTCGAACGCGAAAGCATCAATTAAGAATAAAAATAATATGAAAAATAAGAAGAAGGACAAAACGTTTAGCAAGCGTTTTGCCCTTCTTTAGTTATTTAACAAAAATATTTATCTAAAACTATTGCAAAATATTTAGCTTGTGCTATATTTAAGGTGTAAAAAGTAAGGGATTACATTTTGAGGAAGTGAATAGATGACACAGATCGGTCTTTTTTGTGCCACTGGGCTCTCCAGTGCACTGCTCGTCAAAGCGCTCAAAGAACAACTAGCGGATGATCAGCATTACCAAGTCAATTCCGCGCCTTTTTCAGAAATATTTATGGTGGGGAATGACTATGATTTTTTGATTTTAGCTCCTCAAACCCGCTTCAATCAAGCGAAAGTCGCAGCAGCCTTTCCTGATAAAAAAATCGTTTTACTGACGGATGAGGAATTTCTGAGCAAAAATGTAGCACGAATCGTCGAAGAAATAAAAATTTAGCTAAATATACTAAAACGCAAAGGGTGGTTTTATGGATAAAGTAACCATCGGGTTCGCCCCGACTAGAAGAAATTTGTTTAGTGCAGAAGCAGCCATTGAGTACGCCAATCTGACACGACAAAAAATGGACGAACTCGCCATTGATTATGTAGATATTTTAGATATCAATGAAGACGGCTTACTATACGATGATGAAGGGGTTGAAAAAATCGCCGAAAAATTCAAAGCAGCAAAAATCGACGGTCTTTTTCTAGCCAATGAAAACTTTGGTACGGAATATGCCTGTGCTCGTTTAGCCAAAAAACTAGATGTCCCCGTCTTACTGTGGGGACCTAAAGATGAGACGCCAGCCGCCGACGGTTCACGTTTGCGGGATACGCAATGCGGTCTTTTCGCTATTGGGAAAGTCTTGCGCCGTTTCAAGGTACCTTTCACCTATGTCAAAAATTCTGATATTGATTCACCAGAATTTGCCCGCGGCTTGCAAGACTTTATCAAAGTCTGCAATGTCGTCAAGACCTTCAAACAAACACGAATCTTGCAAGTTGGCCCACGCCCCTTTGATTTTTGGACCGTGATCTGCAACGAAGGCGAACTATTGGAGCGTTTCAATATTTCGCTTTCGCCAGTACCGATCCAAGAAGTAGTGCAAGAAATCAAGAAAGTCAAAGAACAGCAGCCAGATAAAGTGCAAGCAGTCATTGATTATTTTGAAACCAATACGGAAGTCCAAATTTCGGCGAAAGATTTGGAGATGGTGGCAGCCCTTAAAGTGGCTTTGCAAAACTTATGTGAAAGCTACGGCTGCAATGCAGGAGTCATCCAGTGTTGGACGGCCTTACAAGACGAAATCGGTATTTTACCGTATGCCTCCTTGTCGCTGCTACAAGAAGAAGGCTTGCCTTTTGTCTGTGAGACGGATGTCCATGGGGCGATCTCGGAACTGTTGGTCGAAGCCGCTTCGTTGGGGGAACACCGTGCGATCTTTGCGGATGTCAACTGCCGCCATCCAGAAAACGAGAATGGCGAATTGTTGCAGCACTTAGGAGTTTTTGCTTATTCCACCGCAGAGACCAAACCGATCTTGCCGCAACGACATTTTGTTTTTGACTATCCAGGATCAGTCGCTTTTCGGGCAATCAAAGACGAGTATACGCTGTGTCGCTTTGATGGGGACAACGGCGAGTACTCCCTACTGATGGGTACTGGTAAAGGGATCGATGGCCCATACAATCAAGGGACCTATCTCTATCTGGAATTTGCGAATTTGAATCGCTTGGAATTCAAACTCGTTGAGGGCCCTTATATTCATCATGTTGCGGCGGTCAGAAAAAATGTGGTGCCGATCTTGTACGAAGCGTGCAAATACATCGGCGTGCAGCCAGATTTTTATGATCCAATCGAAGAAGACGTCAAAGCATACTTGAGAGGGGATCAATCATGGAAATAAACGAGCTGGAGATGAAGGCTTTAACGATTCGAAAATCCGTGTTAGAGCTGATCTATCAAGCAAAAACGGGTCATACTGGTTCGGATCTTTCTTGTACCGATATTTTAGTGGCCTTGTATTATCGGATAATGAATGTCGATGCGAAAGATCCTCAAAAGCAAGATCGTGACCAGTATATCCAAAGTAAAGGACATGCGGCAGAAGTATTATGGGCCGTTTTAGCGGACAAAGGTTTTTTGCCGAAAGAAGAATTAGCCACCTTTTCGCAATTTGGTTCAAGACTGATCGGTCATCCAAACAATAAAGTAGCTGGTGTTGAGATGAATACTGGTTCACTAGGTCACGGCTTACCTGTCGCAGTAGGGATCGCTTTGGCAGGCAAACTGGATCACCGCACGTATCAAACCTATACGTTGTTGGGAGATGGCGAATTAGCAGAAGGCTCGGTATGGGAAGGAGCCATGGCGGCTGCCAACTACCAGCTGGACAATTTGACCGCCATCATTGATCGCAACGGCTTGCAGATCACTGGAGCCTCGGAAGATGTGATGGCAGTGGAGCCGCTAGATGAAAAATGGCGTGCCTTTGGTTGGGATGTGCATATCGTTGATGGCAATGATATGGCTGCCTTGGTGGCTGCATTAGAAAAACCGCATCAGCCCAATCAACCGAAGCTGATCATTGCCAAAACCATCAAAGGCAAAGGCTATTCTGCAGCCGAAAATCAAGCGCAATGGCATCATAAAGTGCCAACGGCAGAAGAGCTTGCACAAGCCATTGCCGAACTTGATCAGCAAATGGAGGTTTTGACTCATGGGAAAAAATAATATTGCCAATCGCCAAGCAATGTGCGACGTATTGATTGAAGAAGGAAAAAAGAATCCTGCGATCACGGTGTTGACCAGTGATTCTCGTGGTTCCGCTTCGTTAGCACCTTTTGCCAAGGAATTACCGACACAATTGGTGGAAGTAGGGATCGCAGAGCAAAACATCGTCAGTATTGCGGCTGGCTTAGCCCATATGGGCAAACGCCCTTTCGTTGCATCTCCAGCTTGTTTTCTCAGCATGCGCAGTATCGAGCAGATCAAAGTCGATGTCGCGTATTCGAATAAGAATGTCAAACTCGTAGGCATCAGCGGCGGTGTCAGTTATGGGGCATTAGGCATGAGTCATCATTCCTTGCAAGACATCGCAGTGGCACGAGCGATCCCTAATTTGCAAGTGCTGTTGCCAGCAGATCGCTTTGAAACGATCCAAATGTTTAAAGCCTTAGCGGCATCAAATGAACCAGCCTATATCCGTCTCGGTCGCAATCCTGTTGAAGATTGTTATGATTCTGCAGATTATCCTTTTGAGATCGGCAAAGCCATTAAGCTGAGAAGCGGTCAAGATGTCGCATTGCTCGCCACTGGCGAAACCGTGCGCCAAGCGTTGGATGCTGCGGAGCTATTGGAAAAACAAGGCATCACTGCTACCGTTTTAAATGTTCATTCCTTGAAGCCCTTTGATTCAGAAACGGTCAAACGAGTGGCGAAAGAAACAGGCACCGTGATCACTGTGGAAGAACACAGCCAATACAACGGCTTAGGAGCTGCCGTGGCGGAAACACTGACAGAAGAAACGGACATTCGACAAAAAATCATTGCTTTTCCGGATGAAGCCTTGATTACTGGTTCTTCGTCAGAACTGTTTGCCCATTATGGATTAGACGGTGCCTCCATAGCGAAAACAGCGGTTGCGTTTCTAGGAGCTTAAGATGGACAAGAACTATCAGCTGGTTTTAGATCAGAGTACATCCGGTACCAAGCTCTTACTGTTTCAAGAAGGGAAAATCCTGCAGCGTTACGATAAAAAACATCGCCAAATTTATCCAAAAGTCGGGTGGGTCGAACATGATCCCCTCGAGATTTGGCAAAATGTCCAAGAATTGCTGGCACAAGTGTTTCAAGAACAAGCGATCACTGCAGGTCAAATCGTTTCCTTGTCCTTGACCAATCAGCGAGAAACGATCGTTGCATGGGACCGATTGACTGGTAATCCCTTGTACAATGCGATCGTGTGGCAATGCAACCGCAGCGCCGCGATTTGTGAAGAATTGACGGCACAAGGCTGGGAAAGGACGATCAATCAAAAGACCGGTTTACGCTTAGACCCGTATTTTTCTGGCACCAAAGTGAAATGGCTGGCACAAGAATTATCGGCTATCAAGGAAAAGTCGGGAACTGGCGAGTTGGCGATCGGTACGATGGACAGCTGGCTGTTGTGGAATTTAACGCAAGGGAAGGTATTTGCGACAGAAGCCAGCAACGCTTGCCGAACATTGTTTTACAATATTGAAGAGGGCCGTTGGGATGCAGAACTCGTCAAACTTTTTGGCATCCATTTAGCAGACTTGCCAGCGATCAAACCTGCTGATACGGTTTTCGGTAACTATCACGGAATCCCTATCAAAGGAATCTTAGCCGATTCACAAGCGGCATTATTCGGGGAAGGTTGTCAAAGCCTTGGGGATGTAAAAATCACGATGGGTACCGGTTGTTCGATCATGATGCAAGTGCAGCAGGAGCAGACGTTGCGAGATCGCCGCATTTTGACGACGGTCGGCTGGCAAACTAGCCAGGAAACAGCGTTTGCGCTAGAAGGCATCATCCGTTCCTGTGGTGACGCCATCAACTGGTTCAGTGAGCAAGTGGCTCCGCTGCCAGATGTAGCTGAGATTTGTCAAGAAGTGCTGACCAATGACAGTCAAGAAGACATCTATTTTATCCCAGCATTGCAAGGAATGGGTGCCCCTTTTTGGGATAATACGATGACTGCCAGCTTTGTCGGCATGAAACGCACGACGACGACTCATGAGCTGTTGAAAGCCGTTTTAGAAAGCATCATTTTTCAAATCAAAGCAGTGATCGATGTGATGGAAGAAGTCGCTGAACGACTGATCAATCAGGTAATGATCGATGGCGGTGTTTCGAAAAACCGCGCCTTGATGAGCTTATTGGCGACTTTGATCAATAAACCCGTCATCGTCAGCGAAGTCGAAGAATTTTCAGCCATCGGCACAATGCTTGTTGCCAATCCAACCATGAATGAACCAGCTATTCAGCAAACCACGATCGTTCCGCAAGCCGAACAGGCCGTGATCCGTTTGAAATATGAAAAATGGAAACGGTTCATTGAGAAATCAGCTGCTTTTAGTGAAGGATAAAGGAGGAACTATATGGAGACCCAACGAATCCAATTGAATCAAACGGCTTACGTGGATACCTATTTATTGCACCAATCCAAAGAGTACAATGTCGGCAAGAAACGACCGCTAGTGATCGTCTGTCCAGGCGGCGGCTACGCATTTACCAGTGATCGAGAGGCGGAAGTCATTGCCTTGAAATTCAATAGTATCGGGCTAAATAGTGTTGTTTTATGGTACACCACCGGTGACCAAGTGAAAAACGTTCCCCACAATGCCTTGATGGAAGCCGCCCAAACCGTCAAAACCATTCGTGCGCATGCTCAAGAATGGTTGGTGGATGAGGAGCAAATCATCGTTTGCGGTTTTTCAGCAGGCGGACATCTAGCGTTGCAGTTAGCGACGCGCTGGCACGATGCTGAGCTGGCAGAAGCGTTGGGCGTTAGCAGTGACTTACTGAAAGTGAATTTGGCGATCGCCGGCTACCCATTGGTTTATCAAGAGCATGCCTTCCCAATCGATGAGCTAGGCTTTGCTGCTAGTCTGATCGAAAAACCTTTAACTGCCAACGAACGCTTTTTTGGGAGTAAACAACCGACGGAAGAAGCCATTCAATCCATGAACATTTTGCATCATGTCGA
This sequence comes from Enterococcus sp. DIV0421, assembly GCF_051713745.1. Lineage (NCBI taxonomy): Bacteria > Bacillati > Bacillota > Bacilli > Lactobacillales > Enterococcaceae > Enterococcus > Enterococcus sp. DIV0421. The sequence continues at coordinate 1,601,779 of NZ_JBIOQM010000001.1, forward strand.
TCAGTGGACACCTCCGATGTTTCTCTGGCATACGACGGAAGACGTCTTAGTCGATGTGGCGCACTCGTTGAAGCTGGCGGTCAAATTAAGAGAAGCCGAGATTCCATTCGAACTGCATATTTTTGAAAAAGGCGAACACGGACTGGCATTAGCGGATCGAACAACGGCACGCAAGCCAAGTCACCACAATGCCCATGTCGCTAAATGGTTTGAGCTGTGCGAAGGCTGGCTCAGTAGTTATATTGATTAAAAAACCGTCGGTGCACAACTTGTGCCGATGAAAGGAGAGCACCACTGTGAAAATCACCGTAAGCCAAAACAAACGCACCTTATTGCGAGACGGACAGCATTTCTTTTATTTAGCTGACACTTGTTGGAGTGCCTTTACTAGTATTCAAGAAAATGACTGGATCACTTACTTAGACAAACGCAAAGAGCAGGGCTTCAATACCCTTCAAATCAATGTGTTACCGCAATGGGATCGCAGCCGTGGTCAATTTGACTGCTTGCCGTTTCCTCTTGATGCGGGCGTCTTTGATTTTACTGTTTGGGAGGATGCCTATTTCGAACGGGCTCAGCGTCTTTGTAAAATTGCCGACGAGAAAGGCTTTACTTTAGCGTTGGTCGTCTTGTGGTCAAACTATGTCGCAGGCACGTGGGCTAGCCAGTTGGACAAAGAACGCAACGTGTTGCCGGAGGATTGCCGCCAGGCCTACTATCAAAAAGTGATTGCGACTTTTGATGCCTTCCATCCGATCTACTTTATTGGTGGCGATACGGATTTCCCAACACAGCCAACCATCGATACGTATCTAGAAGCCTTTGCTTTCTTTGAAAAGCATTCGCCCAATACTCTGAAAACGATTCATATAAAGGGACGTTTTGAAGAGATTCCCGCAACGATCGTCGAACATTTGGACTTATTTTTATACCAATCAGGTCATAACAGTGCCTTTTTGAATATGCCTTATTATTTGGCAGAGCGTTTTTATCAAAGACAACCGCAGCTGCCGATCATCAACTCAGAACCTTGCTATGAACAAATGGGCTATGCCCGTCACGTATACGGCCGATTTGGTCAAAAGGATGTCCGCAAAGCGGCATGGCAATCACTGTTAGCCGGCGGCGCGGCTGGGATCACGTACGGTGCCCACGGCATCTGGAGTTGGCAAACCCCGACGGCGACTTTTGCGGAAGAAATCGGGGAAGCGTTTGATCGTCCGATGATTTGGCCAGAAGCTTTATCTTTTCCTGGGGCAGATGACTATGGCTTTATCAAGCAATTATTCGAATTATTAAATATTCAGGAGCTTGTGCCTTGCCAAGAGCGCTTGATCGATGCAGATGAACAGATTCGTATGGCAGCCATCGCAGGATCGAAGGATGCGTTGCTTTACTTGCCAAGCAATACAACAGTTCGTCTGCAAGGAGATCTTTCTACAGCGACCGTCACATTGATCGATTTGAATACCAATCGTTTCTTGAAACCAAAACTGACAGTTACCGATGGTATCACTGTTTTCCATCCCCACAATTGTCATGAAGATGTATTGTTTGTCATCCAAATAAAGGAGTGAAAAGAAAATGGATAAGTATATGGATAAGGTGTTAGTATTTGCAGATAAAATCTCCAACAATCGGTATTTAAAGGCAATTTCAAACGGGTTGATGGCGACGCTGCCGATCAACATTATTGGTTCGATCGCCTTATTGTTAGCAGTTTTGCCGATTCAAGGATGGACAGACTTTATCAATTCGATCAATATTGGCGGCTATTTTTCCGTCGGTTACAGTATGACCGTCGGGGTTATCTCAGTGTACGCTTCCTTTCTGGTCGGTCACCGTTTAGCGACAGAATTTAAGCAATCGGCGGTTCCTGCCGGCATCGTTTCACTGTTTGCCTTTTTGATGATGACGCCAATGGTTACCTTAGAGGAAACAACGACCCTCGACATGAGCAAACTCGGTGCTCAAGGCTTGTTTACCGCTATGATCTGTGGCTTAGTCTTTGCTCGTTTGTACTGCTTTATTTTAGAAAAAAATATCGCCATCAAAATGCCAGCAGGCGTGCCGCAATTTGTGACGGATACCTTCGCCGGTTTGATTCCAGCAATTATTTCTGGGTTTACCGCGATCGTCATTAGCTGGGCATTCAGTTTTACTTCTTATGGCTCATTCTCAGATTTCATCTATCAAATCTTGGCAATGCCGCTGCAAAGCTTGTCTTCTAGTGTAGGTTCGTTGTTATTTATTGTACTGATCCAAATGGTGCTATGGTTCTTCGGTATCCATGGTTCGTTGGTGGTGGGTAGCTTTGTCACCGCTTTGTACTTACCAATGGATGTGGAAAATATGGATGCTTTGGCTAGCGGCGTTGCTCGTTCCGAGTTGCCGAATATTTTGAGCAAGTCGTTTTATGATTTGTTTGCTGGTATTGGTGGGGCTGGGGGAACATTGTCATTGATTATCGTTATTTTGCTGTTGGCGAAATCAAAACAATCACGGACAGTCGCTAACCTGAGTGCCGTTCCTGGATTGTTCACCATTAATGAGCCGGTGATTTTTGGCTTACCGCTGATTTTGAATCCAATCATGGCGATTCCGTTCATATTAACACCATTGGTTCAAGTGCTTGTGGCGTACCTAGCGATCTGGAGTGGGATCGTCCCACGACTTAGTGGCGTACAAGTTCCCTTTGGCACACCGATTTTTCTAAATGGGTTTCTAGCTGGAGGCTGGCAGGTCGCAGTTCTACAAGTCGTTTGCGTTTTGGCAGGCTGCTTGCTGTACATTCCTTTTGTCAAAATATTAGATAAAGGAAAATTAAAAACAGAAGCAGAAGCAGCGCAAGCAGAGGTTCAAACTGAAAGTATCGATCCAGCTGGAGAAACCGTCTGACTTCAGGGGAACAATGCGTAAAAGGCAGGACCTTGTTCTTCTTCAACAAGGGACAAGGTGAATTTTTGCACACTTGATTTCTTAAGACGGTGAATCCAGTCAATGATCGGCCATTCCCGAAAGCAGATAGGCTCTGATTGATCTACTTAGTAATCGAATGGTTCGGGGAAACGCCGATGATCCCAATGCAAATGTGACACAAATAGATTTTTTAATTTTTGATTTTACTCAGTATGGGTCTTTTTAAAAAAAGACCAGCTGCTCCCCCACAATTGCTATCAAGACGTTTTGTTTCTCGGACACAGATCAAAAAGGAGTGTATTATATGACTTTCGCAGAGAAGTTCACCGAAAAAGGCCAGTACTACGCAAGTAAGATTCAGCAAAATAAGTATATGCAAGCAATCTCAATTGGATTGATGACCCTACTGCCAATCATGATCATCGGCGCATTCAGTACACTGTTGTCTTCCATGCAAATCGGGGTTTATCAATCAATGATTGCCCCGTTTCGCGATATTATCGCCTTACCGGCTCAATTTACGACAAATGCATTGGCTATTTATGCCGCTTTTTCCATCGCTTACAAATTGGCAGGCTTATATGGAAAAGAAGGCTTGATCCCTGGGTTTGTTTCCTTGTTTTCCTTTTTAGTCTTAACACCAATCAGTGTTTTTGAAGATGGAGAGCTTGTGATCAATGCCTTGACCTTTGACTGGCTGGGGGCTAGAGGGTTGTTTGCGGCGATGATCGTGGGTGTCTTAACTGCCCGTTTGTATGTGTTTTTTGTCGATAAAAACTTGGTTATCACGATGCCGGAGGGGGTACCACCAACGATTGCCAAAACATTTTCGGGACTGGTTCCAGCAGTGTTAGTAGCAGTCTTATTTACGATAACAGCCGGTTTGTGGAAGATGACGGAATTCGGTAGTTTCCATCAATTTGTATACACGATTCTACAAATTCCACTGCAAAGTCTAGGAGGTTCGATCTGGTCTCTTTGTATTGCATTATTGCTGATGCAACTACTTTGGGTGTTTGGCATTCATGGCGCAGCAGTCGTTTTTGGTATTATTCAGCCAATAATGACGGTACTTAGTCTAGAAAATTTAGCTGCTTATGAAGCGGGAGAACCTATGCCCAATATAGTAACTGGTGCATTTTGGAGCATCTATGCCAACTTTTCAGCGATGCTTGGTTTAATTGTTGTCCTGTTGTTTTTATCAAAAAGCAAACAATTTAAAACGATTGGTAAATTAGGAGCGCCAGGGGCAGTTTTTGGGATTCATGAGCCACTAATTTTCGGATTGCCTATCGTGATGAACCCGATTCTGGCGATCCCCTACATTTTAAGCCCAGTTGTGTGTGTTATTTTAGGCTATATCTTAACCATCACGAATATTTTACCGATTCCTATCGGGATGCAAGTGCCTTTTGGAGCTCCAGTTGTTCTTTCGGGAGTTTTACAAGGAAGTTGGAAACTTGCGGCGGCTCAATTACTGATGATTCCTTTGTGTGCCTTGATCTATTACCCATTTGTCCGCATTTTGGATAAGAAAAATGCCGAACAAGAATTGGCGCAAGAAACGCAAGAAAAAGCAGCAGAACAAAGCATGGATCGAGTGATTTCTTGATGGTTGAAGATCAAAGGGAGTTGCTTAAACGTATAGAAAGGGTCAACAGTAATTGTTAGGAAATTGTTTAATGGCTACTCATAAAAAACTCTTTAAAAGAAGCTAATTTGACAGGGTTTACTGGTTAAATTTCCCCTTTTTTCAAAAGATCGCTGGTTAAAAGAAACCGATTTTATGGTGACAAGCCAATGAGTTAGTGCTATAGTTAAAGAAAGAAAACCCACGTGGATTGTTACTGACTCGATCAGGCAAGACCTAAATAAGAAAGCGCTCTTCTCGTTTTAGCAGCGGCTCTTATTTAGGTTTTTTGTTTTTTATCGGAGATTTTTCAGTAACCAGCTAGGTAGGTTTATCAAAAGAAAACAAAAGGAGAACGAGCAAATGGCAAAATTTCCAGAAAATTTCTTATGGGGCGGCGCGACCGCAGCGAATCAATTAGAAGGGGCGTTTGATCGCGATGGCAAAGGCTTGTCAGTGGCGGATGCAATGCCTGGCGGCAAACAGCGTTTAGCGATTTTAGGCAGTGATACGTTTGATTGGACGATCGATGAGGACAAATACACCTACCCAAATCATCGCGGGATCGACCATTATGACCGTTTCAAAGAAGACATTGCGTTGTTTGCAGAAATGGGCTTCAAGAGCTATCGTTTTTCCATCGCATGGACACGTATCTTTCCAAAAGGCGATGAAACGACACCAAACGAAGCTGGACTGGCATTTTACGATGCGCTGATCGATGAATGTTTGAAATACGGGATCGAGCCAGTGGTTACGATCTCTCACTATGAAATGCCCTTGCATTTAGCCAAAGAATACGGTGGCTGGAAAAATCGAGCATTGATCGATTTCTATGAACGTTTTGCAAAAGTCGTCTTGGAACGGTTCCACAGCAAAGTCAAATACTGGATGACCTTCAATGAGATCAACTCTGCTTTCCATTTCTCCGCATTGAGTCAAGGAATGGTCAACAGCACGGGTGCCAGCGACTTTACAAACGTGATCCAAGCGTGGCACAACCAATTTGTTGCCAGCAGTAAAGCAGTCAAAATCGGCCATGAATTAAACCCAGAGTTACAGATCGGTTGTATGATCATTTATGCAACGACTTACAGCATTGATGCGAACCCAGTCAACCAAGTGGCGACGATGATCCATAATCAAGCCTTCAACTACTACTGTGCCGACGTGCAAGTACGTGGAAAATACCCATCCTTTACGGATCGTTTGTACAAAGAACATGGCGTCAATAAAGAGGATCTTGAGATTACCGAAGAAGACTTAGCCTTGATCGCTGAACATACTGTTGACTATGTTGGCTTCAGCTACTACATGTCTTCTGCCGTGGATATCACCACAGAAGAAGCCGATGAAGTGCAAGGAAACTTGTTGGGCGGCGTCCGCAATCCATTCTTAGAAGCAAGTGAATGGGGCTGGCAAATCGACCCAGAAGGGCTTCGCATCGCGTTGAATGAACTGTATGATCGTTACCAAAAACCGTTGTTTATCGTGGAAAACGGCTTAGGAGCCATTGATACCTTTAACGAAGAAGGAAAGATCGAAGATGATTATCGTATCGATTACTTGCGCCGCCACATTGAAGCAATGGGCGAAGCGATCGCTGATGGCGTAGACTTGATCGGTTACACCCCATGGGGCTGTATCGACCTTGTCAGTGCTTCAACAGGCGAAATGAGCAAACGCTATGGCTTTATCTATGTTGACTTTGATGACGAAGGCAACGGCACGATGGATCGTTCCAAGAAAAAATCCTTCGATTGGTACAAACAAGTCATTGCAACAAACGGAGAAGAGTTGGCCTAAGTGTTTCGTTAGACTCACGGATGACACAGGATCCGTTATAAAAGAAAACCGATCAACGGTGCTCCTATATAGGCGCATCGTTGATCGGTTTTTTGGTGATATTTGGGTTTAACGGGTACGTTCATAGCTGTCTCGTAACAAAGATTGGAGTTGTTTTTCTGATACAGAGCCATCTAGTAATGCGGTGAGCCAATGGTTTTTATTCATGTGATAAGCGGGTAAATAGCCGCGACTTTGATTGATGATCGAAACCATTTCGGGCGCTGCTTTGACATCTAAAATTTCGATCATTTCCGTTCCTTCCAAGCCTAATTTTTGCTTTTCTACAGTCATCAGCAAGCCAAACCATTTACCGCTTTTACGGTGCCGCAAGACTTGGTACTCGGGAAACTTTGCAAATGGATGGTCGATCTGAACATCATTGAAGGTCTGAGCGAAGGCGATCAGCCGGTTTTTAAGATCCATGGGTATCCCTGCCTTTTTATAATAGAAAACTACTTATATTATACCACTGATTCCTTTTACCTAGCGTAACCGTTTCTGATAAAGCATTCGTGCCAAGAACCAGCTCACCACTACGATACCGCCGCACCAGCTAAAGGCACTGATCAAGGTGGTATCTTTCAAGTTTAACAAAAGCCCGCGCAAAGAATGGATGATCGGCGACATTGGTTGGTATTCAGCAAAAATGGCTAACGGACGCGGCATGGTTTCCGTAGGGACGAAACCAGAGCTTAAGTAGGGCAAAAGGGTGATCAAGACAGTAAACAAGGTCGCTGTCTCGGGGCTTTTGGCGATGAGACCAACCAGAACGGAGACCCAAGTAAAGGCGAAGGTGAAGCAAAAGATCAATAGGAAGGCGAGTCCCCAGCCTGTAACTGTGGCTTGGGGGCGAAAACCGATGATCATGGCGACGATCAACACGACCAAGGTGCTGATCAAGCTCCGAAGGGTCGCGGCGAAGACATGGCCGTTTAAAAAGGCTGAGTTAGAGATGTTCAAGGTCATCAGCCGTTCCACCATGCCGGATTTCAAATCTTCCGTCACCGTTACCCCAACGGAGGAGGCGCTTTGGGCGATACATTGGACGAGAACACCAGGAACGACAAAATCGACATAAGAGGTATCGCCGACGTTCATGGCTCCCCCAAAAACATAGACGAAGAGGATCATTAAAATCGCTGGGGTCAAAATCCCACTTAGCAAAGTCTCCATACTGCGAATCGATAGCAAGAGATTGCGTTTGAATAAGGTGTTGGTTTCTATAATTGCTTTCATTGGTTTCCTCCTTGGACAAGTGTTAGAAAAATATCTTCTAACGAAGCATTCTTTTGATTAAAACTGGTGATAGTGATCGGTAGTTGATTGAGTTCCTGCAACAGCGTGAAGGAATGCTGGAAGTCTTGACTGACGGGAAATGCCAGAGAGAGACTGGACTCATTGACTTGCAGCGGAAAATCAGACAGATGCTGACGCACGGTCTGTAAGTGTTCTTTCGTCAATACGCTGATTTCCATCGTTTGTGAAGGGTGCAGTGCTTTGACTTCCGTTGGTGTTCCTTGCAAGATGATTTTCCCTTCATGCAAGATGGCGACTTGGTCTGCTAAAAATTCAGCTTCTTCGAGGTATTGGGTCGTCAGGAAAATCGTTCGTCCTTGAGCGGCGATCTCTTTGATCATGTGCCATGTGGCTAAGCGGTTTTGCGGGTCTAACCCGGTCGTTGGTTCATCCAAAAAGAGCAGGTCAGGTTCGCCGATAAAACTCATGGCGATGTCTAAGCGTCGTCGCATGCCACCAGAATAATTTTTGACTAGTCGGTTGCTGGCATCCACCAAATCAAAACGCTCTAACAAATGTTGGACGATAAACTGTTTGTTTTTGACATGGCGCAAGGCAGCAATCATCAGCAAGTTTTCTCGTCCGGTCAGTTCTTGATCGACGGCGGAAAATTGCCCTGTCAGACTGATTTTTTCGCGAATCGCTGCTGGATCTTTGGTCAAGTCGATCCCATCGATCAGCGCGGTTCCTTGGTCAAAAGGTAGGATAGTGGACAAAATTTTGACTAAAGTGGTTTTTCCAGCGCCGTTTGATCCTAGTAAGACAAATACTTCGCCAGGAGTGACGTCAAAAGTGACCTCTTTCAAAACGGTTTTGTCTTTGAAGCTTTTTTTTAAATGTTTCACGTGAAGCATTTTCTTTTTTATATGGGTATCCATAGCTTTTCCCTCGTTTCTATAAGATAATTCAACTATAAAGGCTCTTCGGGAAAAGCAACTACTTATTTCAATATATTGAAAAAGAAGGTGAAAAAATGAACAATTATGGTGCGACAGTGAAAGAGCTTCGCAAAAGCAAAGGCTTGCTGTTGAAGGAATTAGTGGATGAACAATTGTCGATGTCTTTGCTATCGCAATTTGAAAATGGCAAAACGACGATTTCCTGCGAACGATTTCATCGCTTGCTAGATAAATTGGAAGTGAGTTTTGCCGAGTTTCAGCTGCTGCATACGGGGGAGCATCATTCGGAGGCTCAAAAGCTAATGGTTGACTATGTCCGTTCGATGGGGATCGAATCCATTGATGAAGTACCTAAATTAAAAAAGAAATATCAAAAGCTGACCACGTACTTTCAACAGCATTACTCCTTGGAGCTGGACCACTTCTTACAACTGATCCGTTTTGACTACTTGATGAAAGAGGAGCTTTTTAAAGGGGTGCCCATCGAGGAGGCTTACCTGAAACACAATTACTGTTTGGACTCTGCCAAGCATTACTTGCTGAATACCGATACATGGGGTGTTTATGAGCTGCGGCTGTTTGCCCGCGTAGCAATTTCGATGGAGCCAGCTTTGCTTTGGCGCTGCTTGACGATCGCCATCAAAAAGAGTCAGCGCTTTGCAAAAATTCCTGGCAATGAAGATATTTTGTACAACACGTTTGAGACGGTATTTTCTGTCTTTGCTGTTTTCGACGAGGCGAATTATGCGGAAAAGACCTTTCATTTATGGCGAGATCATGTTTATGAAAAAGAGCACATTGAACAAGCGATCTTTATGCCATTTTTTGAAGGCTGGACATGTCTATTAAAACAAAATAAGGCACAAGCGGCGGACTTGATGCAGCAAACGTTAGATCAGCTGGAAAGATTAGGCATGAAGAACACGTTTGCTATGTATCAATTATTAAGCACATCTGTATTGAAAGAAGAGTTTCCAGGGATTTTATTGAGTGATCCATTGCTTTCTGAAGGAACCCGTTTTGGCTGGGACTAGCTAGAATAAGCTGTATTCCGCTGATGAAAGCGCCTTATGTTTAAGAATCGGAGAGGAAGTGATTAAAAATCAGTAAATGCAAGCAATTTGCTTCTTTTTTACTGATTAGAGGAGTATATTCGAAGTTGGAATTTTTCTTTATTTAGAATTATTTTAATGTACTTTTTATGAAATAGGAGGATGTAGGATGGATATTGTGACACTAGCGCGAATCCAGTTTGCGATGACGACGATTTTTCACTTTTTCTTTGTACCGTTTTCGATCGGAACTGGTGTCGTCGTTGCAATTATGGAGACACTTTATGTGATCAAAAAAGATGAAAAATATCGCCGGATGACGAAGTTTTGGGGAAATATTTTTCTATTGAGTTTTGCTGTCGGGGTCGTGACAGGGATCATTCAAGAATTTCAATTTGGGATGAACTGGTCAGACTATTCTCGTTTTGTCGGGGATATTTTTGGTGCGCCCTTGGCTTTAGAAGCTTTGTTGGCGTTCTTCTTAGAATCGACGTTCTTAGGACTGTGGATCTTTACATGGGATCGGGTCAGTCCCAAGCTGCACGCCACCTTTTTCTGGTTGGTGACGCTAGGTTCGATGCTATCGGCGTTTTGGATCTTAGCTGCCAATAGTTTTATGCAGCATCCAGTGGGGTATACCTTGAACAATGGCCGGGCAGAAATGACTGACTTCGGTGCATTATTGGCAAATCCACAGGTGTGGTATGAGTTTTTACACGTGATCACCGCTGCCATCACGATGGGTGGGATCATTGTTGCTGGTTTATCAGCCTTTCGTCTGTTGAAGAAAGACAAAGACATTGACCGCGACTTCTTCAAAAAATCAATGCGGATCGGTTTTGCGGTGGCATTGTTCGGTTCATTCACCGTCTTGCTAGCCGGGGATGAACAAATGAAATACTTGGTTGAAGAACAACCAATGAAATTTGCCGCAATGGAAGGAACTTATGAAGATACCGGGAGTCCTGCGGCTTGGACTGTCGTTGCTTGGGCGAATGAAGCGGAACATCACCAAGTCTTCGGTATTTCGATTCCCTATATGTTGAGTATCTTAGCCTTCAATGAACCCTTCGGCTCCATCGATGGGATGGATACGGTCAATCAGCAATTGATTGAAACCTACGGCGACCGTAATTACTACCCGCCGGTCAACACACTCTTTTGGAGCTTCCGGATCATGGCTGGTTTTGGTGCGTTGATGTTGTTGGTTTCTGGTCTTGGGTTGTATTTTACGCGTAAGAAGAAACCATGGCTCTTTGAAAAACGCTGGCTGCTTTGGGTAGTGGCGATCACTTTGTTCACCCCATTTATTGCCAATACAGCTGGTTGGCTGATCACGGAGTTAGGACGTTACCCATGGACGGTTTACGGCTTGTTTACGATCGAAGATAGTGTGTCACCAAACGTTTCCGTGACCTCACTCTTGATCTCAAACATCGTTTACTTCCTCTTGTTCTCTGGCTTAGGCGGAACGATGGTCTATCTGGTGAAACGGGAAATGGATCATGGACCTGAAAAAGAAGCCTTCGGCGAAATCAGCCAAGGAGACAACCAAGAAGGGTACGAAGACCCATTTGATAAGGAGGCGTTTGAAGGATGACCGGTCTGCAATTACTATGGTTCACGTTGATTGGGCTTTTATTTTCTGGCTTCTTCTTCTTAGAAGGGTTTGACTTTGGTGTGGGGATGTCTGTGCAGACATTGGCCCACAATGAAGAGGAAAAAGACCAGATCGTTAAAACGATCGGGCCTGTCTGGGATGGCAATGAAGTGTGGCTATTGACCGCTGGCGGAGCGATGTTCGCCTCGTTTCCATACTGGTATGCTTCTTTGTTCAGCGGTTTTTATTTGATTTTGTTATTGATCTTAGTCGGGTTGATCATTCGCGGTGTTTCCTTTGAGTTTCGAGCAAACTTCCCGAAAGAACACAAAAACATTTGGAACTGGACGTTGACGATCGGCAGTACGATCGTACCGTTTTTCTTCGGTCTGATGTTTGTCAGCATGATCCAAGGAATGCCTTTGGGTGAAGATGGCAACATGACGGCAACCTTTACGGATTACGTCAATCCCTTTTCAATCGTTGGCGGGATCGCGTTGACCTTGTTGTGCTACTTGCACGGATTAAACTATATCGCTTTGAAAACGGAAGGTCCGATTCGGGCACGGGCACGCAACTATGCAAGTATTTTTTATGGCATCTTATATGCAGGCTTAGTCGTCTTTGCTGTGATGCTTTACTTCCAAACGGATTTCTTCGAAAATCATTTTGCGACAACGCTTGGTTTGTTGCTCGTGATCGTTGTACTGACACTGATTGCAAATATCGGCGTCTTTAAAGGCAAAGAAATGATGGCTTTCATTGCGAGCGGCTTGACGTTGATCGCTTTGGTGGCATTGATCTTCACAGGGTTATTCCCAAGAGTCTTGATTAGTTCGATCGATTCAAGCTATGACCTGTTGATCGCTGATGCGTCTTCAAGCCGCTACACATTGAAGATCATGAGTTATCTTTCACTGACGATCTTGCCTTTCGTCTTGGCCTATACGGCTTGGAGTTACTATATCTTCCGTAAACGGATCAGTCATACGGAGGCGTTGGAGGGGTATAAATGATTGATAAACAAATCATGAAGCTCCCAGGAATGAAACAACTTTTAGGGCTGCTTGCGGGACTTTCGTTCCTGCAGGCGCTCTTCATTATTGGGCAGGCGTATGGATTGGCACGTGCCATCACTGGCTTATGGGAAGGACGACCATTAGAGGAACAGTGGGGCTGGATTCTGCTGTTCTTTTGTTCGTTTATCGCCCGACAAGCCGTTATCTATTTCCGTTCCAAAAGACTTGATGATTACAGTTACCAGCAAGCCGCCGATCTGCGGGATCAATTGTTGGAGAAATTGTTTCGGGTCGGTCCTCAGATCGCACAACAGCAAGGGACGGGGAATGTAACAACGATGGTCTTGGAAGGGATCAACCAAGTCGAAAACTACTTGAAATTGATTCTTGCCAAAATCATGAATATGTCGATCATTCCTTGGGTCATTTTGGCACTCGTTTTTTATCTGGATTGGGAGTCGGGCTTGGTCTTGCTGTTGGTGTTCCCCTTGATCATCATTTTTATGATCATCTTGGGCTATGCCGCGCAAAGCAAAGCGGAAAAACAATACCGAACGTTTCAATTACTGTCCAATCATTTCATCGACTCCCTGCGAGGGATCGACACCCTGAAATTGTTTGGGGTCAGTAAAAAATATGGCAAGAGTATCTTTGCTTCCAGCGAACGGTTTCGGAAAGCGACGATGGCTTCATTAAAAGTCGGTATTTTATCGACCTTCGCCTTAGACTTTTTCACGACCTTATCGATTGCCGTCGTGGCAGTCTTGCTAGGCTTGCGGCTGATCAATGAAGGAATCTTGCTGTTTCCAGCGTTAACCATCTTGATTTTAGCACCAGAATACTTCTTGCCGATCCGCGACTTTTCCAGTGATTACCATGCAACCTTAGACGGGAAAAATGCGATGACTGCGGTGACGGAGATCTTGCATCAGCCCGAAGCCCAAGTACCGGCAGTAACGGTGCCTCGTTGGCAGGAAGACGCCCAGTTAACGATCGATCAGCTGGCGTTTTCCTACGAGGAAAAAGCGGCTTTGACGGATATCAACTTGAACGTGACTGGCTTCAAAAAGATCGGGATCATCGGTTTGAGCGGTTCTGGCAAGTCTACCTTGATCAATACCTTGAGTGGCTTTCTCGTGCCAGACAGTGGCGAGATCACTCTCGGAGGGGCGAAGACCACGGCCTTTCGCCAAGCAAGCTGGCAAGAACAGCTGATCTATATTCCGCAAAATCCTTATATCTATCGGTTGACCTTGCAGGAAAATGTCGCGTTTTATCAGCCGACAGCTACCAAAGAAGCCGTACTGAAAGCCATTGAAGTGGCAGGCTTGACTGAGCTTTTGGCGGAGCTGCCGCAAGGGTTGGACACGATGTTAGGAGAAGGGGAACGGCATCTAAGTGGCGGACAAGCCCAACGGATCGCTCTAGCCCGTGCCTTTTTAGACCAGCAACGAAAGATTCTTTTGTTTGATGAACCAACGGCTCATTTGGATATTGAAACCGAAGTTGCTTTAAAGGAACGGATGCTACCGCTGATGGAAAACCGTTTAGTCTTTTTTGCAACCCATCGCTTGCACTGGATGGAAGAAATGGATGAAATCATCGTGATGGATCAAGGAAGAATCGTGGAACAAGGAACCTTGGCACAACTGCAGCAAAAGCAAGGTGCTTTTACAGAACTAGTCAATGGAATGAGGAGGGAACAGCTTGAATAAAATCGGCTTATTGCGCTCATTGAAAACTGATACGTGGGTCAAGCCTTTCTTGTCAAAATACAAAAACGTTTTGGCGCTGGCCTTATTCCTAGGCTTCTTGACCTTTTTCTGTGGTGGGGCACTGATGTTTAATTCTGGGTACCTGATCAGCCGCTCGGCATCGATCCCAGAAAACATTCTATTGGTTTACATCCCCATCGTACTGACCCGAGCGTTTGGGATCGGCCGTCCAGTCTTTCGCTATTTGGAACGGTTGACCAGTCATAGCTGGGTCTTGCGCATGACCTCTAATTTACGATTGAAACTGTACAACGTAGTAGAAAAAGATGCGATCTTCTTTAAGCAAGCGCATCGCACAGGGGATATCTTGGGCTTATTGGCAGAAGATATCAACCATATTCAAAACCTGTATTTGCGGACGATCTTTCCTACCGTGATCGCTTGGATCTTGTATGCGTTCTTGATCATTGGACTCGGCTATTTTTCTTGGTGGTTTGCTTTGGTGATGCTGCTGCTATTAGGGATCATCGTCTTTGTCTTGCCGCTTTGGTCGGTGATCATCAACGGCGCGCGGCAAGAAAAGCAAAAACACATGAAAAACAACTTGTATACGACACTGACGGATAATGTATTAGGGGTTTCTGATTGGGTCTTCTCTCAAAGAGGCAGCGAGTACGTGGCTGCCCATAAGGAACTGGAAACGCAGTTGCGGGCGGTGGATGAACAGATGCTGTCCTTTGATCGCCGGCGTGATTTTCTTTTACAAAGCATCTTTGGAGTGATCGCTGTCGCATTGCTGCTTTGGACCAGCATTCGCTTTCCAGGTAACCACGGAGGAGCAGCCAACTGGATCGCTGCCTTTGTCCTGTGTGTCTTTCCTTTAGTTGATGCATTTGCGCCATTACCGTCTGCTGCTCAAGAAACCAATCGCTACAAAGACTCCATCGATCGCTTCAATGCATTGCCAGAAGAAAATCGCCAAGTCTCCATGGAGCAACCGTCAGTACCTGAAGTGACGGGCCTCGTGTCGATCACAGTCAAGGACTTGCATTTTCAGTATCCTGAAGGCAAAGAAGTGCTTCATGGGTTGGATCTAACGATTCCTGCGCATCAAAAACTAGCGATCCTTGGTCGCAGCGGTTCTGGGAAAAGTACATTTGCCTCCTTGTTGCGAGGCGATCTGCAACCGACGCAAGGGTCGATCACCTTAAACGACGTGCCTGTGACGGTATTGAGTGAGTCGATCAGTGACTTGATCGGTGTCATCAATCAAAGTCCCTATCTTTTCCATACGACCGTCTTGAATAATATTCGGCTAGGCAATGAGTCGGCTTCGGAAGAAGAAGTCTGGCGCGTACTGGAGCAAGTCGGGTTGAAAGAAATGGTGGCAGCTTTGCCTAACGGCTTGGCGACGATGGTGGATGAAGCCGGCTTGCGTTTTTCTGGTGGAGAACGCCATCGTTTGGCATTGGCGCGGATCTTGCTAAAAGATACTCCGATCATCTTATTGGATGAGCCAACCGTCGGCTTAGACCCGATCACGGAGCAAGGCGTGCTCGAAACCTTTTTCCAAGTGCTGGAGAACAAAACGATCATTTGGATCACCCACCACTTGCAAGGAATTTCGATGATGGACCGTGTGCTCTTTATTGAAGATGGTCAGTTGACCATGAGCGGAACACCTGCCGAATTGGCAGCAGAAAACAAACATTTTCAACACTTATTGGCCATTGACCAAGGACGACGATAAAAAAAGAGCGTCCATCAATCAGTGATGGACGCTTTTCTTCTCATTGCTCTATGGCTCAGTAATTGCGCTGCAAGAGCAGTTCAGTTAATGAACGAATTTTGGCTTTGCTAGGTGCTTCGGGCAGCAGATCGATGTCGTCTAAGGCTTTTTGCGTGTAGGTGACCGCGAAAGCGCGCGCTTTTTCAACACCGCCGTAACGGACGACAAGATCCGCAACTTCTTGGGCTTCTGCCAAGGAGAGTGCTGCTTTTTTATTCAAATAAGGAGCGAATGCTGCAGGTGCCTGTTCTTTGGCAAATAGCAGCGGTAAGGTATAGACTCCTTGTGCCAAATCTTCTAGAATCGGTTTTTTCAAAGTGCCGCTATCAGAGGTGTAGTCGAGAATATCGTCGAATACTTGAAAGGCGATCCCGATGTTGCGACCGATCTCACCCGCCCGCTCTTGGTTTTCTGTGTCGAGGCCGCCAAAATGAGCGCCTTCGAGACAAGCGAGCCAAAACAGTTCAGCGGTTTTGCCGTTGATGCTTTGCAGATAGTCGTCAATCGATTCATGGATGTTGTAGCGAGTGTGCATTTGATCAAGTTCACCTAAAAGGAGTCGTTTCATGGCTTGTGCGTTGGTTTTTAAAAACGGGGAGCCATTCATACTTTCGATCAAAAGCTCAAAAAATTGGGTGAACAAAAGATCACCCGTGTAGACCGCGATATCCTTGCCGTATTTGGCTTGAACAGTGACTTGACTGCGCCGCAGCGGCGAATCGTCAATGATGTCGTCGTGGATCAAAGTGGCCATGTGTAAAATTTCTAGAGAAGCAGCAATTTTTGTTAATTGGTCGGTTTTTTTATAATGGGGATCGCCTAAGTCAGCAAACAAAAAAAAGAGCGCTGGCCGCAGCATTTTTCCACCTGAATAAGTAAAGTCGATCAAAACATCTTGTATCTCTTTGTTACGAACAGTAACGTGTTCTTCAATGATGGAACATACGGTTTTCAATCGTTGTTCGATCGTCGGATAATCGATCCAAAAGTCAAACATAGTATAACCCTTTCTAACAGTCATTCAGCCCTTATTCTAGCGTAAAGGGGCGTGATTGACTAGTTTAATGCACTCACTAAAGGAGGTGAAGTTGTGACGCTACCTGTATTTTTAGAACTTGTCGAATTTAAAGCAAAAACCGCCAGTATTTTGCCATTTTTCATTGGTGTCTGCTACAGCTGGTACAATTATCAAACGATTCATCTTGGCTATGTCCTATTGTATTTCATTGCCATGCTGATCTTCAATATGGCGGTGGATATTTTAGATAACTACAACGATTACCATCATGCCACAGAAGGGCATGATTACAAAGAAAAGACCAATATCATTGGTCGGGAACAGTTGTCTGTCAAATTGGTTTTTTGGTTGATGGTCTCCATGATCATCGTTTCCGCCGCCATGGGAATCGCCTTGGCAATGGTGGTTGGTTGGCCGCTCTTTTGGATGGGACTGTATTGTTACCTAGTCGGGATCTTTTATTCCTCTGGTCCACGGCCGCTTTCTAGTTTGCCTTTAGGCGAGTTCTTTTCTGGCTTTACGATGGGCTTTATGATCTCATTGATCTGTGTCTACCTTAATGCCTATCAAACCTTTGAATGGAACATTGCCACGATTGGCAGTATTTTCTTGATCTCATTACCCAACACATTATGGATCGCCAACTTGATGCTGGCAAACAACATTTGTGATCTGGAAGAGGATGAAAAAAATGAGCGCTATACGCTGGTGCATTACCTTGGTAAAGCCCGTGCGTTGAAATTATTTATCACGATGAACGTCTTGGCGTTTGTTGCGATCATTGCCTCAGTTGCCCTCAACATTGCGCCTTGGTCACTGGTTCTGACCTTTTTCGCGGCGCCCTTTGTCTGGCAACAGACAAAACGATTTATGCAAAAACAAATCAAAAGAGAGACCTTCATTTGTGCCGTTCGGATCCTTGCGGTCGGAGCATGCGTACAAGTGCTGAGTTTTGCGATTGGTTTGATTTTATAATTTTTACAGCAAAGAAAGGAAGTAAGGAAACATGAAGGAAGTTGTCATTTTAGGAGCAGGGTATGCTGGATTGCGAGCATTGCACGTACTGCAAGGAGCAAAAGAAGCGTTTCACATCACATTGATCGACAAAAACGATTATCATTATGAGGCAACCGATCTTCATGAAGTTGCGGCCGGTACGCAACCAAGAGACCGCATTTGCTATCCCATCAATGATGTCGTTCGTCCCCAAAAGACGAGCTTTGTTCAAAAGGAAGTGGCGTCGATCGATCGTAACCAGCAAGTGATCGTTTTTAAAGATCAATCCACGTGCACGTATGATTATTTGATCGTGGCATTAGGCTTTGAATCAGAATCATTTGGGATCCCTGGTGTCGAGGAGCATGCGTTGGAAATGGTGGATGTCGACTCCGCAGAAAACATCTATCATCATTTGTTGAAACAAATGAAGGCATACAAAGAAACACAAAATCCTGACTACCTAAAAATCGTTGTCTGCGGTGCTGGTTTCACTGGAATCGAATTGCTAGGTTCATTGGTGGAAAACCGTAAAACCTTCGCGAAAGCAGCAGGTGTCAAACCAGAAGACATCAAACTGTACTGTGTCGAAGCAGTGACTCGTTTATTACCGATGTTTGATGAAAAACTATCGGATTACGGGATCAAAAATCTCGTTAAATGGGGCGTAAACTTCCTGACTGGTAAACCCATCAAAGCAATCAAACCAGGTGTCGTTGTCTATCAAAATGATGCCGATACAGGAGCAACAGCAGAATTATCAGCCAAAACCATCGTTTGGACCACAGGCGTCAGCGGCAGCCATGTGATGGCTGAATCAGACTTTTCTGCTCGTCGTGGTCGCGTGATGGTCAATCAAGACCTAACAGACCCTGATCATAGTAACGTCTATGTTGTCGGTGATGTTTCAGCAGTCATGGACCCAGCGACCAATCGCCCGTATCCAACAACGGCTCAAATCGCTTTGAAGATGGGGCAGCATGCGGGTAAAAACATCTTACGTCAAATGAACGGGGAAAAACCAGCAGATTTCCACTTTGAATCATTAGGTTCAGTGGCATCGATCGGCAATACCCATGCCTTTGGCTTAGTAGGGAAAATGGGCATCAAAGGCTATCCCGCTTCCGTGGTGAAAAAAGCCATTATGGATCGTTCCTTGTACCAAACCGGTGGGGTCAAAGAAGTATTGGCGAAAGGCCGCTTCGACTTTTATCATTGAGCAATAGAAACAGCAGACTGCGAGGGTGACCTCGCAGTTTTTTTTCAAAAAAAGCAGCAGTGGTATCCCCCAGACTACTTTTTTCTCCCAGAAACTGCTATGATAGCCAAAAGAACAGAACAAAGGAGCAAGGACAATGCCAGAAGGCCAACGAGTGTTACAGGGAATGGGAACGGTGATCACGATTTGGGTGCAGCATGAAACCCCAGAAGTGATCTTAGAGGAAGCAGCCCAAAGAGCTGCGGCCTTTGAACAGCGTTTTAGTGCCAATGACCCGACGTCTGAGTTGATGCAGATCAATCAGCAGGCAGGACAAGGAGCGATCGCTGCCACACAGGAATTGTTTGAATTGATCGCACTAGGGAAAGCCCATAGCGTACCCAAAGATAGCTACTTAAATATTGCCATCGGTCCTTTGGTGCAGGAATGGCGGATCGGGTTCCAAGATGCTCATCTACCAACGCCTGAGAAAATCGCGGAGCTGCTGCCAAAGACTGATCCTGCCAAGATCATTTTGGATGAAACGCTGCAGACCGTCGGGTTAGCTGCTGGCATGAAGCTTGATCTAGGGGCTGTGGCAAAAGGATATTTTGCTGATTTGTTGATGACCTATTTCAAACAGGTTGGTGTCACAGCCGCTTTGATCGATCTTGGAGGCAATGTGGTGACTTACGGCGATGCCCCGAGCCATCAAGATGGCTATTGGCGGATCGGGATCCAAAACCCTTTCCTACCAAGAGGGAATTTTGTCGCAGCGTTGAAGGTTCGTAATCAATCAGTCGTTACATCAGGGATCTATGAACGAACCTATCAGGTAGCGGGCAAGACCTATCATCATATTTTTGATCGAGATACGGGCTATCCGTTAGAGTCAGCCATTGCCAGTGTCACGATTCTCTCCGACCAATCGGTTGATGGAGAGATTTGGACGACCCGCTTGTTCGGCAAAGAGCCACAAGCCATCTTGCAGGAGCTGGCGCCGTTAGAAGGAATCACTGGGTTAGTCATTACCAAACATGGAGAGTTGATCTATCCGCAAGAATTAGCCCGTTTGATCGAAACGCCAACAGCAGAATGAAAACAAGCAGCGATCACCTAGGAATATAGGTGGTGGCTGCTTGTTTTTTTGTAAAAAGAAAGCTAGACGTGTTGCAAAAAGGTCTCGATCAAGTCGGCTTCGCTGTTTGACAATGCCCGTTCGGCTTGATGGGCAATAAAATAGGTGAGGGACAAGAGTTCCTCTGGCATCGGATAAAGATTAAAAGGGGTCGCAGTCGCTGCTTGCAGCACGCTTTCGGGTACGATCGCAATCCCGAGGTTGTTTTCTGCCAATGCTGCTGCTGTATAAATATTGCTGCTTTCTATGAGAACGGTCGCCTCTACTTTGTATTTTTGCAGCAATTGATCGATTTGACGCCGAATCGCCGAGCCGCTGGCAGTCAAAATCAACGGACTTTGCAGCAAGTCTTTGACTGCCAATGAATCAGGTGCTAAATACCGCTTCTCTGGTTGATACAGGGGAGAACAAGGCGGAATGATCGCTAGATACCGTTCTTGATTGGTACTGTGGACTGTTAGATTCGGTGCGATCGTCTCAGGATTTTGTCCGATAAAAAAGTCCAGCTGCCCATTCAACAGTCGTTTTTCATTGTGCTTCGGCAGGTCTTCCCGTAAGAAAAAGTGCACGCTGGGATAGTGTTCATAATATGCAGGCAAAAAGAGTGGCAGCAGATAGGAACCAAGGCTGGGCAAGATGCCTAAGCGCAAAGAACGCTTCTCGGTCGCGGTATACCAAGACAGCCGACTTTTCAATTTGGCAGACTCTGTTTCCAAGGTTTCCAGATATTGATAATAGATTTTACCAGCTTCCGTCAGTTGGAAATGACCCGGCTGCCGATTGATGATGGGGGTCCCTAGCTCTTGTTCGGCACGTTTCACGGTTTGTGTCAAGTAAGGCTGTGAGATGTAGAGGTCTTTGGCGGCTTTGGTATAGTTGCTATGCTTTAACAAGGTATCGAGGTATTGCAGCATCAGATGGGAATCTTTAAGTGCCATTGCGTGGTCCTCCTAGTCATTTTTTTCATTATAACAAATTTGTTATTGATAGATAGTTAAATAAATATTTCACAAATAAAGAATTCAGTCGTACACTAAATGGGTACTTGGGGAAGATTTTTTTGTTTAGGAAGAAGCCTTTCATCTCAGTAGGTCTTAAAAACCAACTTGAGAAACGATTGAAAAAAGAAATCAAAGCCAATGGTCAAAAACTTTTTATTTATTGTTAAATGTTAAATTATTCACAATTAGGAGAGATGATAATGAAATTGATTGGAATCGTAGGAACCAACTCGACGCGTTCGACCAACCGTCGCTTACTGCAATTTATTCAAAGCCATTTTAGTGACCAAGCGGAGATCGAACTTTGCGAAATCAGTGATCTGCCAGCATTTAATGAACCAGAAGATCGGACGGCACCAGCGGCAGTTCAAGCCTTGTCAGAGAATATCGAAGCAGCAGATGGGGTGATCATCAGTACACCAGAATACGATCACTCGATCCCAGCGGTGCTAAAAAGCATGATTGAATGGCTTTCTTATACGACGCGGCCTTTGATCGATAAACCAGTGATGATCACGGGTGCTTCTCTTGGTGCATTAGGTTCATCGAGAGCCCAAGCCCATTTGCGTCAGATCTTAGATGCACCAGAAGTAAAAGCTCGAATCATGCCGAGTGCGGAATTTTTATTAGGGCACTCCATGCAAGCCTTCGATGAACAAGGAAACTTGCTCGATAGCGAAAAAGTTGCCGAACTAGAAGATTGTTTCAATGAATTTGTCTTGTTTGTCGAAATCACGAACCGTCTGGTCAGTGAATATTCAACGGCTAAAGAACGAGCAAAGAAATTTTCGTGGGAACAAGCATAAGAAAGAGAGGAACCAGTCATGAAATTTGTCGGCCTAATCGGAACGAACGCCAAAAAATCCACCAATCGCCAATTAGTGGCGTTTATGCAGCGAGAATTTGCTGCCCTAGCAGAAATTGAACTACTGGAAATCAAGGATGTTCCAATGTTCAATGAAACACAAGATCAAACCAATAGTGAAGTGATCCAACGGTTAAATAGCAAGATTTTAGCAGCCGATGGGGTGATCATTGCGACACCAGAGCATAACCATTCGATTCCTTCCGCATTGAAAAGCGTCTTGGAATGGCTCTCCTTCAATCTCCATCCCTTTGATGGCAAACCAGTGATGATCGTCGGTGCATCCTACGATGTACAAGGCTCTTCGCGAGCACAGCTTCATTTGCGCCAAATCCTTGATGCACCGGGTGTCAATGCGACAGTCATGCCAGGAAATGAGTTCTTGTTGGGACGTGCGCATCAAGCCTTTGATGAACAAGGCAATTTAAAAGATCAACGAACGGTCGATTTTTTGGAAAGCTGTTTCCGCAAGTTTGTTCGGTTTACGGAAGTCGCTAATTTGTTGAACGTACCAGAAGAAGTCGTTTATGAGCCTGGCGAATACACCGTCACAGCACCAGGACATAACGGGGATCTACCAATGGTCGTCAAATTGAGTGAAGAACGGATCGAAGCTATCGATATCGATACTTCTGGTGAATCCGAAGGGATCGCTGATGTCGTTTTCGTACGGATTCCTCAAGAGATCATTGAAGGGCAAACCTTAAATGTCGATGCGATCTCTGGTGCTTCGGTTACTAGTAACGGTGTCGTTGATGGCGTAGCAAAAGCCGTGAAAATGGCTGGTGCGAACCCAGATGTCTTGCGCAAACGTCCAAAAGCCGCCAGTGCTTTGCAAACAGAAGATGAAACGTATACCACCGATGTCGTTGTAGTAGGTGGCGGCGGCGCGGGTCTGAGTGCGGCTGCCAGTGTGCTGCAAGCCAATAAAGATGTGATCTTAGTAGAAAAATTCCCAGCGATCGGTGGCAATACTGTACGTACTGGCGGACCGATGAATGCCGCGGATCCAAAATGGCAAAACGGCTTTTCCGCATTGCCTGGCGAACGCAGTGCTTTAGAAGAAGTGCTGACGATCGATGAGCAAGAGATCGATGCAGAATACTTACCAGACTTCAAAGCTTTGAAGGCACAAATCACTGCGTATCTTTCAGAAACGACGCCAGAAAAAGAATACTTGTTTGATTCTGCTTTGTGGCATCGAATTCAAACCTATTTAGGCGGAAAACGCAAAGATTTGAATGGTCAACCGATCTATGGGAAATACGAGCTAGTGAAGATCTTGACGGATCAAGCATTGGACTCAGTGAAATGGCTAGAAGAAATCGGCGTAGAATTTGATATGAACAATGTCGATATGCCAGTAGGAGCGAAATGGCGCCGAGGACATAAACCAGTCAAAAACGAAGGGTATGCCTTTGTCTCTGCTTTGCATCAATTCGTGAAAGAACATGGGGGAACGATCTTAACCGATACGCCTGTCAAAGAATTATTGATCGAAGATGGCAAGGTTACTGGAATCATCGGGGAAGGCCGTAACGGTCAAAAAGTCACGATCCATGCCAAAGCAGTGATTTTAGCTTCTGGTGGGTTCGGAGCGAATACGAAAATGTTGAAACAATACAATACCTATTGGACAGAGATCGAAGACGATATCAAAACGTCAAATTCCCCAGCGATCACTGGTGACGGGATCAAACTAGGGGAAAGTGCTGGCGCGGACCTTGTTGGCATGGGCTTTTCGCAAATGATGCCCGTATCTGATCCAAACACAGGGGCTTTGTTCAGTGGCCTGCAAGTGCCACCTGCTAACTTTGTGATGGTCAATCAAAAGGGTGAACGCTTTGTCAATGAATACGAAAGCCGCGATGTATTGACCCAAGCGGCGATCGATAATGGCGGATTGTTCTATTTGATCGCGGATGAAGAGATCAAGAAAACCGCTTATAACACGAGCCAAGAAAAAATCGATAAGCAAGTAGCTGCTGGTACGCTGTTCCGCAGTGAGACCTTAGCTGGCCTGGCAGAGCAGATCAATGTTGATCCAGCCGTCTTAGAGGCGACCGTTGCGAAATACAACAGCTATGTGGATGCTGGGAAGGACCCAGAGTTTGGCAAAGATGTCTTCGACTTGAAAGTGGAAAAAGCACCTTTCTATGCCACACCAAGAAAACCAGCGGTTCACCACACGATGGGGGGATTGAAGATCGATCCGCAAACCCATGTGTTGACGAAGGAAGATCAAATCATTGAAGGGCTGTATGCAGCGGGGGAAGTTGCTGGGGGGATCCATGCTGGCAATCGCTTAGGCGGCAACTCGTTGACAGATATCTTTACTTTTGGCCGAATTGCTGGAAAGACAGCAGTCGCAGAACATCTCGAATAAAAAGCCTTGCGCGTTGTGTCTCGTCACGCGCGCTAGCTTTTGAAAAAACATGTGAATAAAGTAACATGCTTAAAGCAAAGGAGAGAAAAAATGGAAACAAAAATCAATCGTTGGCTGATTCTGATCGCTTCGACCGCGGTATTGCTGTGTACGGGCGCTGTTTACGCCTTTAGTGTTTTTGCAGGACCTCTTAGTCAATTAAAAGGCTGGTCCATGGAAGAGATCATGTTAGCCTTTACCATCAATGCCGCAGTTGGCCCGATTACCATGATTTTGGGTGGTTTGCTGACAGACCGAGGAGCCGCTAGATGGGTCATCGCTGGTGGAGGCGTGTTGTTCGGAGCGGGCTTCTTCCTGACGGGATTGGTCAACTCACCCGCCATGCTGTACCTGACCTATGGAGTCTTTGCTGGTTTAGGGCAAGGCTTTGCCTATTCGGCTTGTTTAAGCAATACGATTCGGCTATTCCCAGATAAACGGGGACTGGCGTCGGGCTTGATCACAGCAGGTATGGGTGGGGCAGCGATTATTGCCGCACCGATTGCAAATCGTTTGATCGAATCACAAGATGTACTAGCAGCGTTTCGGATTTTAGGGATCGCCTATATCGTGATCGTCTTAGTGGCTAGTCTGTTTATTCGCAAGGCACCAGAAGATTATCGCCCAGCAGGTTGGCAACCAGCGGCGCAAGGAAAAAATGGCCCACAAATCAATCTGAATTGGTTGGACATGCTAAAGACCCCAACCTTCTACTTGATTATCGTTATGTTAGGGGCAGGGGCTTTCTCAGGTTTGATGATTGCTTCTAACGCATCGGTGATCGGGCAAAGTATGTTCGGTTTGACGGCAGCCGCCGCTGCCTTTTATGTCAGCTTGTACTCATTGAGCAACTGTTTTGGTCGTGTCCTTTGGGGCACCGTTTCTGATAAAATTGGTCGGACGAATACGTTGATGATCATCTATGGCGTGGTGGCATTGTCCTTATTCCTATTGACACTTGGTCAGACAACCGTGATCTTCACTGTCGGGATCATCGGTTTAGGACTGTGCTTCGGGGGCGTGATGGGGGTTTTCCCATCGATCGTTATGGAAAATTACGGACCGATCAATCAAGGAGTCAACTATGGAATCGTCTTTATTGGTTATTCTACGGCGGCATTCTTTGGGCCTAGAGTGGCAGCAGCAATCGCTGAAAGCAACCAAGGAGATTATACAAAAGCCTTTTATACGGCAATTTTCTTGGCGGTTTTTGGGCTCGTTCTCAACATTGGCTATGCGATGCTGAAAAAAGCCAAAAAGCCTGCACCTGTTATTAAATAACAATTCACCCAAAGCAGTCTTTTTGATAAAGGCTGCTTTTTTGGTGCCAAAACCACTCTTTTTTCTTTTTTTAAAACAGAGGATTGGCGGATGAAGCAAAAGAGAAAACTGTTTCATAGCAAGAAATTATCTCGTTGATTTCACTGTTTTTTCATCTTAACCCCCCATTTTTTAATAAATCGTGTTACAATAAAAAAAGGCTAATACGACGGAGGGATTAAATGACAATTCGTAAAGAACGACGCCGCTTAGAAAAGCGCTTGAAGCGCACACAATATACCCAAAAAAGTATTACGATGGCTACTACTTTAGTAGCGGGATCAACGTTTATCCCGACCTTAGGGCATGCGGCTGAAACGGCAACGACAGAAACTAGCAATGACCTCAAGGTCGTTGAACAAACAACAAACACTACACCAGAAACCGACAGCACACCGGTTGAGGAAACGACAGCATCGACGACAGCACCTGTTGTGACCGAAGAAACTTCGGAAACGACGGAGGAGTCAGGGACTAAAGCAGTCACTGAGGGATCAGAAACAGCGACGACAGAAAGCACAACAGTTGCTAGTGATGAAGTCTTAGAAGCAGATGAAGTACCATCAGCCCTTTCGGATTTGACCAGTCGGGCATTATTTTCACGGGCAACGATCGATCCGGCTGCCTTTATCAGTCAGATTTGCGGCTATGCAACGGAAGTAGCGGCAGCAAACGATCTGTATGCCTCTGTCATGATGGCACAAGCGATTTTGGAATCTGGCTGGGGCGCATCAACTTTGACGACCACGGCCAACAATATGTTTGGGATCAAAGGTAGCTATAATGGCCAATACGTGACAATGGATACGTATGAAGATGATGGTTCAGGCAATTATTATTTGATCAGCGCCAAGTTTCGGAAATACCCATCATTAAAAGAGTCTTTTGAAGACAATGCGTATGTGTTGCGCAACACGAGTTTTTCTAGCGGCAACTACTATTACAGCGGTGCGTGGAAAAGCAATACGACCTCTTACACGCAAGCGACCGCTTGGCTGCAAGGGCGGTATGCAACCGATACTTCTTATGCCAGCAAATTAAACAATTTGATCAGTACGTATAATTTAACGCAATATGACACTGGCAGCTCAAATGCAGGCGGCGGCAATAGCAATGAAACGATCGTCAGTGATGAAACAGCGATCAATCAGCAAATGAAAACCACGTCATCCATGAATATTCGTTCGGATGCCTCAACCAGTGCCTCTATTACTGGTTCGTTAGCAGCCAATACGACGTTTACGGCAACGGCGACCAAAACGGGCACCAGCGTCAACGGCAACACCACGTGGTATAAAATTTCTGGCAAAGGCTGGGTCAGCGGTGCATATTTGACGAAGGTTTCGACCGATTCTTCAAATAACAATAGCGGATCAGGCAACACCGGTTCTGACAATAGCAATTCTGGCACGACGATCAACAAAAAAATGAAGACGACGGAAGCGATGAATATTCGTTCCAGCGCTTCTACTAGCGGATCAGTGGTAGGATCACTTAGCAAAGGCACGACCTTTACAGCCACTTCTATGAAAACCGGCACATCAGTCAACGGCAACAAAAATTGGTACTATGTCTCTGGCAAAGGTTGGGTCAGCGGTGCCTACCTTACTGAAGTGACCAACAATAATGCTTCTGAAGCAGAAAAAGAAGACAACAGTTCAAGCATCAATCAAAAAATGAAGACGACGGCCGCATTGAATGTCCGCTCGGATGCTTCTACCAGCAGCCGTGTCGTGACGACGCTTGGTCAAGGGGTGACCGTTACCGTGACAGCGAAAAAGAACGGCACTTCAGTGGAAGGCAATAAAACGTGGTACTACGTTTCTGGCAAAGGTTGGGTCAGTGGTGCCTACTTGGCAACAACCAGCAGCTCTTCCAATAACAGCGGTTCAACGACGACAAATCAGAAAATGAAAACCACCGAGATTTTAAATGTTCGTTCCGATGCTTCTACCAGCAGCAGTATTACTGGTTCTTTAAGTAAAGGGGCAACCGTCACGGTTACCGCAACAAAAACCGGGACGACCGTCAATGGCACGAACAAATGGTATTATGTTTCTGGCAAAGGCTGGGTCAGCGGTGCCTACTTGACAGCTGCTAGCAGTGGGTCTTCTAATACGAATACCAGCAGTAGTTCAACGAAGACGCACACGGTGAAATCAGGTGACAGCCTATGGTCACTGGCACAAAAATACAATACCAGCATCAGCCAAATCGCATCATGGAACAAGATCAACAGCAGCTATACGATCTATGTCGGGCAAAAGTTGATCGTTTCCAAATAATAAGCAAAAGCAACCGCGTGTATGCCATTGGCTTACGCGGTTTTTTATGCTGGATCAAGCGTTCACTAAGCTGCTAGCGGTTTATCAAGAAACTACTTGTTTTTCGTAAGCGCAATCAAACTATTTGGTCAATCAGGGAACCCTGCGTTAGAATGAAAGAAGCAATAGAAATTGCTAGTTTTAAAAGAATTGCTTCAGAACCAGAACAATCGAAGCGTACACAAAATAAGGAGGATTTCACATGCACAACAGAAACCTAACGATTATTGGCAGTTACGACACTCGAACAGAAGTATTACCGGTTATTGAGCAATTGACAAACGAAGGCTATGGCAAAGACGATATCGTGCTGTATGCGAATCAAACAGTCATCGATCAATTTGGGTTAGAATCCATCGATGATGTGGAAGTGGAGCATGCTGCTAGTGAAGACGAAAATCGTTCGCTTTGGGAAAAAATCAAAGATGCGTTTTCTTTTGGCGATTCAGATCACAGAGACGATGAACATGATCCATTATACGGCTACCGAGATGACATCGAACGAGACAAACTCGTTGTCGGCGTCTACGATTATCAGCCGATGGACAAAATAACGGATCGTGATGCAGATACTGAGCCAATCATCGATCAACCGTTACCAGGTGAAACAGCGATGCCCGATGAGTCCGTTCATCCAACACCGCGCATGGGAGACAGTGATATTGAAGCACCGATCCATGACCCGAATCATCTGCGAAACTTATAAGTAAAAGAATTTCTTAAGTAAAGGAACTATTAAAGCCAGAGGAACGAGCATCCGTCGCACCTGCCAACCCTTAGTGAAGGGATGGGCCCGCAGGTGATCGACCGTCGCCCTCGGGCTTTTTTTGTTGCGCAACGGGCATTCATGTCTTTGTCATCTTTGAAAATAAAACTTAATTTGTTGACGATTGCTTTTTTTTGTATAATATAAGAATGAGATAGATCATTGACGGAAGGTCCAACCATATTTTTGGGAAAGGATGGGGAGTGCGATGAAATTCAAGTTCAATATGCAGTCGGCATTAGTCAGTTGTTTTGTTGCGGTTTTTTTGAGTGTGGCGATCAATCAAGATGCCAATGCCTTTGTTGCCGCGCCCTTTGTTCGAGATTCTTCCAGTAGTTCCTCCGAGCCACCTTACCAGACCGCAAGCAGCAGTATCGAAGAAACCTCTGATTCCAGTCAGATTTTTTATGAAGCCAGTGTTAGTTCGTATACACCGTCTTCAACGACTAGTCGCTCGATCGAAGCGTCGACAAATGAAGGCACGTCTGTTTCTGTAAGCGAAGTAGAGACAGAGCCTAGCGTCAGTACTTCTGCAAGTAGCGAAAGCAGTTCGAGTACCGCGTCGAGTGGCGGCTCAACGACCACCAGCGATACCTCCAGCAGTAGCGCTAGCAGCAGTTCTTCAAGCTCTTCGTCTACGAGTTCGACCAGTACTACAACAAGCAGCTCCAGCAGTGAAACGACTGAACCGTCTTCGGAAACCTCCAATAGCGATGACGAAGCTGCGGAAGATACGAGTGAAAACGTTGATCTAACAGTCGAAGGGGTCAACTGATCCCAGTTTATAAGGAAAACCAGTCCAATCCAAAGGCACCATTTCAGCTAGGCTTTATGCCTAGCTTTTTTATTTGCTTGTGTGAAGGAGTCACGCCCGGCCATTGCCATAAACAGGCTTTTTCGTGGCTGCGTCCCCATAAAGCAGCTATCCCTTTTGACTAGTGAAAAAAGCGACTACCCTCAGTCCTGCGTGTTTATTTCCTTCCTTCCTAAAAAAAGCTGCACTTGCAAGCATATCGTAAAGTGATTTTGAACAGTTTCGCTATAATAAGTGCGAGGAGGGGTGTTATGGGAAAGTATTTTAAGCACTTCGAAAAAATGATTAGTGTGATTGTTGATATTATGTTAGGACTGTTGGTTCTGTTGGTTTTGGTGGTGATGGCGGAAGCGATCTACAAAATCGTTGTCCATGTGATCCCGCTGCATGAAGTCAGTGATCTTTCCTTATTGATCGAAGAGATCGCGACATTGTTTATTTTACTGGAAATTATTTTGATGTTATTGCGTTACGTAAAAGAAGGTCACCATATTCCGGTGCGTTACTTGATTTTGATCAGTATTACAGCAATTTTAAGAGAGCTGCTTTTGGCACAAGGAAAAGGGTTAGAAACGCTCTTTTTGGCCTTAGCGATCTTGGTCTTGATCATTGTGCTGCAGGCGTTGGAAAAACTCAAAGCCTTTCATAGTTCTAAAGGACTGTAAAAAAAATCATCCGATTGGTTGACGAATGACTCGTCAAGGGATCGGATGATTTTTTAATTCTTCAAAAAGCAAGCGGCTTTCTTGCTGCAGCCGCTTGCCGATATCTGTTTGCCCTACCGTTGTTCTTTCCGTTTGCCGCACGACGATTTTTTTCTGAGTGACGATGTCACGTCGCTGCTGGATGGCTTGCTGGCGATCTGTAAAGGGTTGATGGGCTGCTAAGGTCATGCCGAAGGAATTTGACAACAGCGTGTAACCGGCAATGCCTGTGACGGATTGATAGGAGCGAGAGAGTCCCCCATCGATCACCAATAAACGACCATTTGCCTTGATGGGCGTCTCGCCTTTACGCACTTTCACAGGGGTATGGCCATTGATGATGTGACCTGTCGGCGGCAGACCGAAGGCAGCTAGGACACGGCAGCAGAAGTCTTCGTTTTCCCTTAAAGAATAATAGGCATTTTTTTGTTCCGTATGGGTGTTGCGATCTGCTATAAAGTAGCGCTCAAAGGTTTTCATGGCTTTTTTGCCGAAGAGGGAAGAGCCTTCGCCGCACCAAAGATACCAGATCATATCGGTGGCAAGGTCTGTTTGCTTTTCTGGTTGGGCAAAGCTTTCCTGCAAACATTGCTGAAAAAAGTCCATCAACGCTTTGCCTGCTAAGGGCTGCTGCTGGAAAGTAAAGGCCAGGAAATCGCCGTTTTCCTGACAAGGCAGGCAGCCGTGATACAGCAGGTTGTCGTTGAAGCGCTGGTACAATGTGCCATGCTCAACTAAAAAGCGCATATGCGCAGCTAAGCGGGGCGAGCGTTGAAATTGGCTCAGCAAATCTTGCAGTACCTCATGTTCTTCTGCTGTCAAACGGTAAGGATCATCGGGAGCTACTAGTTGAAAACAGCCGTTGATCAAAGGATAGGTCTGGTCTAGCTGGATTTGTTGCCGATCTTGAGACAAGCGATGCAACAAGCAGCGCTCTGCCATCGCAAATGCTGGTCGCCGCTGGATCACGGCTGCTTCGACTTTGAATTGGATGATGGCAAACGCCTGTTGCAAAAGCATGGCTGCTTTTTTTTGCTGGCTTGATAAAGGGTCCACTGTTTTTTGCGGATAAAAGCCTTCATTTTCTGTGTAATATTTTTGGCTAAAAGCCAGTGCTTTTGATAGATCGATGCCATAACCATCTTGTAATAATGCCAGATTGCCGTAGCGAGCAGCGATGCGGATCGTATTGGCCAAACAGGGCAGCGAGCCGCAAAAGCTGCCGATCCACAAAATATCATGGTTGCCTAGCTGAATATCCAGTGAGGGCAAAGTCATCAAGCGATCGACGATTTTGTCTGGCGCTGGTCCGCGATCATAAATATCGCCTAAGACGTGGAGATGATCCACTACGAAGCGCTGAATCAAGTACGCCAGTTCTTGGCAAAAAAGCGGGGCTGCCTCTAATTCAATGATCTTATCAAAAATCGCCCGATAGTAAGCTTCTTTATTGAAGTCAGCATCATATTGGTACAACAGTTCTTCTAAGATATAAGCAAAAGAAGACGGCAGTGCTTTGCGTACCTTGGAGCGTGTGTATTTACTGGAAGTAAAGCGGGCAACTTTCACTAGCTGTGCCATCTTTAAGCGCCAATCGGCAGGGGTCCATGCCTGTTCTTGTAATAGCTCCTCTGGATAATAAATGACAAAACAAAGTTCGGTCTGTTCTTCTTTCGTCAAGACGCCAGTAAACAAAATCTCGACTTTTTCTCGGATACTGCCAGAACCATTCCGCAAAATATGGTCAAAGGCATCGTATTCACCATGCAGATCGCTGACAAAGTGCTCGGTGGCTTTCGGCAGCTGCTGGATGGCTTCCAAGTTGATGATCTCGGTCAGGTTTGCCAAGGCGTCTTTATTGAACATGGGCCTGTTCTTTGGCTTGTTCTTCAATCAGCATCGCGCTTTCTTCAATGGAGCGTTTGCTGACATCGATCACCGGAATGTTCAGCTTTTTGAACCATTCATTCGCGTAAGCTAATTCTGCTTCGATTCGTTCACAATTGGTGTAATGGGTCTCTTCTTTTAAGCCCAATGAATGCATTCGGGATCGCCGAATCTCGGTCAGAGATTCTGGATTCGTGGTCAAACCGACCATTTTTCGCGGGTCGACTTGGTGCACTTCGGCTGGCAAAGCAACTTCAGGAATCAAAGGCAGATTTGCCACTTTGTAGCCGCGGTTTGCCATGTATAAACTCAATGGTGTCTTCGAGGTTCGCGAAACCCCTAAGAGGACAAAGTCAGCATCGAGAAATCCCCGTGGGTCTTTGCCGTCGTCGTATTTCACCGCAAATTCCATCGCTGCCACCCGGCTGAAATATGCTTGGTTCAAGCGATGCAAGGCACCAGGCTCTTGGACGGCTTCTACACCGAATGTTTTTTCCAGCATCGTGGTCAAGGGCGACATAAAGTCGACATACTGCAAACCAGTCCGCTTGGCAAAGGCATCAACAAAGGCGACTAACTCTTTATTGACTAAGGTGGTAACGACGATCGATTTGTCTAGCAAGGCATCTTTGAGGATCTCGCCTAAGCTCTCTTCATCATTAGTAAAGGGAAAGAGCTGGATGTCTGAAAGGTCGATCGTGGGAAACTGCGCGGAAACGGCTGCGATCAGCTTTTGTGCCGTTTCGCCTACGGAATCTGAAATCAAATATATTCGAACGTTCTTCATTGTTTTTGCCCCCTAAAAGTGTGTGTTGTCACTGTCATTGCCTGCTTGAATAAAGTAATTCATCAGCCGTGTCTTCGTGATTTTGCCGATGACTTTTTTTGGTTCCTGCGGATCGACCACAGGCAAGGTATCGACTTCATGTCGCCCTAACAACGTACCAGCCGTCAAAATCGTTTCTTCGGGTGTGATGGTCACGATGTTTGGCATGCGAGTCATGATCATCGCTACAGGTGTTTTTTCTGGTGCGGCATTGCTGATCGCAAAGCGCAGTAGGTCTTTGCGGGAGAGGACCCCAATCAGCTCGTCTTGGTCATTTTTGACATAGAGGGAACCGACATCGTACATAAACAAAGTCGTGACCGCTTCATAAACGGAGACCGTTTGTGAGATCAGCAACGGCGGGATCATGACTTCTGCAACTTTGGTATGATAGAGTTTTTCGAAAAGCAAAGGCTCAACGGTTTGTCCTGTATAGAAATAGCCGACTTTCGGTCGGGCGTCTAATAAACCGGTCATGGTCAAAATCGATAAGTCATTCCGCAAGGTTGCGCGGCTCAAGCCCAACTGCTTCGCAATGGTCTCCCCACTGATCGGCTGATGCTCTTTGACGATCTCAATGATTTTCATTTGTCTTTGGCTTAATTCCAATGTGTCACCTTCTTTCTTTTATGTGCTATGCTATTGATTATATGATTTTCCGAATAAAAAGGCAATCCTTCTCTTTTAAAAAGGATAAATCCCTGAAAAGTTTTCTTTTTTCAGCTTGACGATTAAATGTGTCATACTATATACTGCTAATTAATCGAAATAGTATATAACATTTAAAAGGAGGAACATGATGGAAAAAGCAGTCGTATGGTTTTCAGAAGGCACAAAAGAGCAAAAAGCACTATTAGGCGGGAAAGGGGCAAATCTGGCGGAGATGACCAATTTGGGTTTGCCTGTTCCCCAGGGATTTATCGTCCCTGCGACTATTTGCCTGACCTATTTAGAAGAACAGGTTCTTCCTGAGGCGATCATCAAGCAAGTCAAAGCTGCCATCGAAGAATTGGCAGTCCGCAGGAACAAAACATTTGGCGGACTGCAGTCGCCATTGTTGGTTTCTGTCCGCAGTGGGGCTAAGTTTTCCATGCCAGGGATGATGGATACGATCTTAAACCTTGGGTTGAATGATGAAACCGTCCAAGGCTTGGCTCAGCAGACGGGGGACCCCGTTTTTGCTTATGATTGTTACCGCCGCTTGATCCAGATGTATGGGGATGTGGTGAAAGGTGTAGCAAAAGAGCACTTTGAAGCCTACTTGACAGATTATAAGAAACAGCAGAATTATGCGTCAGACCAAATGATGACCGGCAATGATTGGCAAATGATCTGCCGCGTGTTTCAAAGTATTTATATGGAACATACTCAAGAAGCGTTTCCGCAAGACCCGTTTCAGCAATTGTTGGCAGCCATCACGGCGGTTTTTCGCTCATGGAACAACCCACGGGCAAAGACCTACCGATCTCTCCATCGCATCCCTGACGATCTAGGGACTGCCGTAACGATTCAAGAAATGGTTTTTGGTAACAGCGGGATAAATAGCGGGACGGGTGTCGCCTTCACCCGCAATCCAGCAACCGGGGAACCGGGACTTTTCGGCGAATTTTTAGTGTGTGCCCAAGGGGAAGATGTGGTTGCAGGGATTCGTACACCGCAACCGATCCAAGCGTTGGCACAGCAGCATCCCATGATCTATCAGGAATTAAAGCAACTGGCTGAGCGTTTGGAGGATCACTATCAAGACATGCAAGACATTGAGTTTACCATCGATGACGGCCAGCTGTTTGTCTTGCAAACGAGAAACGGCAAACGAACCGCCGCTGCCGCAGCGCAAATCGCAACGGATATGGTCGCAGAAGGTCGGATCACTATCAGGCAAGCACTAGATCGCATCACACCAGAAATGATCGATCAATTGCTGCACCCGTTATTTGCCCCCGAAGCCTTACAGCAAGCCAAAGCCTTTGCGCAGGGCTTGCCGGCTAGTCCAGGAGCAGCTTCAGGACATGTCTATTTCACTGCAGAGGCGGCGGAAAAAGCCAGCCGCGCAGGAGAAAAAGTCCTGCTGCTGCGGCAGGAAACCTCACCTGAAGATATTGAAGGCATGGTGGTGAGTGAAGCGATCATTACCGCTCGTGGGGGGATGACTTCGCATGCGGCGGTGGTCGCCCGTGGTCTGGGGGTCTGCTGTGTGGTAGGGTGCGAGGCATTAAGTGTCGATGTATTTTTGAAGCAGGCTCGCTGCGGCGAGCTGCTGATTGAAGAAGGTGACGTGCTTTCGGTAGACGGCAGCACTGGCAAACTGTATCAAGGGCAGCTGCCTATGACCAGTGTCCAGGAGCGTGTCTTGCTGGATCAGCTTTTGACGTGGGCACAAGCCCAGGCAGATCTAAAGGTTTACGCAAATGCGGAAACGAAAAATGACATTGAGGCTGCGCTGGCCTTTGGGGCAGCGGGCATCGGTCTGGCACGGACGGAGCATATGTTTTTTGGGGAAGAGCGTTTGTGGAAAATGCGGGAAGTCATTTTGGCGGAAACGAAGGCGGAACGATTGAAGGCGTTGGCTGAGATCAAGGCTTATCAAAAAGCCGATTTCCAAGAAATGCTGCAGGCCGCGCAAGGAAAGAAGTGCACGATTCGTTTATTAGATCCACCACTTCATGAATTTTTGCCCCATGAGCATGAACGCCTTGAAATGGCTCGCCGTAGTCAAAAATCATTGGCAGTGATCGAGCGGCGAATTGACGAGCTGCAAGAGGTCAATCCCATGATGGGGCATCGCGGCAGCCGTTTAGGACTGAGCTATCCAGAAATTTATGAAATGCAAACAGCGGCGATTTGTGAAGCGGCTGTGGAATTGCGGCAGCAAGGAGTCGAGGTAGAGGCGGCGATCTTATTGCCCCTGATCAGTTTGCCCGCAGAGCTGCAGGTGTTGAAAGCGACGTTGACACAGGTGATCGCTCAAGCAGAAGCAACCCTGCAGCAACCATTGCACATCGAGATCGGCATGATGATCGAGACACCTAGAGCGTGCTTGATCGCTGGGGAGTGTGCTGAAGATGCTGCGTTCTTTAGTTTTGGTACCAATGACTTGACCCAAATGACGTTTGGCTTTTCGCGGGATGATGCAGGCAGCTTTATTCAAGCCTATTTGCAGTCGGGGATCTTACAAGAAGATCCTTACCAGCACTTAGATCAGGCGGGTGTTGGCACCTTGATGCGCCAAGCGATCACTGGCGTAAGAGATCGTCAGCCAGAGCACTCGATCGGTGTTTGTGGCGAAGTCGGCAGCGATCCCTATTCCATTGCATTTTTGCGAGAGATCGGCATCGACTATGTTTCTTGCTCCCCATACCGAATCCCTGCTGCCTGGTTAGCGATCGCCCAATCCGCCCCCATCATCGAAGAGGCGTCAGTGGGCTCCCGCTAAAATAGGAGAAAAAAATACACCGCAGTCCACTAGCAAGGCTCGCCTGCTTGGTGGATTACGGTGTGTTCGTGCAGCGTCGTTCTTACAGGGGCTGATCCGTTTTTTGAATCGCGGGTTTGCGTCCTTTTAAATACCAAGTGATCCCAATAACATGGGCGAGGTAGATGGCAGCGAGGACGAAACGTACCAGCAGATTAGGGATCAATAGTGCAGGAATTGCAAAGACTACCAGCATCATGGCAAACATCCGAACCATTCCCTTGGAGCTCAGCTGTTTTTGTACGAGTGGTTTTTCAATGTATTTTTGATAATTTTCTGATTGAACCAAGCGTTGATAATAGGTATCGGAACTCCGCAGCCAGAAATAAGCCGTCAGCAAGTAAAAGACCGTTGTGGGTAAGAAAGGTAAAAAGATTCCTAAAGTACCTAGACCGAATGTCAGTGATCCACAAAGAAAAAATAGTGTTTTTTTCAAAAGTAACCCTCCTTATTTGGGTGTTTCGTGTCTTACCCTCAGTATAACGGAGGAGGGGCAGCTTGAACATGCGTTTTGTGTTTTTCCCCGTCTTTTAGCGGCAATAAGAGTTTTTCTTCCCCATACTCCTGCTTTTTTGATAGACTAGAAACAACACAAAGGGGGAAGCAGCATGGAAACGATTGAATTGAATACCGGCATTCAGATTCCAGTGATCGGCAGTGGGACGAATACATTTGGGAAAGAAAACCGAGAATACCAAGGTGCGATCAATGATGATACGACAGAGCTGTTGACTGCCATCAAGCTTGGGTATCGGCATTTTGATACGGCGATTTCTTACCGCAACGAAGCCGTGGTAGGCAAAGCCATCAAGGAAAGCGGGATCGACCGCAGCGAATTTTTCCTGACTTCTAAGATTCCTGGCAAACCAGAGCATACGCAAGATGCAGCTGCCGTGAAAGCGTCTGTCGAAGCGAGTTTAGCAGCCTTGCAGACGGAATCGATCGATCTTTATTTGATCCATCATCCGTGGGACAACTTGGCAGAGATCGCCGCTGTCTGGGCGGTTCTTGAGGCTTATGTCGATAAAGGAGTCTTAAAAGCGATCGGGGTGTCCAATTTCCAAGAAGAAGAACTTAGCTATTTATTGGCAAACAGTCGGATCAAACCAGCGGTCAATCAAATCGAATCGCATCCAGGCAAGTGGAACGATGCGATCATCGCCTATTCCTTAGCCAATCAGGTAGTTCCAGAAGCCTGGGGGCCACTTTCACGGATTTCAGAAGCGGCTCGGGAAACCTTGACCCAAATCGGTGAAGCGTATCAAAAAACCTGGAGCCAAGTGGTCTTGCGTTACCAAATCGAGCGTGGGGTGATCGTGATTCCGAAATCCCATTCAGAAAAACATCAAGCCGAAAATTTAGCGCTCTTTGATTTCGCTTTGACTGCGGAAGAAAAAGCCGTCATCAAAGAATTATAGGCAATAAAAAGCAGTCCCATTAAAGGGGCCCCTACAGCCAGTGCGGAAACTTCCGTGCTGGCTATTTTTATGCAGTCGCAACGCTCCTTCATGACTGAGGAGCTTTTCTATTCGTTAGATCAGCAACCGTAAGCCTTAGCAAAAAAGAAAATGCGCTTGCAGCCGTTTCTGCCAATGAACCCTCTTAATCATTCAAAGAAATAACCGATTATCCTTACTAAGGGTCGTCTACGGACGAGTCTTCATTGGATCGTGTGAAATTGGAAATGAAGGAGTGGCACAGTTGTGAAAAAAAGAAAAAAGACGATAGGAATTTATGTGATGATCACCTTGATGCTGGTTGCGGGGATCCCGATCATTGTCATGCTGACAAGTTCCTATTTAACCACCAAGAACTTATTGATTGAACGAAATGATTTGAACAAAGAAAGTGCCGTCAATTTGATCTTGGCGGAAGAAAAGAGTTTGCGCCGATCGACGGAAAGCAAATTGAAATCAATGGCTGAACTGCCAGCGATGAAAACAGAATTCAGCATGGGACGCATCCGTTCAGATCTTTCTTTAGCGATTGCTGGAAGCAACAGCTTCTTAGCGGTGACTTTTGGAACAGAAGATGATGAATATGTAACCTTCAATCCCTTACCAGATGATTATAAGCCTACGATTCGGCCATGGTACAAAGGGGCCGTAAAAGCCGAAGGAGAAGTGTATTGGACAGCACCTTATTTAGATACAGTGTCGAATCAATTTGTGACGTCGGCTTCGATCAGGGTCAAAAATTCCCATAATCAAGTGGGGGTTTTAAGCGTCGATGTTTCCTATGAAAGCATTCAAAACATCTTGTCTTCCTTTACCGTAGGGCGGACTGGGAATGTCACCTTAGTTTCAGAATCTGGGGTCATCGTGACCTCAAAAAATACCAAACAAATCGGTAAGAATATCAAAGAAGAAGAAGTGTTCCAAAAAATCAAAGAAGCTAAAAACCCGACAGGCATGGTTGGCTTAGGCGACTCGAATAAAGTCAACGATGTGTTGTATGACAAGTCTGCTGATTCCAATGTTTGGGCGTACTCCGAAGTCAAAGCTAGTGATCTAGACAAAGAGTTAGGAGCGTTAGTCCGCACCACCATTATCGTTACGATCTTGATGCTGCTCTTTGTAGGACTGGTTTCTTATGCCGCGATCAAAGTAGTCGCAGCGATCATCGATTGCTTCAATCGTTACTTTAGAAAAGTCGGTGAAGGCAAACTAGAGAAGATGAGCAAAACCAAAAGAGCCAAAGGCGAAAAATGGACATGGGATCAATTGGCACGCCGAGTTGTATATCCAGACAAAGCAGGCAATGAGATCCAGCAAATGGCGGACAATTACAATGTGATGATCGAAGGCACGGGTGCATTGATCCAAAAAGTACAAAAAGAAAGCAACAGTGTCGCAGGAATGTCGGATTCTTTATTAGAATTGTCAAAACAAACCAATATTGCGACAGAAGAAGTCTCTCAAACCATTACGGGTATTGCTGAAGTGACCGGTGCGCAAGCCCAAGAAACAGAATACAGCGTGTCCCAAATGCAAAATCTGTCGCAGGTCGTGAAAGAATTACGAGAAAATGTTGGCGGCATGAGCAGCAAGTCACAAGAATCTACGAAGATCAATCAAGAAAACTTAACGATCATGGATCAAGTCGATGACAGCTGGCGACAAGAGTTGGCACAGATGGAGCGTTTGATGTCGAACATGACGGGAATGAATGATAGTATCCAAAACATCAACTCGATCATTGGGGTCATCAACGATATTTCTTACCAAACCAACTTGCTAGCCTTGAATGCATCGATCGAAGCCGCAAGTGCAGGTGAGTCGGGCAAAGGCTTTGCCGTCGTGGCTGCTGAGATCCGTAAATTGGCGGAACAAAGCAAGGCTTCTACCAAAGAGATCGAAGCGATCATTGAAGAAATTCGTGAGCAGTCTAGTCAAATGGTCAAACAAACGTCGGCGTCTGTCAAAGGCGGCGTTCGCCAAACCAACTTGATCAAAGAAGCGATCTCGTCTTCAAAAGAAGTTTTCCAACGCAGCAGCTATATGATCGAAGGCATCCATCATATTGAAGCAGCCAGTGCCCGTATCGAAAACATTCAAAACAGTGTACTGGAAAACTTAGAAAACATTTCCGCATCAACGGAAGAAAATGCCGCTGGTACACAAGAAGTTTCCGCAAATGCAGAAGAAGTCTTGGCAACCATGGATGAATTTACCAACCATGTGGCCGATCTCAGAGACATTGCAGAAGAGTTGAAGCGATTGACCAATCGGTTTGAAGTGGAAAAATAAATGATTGACTAGCGAAAGCTGATCATCCCCCCATTCCCAATAAATTCGTTGGTAATGGGGGTTTTTTGATGTGTATGGTTAAATCAGAATTGTCCAACTGCAAAAAAAGAAGGTCAGTTAGGAAACCGTAGGGTGAGGCATGAAGCATCTGTTATAATGAGAAGAAGCAACCAATGGCTGTCGACTTTTGCCAAGCAGCAACATCAGACAGGTGAACTGTGATTGCTCATTAAGAAAGCGTACACTTTAAGTTGAGAAAAGGAGGGGTACGGTTGCTGAAGATTTTTGGAAAAGAATACCAATTGATTCATCTCGCCTCTTGGCTGATGCTAGTTATGGGTATCATCATTTTAGGCTTAAAAGGGTTGCTTTTTATGGTTTTTGAGATTCCTTTTATTGACCGTTCCACATTGGTGGGCATTGTCATCATTTGTTACGGTTACTACAATTTATTTATAGATAAAAAAAACGATCGCCTTTGAAAGGGGATCGTTTTTTTAATTGGAATAGGTTATTTATTGAGCAGCTGCCGTTTCAGTCCGCTGAATGATCATCTCCACGCGGCGGTTTTCCGAGCGGCCTTGGGGGGTGTTGTTATCGGCCTTCGGTTCGGTATCGGCAAAGGCTTGGATGGCAGCATTTTTTTCTAAAACAGCGCCTTTGCTGATGAAGTACTCCATAACGGTAATGGCCCGAGCGGAACTAAGATCCCAGTTAGATTGGTAGCGGCCATTGCCTTTTTCAGGTACGTTATCGGTATGCCCAGCGATCACGATTTTGTTGGCTTTTAATTTTTTCAGTGAGTCCGATAGCAGATCCAGTGACTGACGAGTGGTGTCCGTGATCTCGGCGCTGCCAGGGGCAAACAAGATACTGCTGGCAAGCGTGATATGCAAGCCATCGGATTCCAAGCGGACTTCTGTCTGCTCTTTTAAGCCAGAAGCTGCCAGCTCTTGTGACAGCTGGTCGCTGATTTTTTCTAGTTGCTGATTTTCCAGTTGGGTCCGAACCGCTGCTTCTTGCGCTTGTGCTTCGGCAGAAGTGGCGGCTTTTTTTCGCGGCGTGGTCTCGCCCATATCGATCACTGACCCAATCACAGATGAATTGCTGTGGTGGCTGGAAAGGATGGTGCCAAATTCGCTTTTGATTTCTTGGAACTTCTCATCATCGACTTTCGCCATGGCAAACATGACGATGAACAAAGCCAGCAGCAAGGTCAACATATCCGAGTAAGGCAAAAGCCACGCTTCGTCTACATGTTCTTCATGTTTCTTTTTTCGCTTCATGTCGCTTCACCCTTTATAATTGTTCTTGCCGTTTTTTCGGATCGATCAAGCTGTATAATTTTTTCTCAATGCTTTTCGGCGATTGCCCGGCTTGGATCGCTAAGACCCCTTCCACGATGATCGACATCATTTGGACCTCTTGCTCCGATTTCAAGGTCAGGCGTGAGCTAAAGGGAATGAACAGGACATAGCCGAAGAAAATACCATAAAGGGTCGCCACGAAGGCCGCCGAGATCATGTGCCCCAGTGCCTCTACATCCTCTAAATTACCTAGCGCCCCAATCAGCCCGATCACGGCTCCTAACACCCCTAA
Source organism: Enterococcus sp. DIV0421 (assembly GCF_051713745.1). Classification (NCBI taxonomy): domain Bacteria; kingdom Bacillati; phylum Bacillota; class Bacilli; order Lactobacillales; family Enterococcaceae; genus Enterococcus; species Enterococcus sp. DIV0421. The sequence continues at coordinate 1,643,648 of NZ_JBIOQM010000001.1, forward strand.
GGTCGGGGAACTCGTGCCGGCGGTTTTAAAAATAGCCGAGCCGATGCGATGCCGTTCTTCGATCCCATAGATCTCATTCTCCATGATTTCTTGGATCTGTTCGGCAGCGATGCCATCAACCACCATTTCCAAGCCCTTTTTTAAAAAAGGATCTTCTAAGTTTTGGATGGCACCTTCAAGAGATAACAAGCCATCGCGCCGGGCTTGGTTGGCTAATTCAACGATGGTATTGATGGTTGTTTTTAAGTCGTATTCTTTATTTTTCAGCAGAACGCCGAAGATCTTCGGGATTTTTTTGATATCACTGCTGGGAAATGAATTGATAACGGCTGCGATCACACCAACGAAAATGATGATCGCGGCTGCCGGATTGATCAAAACGGCCACATTGGCACCTTTTACAATCATCCCAACCACCACAGATATCAATCCTAAAATAATACCGATCAGCAAGAAAAAATCCATTTGTTGCGTCCTCCTAAATTCTATTTCCAGGTTTTAAACCCTCATTTATTTTATCGGTGAATTAAAATCATTCTTAATAGCAAAAAAAAATAATCCTAAAAATAACTAAAATAAATTTTCAGCTTTTTCTTTTTTTGTTGTTTTTTGGGCAAGTGGCGGCAAATTTTTGAAATGGTACAGCTTGCAATTTTTGTGAATATTTATAGATGGTACCGTTTTTTTTCGTGAAGCGTTTCTCAGGGTTTGTCATGTCATTCAGCACAAATGAAAATGTTTTAATCAATTTTTCGAATAATGCTTGTTTTTTTATCAAAAATCATCTTTTGATCAAAAAGCATAGATATGCTTGTAAAACGCTTTATATCGATCGTTTACTTTTTATAACTGGGACGAAATTGCGATGAAACAGTGTTTAACAAATAACATAACATGGTTGTAACTTAAATGTCATATCCGTAAAGTTGCAAAAATCAAATTGTAAAATAAAAATAATTCTACTATAATGACATCACGTCTTCTTGTTTTTTTAATCTATAACAAAAAAATAAATAAATATATTTGTTTCTGTTCCATCGCTGAAAAAAACGTTTGGTACAGAAGGTGGAAGGAGCAATTATTGTTGGATACCTATGATTTATTAAAAACAGCCATGAACGTTTCTGCCCAACGCGCAGAATTGATTTCGTCTAATATCGCCAATGTCAACACGGATGGGTACAAAGCAAAACGCATCGTGTTTGAAAGCGAATTAAAGCAGGCACTCGCTTCATCAGGGACGGACGCTGCAACCGAAGCGTCAGTTTCTCAAGTAAAACCGAAAATCACTGAAAATGCAACTACCAGCATCAAAGACAACGGCAATAACGTGGATCTTGAAGTGGAGATGTTGGATCAAGCAGCCAATGGGTTATATTACAGTGCATTAACCGCACAAGTCAACGGTCGCTTGCAAATGATGAACCTTGTATTGAGTAATTGATAGAAAGCGCAGGAAAAACAAATGGGTATGTTTAATGGACTAACGATCAACGCCAGCGGCCTAGCATTGGAACGGTTAAAACTAGATACGATCTCCAGCAATATCGCAAATGTAAATACGAATCAAACACAAACAACCGCGGCTTATCAAAAAAAGAGTATTCTTTTTTCAGAAAATTTAAAAAATAGTCGCGAAGGAACACCGGCTACATACGGTGTCAAAGTGACGGGGATCGCTGCCGATGAAACGGAAAAACTGACCTATGATCCTACGAATCCCGCTGCCAACGATGAGGGATATGTCGGTCAATCAAATGTGGATATTGCCGATGAAATGGTGGCAATGTTGCAAGCGGTTCGAACGTACGAAGCCAATGTTTCTGCTTCAGAAATGAATAAAACGATCTTGAAAAAAGCATTAGAAATATCAAAGGGGTAACGAGAAAATGGATGGACTTTTAACGACAGGATTAACGGACTACCAAAACGTTTTGCGGACACTAGGCACGGGGGCTGCTTCAAACGAGACCAGTGTTGCAGGCGCCGAGGAAAATCAGTTTTCTTCTTACTTGACCCATGCGGTCGATCAGTTGAATCAAAAAACGGCGGTCATGGATCAAGATACTGTAAATTTGATTACCGGCGATGAAAGCGATCTAGGGAATGTGATGATTCGCATGACGGAGGCGCAATTGGCGCTACAAACAGCCGTTCAAGTACGAAACAAGTGTTTAGAAGCTTACAATGACGTGAAAAATATGCAGTTTTAGCAGTGGGTGAGGGAATAAGGATAAATGATGGATAAAGTGAAAGAATGGACAGAACAACTCAAAGACCGTTGGCAAATGCAAAGCTCTTTAAAGAAAATGATCGTTGTTCTTTCCGTTATCAGCGTTCTCGGAATCACAGCAGCTGTGTATTATTTAAATACGCGAATTGAATACGGTATCTTGTTTACGGATCTAAGCGATGCCGATGCGGGAACGATCAGCAAGGATTTGGAGGAACAGCAGATCGCCTACAAATTAGCCGACAATGGGACGACTATTTTGATCGATAAAGACCAAGTCGATGAATACCGCATCAATCTTGCCGTGGACAATAAATTACCAAATACCAGTACAGGCTTTGAATTATTTGATGATGCCAACATGATGACAACCGACGAAGACCGCAAGATCATGTATCAGCGGGCAGTAACGGGCGAACTGCAACGAGCGATCGAGTCGATCGATGCGGTCAAATCCGCCAAAGTTTTACTCGTAATGCCAGAAGAAAGTGTCTTTTCTTCTGAGGAAAGTGCGCCAACTGCTTCTATCGTGTTGACCTTGAAAAATCAGCAGATTTCAGACGAGTCCGTGCAAGGGATCGTTACCTTGACTTCAGGGGCAGTGGAAAAGCTGAAGCCAGAAAATGTAAAAGTCGTTGATAGTGCGGGCAATACCTTGACGAGAACCGAAGATGAAGCCAGTCAATTAAGTGGCCTGAACAATAAATACATTGCCATCAAAGATTCCTACGAAAAAACGCTAGAAGAAAAAGTAGCGAAGCTGTTGACACCGATCTATGGCGCAGACAAATTCCAAGTGTCGATCAATTTAGACTTGAATTTTGACTCGATCGAGCGGAAGAAAGTCACTTATGATGACCCAGAGATCAAGAGTGAGACAGTGCAGGCTGCTGGTTCGCAAGGCACCGTCCAAGAAGCCCAAACAGGGACGGTGGATGACAATGTCTCCAATGTGACGGGTACGGATGGAGAGGGAAACAATTCCTATAGCCGTTCGGTGGAAAACGAATTGGATACCGAGACCACCACGACCATTACGGCCCCTGGCATGATCGAACGAATGACCAGCTCGATCGTGATCAATGCGAACCTTTCTCAAGCGGATCAAGCAGAATTGCAGCAGTTGATTGCTAGTGCCGTCGGCTATGACAATGACCGTGGTGATCAAATCGCGATCCAAGGATTTGACTTTGCCCAAGCAGAGGTTGATCCAGCCGTTGATCCGCAAGGGAATGAACCGATTGCAGCTGCCAAAGGTTATCTCAAGTATGCCATCATCGGCGGCATCGTGTTGACCTTGTTCTTAGTGATTTTAATGATCGTTGGCGTGATCCGACGTCGTCGTAAAGAAGACGAGCTGGAAGTCGATGTGACGGAGGAAATGGTCACTTTTGCACAACCGTCAGCAGTTAGCACTGGTACAAGTCCGTCAGTTGCACAAGAAGTCGTTTTTGGCGGTGTCGGCAATCGGTCTGCTGAAACGAAACCAGCGGTGCCAGAAGCATCCACACAAGAAGCCGCAGCAGAACATTCAGGAGAACCAACATTGGATCAAACGGCTAGAAATTATGCCGAAAGCAATCCTGAAGTAGCGGCGGAATTGATCAAAGCTTGGATGAAAGAAAAATAAGGGGGCAGCCATGGATACAATAGACGGGGTAAAAAAAGCAGCGATTCTTCTGATCTCTCTAGGATCAGATACCTCTGCAAAGATCATGAAGCTGCTGCCAGAATCATTTATACAAAAGGTGAGCTATGAGATCGCCAATATCGACTTTGTCAGTCCCGAAGAGCGGGATCAAGTGTTGGAGGAATTTTCTCATACCGCAACGGCTCGCAAATATGTCTTAGACGGCGGGATCGATTATGCCAAAAATTTGCTGAACCAAGCATTAGGCCCTCAAAAAGCCAAAGAAGTCATTGACGTATTGACTCAGATTCAGCTGCGGGAACGGCCCTTTAATATCGCTCGCAAAGCCGATGTTCAACAGTTGACCAATCTGTTGATCGGTGAACATCCGCAAACGGTAGCGTTGATTTTGTGCTACATGCAGCCGGACAAAGCGGCCAGCGTCTTGTCGCAGTTTCCCGATCATTTGCAAGTGGAGATCGCTGAACGGATCGGGACGATCTCCAGTACGTCGCCTTTGGTGATCGAACGGATCGAAAAAGTGATCGAGAACAAATTCTCGAATTACATTGAGAACGATACGGAAAATGTCGGTGGTGTGCATACTCTGGTTGAGATCTTGAACTCAGTCAGCCGCAGCACCGAAAAGAACATTTTGAACGACTTAGAAAAGCGGCAACCAGAACTCTCCAACGAAGTGAAATCCAGCTTGTTTACTTTCGAGGATATCGTGACCCTCGATCGCTTGGATGTTCAAAAAGTCTTACGAGATGTTCAAAACGATGTCTTAGTCTTAGCGCTTAAAGGCACGACCGATGACATCAAGAACTTTATTTTCTCCAACCTCTCATCACGGGCGGTGGAAAATCTGCAAGAAGAAATTCAATTTATGGGTCCTACCCGCTTATCTGCTGTAGAAGAAGCCCAACAAAGTGTGGTGGCTGTGATTCGACGGCTAGATGAAACCGGTGAGATCTACATCGGAAGGGGCGACCAAGATGCAGTGGTCAAATAGCAGTTTATTGAAGCAGCAGGCGGTCAAAACGACCGAAGCTGCGCGCAGTATTTTGACGGATACGACCATCAAAGCGCCGATTGAGAAACCAAGCTTAGACCCAGAACTGCAAGCGGCTAGACGTGCACGCCAGTTGGAGCAGGAACGGCATCTGCAGCAAATGGAAGCCTTGAAGCAGCAGATTTTGACCGATGCACAAGAACAAGCGGCGCAAATTCTAGCAGAAGCGAGAACGGAAGGCTTTCAAGCAGGACAAGCAGACGGCTTTCAACAAGGCTATCAAGAAGGACTCAATGCCAGCAAAGAAGCCGCGCAAGCATTGATGGCCCAAGCCCAAGCCAATGTCGCTGAAGCCGTTTCTGAGATCAACACCTTTCGCTCAGAGAAAAAGCAAGAAATGATCGCTTACGGCACGGCAATCGCTGAAGCCTTGATCAATCAACGTTTTACAGACGAGCAAGCAGGCTTCCTGCCTTTTGTGGAGTCTGTGCTATGGCAATTTGAACAACCCGATCAATTTGTGACTGTTCGCAGCCAAGAGCAGCATCTTGCAGGGTTGCGAGAATTGTTGGAAACCAAAAAGCAGACGATCAGCGGGTTTCGCTATTTACTCATGGCAGATGACAGCTTGGCGGAACACGATTTTTGTATCGAATCTGAAAATGCCTTGGTGGTTTTTGAACTGAGGAAAGAAATCGCTCGCTTTTTGAGCCAATTTCTAGAAAGCAGTGTGAAGGAATGACGTTTGAATTACCAATCACAGCGCTGCGCAAAACGGCGCAAGCACAGCCGTTTTTTACCACCTACGGCAAAGTCAGCGAAGTTGTAGGTCTGCTGATCAAAGTCGAAGGGCTGGCGGTTTTCATAGGGGAAATCTGTGAAGTCGCATTGCAAAACAAGACACATACAGCCTTAGCCGAAGTCGTAGGCTTTGTGAAAAAAACCGTGCTCCTGATGCCCCTTGATCAGCTAGAAGGCGTCGGACCGGGCTGTTTGGTGCGGCCAACTGGCAAATCATTGACGGTAAAAATCGATGATACGTTGCTAGGGCACACCTTAGATGGACTAGGGCGACCGTTAGATATGGCGCTGGAGCTGGAAAGTGCGCCAGAATATCCAGTTAGTCAAGATTCTCCTGACCCCTTTCGCCGTCAAAAAATCGCTGAGATAATGCCGACAGGTGTCCGGGCGATCGATGGTCTTTTGACCGTCGGCCTTGGCCAACGGATCGGCATTTTTGCCGGCAGCGGGGTCGGTAAGAGTACTTTATTGGGGATGTTGGCTCGTTATTGCGAAGCCGATGTCATCGTGATCGGCTTGATCGGCGAGCGGGGACGAGAAGTCAAAGAATTTATTGAAAATGATCTAGGCCCAGAAGGTTACCTCAAGTCGGTCGTTGTCTGTGCTACCTCCGATATGCCGCCTCTCGTACGATTAAAAGGGGCTCATGTGGCAACAGCGATCGCTGAGTATTACCGCGATCAAGGGAAGAAAGTCGTATTGATGATGGATTCGGTGACCCGTTTTGCGATGGCACAGCGGGAGATCGGTCTATCGACAGGCGAGCCGCCGACGACCAAAGGTTATACCCCTTCTGTGTTTACAGCTTTACCGAAGTTGTTAGAACGCAGTGGGATGTCGGACAAAGGCTCGATCACGGCCTTTTATACTGTCTTGGTAGAAGGGGATGACATGAATGAACCGATCGCTGATGCGGTGCGGGGAATTCTTGATGGACATATTCTGTTGTCCCGAAAAATCGCCGCTCAAAATCATTATCCTGCCATCGATATTCAAAACAGCCTCAGCCGCTTGATGAAGACCCTTGTTTCTGAGGAACAGCATAAACATGCGGGGGAACTAAAAGAAAACATGGCCGTTTATGCAGAGGCCAAGGATTTGATCGATATCGGTGCCTACAAAAGCGGCAGCAATGCGTTGACCGACCAAGCGATCGCGTTGCATCACCCCATCCTACGGTTTTTACAGCAAAAAGTGGATGAGCGGATCCCATTTGAACAAACGATTTTTGAACTGGCGCATTTGTTCAGTGAAGAAGCGCTGATCGAGCGCCAGCGTTCGACCATGTAAAACAGATCATAAAGGAGCAGCTATGCAAGCATTTCACTTTTCCTTAGAAAAAGTATTGGATCACCGAAAAACCATTGAGCAAGAAGCCAAACGCGCTTACGCCCAAAAACAACAATTGTTGATTCAGCAAGAACAGCACCTGAATACGCTGACACAGGAAAAAGCCCAGCTTTTTGATGTCAATGAGATGACCATTGGGCGGATGCAAGTGCAGCAACGCTATTTGCTTGCGTTGAATGCCACCATCGATGAGGTTCAGAACAAAATGTTTCACGTGAAGCAAGAATTGGCAGAGTCTTTATCGGTGGTGGTAGAAGCGCAGCAGGAACGCAAGATCGTGGAAAAGCTGCGAGAAAAACAATTCGCTGAATACACCTATGAACAGCAATTGGAAGAGCAAAAACAATTGGATGAGTTCGGCAATCGCGCCTTATTTTCTTAAAGCACTAATGGTTTTAGTGATGAGACGACCTTGGTTTCAAAGCATCAGCTGAGAGGAGGTGAACAATGAAAGAGATCACAACAAGTGCCGCAACTGCTGTACCTGCCGGTAGCAAATCAAAAAAGACGGAGGCGTCACCAGAAGTCTTCAGTTTGCTGATGCAACAGCTGACGGAACAGAGCGCAAGCAACCTGTCAGCATCCTTCGAACCATCTGGTATGTCGGAGCAAACCGCCGCCGCACCAGAAATGGGGGTTGCCAGCAGTATGGAACATCTGCCGCAGGAGCCAGAAATCACTCCAGCAGTCGAACAACCCGCAACGACACAAGCGCCAGGAATGAGCCAGATCAGCCAGGCACCTTTTGCAGGCTTGGTTCAAGAAACGCCACAGGCATCAATGGCAACGACGGAGCAGAACCAAACGAGCGCCACAGCAGCTTCTCCCGACAGTGTTTCAGCAGCTTTTCCAGCACCAATAGACGTAGCCACCACAGTCATCAACCCCTCCGAGCCTGCGCTTGAAGGTCTAGCTTTGATGACAAATGACAGAAGTGAAGCCGCAGCAACAACGCTTGAAACACCTTTGCCAGAAGACTTAGTAGGCGAGGAGCAGACCACGGCAAAAGGAATCGCTCCTTTCAAGGAAATCAAGGAAGTCGATTCAGTAACACAAGCCGCGATTGCGCAAACGACAGAAGCACAGCTGAAACAGTCCACCGAAGGGACCGCGCAATTGGGCCAAACGGGACCATTAAATCAAGTGTCGCCAGTGACCAAACAAGCGACGGATACGACTAGCACCTTGCAACGCACGAATGAAACAGTCGCCAAAAAAGCGGAAGCTGTTTCTGCACAAGCCATTGCTTCTTCAGCAGCAACCGACAATGAAATAGCGGCACCAGCACTGCAGCTGCTTGATGTTTCTCCCCTTTTGACCAAGCAAGGACCAACGCCAACAAAAGCGAATATGGAACAAGCGGTCCTGCCCTTAGCAAAAGCGACTGCCCAACTCGTCCAAACGAGCAGCACGGCAAGCGAGAAAAAAATCACGCTGCAATTCGTTCCCGAAAAATTAGGCACGATCCAGCTTTCCCTAGAAACGAATGCCCAAGGCAGCCGCTTAGAACTGACCGTTCAGCAGCCGCAAGCCAAAGAATTATTGCTGTCCATCAAGCATGAGCTAGAGCAAGTTTTGCAAAAGCAAGAGCAGCCGATCCTAGCGATCAAAGAACCTACGTTAGCTTCTGTCCAGCAGGCTAGTCCGCTGGCAAATCAATCCTTTGCCGGCAGTATGATGGCAAGTGACAGTCAGTTAAGCCAACAGCGGTTTTTACAGGCTCAAAAAGGACAAAGCAAAAAGCCGTTTCATCAAAGCAATACGGCTGAAGAAGAGCCGCAATTAGCACCGATCGATCATGCGATCAGTATTTTAGTGTAAAGGAGGAGACCTATGGCAGATGAAATTACAGCAGCTGCGGCCGGTATTGCCAATACATCGGCATTAACGCAAACAAAAAAATCTTCAGATATCTCCATGGATGATTTTTTGAAGATCTTAGCCGCATCTATGAGCAACCCATCGATGGGAGGCAGCGATTCTTCTGGTGGTGGTAGCACCGACTATATCTCGCAACTGGTTCAATTTACGACCTTAGAGAGCTTGAATGAATTGAGCGAAACATTGACGACCTCGGTGATTTTACAGCAACAGCAGCAAGCTTTTAGCTTGATCAATAAACAAGTCACTCTGATGGACGGCACAGAAACATTGTCAGGAACCATCGAAAAAGTCCGCTTTGCCAATGGCTACGCCACGATCGTCGTAAATGGCAAAGAATACAGTATGAGTGCGATCCAAGAGATTGGCGGCGAAGCAAAATGAGTTTGACGATTCAACAGGGGCTGCAAAAAGTTGCCGGGGAGCCTTATCAACATCCCCGCAAAGGCGTGGACAAACAAGCCTTTTCTGCAATGCTTGAACAAAAACAAAGCGACATCAAAGTCTCGCATCATGCGCAAAAGCGTTTGACCGCAAGAGAATTGACCTTACAAGACGATGATTATCAATCCCTTTCAACGGCGCTTAGTGAGCTCGCGGAAAAAGGCAGCAAAGAATCACTGCTTGTTTACAAAGATATGGGCTTGATCGCCGATGTCCATTCACGAACCATCATTACGGCGATGGGGATGAATGAGCTTCACACCGTCACCAATATTGACAGCGCCACATTTATCAAATAGCAGCTGGACTGAAAAGGGGCTGCAAGTATTTTCTGAATGACAGAGGAAAATACGCCAACCATAAGGAGGAAAACAAGCATGTTACGATCATTATATTCAGGTGTTAGTGGAATGAAAAATCTTCAAACGAAAATGGACGTGGTTTCCAATAATATCGCCAACGTCAATACGGTTGGATTCAAATCAAGTCGAGTACTTTTCCAAGACATGATGAGCCAAACGATGTCTAACGCAACTGCGCCAGGCAACGGCTTAGGCGGGATCAACGCAACGCAGATCGGTTTAGGGGTTCAGACGGGCTCCATCGATACTATCAATACAGTCGGTGCCCCGCAATCGACAGGTCGCAGCATGGATTTTTATATCAGCGGACAGGGCTACTTTATGGTACAAGGACCAGGAGCAAATGGCGAAACCTATTACACACGAGATGGCGCATTCGTGCGCGACAGCAACGGAACCTTGACCAATAGTGATGGGATGCAAGTCTTAGGTCGTTCAGTCAATGGCGGTCAACCAGTTGTCTATGATGACAACTTTGATGAAAACACGGCATTGAGCGGACAAGATGCGGTATCTCCCTTGTCGATCCCAAGCACACTGACCGTCAATGGGGAAACCTTGACCTATAACTCCATGGCGATCGATGCCAATGGCTTAGTGTTGGCAAAATACGGCAATCAAACCTTTGTGATGGGAAAAGTCGGTGTCGCAACCTTCAATAACCCAGAAGGCTTAGAAAAAGTCGGCGGCAACAACTATATCCAAACCAGCAACTCAGGGAATCCGATCGTTGCAGGACCTGGCAACAATGGCGCAGGAACGCTGCAAGCAGGTGCATTGGAAATGTCCAATGTCGATCTTTCGACAGAATTTACCGAAATGATCATTGCGAGCCGTGCCTATCAAGCAAATTCAAGAAGTATTACGACTTCTGATGAAATGCTGCAAGAATTATTGAATCTAAAACGTTAAGAACGTGACGCTTCATCATTGAGAGGAGTTTGACCATGATTCTAGTGACAGCATTGAATGGCAAGCCATTCTATTTAAATCCAACATTGATTTATCGGATCGAAGAAATGCCGGATACATTGATCACACTGACAGACGGCAAAACATTAGTGGTGACGGAAGCTGCGCAAGAAGTTGCGCAGCGGGTGATCGAGTATCATACGGTGATCCATTCGAACCAAGTGAAAACGTAAGGGTGGGAAAGATGGCAAAAGAAGAAAAAGCACCAAAAGCAGAAAAAGAGAAAAAAGGCTTGAGTATGGTTGTTTTACTGCCGATCCTCTTGATCGTGGTAGTCGGCGGCAGTATCGGCGGGACCTTAGTGACGAATCACTTTTTGACGGGGGAAAAAACAGCAGCTGCTGAAACAGCAAAAGACAGCAGCAAAATCTCCTCAGACGAAGCGATCGTGGCATTGGATGAATTTTTAGTCAATCTGGCCAAAGAAGACAACCAAGAGCAGCAATACATGAAGGTCAATTTATCGATTTTAGTGGCGGATGAGGAAAAAAGCGCGGAAGCCACGAAAAATGTGGCCGTCATTCGTGACAGCGTCGTAAATTTATTGCGCCAACAAAAGGCCAGCGGTATTTTGAGCTCCGCCGAAAGTGTACCGAATTTAAAAAAAGCATTGAAAGAAACAATTAATCAGGAATACGGATCAGAAATCGCCAAGGATGTTTATGTGACGGATTTAGTGATCCAATAGAAAGAGGCATGTTGATGGAAACATTTTTATCGCTGGTCAAAATGATTGGGTTTTTGCTGCTTATTCTTTATTTGATCAACATCAGTTTGAAATATTTGAATCGTTACACGAACCAGCACAATCACCAGCTGCGTATTTTGCAAAAAATCGCCGTCAGCAAGTCGTCTTCGATCGGGATCGTCCAAATCATGGACAAATGTTATGTCATGAGCTTTTCTGAACAGCAAAACCAAATCATCAAAGAGTTGACGCCAGAAGAAACGGCCACTTTTTTACAGCAAAGCCTAGAAAGCACCCAAGTGCAAGCTGGTAAAGACTTTTCTGAATGGCTCAACAAAGCCAAGGCGGAAATTGCTGGAAAACGAGGCAAGCAAAAATGAAGATCAAAGGCAGAGATATCAAGATCATGGCTGCGGTCCTTTTCAGCAGTCTGATGCTTCCGCAGACGGCATTTGCGCTAGACACGGAAGACGTCAGTTCCACCATCAACAATTTATTGTCGAATGGGAATGGCTCAAGTGATACGATCAATACTTTCTTGTTGCTGACGCTGCTTTCCCTTTTACCAGTCTTGCTGATCATGATGACTTCTTTTACTCGTATCATCATGGTTTTATCCTTTGTGCGCAGTTCGTTAGGTACACAGCAAAACCCGCCCAATCAAGTGTTGATCGGGTTGGCCTTATTCTTGACATTTTTTATTATGAAACCTGTGTATACCGACGTCTACCAGCAAGCGATTGAACCGTTTGATCGACAAGAGATCAGCCAAGCCGAAGCCTTTGACCGCTCAGAAAAACGGATCAAGGCCTTTATGATGGTACAGACACGGGAAAAAGACATTGCCTTGTTTGCGGAAGCTGATGGGGAGACCGAAAAGTATCATTCTTCTGACGATGTTCCTCTGACCGTTATGGTACCGGCGTTTATTATCAGTGAGTTACGAACGGCTTTCAGTATCGGCTTTTTGATTTTTATCCCCTTTTTGATCATTGATCTGGTCGTCTCCAGTATCTTGATGTCGATGGGGATGATGATGCTGTCGCCGATCATGATCTCACTGCCCTTCAAGATCTTACTATTTGTTTTAGTGGATGGCTGGTATCTGATCGTGGAGTCGCTGATCAAGAGCTTTCAATAGCCGCTAAGAAAGGAGCCAAGAGGAAATGACAGTAGAAATGGTACTTGATGTGCTAAGGGAAGCCTTTCTTCGAATTTTAGCGATATCTGGCCCTGCCTTATTAGTCGGCATGCTCGTTGGATTGGTGATCAGTATTTTTCAAGCCACTACCCAAATCCAAGAACAAACGTTGAGCTTTGTGCCGAAACTATTAGCGATTTTTTTGACCTTGATCTTGGCGGGGAATTTTATGCTGAATCTCTTGTTGAATTTTACCAAAATGATCTTCAAGATGATTGCGGCAATGTAAGGAGGAAACCTGATGGCGCCGATTCAAGCGACGGTGTTGATTTTTTGTCGAATATTGGCGTTTGTCGTCCTTTGTCCGATCTTCTCACAGCAAAATTTTCCGTCACTGGCAAAAATCGTGATCGGCATGGCGTTGACGGTCCTATGTCTGCCGACGGCACCTGCGATTCCCGAGCTTTCCCTCTTTATGCTGACGGTTTTCGTCATCAAGGAAGTACTGTTTGGGATGGCGATGGGCTATTTGAGTCAGCTGGTCTTTACTGGTGTGGAAATTGCGGGTCAACTGATCGACTTTCAAGTAGGCTTTTCGATGGCGCAAGCCTATGATCCGACGTTGCAAATCGCCTCTTCCCAGTATGGCAAAACGTACTATTGGCTGACGATCGCTGTGTTTTTTGGACTTGATCTGCATCATCGACTGATCACAGCATTGCTGTTGTCTTTTCGGATCGTGCCCTTAGGCTCTGTGGTGATCCAAGGAACGACGGTTGAAGGCATCGTCAAACTTTTCAGCCAAATGATGGTGATGGCAGTCAATCTTGCGGCACCAATGATCATTGCGCTGCTGTTGGTGGACCTGGTGCTAGGTGTGATTTCTCGGTCGATTCCCCAGATCAATATTTTGATGATGAGTCTTTCGATGAAAACCGCCATCAGTTTTGTGGTGTTTCTCTTGCTACTACCCAATGTTCTTTCGTACTTAGGCAAACACTTGCCAGATACGGTCCGCTATTTGCAGGAGTTTATCGAGTCCTTTCAATAAAGTAACAGGTAGCCAGCAGGAGGTGAGAAGATGGCAGAAAAAGATGGCAAAACCGAACTACCTAGTGCCAAGCGGCTGCGGGATGCCCGCAAACGCGGGGAGGTCCCTAAGACCCAGGAATTAGCAGCAGCTGTTTCGCTATTGGTCTTCTCGTTTTTGATCCTGTCTTTATGGCAGTTTTTCGCAGCTTCTTTTTTGCCTTATTTTTCCCGAAGTTTGGCGCAGCTGGCTGATTATCAAACCAGTTTGGCGGATCTGCCGAAACTGGGGGTGCAGAGTATCTTGCTGCTGCTTTTGTTGTGTGCGCCCGTCTTTCTGGTCGCGCTCGGAGTCGGGCTTATCACGAATTATGCCCAAGTTGGTCTGTTGTTTTCTGGCAAGGCCGTCAAACCAGACTTTAAAAAGCTGAACCCCATCAGCGGGATCAAGCAGCAATTCAGTTTGCGCTCGTTGATGAATTTAGGCAAAACATTGGCGAAATTCGGCGTGATCGTCTACTTGTGCTACCAACAATTTTTAGCCGCCGTCCCTGTTTTACTGGGTTTGAGTGAAGTGGGGTTGGAAAAAACGATCCTGTTCATGCTGCTGCGGGCCAAAGAATTGTTTTTACAGATCTCGATTTTCTTGATCGTTTTGGCCGTAGTCGACTACGGCTACCAACGCTATAGCCATCGTAAGAACTTGATGATGAGCAAGCAGGAAGTCAAAGAAGAGTTCAAGCAAATGGAAGGTGATCCGCAAGTCAAAGCACAGCGCAAAGCGAAGTACCGTGCGATGACCCAAAATGCCATCGCCAACGTCAAAGAAGCGACGGTTTTGATCACCAATCCGACCCATTTCGCCATTGCGATTCGTTACGATGCCAGTAGTGAAGGGGTGCCGCGGGTCCTGGCCAAAGGGGCAGATCAGCTGGCGCAGCGGATGAAAGCAGAAGCACTGAAAGAAAATATTCCACAGATCGAAAACCGTGAAGTGGCACGAGCCCTTTATCGCCAAGTAGAACCCGGGGATCTGATCCCGGTTGAGATGTATGAAGCCATTGCCGAAATCATCGCTTTGGTCTATCAGTTAGAAGAAAGCCAACGCGGCAAGATTTAAGGAAACAGGAGGAACAAAAATGAATGAGGCTGCCTCAAAACCGAAAAAAGGCATTGGTCTGGCGGATATCTTAATCTCGGTGATCGTCCTAGCTATTATTGGTTTGATTATTATTCCATTACCGAGTGCACTATTAGATATTCTGATCATTATCAATTTGACGATCGCGATCAACATTTTACTGATCACCCTGTTTACCAAATCAGTGTTGGAATTCACTACGTTTCCAACCTTGCTGCTGATCACAACGATGTTTCGTTTAGGTTTGAACCTATCTTCCACGCGGTTGATCTTGACCCAAGGAAATGGCGGACACGTGATCGATGCCTTCGCCAATGTCGTTGCCGGCAGCAATTACATCGTGGGGATCATTTTGTTCGTGATCATCATGGTGGTTCAGCTAGTCGTCGTGACCAATGGTGCAGGGCGTGTCTCAGAAGTGACTGCTCGCTTCACATTAGATGCGATGCCCGGCAAGCAAATGGCGATCGATTCCGACCTAAATGCCGGTTTGATCACGGAAGCGGATGCCCGCAAACGACGAAAAGATCTGCAGCGAGAAGCTGATTTCTTTGGTTCGATGGATGGTGCCAGCAAGTTTGTCAAAGGGGATGCGATCGCAGGGATCTTGATCACTGTCATCAATTTAGTCGGCGGGGCGATCATTTTCTCCATGGGGGGACAAATGACCGTCATGGAAGCCTTCGCCCAATTCGGGAAACTGGCAATCGGGGATGGCTTGGTCAGCTCGATTCCCTCTTTATTGATTTCGATTGCTTCTGGGGTGATCGTGACTCGTTCTGATAACGATAGTTCCTTTGGTTTAGATATTGCGGCAGATGTGATGCGTAATCCCCAACTGTTTCGGATCGTGGGGGCGATTCTCTTCGTCTTAGCCTTAGTTCCTGGGTTTCCTTTTGTTCCTTTTGTGTTGATTGGCTTAGGCCTTTTCGCAGCCAGCTTTCTGGTGACGCAAAAAGAAGAAAAGCAGCGAGTGGAACAAAAACAATGGGAACAAAAATTGGCACTGGAACGCAAAAAAGAAGCACAGGAAGAAGACGATTCCGTGGCTTCCTTCCAAGTGGAACCAATCTCAGTGGAAATCGGGTATGGTCTGATCCCTATCGTGGATAGTTCGATCGACAACAGCTTGATGAACCGCATCGTGGCGATCCGTAAACAGAGTGCTAGAGAATTAGGGATCTTAGTCAGTCCCGTTCGTATTCGCGACAATCTCTATTTGGATGCCAACGATTACGTGATCAAGATCCGCGGCAACGAAGTCGGCCGCGGCGATATTTACCCGAATAAAGTCATGGTGATCAGTCCGAATGAAGAGCCGTTTCCTTTTCAAGGAATCGCAACAAAAGAACCAGCCTTTCATCTGGATGCTATGTGGATCGATGAATCCGATAAGGAGATGGCGGATCTGCAAGGGTTTACGATTATCGAGCCGTTGACCGTGATCGCAACACACTTAAAAGAAATCATCTATGCCCATGCACCAGAGCTGTTAGGTCGCCAAGAAGTCAAGAAATTATTGGAGGGCATCAAAGAGCAGTACAATGTCGTGATCGATGAATTGATCCCCGATATTTTACGGCTCGGCGAGGTCCAAAAAGTTTTACAAAATTTATTGGATGAACAAATTCCCATCAATGACTTAGCAACGATCTTAGAAACCTTAGCCGATTACGGCGTTGTCACGAAAGACGTAGAAGTTTTGACAGAATATGTCCGCCAAGCACTGAAACGGACGATCGCTGCCAAGTATGCCAATGAGAACCACGAGCTGCAAGTGGCGGTGATCCAGCCGAAACTAGAAGAAATCATCGCTCAAAGTATCCAAAAAACCGCAACTGGCTCGTACCCGGTCTTAAAACCAGATACCGTGACCAAGCTGTTGGATTCCATCAGTGGGATCCAACATGCGGCGATCGCTCAAAATATCAATTTCGTCATTTTGGCATCGCCTAAGATCCGGTTAGCATTCAAAAAAATGATCGTTTTTAATTTTCCAGATATCGCCGTTCTTTCTCTAAATGAGATTCCCAATGAAATTGCGATCGAAACGGTGGGCAGTATTGACATTTAAGCAGAATTTTCTTAGGAAGGGGCATCGCCGATGTATGAAGTCGATCGAGAAGCGGAGATCATCAAGTATCTGCCGCTAGTGGAACGGGTGGTTCAGCGCCTGTCTATCAAAACCGCCGATTATGAATCAGGCGATCTCTACAATATTGGGGTGATTGGGTTGATGGATGCCTTGCGGAAATTCGATCCCTCAAAAAAAGTTCCTTTTGAAAGCTATGCAGCGATTCGCATCAAAGGGGCAATTATTGATGAAGTACGCAAGCACGCCAAAATCTCCCGATACAAAATGGCGGCAGTCAATCAGTTTTATCAAGCACGGCAAGAGTTGGAGCAAAGCCTCAAAAGAGAAGCGACCGACACCGAGATCTGCAAACAGCTGGGAATCAACCAAAGTCAACTAGCGGATATTTATGAGAGTCTGCACTACTTAGCCAGCGTCTCTTTGGAAGATACCTTGTTTGCTTACCAAGAAGAAGGCATGACCTTAAAAGATATGGTTCGGGATCCAGCCGAAAATGTCGAAGAGACCTTGGTCGCTGAAGAAAAACGCACCGCCTTGGTGGCGTGCATCAAAAAATTAGGGGAACGGGAACAATTGATTTTAAGTTTGTACTATACCGAAGAACTGACGTTAAAAGAAATCGCTGAAATCTTAGAAGTCTCGATTCCGCGAGTTTCACAAATTCATGGCAAAACGATTGCCAAATTGCGCACATTGATTGAGGAGGAACTGGCATGATTCGAGGATTGGATGTCTTATCACGGAACATTTCATTATTACAAAAGCGACAAGAGACGACGAGCGGCAATATTGCCAATGTCAATACAACAGGGTATCAAGCAAAAACTTTGTTCCAGTCGGCGCTAGATGAAGTGGCGCTGCATAATTACCAAAGCGGGCCCAATGCGGATACTCGCCGTGATATCGGTGGGTTGTCTTTAGGGACCCAATTGGCAGGCAGTACCATCAGTCAAGACCAAGGTGCTGTCAAACAGACGGGACAAGCCAGCGATTTTGCACTGCTTTCCGAAGGCTACTTTGTCGTTCAAAACAATGCGGGGCAGCGGTTGTATACGAGAAATGGCGACTTTACCGTCAATCAGCAGAATCAATACGTGACACAAGAAGGCTATCTTGTCTTGGGTGCCAATGGACAAGCAGTCAGCGCCTTGGGACCAGCGAACTTTCAGATCCAAACATTCCCCCCAGAAGCATTGACTACAGCTGGTCAAAACTATGTGACTAGCAACGCAGCAGGAACCACGGGGAATGCACCCGTGATCCAGCAAGGTGCTTTAGAACAAGCCAACGTAGCGGTTGCCGATGAAATGGTGGCGATGATCCAGACTTCTCGCGAATTTGAAGCCAATCAGAAAGCCTTGAGTTCAACGAACCAGACATTGCAAAAAGCGGTCAACGAATTAGGAAAGATTTGAGGATGAGTCAATGAATATCAGTGGATTATTAGGAATCAGCCGTTCTGGGTTGAATCATTTGCAAACAAACTTAGACACGACAGCCAACAACATCGCCAACGTCAATACCAATGGCTATCAAGCACAAACGACCCATTTTCAAGCATTGATGGAAAATGCCATCGGTGCAGAAGAAACGCTATTTAATGGCAACGCCGCCCAATATGGTGCGTCAATGGGGGCAAAAGCGGCTACGACTACCAGTTTTGCCCAAGGCAATCTGGCGGGCACCACTCAGCCATTAGATCTCGCGATCCAAGGCAACGGCTTTTTCGGGGTCCGGGACCAAACTGGTCAATTGCTGCTGAGTCGAGCAGGCAATTTTCATTTAAGTGAGAACAAGCAATTAGTCAATAGTGAAGGGTACCCTGTGGCAATGACCACAAACGTACCGACCCCTCAGTGGCCAGATGCGCAGCAAATCGCAATAGATGCCAGCGGTCAGCTGACGACGGAAGAAAATGGTCAGACTCGCGTGTTGGGACAGCTGACCCTTTATCAGCCGACGAATACAGAAAACATCACGCCAGTGGGCAACCAACTGTACCGTGCTGGTGATCAAGCGTTGCTTACTTCGCAAACCAATCCAGCAGCCTTTGGCAGCGTCTTGCAAGGACAGTTAGAACAGTCGACGGTGGATCTAGCGACTTCCATGACAGACTTGTTAACGACCCAGCGTGCGTATGGATTGAACACGAAAGCCATGCAGACAGCCGATGAGATGTGGTCCGTGATCAATCGTTTTACAGATTAGAGGAGAAAGAACATGATTCGCTTAACCAAGGTCAGTAAAAAATTCAGCAATGGCACGTTGGCATTGGCCGATATTTCTGTTGCGATCCCTCAAGGAGAATTTATCTATGTGGTGGGTCCCAGCGGTGCGGGCAAATCGACCTTATTCAAATTACTCTTGAAAGAAGAAGAGCTTTCGGCTGGTTCTATCCAAGTCGGCAATGTCTTGTTGGAACAACTCAAAGACCGTCATCTCTATATGGTTCGACGACAAGTCGGTATCGTCGGACAAGAAGACCTTTTGCTTCCTTATCTGACGGTTGCCAAAAACGTCGATTATGCGCTGCAAGTACTAGGCACTCCCCGCAAGCTGCGTCAGGAAAAAACCGCCAAAGCACTGCAACTGGTGGGTATGTTTCCTCAAAAGGATCACTATCCTGAGGAGCTTTCCGTGGGACAGCGCAAAAAAGTAGCGATCGCGCGGGCGATCGTCACAGAGCCAGCAGTCTTGATCGCCGATGAGCCCACCGCCAATCTGGATGCCAAATCAGCCGTTGAAGTCATGAAACTGCTCTTGCGGATCAATCAAGTCGGTGCCACGATCCTCTTGGCGACCCACGACAGTACGATGGTCAATACGGTCCGTAATCGGGTGGTCGAGCTGCAAAACGGTCGCTTGGTTCGTGATGAATATCAAGGCGGCTATACGCGCTTTGCTGATCCAAAAGATACATATGTCTGGTGAAGATGCTTAACTTTTCTAGCAAAAGATCCGATTAAAGAACTAGAAGATTGTTTTCATAATCGGATAAAGAAGGAGTGACCCAACGATTATCAAGTGAAGAGCGAATCTTGATAAACAGCACGACTGATCATTTTGCATAGGAAAGGATACTGTTATGAAGAAGAAGGTACAAGCTATCATCAAAAAAATCCGCTTGGCGGCGTTGATTCCGCTAGGATTTACCCTGATCGTATTATTAGGATGCTATTTCTTCGTGATCCGCACCCACGGAGACGGACAAGCAGCAAAAAGTTTTTTTATTTTTTCAGTAATCGTACTGCTGCTAGAAATCGCAGTGTTAGTAGGAATGACCTATTTGGTAAAAAAAGAGACCCACTCGGGCATGGATACGTTATTGACAGAACTAGAAGCAGTCGGTTCTGGCGATCTGTCGCATATCGATGAGATCGGCAGCAGCGACCAGACTTCTCTTTTTGGGCAAGTTCAAAATCGTTTTCAAGGGGTTTTAAACACCTTCAAAGCGGTGATCGTTGGCATGCACGAAGAAAGCAGCCGAATGGAAAAAATGGTAGGCGGCCTAACGACAACCTCAAAAAATGCCAAAAATTCAATTGAAAATGTGCGTCAGACGATGAATGCCATCGCAGATGCCACTAGTTCACAAGCCTCCGAAGCGGAACAAACCTCCTTTGATATGGACGAGCTAGCCTTAAGTATCGAAGAGATCCACAAAGAGATCGAATTGATGAACGGCTATGTCGGTCAATCCCAAAGCAGCAATGTCCACAATTCAGAAATGATGTTCCATGTGTTTGAAAGCTGGGAGATCGAACGGCAAAACCAAGCAGAATTAGTAGAAAGCATGAACGACATGAACGAAGATGTCCAAAGCATCGGTAAGATCGTTCAGCTGATCAATGACATTTCTGATCAGACCAACTTACTGGCATTGAATGCATCCATCGAAGCAGCTCGAGCTGGAGAAGCGGGCCGAGGGTTTGCCATCGTTGCGGAAGAAGTCCGCAGCTTGGCGGAACAAAGCAGTCAATCAACGAAAAGCATTCGTTCGATCATTGAAACGATCCGCAAAAAATCGGAAAAAGTGGTCTCTGCAGTGACGGATTCCTTTGAAAGCGGCGAAAAACAAACCAACAATATCAACAAAGCGATCGAATCAGCCAATGAGATCTCTGATATTGTTGAAAAATTGGTTTCAAGTATTCAAGCCGTGGAAGCCCATATTACCGGGATCGTTGAGAAAAAAGACATGGTTCAAGTTTCCGTCAGCAACATTTCGGCTGCTGTTTCGGAAACCTCTGCCGGCACCCAAGAAGTAACGGCAAACTTAGAAGACTTCTACTTAGTCATCGAAGACTTTGAACGGAATGTGCAAGAGATCGAAACGATCGCCACTATCCTTAAATTCCAAGTGGATAGTTTCAAATTCTAAAAAGGAGCAGTGACGCCAATGGAACAATACGTTGTATTTAAAAGTCATCAACAACTCTTTGCCTTGCGTATCGACTATGTGGTACGGGTCATTGAGGCTGCTTCTTTTACCCAGCTGCCGGAAGTGGCGGATTTCGTGCTGGGGATCCAGCCTTTTGAAGAGGCAATGGTGCCGATCATTGACATCCGCAAAAAGCTGTTTGATGAATTTACACCGGAAACTGGGCAAAATGTGGTCTTGTTGTGTCACTGGCAAGAGCAGGCGATCGGCCTTTACGTGGAAGAGATCGTCGGCATTTTACCGCTCGTTGAAAGTCCTAGCAATGCGGAACTAAATACATCAGGACTCAAGCAAAACTATATCGAAGCCTTTCTGAAAAAAGACGATGAACTTGTGCTGGCATTGGAGCTGCCGTTTCTCTTCAGCTATGAACAAGCCGCTGAGATGACGGCGGAGTTAGACGCCTATCAGACAGAGGAATTGGCAGCCGCCAATGACCATGACAATGATGACCGTGAATGAGGAATTGCATGTGGGGATCTCGGAGTATAAGATCGCCCAAGCGCCGACGCGTTTGATCACGGTGGGTTTAGGTTCTTGCATCGGCACGATCATTTACGATGAAGCCAGTCATATCGGCGGCTTGAGTCATATTATGCTGCCAGATAGTCAGCCTTTTTTGCACAAGCGGGAAATCAAGCCCGAGAAGTTTGCGGACTTGGCATTGCCAGCGATGGTGGCTGAGCTGGAACAAAAGATCCGTCGGCCTCGCTTTCAAGCGAAAATCGTTGGCGGCGCCAATATGTTTCAGTTCCAGACGCTTAACGCTGCCAGCAATATTGGTCAGCGCAATATTGAAGCCGTCGAGGAAGTCTTGGCTCGGCTAAACATTCCGATCGTAGCCAAACATGTTGGCGGCAGCGCTGGTCGAACGATGATCGTGGATCTTCAGGATTTCAAGACCATGGTTCGGCAAGTCAAACAAGAAATCGTTTATTTGTAAAAGGAGTACAGGGACATGAAAAAAGTAATGATCGTCGATGATTCGGCATTCATGCGGAAAGTAGTGACAGATTTATTGAATCAGCTGCCTGATATCGAGGTGACCGTCGCTGCCCGCAATGGCAAACAAGCATTGGACTATCTGACCAAAGAAGCGATCGATTTGGTAGTAATGGATGTGGAGATGCCAGTGATGAACGGATTAGAGACCTTGCGGAGGATGAAACAGCAATCAGCCATTCCCGTCATCATGCTTAGTTCATTAACCAATCAAGAAACCACGATTGAGGCTTTGGCGCTTGGCGCCCGAGATTTTGTGGAAAAACCCGTCAGTCTATCGATGATCGAAAAAGAATGGATCGCTGAATTTCATCAAAAGATTTTGGCGATGGATCATGAAGTCGGTACGGTTCACCCGCCAGTACCAACGATTGCCCAGCCCACTAAGCTGACACAAAACAGCTTGCCGGTATCACTTGATGCGCTAGTCATTGGTGCTTCAACAGGCGGACCCCGTGCTTTGCTGGGAATTATTCGCCGTCTGCCTGCACGTTTACGTTGCCCGATTTTGATCGTTCAGCATATGCCAGCGGGCTTCACGGCTTCCTTTGCAAAACGCTTAGACACAGAGACAACCGTCCGAGTACAAGAAGCAGTCAACGGCATGCGGATCGAAAATCAAGTGTATCTTTGTCCAGGGGATTACCACATGACGGTCCAACAAGGGCACCTGCAGCTGGACCAGCGAGAAAAACGGCATGGGACGCGGCCAACCGTCGATTATCTTTTTTCCTCAGCAGCTGACTACTATGGCCCGCAACTAGCGGCAGTGGTTTTGACGGGGATGGGAAAAGACGGCACCGCTGGCTTACGACAGATCCAAGCGGCTGGGGGCTATACGATCGTTCAAGACAAAGAAACGTGTACAGTCTTTGGGATGCCGCGGTATGCCATTGAACAAGGAGTCGTGGATGAAGTCCTGCCATTGCAGGGCATTGAAGCAAAAATTGCACAGATGGTCAGGTGAAGAAGATGGAAGAAGAATTTGCCTTATTTAATGCGTGGGTGGATCGCCGATTAGGGATTCCCTTAGCCGCATACAAAGAAAATCAAATGCAGCGCCGCATCCTTACGATCATGGAAAACAGCGGAGCAAAAACGTTGAGAGAATACCAGCAATTGATCGAAGGCGATGACGGGGTGCGGGCGGCTTTTTTAGCCCATATCACCATTAACGTAACGGAATTTTATCGCAACAAAGAACTGTTTGACGCCTTTGAACGCGTCTTGAAAACCATTGTTCTCCCGAAAACCACGCTGCCCAAAATCTGGAGTGCCGCATGTTCGATTGGGGCAGAACCCTATACGATCGCGATGCTGCTAGAAAAAAACCAAATTGCCGCAGCCAATGTCTTGGCTACCGATATCGATACGCAAATTTTGGCAAAAGCCAAGCAAGGACTCTATCGAGACCACGAATTGCGGAATGTCTCAGCGGCAGAACGTACCCGTTTTTTTGATGCAAAAGAAAAGAACCAATTTCAGATCAAACCAGAAATCAAACGGCGGGTTCATTTTAAGCAACACGATCTTTTGAAAGACCCGTACAATGGGCCTTTTGATGTGATCGTTTGCCGCAATGTGACGATTTATTTCAAAAGTGATGCTCGGGATGCCGTCTATCAAAAATTCAGCGATGCATTGGTCCCAGGGGGCATTTTGTTTACGGGAGCGACAGAAACGATCAATTTTGCGGAACAATTCGGTCTCAAGAAAATCGATTCGTTTATCTATCAAAAAGTATAATTTTGTAAAGGAGGGACCCATTTGGATGACAATAGTGTCTATCGTACCCTTTTCTTTGAAGAAACAGACGATCATTTAGCGCAGTTGAATGATCATGTCTTGCAATTGGAAAACGATCCACAAGATAGCGCCTTGCTGAATGATATTTTCCGTTCTGCCCATACCCTTAAAGGGATGGCGGCAACGATGGGCTATGACGTCATGACGCAGCTGACCCATAAAATGGAAAATATTTTTGAGTTATTTAAAACTGGGACCTTGCAAGTGACCCAGCAATCGATCTCATTGATTTTCAAATGTCTGGATCGCCTGTCAGAACTTGTGGAGGACTTGCGGGAAGAACGCGACCTGCAGCCAGCTCAAATTGCCGATTTATTGGCCGAACTTGACCAAACGGAACATTCTGGCGGTATATCAACCGAGACAGAAGCAAGCCAAAAACCCAACGCAGTGGGCGCGTTAACCCCACAGCTTCAACAAATCGATCCTTCTGATCTGTATGTGATCGAGCAAGCGGCTGGAGATGGCTATCAAGCGGTCCAAATTGCTGTTCGCTTAGATGCCCAATCCATGTTAAAAGGTGCTCGTGCCTTCTTGATCATGGAAAAGCTTGGCCAAGCAGGGGATGTTCTTTATACAGAACCAGATGCCCAAACACTCGAAGAAGGCACCTTTGAATCAGATTTTTCACTGCTTTATTTGACGCAGCAAACACTGGCTGATGTCGAGCAAAACATCGCCAGCAATAGTGAGATCGAAGCCTTCGTGGTGGCACCGTTTGATCCTTCAGCTGCTGTGTTGGAGGAGGCAGAAGAGCTGCTTCAACCAGCACCGACCCCAGAGTCAGAGCCTTCTGCTCTTCAGCAAGCGACAACAGAAACGAAAGAAAAATCGCCGGCGCCCGCGCATCATGCGTCCGCCCAAAATCAATCGATCCGAGTCGACTTGAATCGCTTAGATTCATTCTTGGATCTCGTGTCCGAATTGGTGGTCTATCGCAATCAATTAGAAGATGTCAGTGAGCGGGAAAACATCGAAGCAGTCAAAGACCCCTTAGAGCAAGTTTCACGATTGACCTCTGAGCTGCAAGATTTGGTCTTGCGGATCCGCATGCAGCAAGTCAATGTCGTCTTCAGTCGCTTTCCGCGAATGGTTCGGGACTTATCCAATGAACTGCAAAAGGAAATGGAACTTGTCATTTTTGGGGAAGAAACGGAATTGGATAAAACAGTGGTTTCTGAGTTGAGTGAACCTCTGGTCCATCTGTTGCGTAATTCTGTCGATCACGGCATCGAAGCACCCGATGTTCGGGAAAAACTGGGCAAACCGCGCAAGGGCACGATTCGCTTGGCGGCCTACCAAGAAGGCAATCGCGTAATCATTACTTTAGAGGATGATGGCAAAGGCCTTGATCCGCAAGTAATCAAAGCAAGTGCTGAAAAGAAAGGCTTAGCAACGGAAGGTCTTTCCGATGAAGCGTTGCAGCAGTTGATTTTCCATCCTGGTTTTTCAACGGCACAAGAAGTGACTAACATTTCTGGGCGCGGTGTCGGGATGGATGCCGTGCAATCCAAGATCACCCAACTAGGGGGCACGATCGAAATGAAGAGTCAGCCAAATAAAGGCACGCAGTTTGTGATCAAATTGCCATTGACTCTGTCGATCATTCAAGCGTTGATGGTTCGCGTCGGAGCAGAAACCTTTGCGATCCCACTAAATCTCGTCGAACGCGTGGTGATGGTCAAAGAAGAAGAGATCATCCAGACGGTCTCGGATGAGGTCTATCGTTTTCAAGAGGAGTTGATTCCCTTGGTTCGGACCGATCAACTCTTAGCGATCGAAGGCGATCCATCTGAGAAAAAATTCGCCATCATCGTCAACAATGACCAGCAATTTCACGGCATTTTGGCAGATGAGCTGATCGGCCAGCAAGAAATCGTCATCAAGAAAATCGATCCGCTGCTGCAAAAGCTGAATCGCTATCAAGGGGCAACGATTATGGGCAACGGCTCGATCGCACTGATCCTAGACATTCATGCCATCTGTCAGGAAAAAAAGGATGACCGCTTATGAGCTATACAGCGCTGCAGATCGATGGCCTAAAAGAACTGATCAATATCGGCGGTGGTCACGCTGCGACTAGTTTATCAAAGCTCGTCCAACAACCGATCGATATGCGGGTACCGGAAGTCGAGATTCTAACGTATGAGGACCTGTATCAGCAGATCATGGCGGAAGACAAAGAAGTTCATGTGGTGATGAGCCAGATCGAAGGGGCATTTCGAGGGATCTTCTTGTTTGTCTTAACGGATGAATCCGCCGCAAAATTGCGTCAGTTGATGATCCAAGAAAGCGATCCGTCTGAAGAATTGAAGCAATCGGTCATCAACGAGTTGACCAACATTCTTACCAATTCTTTTTTGATCGCGATCGGCCAACTATTGGAAACTCAGCTGAGTGCGTCTTTACCAAGCGCCAGCTATGATTTCTTTGGCGCAGCGATCAGCTCCATCTATTTGGCGATGGCCCAGTATGATGAGCAGGTGATGGTGATCCGTAATGAGTTCGTCTACGCCAAAGAAACATTAGAGGCATCGTTATTTTTGATTCCAGAAATCGGTGTACTAGAAAACATATTTGATTCATTAGGAATTTGAAAGGGGCAAATACAATGTCAAAAAAAGTATTGATCGTGGATGATGCGGTATTTATGCGCATGAAATTAAAGGATATTTTAGAAAAAAACGGCTATGAAGTCGTGGGGGAAGCCCAAAATGGCCAAGAGGCTTTTGAAAAATACCAAGCAACGACACCAGACTTAGTGACCATGGATATCACGATGCCAGAAGTGGATGGCTTAGAGGCATTAAAAATGATCCGCACGTTTGATGCGCAGGCCAAAGTCGTAATGTGCAGTGCCATGGGACAACAAGGAATGGTGATGGATGCGATTCGCGCCGGTGCGGTGGACTTTATCGTGAAGCCCTTTGACACGGACCGCGTAATCACTGCCATCGACAAAGCCTTTGCCTAATGCCTAGGAGGATAGCGACATGCAGATGATTCTTTTCAAAATGGCTCAGCAGTACTATTTGATCTCGGCGGACTCGGTGGACGAGGTCATTGATGCCCCTTCTTTTACGAAGGTGCCCTTAGCACCAGAGTGGGTGGAAGGGCTGATCAATCTGCGGGGGTCTGTCGTAACGGTGATTCGTTTGGCAAAATTGATTCCCATCATGGAACCAGCCTACGAAAAAAACATATTGATCATGAAGAAGCAAGAGGAGACCAAAGGGGTCCTTGTAGAAGAAGTAATTGAAGTTCTTGATATCACCGAAGACGATATCCAACTAAGCAATCAAGAGACAGAACATGCCGTTGGGGTCGTGACGATCGGTGAAAAAGTAGCCAGTGTGATTCAAATCGATCACATGATTTTTTAAAAAAATGGGGGATTAGTGTGGATCAGGTATTGACGCAGCAAGAGATTGATTTATTGTTGAATGCGATGAGCAGCGGAGAGATCGATCAAGAAATTATTGAGATAGAAGACAAACAAGCCAAAGTGAAAGCCTACGATTTTCGCCGACCAACAAAGCTGTCGAAAGAATACGTCAATACCCTGCACATGATCTTCGAGGATTTCTCGAAGATGAGCAGTAGCATGCTTTCTACCCAACTGCGGACCAATGTTTCTTTGCAGTTGGCAGCTATCGAACAAGTCAGTTATGACGAATTTATCCATTCGATACCAAAATTTACTTTGCTGGGGCTCTTTCATTCGCAGCCTTTGAGCGGGATTCAAATGATCGAGATGAACCCACAACTGTGTATGATGTTGGTGGAGTTGTTGTGCGGCGGCTTGGATGTCTATCAAAACAAGCCGATCGAAATGGATTTTAGCGAGAAAAAAAGTTTTACTGATATTGAAACAGCAATCTTGGAAGAAGTGGTGGCACAATTTGTCCGGGTCTACCAAAATGTTTGGAAGGACATCGTTGCCTTGGATTCGGTTTTGGATGGAATCGATACGAATCCGCAATTGATGCAAAACATGTCGCCCAACGAACCCGTCGTGTTAGTGACCTTTACTATCAAAATTTTTGAAGTGAAACATTTTATCAATCTATGTATCCCCTATGTCTTCTTTGAAGGGATCATTGATAAATTAAGTTTCCGCAATTGGTTTGATAGCAATCAGCCAGTCAACCAAGACGATAGCCGCGAGTTGCAAAAAAGTTTGAATGGCGTCGGATTGAATTTAGAAGTCCTGCTGGGCCATGCTCAAATGAGTCTTTCTGAGTTTCTCCACTTAGAAGAAGGCGATGTCATCAAACTAGACAAAAAAATTACTGAACCATTGGAGACTTTCATCGATGGAAAACCTTACTTCCGAGCAAAACCTGGGAAGCAAGAGGACCGTTTAGCCATTGAATTATTAGACAAGTTAGAAGAGGAGCAAGAACTATGAGTGAACGTTTATCCCAAGCAGAAATCGATGCATTGTTGAATCAAAGTGCCCCAGCCCAGCCGCAAGGATTAGAAGAGCAAGTCAAAGTCGACATTATCGGCGAAGTTGGCAATATCTCCATGTCGCAAGCAGCGACGACGTTGTCTTCCATTCTTGATCGTCGGGTCAGCATCACGACTCCCCGGGTGTCTAAAATCAAATTTGGTGAGATCTTAAACGACCTCGTTGCACCAAAAGTAGCGACGACAGTTGAATTTAAAGAAGGCCTTTTAGGCAGTAATTTGATGCTATTAGAAGTCAAAGATGCCATCGTGATCGCCGATTTGATGATGGGTGGAACTGGTGAAACCAGCAACACTCAATTTACGGAATTAGAGCTAAGTGCTGTGGCAGAAGCTATGAACCAAATGATTGGGACTGCCTCGACTTCGATGGCAACGATGATCAGCCGCAAAGTGGATATCTTGCCGCCGATCGTCAAACTATGGGAGACACCAGAAAACATTGAGTATAGCGGGATCGAGGCAGAGGAAGAGATTTACTGTATCTCATTTTCTTTGCGCGTCGAAGGTTTGATCGAAAGCAAAATCATGCAGATCTTTACGGATCCGGTGGTCAACGATATCGCCAGTGCGATGCTCTCAGACGAAGCGACTGTCGTTACTCGGGAAACACCAACACCGCAGCCAACGGCACCCGTTGCTGCACCTACGCCAGAACCAGCGGCTGCATCAAAGCCCGTGGAAGTCAGCAAACCTGCGTTTCAAACATTGGCCTCCAGCGGAGTGAGCGATGGGGATAATTTGGACTTGATTCTTGATGTGCCATTGGATCTAAGTGTCGTGTTAGGCCGCAGCAAAAAAACCATTAAGGACATTTTATCTTTCAATACGGGGTCCGTCATCGAGCTGGAAAAACTGACGGATGAACCGCTAGAGATTTTGTTGAACGGCAAACTGATCGCCACTGGGGAAGTCGTGGTCATCAATGAAAACTTTGGTGTGCGGATCACCAACATTCTTTCGCAAAAACAACGCATCCACAATTTGCATTAATTTGAAGAAATCGCAAAAAGTTAAACATATGGGTTTAACTTTTTTGTGATTTGACCGATAGTAGAGGGTAGAAGAATGAGAACGGAGGAGAACCTATGAAAATCGAAAGAGGTTACGCAGAATACAGCGACAAGGCCATCAAACGTGAAGCGGTCAAACAAGAAAAGCCATCTGCTGCTCAGACAGAAAAAACCGTCGATGTTCAATTGTCCGAAACAGCTCAAGCCATTCAAAAGAGTGCCAATCAAACAGCCAGTCGCAGTGAGCGAGTGGCAGAATTGAAACGAGCGATCAAAGAAGGCACCTACCAAGTATCTGCCGAAACGATCGCAGATAAAATGCTGCAACAAGATGAAAAGCAGGTCGACTAGATGACAGAACGGGAATTTGAGCGTCAGCTTCAGCAGTTCTTGCGGTTGCTGCAAAAAGAAAAGACCTGCTTGATCAAAAATCAAGCAGAAAAATTACCAGAACTCGTCGAGAAAAAAACCGCCTTCGTACCCGTTTTTTCCACGTATGAAGGAACTCTTTCAGTGACGGTCAAAGAACTCATCCGCCAAATCCAAGTGCAGCAAGCCGAAAATCTCCTGCTGACGGAGCAAGCCATTAGTTTCCAAACTGTTTTGATGGATGCAGTCAAAGAAAATATCAAGACACCGGCAAATACGTATTCGAAATACCAAGAAAAACAAGCTGTCTCAACAGCGATCATCGATCAAAAAATGTAAGGAGTACTTCTATGACAGGACTATTTGGTTCATTAGGCACCGCAACCCGGGGCATGACCGCCAATCAAGCAGCGTTGCAAACCAGCAGCCATAACATTGCAAATACCAATACAGACGGCTACTCAAGACAACGAGTCAACTTGCAAGCCGAAGCGTCTTATCATTTAGCGGGTGTCGGCAGCATCGGTATGGGTGTGAAAGTCGGCAGTGTCGAACGGATCGTCGACGATTTTGTCATTGGACAAGTACGCAATGCCAATTCTACCTATACATATTATGAACAAAAAGCAGACATATTAGGACAGCTGGAAAGTTTAATGAATGAGCCTTCTGACAATGGACTGTCCAAACAGCTGGCAACGATGTTTGATTCTTGGACCGCATTAGCCAACAATCCTGAACTGGATACGTCTAAGACCCTTGTGCTGGAAAACAGCAGTACGTTTGCCGATACCATCAACCAAATGGGCAAACAAATGACGCAGCTGCAAAGCGATACGCTGGATACCATCGAAAAATCCGCGCTGGACTTCAATGAGAAGGTCAAACAGCTGCAATCCTTGAATGAACAGATCTATGGGTTGACGACGAGTGGTGAGACACCCAATGATCTTTTAGATCGTCGAGACAGTCTGTTGAAAGATCTCTCGGGTCTAGCAGGGATCGAAACCAAGACCGATCAGTATGGCCGTGGGTTTGTATCCATGAGCGGACAGACGATTTTAAGTGCGGAGGAACGCAATACCCTTAGTGTGGTGGTGGGACAAAGCGACACAGGCGCCTTGGTTTCCAAAGACGGCAACGCCTTGAATCCTGCCGAAGCCATTACAGGGTCTTATCCAGCTGGAACCGTCTTGTTGACGAAAACCACCGACAATGGCGAAACCGCCTATACAGAATTGCCAATCAAAGAAGGCGCGATCGGAGGCCTGCAAGCATCATCTAGTGAAATCGGCAGCCGTTTGACGGAATTGAACAACTTTACGACGACGATCGCGCAAGCCATGAACATGGTCTTTACTGGCGGCGCTTCTCCTACTAGCGGTCTATTTGAGATCGGCCAAGATGATACTGGTACAGCGACGACGATTCGGGTCAGCCAAGCACTGTTAGATAACCCAAGTCTGGTGACCGGCGGAACGAGCAATGCAGCAGGAGATGGTTCAAGAGCTGCTGCAATGGCGAAACTCAGCAGTGCCAAATTGGACTTCCCGTTGTCAGAAAAGACGATCGCTTCTTTTGATTCTGAGACATTGACGTTTGCCAATGCAGCATCGGGCATGAGTGTCAGCAGTTATTTTAACAGCATCGTCACCAAAAACGGGATCTCAAAACAGCAAGCCGACAATACAGTCAGTGCCCAATTGTCGCTGCTGAATCAACTAGAATACAAAAATCAATCGGTGTCTGGGGTTTCATTAAATGAAGAAATGTCAGATGTGATTCGTTTCCAACAAGGATTTCAGGCCAATGCCCGCATATTATCGGTCGTTTCTGAAATGTTAGACACATTGATCAATCGAACAGGAGTGTAGACCATGCGTATTTCCAATTCAATCACCTACAATGATTTTTTACGAAATCTAGGCACCAACGCCTCCAAAGTCCAATCCACGTTGAATCAGCTATCGAGCTTGAAAGAAGTCAGCAAGTCCTCGGATAATCCGCTGCTGGTTTCAAAAATCATGGATCTCAATGTGTCGTTAAATCAAAACAAAACTTACAACAATACGATCAAAGACAGTATTTCTTGGACAAAAGCCCAAGATTCTGCTTTAGAAAGCGTCAGTACTTCGATGCTGCGGATTCGCTCGTTGGTTCAATCTTCTGCCAATGCGACAGCTGGCAGTGAGGAATTAGGGGCAAATCGTTCAGAGATCGAGCAAGAGATCGAAGGCATCGTTGAATCATTAAACACCAACTTTGATGGCCGCTATCTATTTAGCGGAACGAATACGACGACGGCGCCTTTTGAGATCGTCAAAGAAAATGACGCCATCGTCGGTATCAAATACAATGGCACCAGCGAAGACTTGCCGCGAGAAATCGCAAATGGGGTCTCAGTGGATCTGTTAGCCAGCGGTGATCGTCTGATGAACGAGACGGGCACAGCTGCGGATCCCCAAAATTTAAGCACCTATTTCAATGATTTGTTGTCTGCATTGCGCAGTGATGATAAAGATGCCTTAGGGGGCGAGCTTTTAACCGCTCATGACCAGCATGCCACTAATGTGGTGAATGTACGGGCGCAGATCGGCACCCTCTACAATCGCTTGGAGGCGGCAGCTGATCGAAATGAGACGGAAAAGCTGAACTTGACCGAAACACTGTCCAACAAACAAGACGTCGATATTGCGGAAAAGTATATGGAATATCAAAATCAAATGACTGCCTACCGTTCAACATTAGCGATGGGAACAAAGATCATGCAGATGTCCATTCTAGATTATTTAAATTAACCCAAAAACTTTTGTTCTTTGCTGAGAGCAAAAGTTTTTTATTTTTTTTAGAAAAAAGGCTTAACCCTGAACGGTTTCTTCCGATAAATAGTAGCAGAGGGAAACCTTAGCGAATAAAAATTAGGAGGAACTACACATGAGAATCAATACAAACGTTTCAGCATTGAATACTTACTCACGCCTAACGGCAGCAAATGCTTCTAAAAGCAATTCTTTGTCTAAATTATCTTCAGGCTTACGCATCAACAAAGCTGGGGACGACGCAGCTGGCTTAGCAATTTCTGAAAAAATGAAAGGCCAAATCGGCGGTTTGTCACAAGCAAAAAGCAACGCACAAGATGGTATTTCATTGATCCAAACAGCAGAAGGTGCATTAAATGAAACCCACAGCATCTTAGGCCGTATGCGTGATCTTGCGGTTCAAAGTTCAAATGGTACGTTAAGTGATGACGACCGCAGTGCGATCAACAAAGAATACACCGCATTGTCTGATGAAATCGACCGTATCAGCAATACCACTGAATTCAATACAAAAAGCTTGTTAACTGGTGAAGGCGATGATGCGAAATCATTCACTTTCCAAATCGGTGCCAACGCAAACCAAACAATGAGCGTTTCAATCAACAACATGAGCTCATCTGCATTGAAAGTAAAAGGCTTAGATTTAACACAAGCCATTGATACAAGCGATGCTAAAGCTGTTGCTGCAGCAAAAGATAAAGCAGTAGCGACTGCCTTCAAAGCAGATGCTACAACAAAATATGCAGCGGACGGCACAGTTGATGCGGCTGCTGGTAAAACAGTTGCTGAATTACAAACAGCCATCGATACAGCAGCGGATGATACAGCAAAAGCAACAGCTCAAAAAACATACGATGATGCTTTAGCAACATTTACCGCTTCTGATGAAGGCAAAGCAGCAGCGGCAACTGTCAGCGTTGAAAACAACCCAATCACAAAAATCGATGAAGCGATCAAAGCAGTTTCTGCACAACGTGCGGATCTTGGTGCGGCGCAAAACCGTCTAGAACACACAATCAACAACTTAGGTACAACGCAAGAAAACCTATCTGAAGCAAACTCACGTATCCGTGACGTTGATATGGCGCAAGAAATGATGAGCTTTACGAAGAGCAACATCCTTTCTCAAGCAGCAACTTCAATGTTGGCACAAGCAAACTCAATGCCTAACAGCGTATTGAGCTTGTTACAAGGATAATTTTTGATCAAGTGAACCACTGACACAAGGACTGCCTAGGGGAAGCGCAGTTCTTGTGTTTTACATAGCAGCACAAAAACGCTTAGAAATGAGGAAGCTCTGATGGATATTCAGCCAATGTCAGGAATACACCCGATCGAAGCCGTTGCGTCGGTCGCTAAAGCACGTCCGATCGAATCCCTAGATCAAGAGAACGCCAACCTTCAGCCGCAACACCAAGAGGGGAAACTGGCGGAGAAAAAGGAACAGACAGTGGCCACTGAACCGCCGATCCACTATTTTTCAGTAGCCGATCAGCACAAGATCGCAGCCTCCGTGGAGGAAGTGAATCAGCGACTACTTGGCAAAGATATGAAATTGGCTTATGAAGTACATGAGCGCACGGGGCGTACGATGGTGCGTTTAGTGGATATGCAGACCAACGAAGTGATCAAAGAGATCCCGCCCGCCAACATGCTAGACGTGATTGGGAAAATATGGGATGACATGGGCATCGCGGTCGATCGAAAGGGATGAAAACATGGCAAGTGTAACTAGCAGTTCAGGAATCAGTACAACGCTAGGGAGTTATTCTGGCGTGACTTCAGAAGATATTGAAAAATTATTGGCGGCAGATGCGATCAACAAGACCCGCGCTGAGAATAAAATCACGTCGCTAAAAGCACAAAAAACGGCGTGGAGTGATATCAGCACTCGCTTGACTAACTTTTTGTCAAAAGTCGATGCATTACAAAAAGATGATGCTTATCAAACGAAAAAAGCGACGACCACCAATAGCAGCATCGCTTCAATTGCAGGAACAACGGAAGCTCCAGAAGGCACCTATGATCTAAAAGTCAACCAACTAGCAACAGCCACGAAGGTGACGGGGAGTCAAGTAGCTCAAAGTAGCAAAACGGCCCTAAATGTCAGTGGTCAGCTGTCATTGACCAGTTCGGAAGTCGATGAAGATGGCAAACCGATCACCGCTTCGATCGAGATCACGGCCGAAGACAGCTTAAAAGATGTGGCAGCCAAGATCAATAGCCAAAGCAAGACGACCTTCGTCGCGGCGAGCATCGTGGATAACCGTTTGATTTTAACAAATACTAAAATGGGCGACAAAAATTTCTTGATCGACGGCAATGCCGCCGAAGGGTTAGGGATCGGTTCAACTGCGACAACGACGCAAGGCCAACCGGCTATTTTTGAGCTAGACGGCATGAAGATCACTCGCGACAGCAACAGTGTGACGGATGTTATTGATGGTGTCACGCTGACGTTAGCGAAAAAAAGCGAGGAGCATGTGACGCTTTCTTTAGCCAATGATACCTCGAAAGTCGTTGATGCAGTGCAAGGATTAGTGGATCAATACAATAGCTTGATGAGTTTTATCGGCGACAATTTGACCGTGGGAGATCCTAGTAGTGAAAACAACAAGACGGGGACCTTGGTGGGAGACAGTGCGTTGACTCGTCTACAGACCCAATTGCGAAATTTGATCACCATTCCAGCTGTCAGTGGCTCAAAGCTGACCGCCAATAAGCTAGGCATCTCCACCGTTGATAATGATGGTACATTGGGATTGGATACGACAAAGTTAAAAGAAGCCTTAGCGGAAGATCCCGCTGCTGTGAAGTCTTTCTTTTATGCAAGTACGAAAACCAAAGAAGCTGATGGCACTGCGAGCACGAAAGAGACTGGCTATACACTAGCCCTAAAAGAATTAGCCAACAGCTATGTCGTCAATACTTCAGCCAATAAAGGGATCATTGCCACCAAATCTGCGACCTATGACAGTACCATCAAGGATTTAAACAAGCAGATCACACGGTTTGATGATATTTTGGCAATGAAAAAAGAGCGTTACATCACAATGTTTACCAAGTTAGACTCCGTGATGATGGAGGCTGAAAATCAGCTGAGCTACCTAAGCAATCAGTTTGCCAATACGTCAAACTAGGCAGGATAGCCGATTAAAGCAGTCATTTTTTCATTCGCATAAGAAACCCTCGTCAACATGAAAGGAAACAACCTATGGAGCCACACGTATCATTAGATGAACGTTTGAATCAGATTTTAACTGGTTTTGCCCAATGGCGCGGCGACAGCGAAGAAGCCAGTCGTTTGATGGCAGCCAATGCAGCGGTCATAGCAGCCATGCAAGCAGAAGCACAGAGCCATAGTCCACAAACCAGTGCGTTGGCGCAACAAGTGATCCAAGCGTATCAAGCGTTCTTAGACCAGGTCAAAGCCCAGCAGCAAGAGATCAAACAAGAATTGGGGCGTTTGAACCGCAAAAACAATCTTGTCAAAACGTATTTGCAGCAAGAAGACAGTGCCGCCTTCGTCGAATTTGATTTATAGTGAGGAAAAAAAGATGAATTATCAAAAAATGCAAAACAACTATTTGCAGAACCAAGTAATGAGTGCCTCCCCCAACAAACTGATTGAAATGCTGTTGCAAGCAGCGATCAAAAATATCAAATTAGCAGTGATCGCATTGGAAAAAGAAGAGTTGAGCCAAGCTCATCAGCAATTTGTCAAGGCGCAGAATATTTTATTGGAATTACGGGTCTCTTTAGACCGTGAGCAAGGTGGCGCTATTGCAGAAGATCTCGATTCTCTGTATGGCTATATGTACGATCAGCTAGTCAGTGCCAATGTCCAAAAAGAGGCAGCCCCTGCAGAAACGGTCGTCCCGCTTTTAAGCGAACTACTGGAAAGCTGGCAAACGATCACCCAATAAATTTGAGAAAAAGCACAGAAACGACCACCTAAAACCTAGAAAAGTTTAGTAATTGGTTAAATTTTTACCATGTATCCCTTTTCACTAAGCTTTCTTTTTCCCCTCCTCGTCCCTATCTGGTACTCTTTTTATGAGCGTACCGAAAGGGTGCAAGGAGGGTTTTTTTTGAAACAAAAAATAGTACAAAAGCCGCTTTTCTGGCAAGTGGTGATTCTGATTGCAATGAGTGGTGTTTTTTTATTACCGCAGATCTTAGGCCAAGGCATGATTTTGGGCTCTGATGTGGTCTTTCACTTCAATCGTTTTTATGAGACCAGCCAGCAGATCAAAGAGGGCAATTTTCAATATTTTCTTTCTATCTACGGGTTTCAGCAATCTGCTCGTATCGTCAATGCATTATACGGGCCCTTTTTTGCCTATTTCCAAGGATTGCTGGTCTTGCTGAGTCCTTCGTGGTTTTCCTACCAGCTGCTCGCCAACGGGCTGCTCTATTTGTTAGCAGGGTTTTCGATGTTTGGCTTATTAAAGAAATTACGAGTCAATGGTTGGCTGTCAGTGGGGATGAGCGTCCTGTTTATGGCGACCTATTCTGTCCAGTATTGGATTGAGCGACAGGGCTTTTCTGCTTGGGGGGCGGCTGTGCTGCCGCTGTGCCTGATTCCACTGATCGCACTAGGGGAACATAAACGGTTACGGCCTTTTGCGGTAGGGGTTTCCGTGGCGGTCTTATTTCAAATCCATGTGTTTTCAAGCATCTTGTTAGTGTTCTTATACGTGCCCTTTTTCTTACGCGCCTTTTTTGTTGGGACTTCTGGCGAAGAAAAACGACAATTGGTGCTGCGCTTAGCAGGAGCGATCGGGATCTTCTTGCTACTGACCGCCAATATTTGGTTAGGGATGTTGGATCTTTATACGAGTAACACGTTGATCGCGCCTTTTGTGAATCGCAACATGCAGAACAATACCATTACTGGAACCAGCAGCTATTGGTGGACGACTCCGTACCTGCTGCCCATCTTATGTGCTTTGTTCTTTTGTGGTGCGATCCGTGTGTGGCCACGTCTATCTGGCGGCTTCAAATTAATGACGGCAGCTGCAGCAGTCTTTTTCGTTTTATCATCGAACGCTGTTCCTTGGCAATGGCTAGGCAGTCTGGACAATGGTGTGATCAATTTACTGCAATTTCCTTTTCGGTTCTTTGTTCCTGCCACGATTTTGATCTTAGTCGGTTTGTGCCTGCTAGTTCCTTATTATCGGGGCAAGCCATTGGCAAATCCGCGTTGGTTTGTCCTCGTTTTAGTCTTGAGTGTTGGTCAAATCCTGATCCAAAACACGGTCAAAATGCAGGACTGGCACTCCGATGAAGCTGCGGTTTCACTGCGAAACCACACCTATCTGTCGGCGGAATCTGAAGCGCAATTGAAGGAAGCCTATTTTAGTAACGACAAGTCCTTAGCATTAGCGCTGTATCAACGTTCTACGCCAGATTATCTGCCCCTCTATCAAGAAACCAAGAAGAACAAGTACAATTTGTACGGGGAAGAAATCATTGAAAAGAATGATACCGTGGCAAAAACCGTAGAAAACGGGAAGCTTACTTTACGTTGGCAAGGTGATCAAGAGACGTGGAAGGCGTTACCGATCATCAATTACCGATATACTGAATTGACCCTCAATCAGCAGCCACTAACTGAAAAAGATGTCTCTTTGAGTGCCATTGGTGCCGTTTCTGTCCAACAGCAAGCAGGGGAGAATGTCTTAGTCGTTGATTACGACGCGCCTTGGTTTTTCGACGGAGCTTTATGGCTGACGATCGTTTCTTGGCTCGCTTTACTCATCGGCTTTATCAGCTGGAAAACAAGACAGCTGTACCGTCGTCGTAAGGTCGTACAAGCTTTATTGAAAGAATCTGAATAAAATGAATCAGAAAAGAACTTCAGCGAGAGGGCTGAAGTTCTTTTTTTGCTGATCAACAACAGTGTACCTGTTGCTTTTCGTCAGAAACAATAATCGTTGCGCACGCAACGATTATTCCTTATAATAGATTAGACACTTTGAAGAACTAAGAAAGGCAGGAGTGCTCATGGAAGCCATTATCCGCTCAATCAATCATATTGCCCGTCTCGCCACCCTTTATCGGGAAAAAGAACTGAAAAAATTTGGTTTAGGCGGGATGCATCATACCTATATCTTAAACATTTGCCGCCAACCGGGGATCAGTCAAGAAGCCTTAGCCAAGAAGATTTTTGTGAATAAAAGCAATGTTGCCCGTCAACTAGCAATCCTAGAAGAACGAGGATTTGTCACTAGAACCAGCAGTCCCACCGACAAACGACAATTACTGGTTTATCCAACCGAAAAAGCACTCGCCGTCCAACCAGCGATCCAACAGCTGCTTCAAAGCTGGAATGAACAAGTCGTAGCAGGTTTTTCTGCTGTCCAACAGCAGCAGTTGATCGCCGATCTGGAAATCGTCAAAGAAAATTCCCAGCGGCTTTTAGCGAAAGATGAGGCGATGGAATGAATCTTTTGACTCAATATTTAAAACCCTATATCGGCCGCATCTCCCTTGGCGTCAGTATCAAATTCTTCGGCTCCCTGATGGACTTGCTATTGCCTTGGATTTTGGCGTATATCATCGATTCTGTGATTCCCACCAAGCAGGTATCTGCGATTTTTGCTTGGGGTGGGGCGATGGTGGTCTGCTCCATCATCGCAGTCGTCACCAATATCATCGCCAATCGGATGGCCTCCAGTGTTGCTCGCGATACCACCGGCAGTATACGCCATGATTTATTTGAAAAAGTTTCCTATCTGTCGATTCCGCAAGTCGAAGAAGTCGGGATCCCTTCCTTGGTGTCTCGCTTGACGACAGACACTTACAACATCCATCAAACGGTAGGCATGATCCAACGGATGGGGATTCGTGCCCCGATTCTGTTATTAGGGGGGATCATGATCACTGCCACATTAGATCCCGTGTTGACGCTGGTCTTAGTGGGCGTCTTGCCCTTCACTTTAGTGGCGGCAGTCACGATCTCGAAACGGGGGATCCCCTTGTTTGCCTCATTGCAAAAGCAAGTGGATGTGTTGGTGCGAACTGTCCGTGAAAATGTGACTGGGGCTCGGGTGATCAAGGCCTTGTCCAAAGCAGATTACGAGAAAAAGCGCTTTGACCACGTCAATCAAGACGTAGTAGCTGCGGAAACTACCGCTAATCGAACGATGGCTGCAACACCGCCCCTGATGGACCTATTTTTGAATATCGGACTGACGCTAGTGATCGTCGTCAGTGCCTTTCGCGTCAATCAAGGATTGACCCAACCAGGCGTCATCATCGCCTTTTTGACTTATTTTACGATCATTTTGAATGCCATGCTCAGTATCACGCGCATCTTTGTGATCGTGTCGAAGGGGCTGGCTTCTGCCGATCGGATCCAATCCGTCTTGCGCCTGCCGCAAAATATGCAAGTCATTGAGGCGCCTGTCAAAGAAGAGTCTGCGCATATCGTTTTTGAAAAAGTTTCCTTCACCTATCCTAACGGTACCCAGGTGCTGAAAGACATCGATTTTTCCTTGCAGCCGGGAGAAACCTTAGGGATCATCGGTGCGACTGGTAGTGGAAAATCAACGATCGTCAAACTACTGCTGCGGCTCTATGACCCAACGAAGGGCATGATTCGCATCGCTGGTCGCGACATTCGCTCCATCGATCCGACGGAGCTGCATCAGTTATTCGGTGTCGTCTTACAAAAAGACGTGCTTTTTGCGGAAACGATCGAAGAAAATATCGCTTTTGGTCGGCGGTTTTCCAAAGAACAGATCGAAGAAGCGGCGGCTCGCGCCCAAGCCAAGGAGTTTATCAATCAACTACCCAAGCGCTTAGCTCATCCACTGCATGCTAAAGGCAGCAATTTAAGCGGGGGTCAAAAGCAGCGGGTCTTGTTATCGCGGGCCTTGGCGGGGGATCCAGAGATTTTGATTTTGGATGATTCTGCCAGTGCGCTGGATTATCGGACCGACGCTCAGTTGCGCAAGGTCCTGAGACAGCAGTTTCAACAGACGACGACGGTCTTGATCGCGCAGCGGATCAGCTCGATCCAGCATGCCGACAAAATTTTGGTACTGGAAAACGGGCAAATGAACGGCTTTGGCAGTCACCAAGAATTACTAGCAGAAAATGCGATCTACCAAGCCATTTATCAAGGTCAGACAGGAGGTGCCGACGATGCCGAAGAAAAAAACGGAAAAACCGCAGGATAGTAAGAAAACACTACGGCGTTTGTGGGGCTATCTCTACGAGTACAAAGGTCTCCTGCTGGCAGCCGCTGTATTGATGATGGCCAGCAACATTTTCGCCTTGGTGGGACCGTTGCTTTCAGGGTACGCCATTGATGCCATTCAACCGGGTCCCGGCAAGGTCATTTTTGACCGAGTCTTCTTTTATTGTGGGCTGATGCTGCTGTTTTATCTTGCGTCTTCCCTTCTTAGTTATCTGATTTCGCTCATGATGATCCGCTTGAGTCAGCGGGTGGTGGCAGCGATGCGCAAGGCGATTTTTGATAAAATCACCGAACTGCCGGTTGGGTATTTTGACCGAGTCGCCACTGGGGATATCATCAGTCGCATCAGTTATGATGTCGATACCATCAATACGTCATTGGCCAGCGATGCCATTCAAGTCCTCAGCAGTCTTGTGACGATCATTGGTTCGTTTGTGATGATGGTTTTGATTTCGCCGCTGCTGGTGCTGATTTTTGTCGTAACGGTTCCCGCTTCGATCTTTTTGACCCGCTTTTTGATGAGCAAATTTCAACCATTGTTTCGCCGTCGTTCCCGCAAATTAGGCGAATTGAACGGCTTTGTGGAAGAGATTATTTCTGGTCAGCAAACGATCAAGCTGTATAACCAAGAAGAAGCGATCATCAGCCGTTTTGACGAAAAAAACCAAGAAGCGGTGGATGCCTATTACAATGCCGAGTACTACGGCAGTATGACTGGTCCTTCCATCAACTTTATCAACAATCTGTCGTTGTCCTTGATCAGTATGTTTGGCGCCTTGCTGTTTTTGTTCGGTCATCTGACACTAGGGAATGTTTCTTCCTTTGTTCTTTACTCCAGAAAATTCTCAGGACCAATCAATGAGTTAGCCAACATCTTCAGTGATTTGCAATCGGCATTGGCGGCGGCAGAACGGATCTTCCGTTTGCTGGATGAAGAACCTGAAGTTTCTGATGTTCCTGGAGCCTACGAATACCACGAGGTGTCTGGTGATGTCGCCTTTGACCATGTGACCTTCGGCTATCAAGCACAGCAGCCCATCATCAAAGACCTTTCGCTACAAGTACCAGCTGGCAGCTTGGTCGCGATCGTCGGACCGACCGGAGCGGGGAAAACCACCATCGTGAACCTCTTGATGCGGTTTTATGACCCTGACCAAGGAGCGATTCGGTTAGACGGTAAAAATATCCGCCAAGCGACACGCCGCAGCTTACGGCAAAGCTATGCGATGGTGCTGCAAGATACCTGGTTGTTCACGGGAACGGTTTTCGACAATTTGGCCTACGGCAAGGCGAATGCGACGTTGGCAGAAGTCCAAGCTGCTACACAAGCCGCCCATATCCATGACTTTATTATGAGCCTGCCAAAAGGCTATGATACTTTGATCTCAGAAGACGGAACCGGTATCTCACAAGGGCAAAAACAGCTGTTGACGATTGCACGAGCAATGCTGTTGGATGCCGATCTGTTGATTCTTGATGAAGCCACATCGAATGTCGACACGCAAACAGAGCTGCTGATCCAAGCAGCGATGACCAAATTGATGAAAGGCAAAACCTCCTTTGTGATCGCCCATCGCTTGTCCACGATTCGACATGCCGATACGATCCTCGTGGTGGAACAGGGGAATATCGTAGAGCAAGGGACCCACGAAGAATTAGTAGCCAAAGAGGGGCGTTACGCCGCACTCTATCAGGCACAATTTGACGCATGATCCATAGCTAGTCCACATCCTTGCAAGGAGAACGCCACTGCTTGCAAGGATGTTTTTTGCGTGCCATCGGCTTTCTTGGCATAGGTACAAAATCTTCTTATGACAAATCAGGCAATTATCGGTATACTTAAGAAAGGGGTATCATCAAACAGAAAGAAGGGAAACAATTGGATCATAAACAACTAAAAGAATTCCCCAACGATTTTTTATGGGGTTCAGCATCAGCAGCCTATCAAGTAGAAGGCGCATGGCAAGAAGACGGCAAAGGCGCTTCGGTTTGGGACGATTTTGTCCGCATTCCCGGAAAAACCTTTAAAGCAACTAACGGAGATGTCGCAGTCGACCATTACCACCGCTTCAAAGAAGATGTTGCCTTGATGAAAGAACAAGGATTGAAAACCTATCGTTTTTCCATTGCTTGGACACGGATTTTTCCAGAAGGACGAGGAGAAGTCAATCAAGCAGGGTTAGACTTTTATTTAGCATTGATCGATGAACTGATAAAAGCAGGGATCGAACCGATGGTGACCTTGTACCATTGGGATCTGCCACGAGCCTTGCAAGAAGAATACGGTGGCTGGGAATCTCGCAAAATCATTGAAGATTTCACCAACTATGCGGCCGTATTGTTTGAAGCCTTTCGCGGCAAAGTCCACTATTGGGTCAGCTTGAATGAACAAAATATCTTTACTTCTTTAGGTTATCTTTTAGCTGCCCATCCACCAGGAGTGACCGATCCTAAACGGATGTATGAAGTCAATCATATCGCTAACTTGGCGAATGCTTCGGTGATCAACA
The DNA here is from genome assembly GCF_051713745.1 of Enterococcus sp. DIV0421. Classification (NCBI taxonomy): domain Bacteria; kingdom Bacillati; phylum Bacillota; class Bacilli; order Lactobacillales; family Enterococcaceae; genus Enterococcus; species Enterococcus sp. DIV0421. Next base: position 1,687,072 of record NZ_JBIOQM010000001.1, read on the forward strand.
AGTTCCATGAGATGAAAATCCCAGGGAAAATCGGACCAAGTTTCGCCTACTCACCAAACTACCCAATCAACAGCGACCCGAAAAATATTTTGGCAGCTGAAAACGCGGAAGACTTGATGGCGCATTATTGGTTAGACGTCTATCTATGGGGCGAATACCCGATTGCGGCAATGAATTACTTGAAAGAGCAAGGGATCGCACCAACGATTGAACCAGGAGATATGGACTTGCTGCGTTCAGCAAAACCAGATTTCTTAGGGATCAACTATTACCAAACAGCAACAAATGCCTACAATCCATTAGATGGTGTCGGTGCGGGGAAAATGAACACCACTGGGAAAAAAGGCAGCTCCGAAGAAACCGGGACACCAGGAATGTTCAAAAAAGCCGAAAATCCATTTGTGGAACGGACGAATTGGGATTGGGAGATCGATCCTCAAGGGCTGCGGATCGCTTTACGACGAATCACTAGCCGTTATCGGGTGCCTGTGATCATTACAGAAAACGGACTTGGTGAATACGACAAACTAACCGACGATCATCAAATCCATGACCAATACCGCATCGATTATTTAGCAGGGCATGTCCATGCCATTAAAGAAGCGATCAGCGACGGCGCGGAAGTTCTTGGCTATTGCACCTGGTCCTTCACTGATTTGCTAAGCTGGTTGAACGGCTACCAAAAACGCTATGGCTTTGTCTATGTCGACCAAGATGAAACGCAAGAAGGATCTTTGGCACGCTACAAGAAAGACAGCTTCTACTGGTACCAAGAGCTGATCAAAACCAACGGGCAAGAGTGATAGCCTCCTAAAACCAATACCTGAATAAGCGAAACGATCCCTGCAACGGCAGTGATCGTTTCTTAGAAAAAAGTACGTTCCACCTGTAGCGACCGCCCAAAGGTAGACCAAAAGTCTCGCGTTTTGGGCCGCTTCAAAGGAGAACGTCCTTTTTTTGAGTATTATCGTTGACAAGTGTAAACGATAATTGTAAAGTAGAAGAAGATTACAACTGTAAACATAAAAGGTTAATGGGTTTGCATAGCAAGCAAGGAGGAAGGAAACAATGATCGAAAAGAATTATGGGGTAAAAGGGATGACCTGTGCGTCTTGTTCCCAGACCGTCGAAAAAACAGTCAGCAAGCTGGCGGGGGTCGACCAAGCAGCTGTCAATTTGGCTACTGAAAAATTACATATTCGTTATGATGAGCAGCAGCTCACCGAAGAAACACTCGCTGCGGCCATCAAAGCAGCGGGCTATCAACTGATCGGCTCCCAAAGACAAGAGACCTTTGCCATCTCGGGCATGACCTGTGCGTCTTGTGCCCAAACAGTAGAAAAAGCTGTCCAAAAATTAGCGGGTGTGGAGCAAGCATCCGTCAATCTGGCAACAGAAAAACTGATGGTCAGCTATCAACAAGATCAAGTGACCGCCGCGAAGATCGCAGCTGCCGTGAAAGAGGCGGGCTATGATGCACAGCTGCCGACCGCTTCTGCCGACAAGGTGGATTCAAAACAGGCAGAGATTCGTGCTTTATGGCAACGGTTTTGGCTTTCAGCGCTCTTTACGATCCCCTTGTTCTATTTGACGATGGGGGAAATGATCGGTTTGCCGATCCCTGGCTTTTTAGATCCGATGGCCTATCCAGTCAATTTCGTTACCACTCAATTGCTTTTGGTCTTACCGGTGATGGTCCTCGGTCGCGCCTTTTACATTGCTGGTTTCAAAGCGCTTTGGAAAGGCCATCCCAACATGGATTCCCTTGTTGCATTGGGAACCAGTGCTGCCTTCTTTTATAGTATTTATGGAACCGTGATGGTCTACCTTGGCACGAACCACTATGCGATGCACTTGTACTATGAAACGGCCGCCGTTATTTTGGCATTAGTTACTTTAGGAAAATACCTTGAGTCGGTCTCGAAGGGCAAAACCTCCGAAGCCATCAAGAAGTTGTTGGATCTCGCACCGAAAAAAGCCCGCGTGCTTCGCGGCAGCGGGAATCAAGCCGAAGAAGTCGAAGTGGGTATTGAAGAAGTCGCAGCTGGCGATATCTTAGTCGTACGACCTGGAGAAAAGATTCCTGTGGATGGGATCGTTACCCAAGGCCGGTCTGCCATCGATGAATCAATGATTACTGGAGAAAGCTTACCTATCGAAAAACAAGTCGGTGATCGGGTGATCGGCGCCAGTATCAACAAAAACGGCTCGTTTCAATATGAAGCCACCAATGTGGGAGAAGATTCAACGTTAGCGCAAATCATTCAGTTAGTAGAAAATGCTCAAGGATCCAAAGCGCCGATTGCCCGCATGGCTGACAAAGTTTCGGGTGTGTTTGTCCCGATCGTCATGGTCTTGGCGATTTTTGCAGGACTTGCCTGGTTTTTCTTAGGACAAGAAACCTGGATCTTCTCATTGACCATTACGATCTCTGTATTAGTGATTGCCTGTCCGTGTGCCTTAGGATTAGCGACACCGACCGCCATCATGGTGGGTGCGGGCAAAGGGGCAGAAAATGGCGTCTTGATCAAAAGCGGCGATGCGTTAGAAACAGCTAGAAACGTGACGACCATCGTCTTTGATAAAACCGGCACGATCACAGAAGGCAAACCAGTCGTAACCGATCTCCTGCCTGCAGGTAATCACACGCCGACGGAATTGCTGCAACTGGCGGCTTCTGTTGAAAAAGGCTCAGAACATCCATTAGGCGAAGCGATTGTGATCGAAGCCCGCACGCAAGCCCTCGCCCTACAAGAAGTTGACGGGTTTGAAGCGATCCCAGGTCATGGGATTCAAGGAACGATCGCTGGCAGTCCAGTCCTATTAGGCAACCAGAAATGGTTGGAAAAACAAAACGTTGCCATCGATGGCCTGATCGAGCAAGCCCAACAATTGGCTCACGAAGGGAAAACACCGATGTATGTTGCCAAAGACGGCGAAGCGATCGGGATCATCGCTGTGGCAGATACTATCAAAGAAAGCAGTCGAAAAGCCATTGAACGGTTGCATCAAATGGGCTTGTACGTAGCAATGATCACGGGCGACAATGCCCGAACGGCCCAAGCCATCGCCAAACAAGTCGGTATCGATGAAGTGATCAGTGACGTCTTGCCAGAAGATAAAGCCGCCAAAGTAGCCGGCCTGCAAGCCAAAGGCCAAAAGGTTGCGATGGTAGGTGACGGGATCAATGATGCGCCCGCGTTAGCCCAAGCCGATGTAGGGATCGCGATCGGCTCTGGTACCGATGTCGCCATCGAATCGGCAGACATCGTACTGATGCGCAGCGATCTGATGGACGTCCCATCAGCGATCGAGTTAAGTCGGGCAACCATCAAAAACATCAAAGAAAATCTTTTCTGGGCTTTTGCTTATAACGTCTTAGGCATCCCTGTCGCAATGGGTGTGCTGCATCTTTTCGGTGGCCCCTTGCTCAATCCAATGATCGCTGGGGCGGCCATGAGCTTCAGTTCGGTATCCGTTTTATTAAATGCCTTGCGGCTGAAACGATTCCAACCCTCAGCGAAAAAATAAACGAAGCAACGAATGCACCAACAAAAAGACCTGCCTACGGTTTCTGATGGAAGAAAACCGTGGGCAGGTCTTTTTAGTGCTGGACATCTAAATAAGAGTAGGCCCGCACGTCATAACGGTTGCGACTACGGGAAAATTCGATAGGTGAGCCATTTTTCTGATAGACGATCTGTTCGATCTCTAAGACCGGATCATCGGCTTTACAGTCCAAATACTGTTGATCGTACGCGGTACTTTTATCAGCGGCGATGGTGCGGTAGGCGCCAGCAAACTGGACCCCTAGTTCCTCTTTGACATAACGGTAGATAGAACTTTCTAAATGGCCACGAGTTAAATTGGGCACCAAATGGACGGGCATATAGGTATATTCTAAAATAAACGGTTGGTCTTCAAGAATCCGCAAGCGGACAATACTATAGATCGGCTGTTCTTCCGTTAACATCAACTTTTCTTGGATCGTTTGGTCAGGAAATTCGACTTGAAAATCGATGACCTGACTGACTAGCTTGCGGCCAGCTTTGCCCATTTCTGTTGACAAGCCTTCATAGACCGTTAAAGCAGTGGTGTCTTTTTTTAAGAATGGGTGGTTCAATATTTTTGTTCCAGCGCCCCGCTGAGAATAAACCAGTCCTTCCATGGCTAAAATACCGATGGCTTTTTTGACGGTCATCCGGCTGACTCCGAATTCCTCGACTAAATCAGTTTGATTCGGCAGTAAGCTGTCAGGCGGATACGTTTTGTTTTTGATACGTGTGCGTAAAATATTGGCAATTTCTTGGTATTTTGGCATCTGATCACCTCGCAAGAAGTATAGCTGAAAAAAGCGGTTTCGACAATCAAACCTTGGTTTTTTTATAAAAAGAACGGCTGACTGAAAAAATTCAGCCAGCCGTTGCGCTTAATCGATTGATGGTTCTGCTTGACGATCTAACACACGTAAGAATGGATACCAGATCAAGCCGACGATCACCACGTCAATGACTTGCAACAAACCACCTAACCAAGAGTTGGTTGCTAAGACACCACTGAAGACCACTGGAACGGTCCAAGGAACAGAAACACCAGTTGGTGCAGGAACAAGTCCAGCCGCCATCACTAAGTAGTTGAAGGTCGTTACCACAAGAGGTGCTACGACCCAAGGAATCAGGATCGTCGCATTCAAGACGATCGGCATACCGAAGATGGCTGGTTCGTTAACATTAAAGATCCCTGGTGCTAAAGCCAAACGACCCACATCGCGGTATTGTTTTTTCTTCAATACGAAAGCCATCAAGATAACAACGGCTAACGTCATACCAGAACCGCCTAATCCAACAGTAAAGGTTTCCATAAATGGTTTTGTGACGATATGCGGCAGTGCATCCCCATTTTGATACGCTTCTAAGTTGTCTAACATCAATGTATTCCAAATCGGGTCCATCACAGAGTTGACGATGATTTGACCATGTAGACCGAAGAACCAAAGGAATTGAACAAAGAACAAAGCCAATAGAGTTGCTGGCAAGCTGCTGCCTAGTCCAGTCAATGGTTTTTGGATCAATTCATAAACCAAGTCATGCAAGTTGGCATTGAAGACACCCGTCATGATGGCATTGATCACTAAGAATACCGTTAAGGTGATAATTGCTGGAATCAAAGCGGCAAAAGATTTAGAAACTGCTGGTGGCACCCCATCAGGCATTTTGATCTGCCAGCCGCGTTTTGTGATGCGGCAATAGATTTCAGCTGCCAAAAATGCTGCGATCATCCCGATAAACATCCCTTTTGCGCCAAGACGATCAAGAGACAGCACACCGGAGATCGTTTCGCCAGATTCAGTAGTCATAAAGAAAGGAGTCAAGATCAAAAAGCTGGCAAACGAAACGGCACCACCAAAAATCCCTTCCACATCATATGATTTTGATAAATAATAGCCAATACCGAAAGTAACGAAAACAGTCATGATACTCATTGTTGCATTTTGCCCATTGCCAAACAGTGTTCCTAATGTTCCTTTAGTGGCATCACTGAAGAAGGGCAGGTTGTTTAAAACGACCACGATCGATCCAAACATAGTGATTGGGAACGAAAGCATAAACGCGTCCCGCAAGACGGTCAGGTAGCGATTTTGTCCTAAGGCATTCGCCAAGGGCAAAATCTTTTCAGATAACTTGTCCATAAAACCATTCATTATTAGTTCACTCCTTAAATTTCTTTTTGCAATCGATTACATTGATAATGTATCATGTTTTATTTTAAATGTCTATACATTTATTTTAAAAAAGATTGATTTTTGTAACTGCTTCCTTTATGATTAGGGCAGCAAAGAAAAAATGAGGAGTGAATGAAGATGGATTATCAATTTCCAGCAGGCTTTTGGTGGGGGTCAGCCGCTAGTGGCCCACAAACAGAAGGTGTATTTGAAGGCGATGGCAAAGGGGCAAGCATCTGGGATTACTGGTATCAGCAGGAACCAGAGAAATTTTTCAATGAGGTAGGTCCTGAAAAAACCTCGCAAGTCTATACACGCTATCAAGAAGATATTCAACTAATGAAAGAAACCGGCCATACGACGTTTCGGACATCGATCCAATGGAGTCGTCTCTTCCCGCAAGGCAAAGGAGAAGTCAATCAAAAAGCCGTTGATTTTTACAATGCCTACATTGATGAGTTGATCGCCAACGGGATCGAACCTTTCATGAACCTTTACCACTTCGATATGCCGATGGCGCTGCAAGAAAAAGGCGGCTGGTTGAACCGAGAGACCGTGGATGCCTATGTCGCATTTGCGCAAACCTGCTTTACATTATTTGGTGATCGTGTCAAGAAATGGTTCACTCATAATGAACCGATCGTCCCTGTTGAAGGCGGCTATCTTTACCAATTCCATTATCCGAATGAGATCAACATGAAACATGCAGTCCAAGTTGGGTTCCACGAAACGTTGGCGAGTGCTAAAGCCATCAAAGTCTATCATGAGATGAACCTTGATGGGGAGATCGGCATCATCTTGAACTTGACGCCAAGCTATCCAAGAGATGAGAATGATCCAGAGGATGTCAAAGCAGCGCAAATCGCGGATGCCTTCTTTAATCGTTCTTTCTTAGACCCTGCGGTCAAAGGCACGTTCCCAGAAGAATTAGTGACCATCGTCAAGGAATTGGATATGGTACCAGCGATGGAAGCCGATGATTTACAAACGATTCGCGAAAATACGATCGACTTGTTGGGGATCAATTATTATCAACCTCGTCGTATCATGAAGAAAGAATCACCGATCGATCAAGCGAAAAGTCCAATGCCTGATGATTACTTTGATAACTATGATATGCCGAGCAAGAAAATGAACCCGTATCGTGGATGGGAAATCTATGAAAAAGGGATCTATGATATTTTGACGAACACGCGAGAAAACTATGGCAATATCAAGTGCTACATTTCTGAAAATGGCATGGGTGTCGAAGGAGAAGAACGTTTCGTCAATGCTGATGGCGTGATCGAAGATGATTACCGCATCGAATTTGTCTCTGACCACTTGAAGTACGTCCACCAAGCGATCCAAGAAGGAACCAATTGTGTTGGCTACCATATGTGGACCTGCATGGACAACTGGTCATGGACCAATGCTTACAAGAACCGTTACGGATTTATCTCCGTTGACTTAGCAAATGATGCTAAACGAACGGTGAAAAAATCAGGTCGTTGGTTTAAAGAAGTTTCTGATAATAACGGCTTTTAATAACAATGAAAAAAGCAATGCTGTAGGAATCAGCATTGCTTTTTTTGTGTAAAATCGCGGATTTTTTCTGGCTAATTTCAAAGGGGGGATTCTATTAAAAAACCACCTGTTTTTGCAAATGATAAGCTGGGTTAAATAAAAGCACAGTTTTGATAAAGAAAAGACTAGACATGGAAACGTTCTCGTGGTATTCTTTAGTAGAAATCGGTTTCATTATTTTGTTTAGGGTTTGAAAGGAGAAAAAACAATGGATAAATTTATTGGATTTATGGAGAAGCACTTTATTCCGATCGCTTCTAAAATAGGCTCTCAAAGACATCTAGTGGCCATTCGTGACGGATTTATCGTAACGATGCCGTTGATGATCTTAGGCTCTTTTGGGGTATTGATCAACAACTTACCAATCCCTGCCTATATTGATTTTATGAATGGCATTTTTGGTGAAGGAACATGGCAAGCCTTTGGGAACAACTTGTCAGCAGGTACTTTTTCAATACTTGGTCTGTTAATCGCTTTCACAGTAGCGTATAATTTAGCTAAAAGCTACAATCAAGACGCATTAGGTGCAATGGCGACAGGCCCAGATGGTTTGTTAACAGCTACCGGACTTGGTTCTCAAGGATTATTTTTAGCATTAATCGTATCGATCATTTCTACTGAGATCTTCCGTCGTCTAGCTGGCAACCCACGCTTAGTCATCAACATGCCTGATGGCGTACCACCAGCAGTTTCACGTTCATTTGCTGCATTATTCCCAGCAATGATCACCGTATCGATCTTTGCTTTGTTTACAGCAATTTTCCAAGCATTTGGTGTGACAAGTATCGTATTGTCCTTCTATGAATTGGTGCAACAACCATTCATGGGCTTGGCAAACTCTTACCCAGCTGCTTTGCTATTAGGTTTTATCTCTGCATTCTTATGGTTCTTTGGTTTACATGGTGCCAACATCATCGACCCGTTCATGCAAACGATCAATGTGCCTGCGATCGAAGCAAACGCACGAGCATTAGAAGCAGGAACAGATTTGCCTTATATCGTGAACAAACCATTCTTTGATTCTTTCGTGAACATCGGCGGAACAGGTGCGACACTAGGTCTTTTGATTGCGATCTTTTTAGTTGCTCGTCATCATAAAGCGTATATGACTGTCGCAAAACTATCCGTTGCACCAGGTGTGTTCATGATCAATGAACCAGTGATGTTTGGGTTGCCAGTTGTCTTAAACCCAATCTTGTTCATCCCATATGTGTTGACCCCACTTGTTTTAGTAACGACTGCTTATTTTGCAACCGCAACTGGCTTAGTTCCTGCAAGTACCGTCATCGCACCATGGACGACGCCACCAATCATCGGCGGTATTTTGTCGACACAAAGTATTGCTGGCGGAATCTTGGCAGCTGTTAACTTGATCTTGTCAATCGTTATCTACTTGCCGTTCGTGAAAATGGCGCAAATTCAAGAAACACGCCGTTTAAAAAATGCGTAATGTCTGATCGAGTCGATTAGAAACAAGCGCCAAACGTAATAGACCTTATCCGGCCGCGATCAGAGTGCAATACCCCTTATCACACTGCTTCATTGGAAGGTGCAGTGGTGTGATGACACTCTTTTCGTTTGGCCGGTTCTTTTCTCGTTTTTCAATCAATACAATACAACACACGTTTTGGAGGTGGCAAAATGCCCAAATATATGGAGATCGCAGATGTTCTGCGTAAAAGAATCAAGGACGGAACTTATCCGAAAGACAGTCTTTTACCTTATCAAACAGAGTTAGTGGAAGAGTTTGGCGTCAGCCGAATGACGATTAAAAATGCGGTGAATATCCTGATTATGGAAGGCTTGCTGCTGACAAAGCGCGGCTTAGGGACCAAAGTTTTGAATCATTCCTTTTGGGGCAAAGATACCTCATCGGTGACAGAATACAAAGGCCTGAGCTATCAGATGAAACAAGAAAAACGGACATTGACTAGCCAAGTCATCACCTTTGAAGTCTGTTTTCCTACAACAAGAATTCAAGAGATGCTTCAGATCACTGCCGAACAACCAATCTATCATGTGATCCGTTTGCGGATCTTAGAAGGCAATCCATACATACTCGAGCATTCCTATATGCCGTTGGATCTGGTCAGCGGTTTGACGAAAGAGATCTTGGAAGAATCCGTCTATGACTATCTACTGCAAGATTTAGGCTACAAATTTGCTGGTGCTTATCGGACTTTTCAGGCTGCCAAAAGCGATGAATACGATCAAACCTATTTAGCGTGCCAAGCAGATGACCCAGTATTGGAATTAGAACAGATCATCTATTTAGAATCGGGACGTCCAGTGGACTATTCCTGCAGCTGCAATCGGTATGATGTTCGTGGCTATTCCATGTTAGACATGAAGCCTGACCTGTTACAGCACCGCAAAAAGTAACGGCTTACAAAATGCTTCTTCAACGAAAAAACGCTTCATAGCTACTGTTGGCTATGGAGCGTTTTTGTTTTGACTTAAGAAGTGGGTTGGTTTTGATCACCTAGTTTGGCTAAGATAGTTTCCGCAACGGCTTTGGGGATGCCAGCTTGCTGGATCTCTTCCACGGAAGCTGCTTGGATGTTTTTTAACGACTTGAAGGTTTTCATCAGCTGTTGCTTGCGTTTTGGTCCTAAGCCAGGAATTTCATCCAGTTTGGAAGAAAAGCTGTTTTTGCTGCGCAGTTGGCGATGGAAGGTGATCGCAAAACGATGGACCTCATCTTGGATCCGTTGCAGCAAAAAGAATTCGACAGAATTGCGTTCCAGCTGGATCGGATCTAAAAATTCCCCGAAAATCAACTCGCTGGTTTTGTGTTTGTTGTTCTTCACTAAACCGGCAACGGGAATATCTAAACCTAGCTGGTTATACAGCACTTCTTGGGCGGCACCGACTTGGGCTTTCCCACCATCGATGATGATCAGATCAGGAAAAGGCAGGTTTTCTTTTAGGACACGAGAGTATCGGCGATAGATGACTTCTTGCATAGAGCCATAATCGTCGCCGCCTTGTGCAGTACGAATCTTATATTTCCGATAATCATCTTTAAACGGCTTCCCGTCGACAAAAACCACCATTGCAGACACTGGGTCGGTCCCCATGATGTGGGAGTTATCGAAGGCTTCGATCCGATAAGGTGTCGCGATCCCCATGGCTTCGGCTAGACGATCCACTGCACCGATCGTCCGTTCTTCAGTACGCTCGATCAACGCAAATTTTTGTGCCAAGGCAATGCGGGCATTTTTATTGGCCAAATCGACCAATTTCTTTTTGTCGCCTCGTTGGGGCTGCAGGACTTTGGTTTCCAGCAGCGCTTCTAATGGGGCAGCATCGACATTTTGCGGAACAAAGACTTCTTTGGGAATGAAGTGCTCATTCTTTTGGTAAAACTGGCCGACGAAGGTCAAGAAATCCTCATCCGCTTCATTGTAGAAAGGAAACAAAGAGACTTCTCGTTCGATCAGCTTTCCTTGACGGATAAAAAAGACTTGGACACACATCCAGCCTTTGTCGACACTGTAGCCAAAGACATCACGGTCCATCAGATCTGTCAGAGTCATTTTTTGTCGCGTCATGACGGTATCGATTGCTTGGATCTGATCCCGCAGCTCAGCCGCTCGTTCAAACTCTAACGTTTCAATGGCTTCGCCCATCTTCTCTTTCAGGTCTTTCAAAATATCGACGTGACCGCCGTGGAAAAAGTGTTTGACTTGATCAACGATCTTCTGATAATCCTTGGGATCTACATTGTTGACATAAGGACAGACGCATTGACCCAAATGATAATAAAGACAAGGCCGCTTTTGAGAAGGACCGCATTTTCGCAATGGAAAGAGGCGATCCAGCACCCGTTTGGTTTCGTTGGCTGCTCGTGCATCAGGATAAGGGCCAAAATATAAAGCCCCGTCTTTTAAAACTTTACGAGTGATGATCAGACGCGGATAGCGCTCTTTGGTCACTTTAATAAAAGGATACGACTTGTCGTCCTTTAGCATGATATTGTATTTCGGTTTGTTTTTTTGAATCAAATTGATTTCCAGCAATAAGGCTTCCGTATTTGATTCGGTAACGACGTACTCAAAATCATTGATTTCTTGAACGAGCCGTTCGGTTTTCGTATCGTGACTGCCGGTAAAGTACGAACGGACACGATTTTTTAAAATTTTGGCTTTCCCAACATAGATGATTTTGTTATTTTTATCTTTCATTAAATAACAACCAGGTTGATCGGGAAGCAGCGCTAATTTGTTCTTGATTTGTTCGTTCATTTCAAGATCCTTTCTTACTGGTTTGCTCACGAACTGCAAAAGTAGTCAAAGGGCGGTCTAAGATCCACCGAAAAGGGGAACATTAGAGCCCATAGCCAGTACTCTTCATTTTAGCACAAATTTCTTAAGAAACAATCAAACGGACCAGATGGGCAGCGAGGAAGCGTAATCGTAAGAAAAGGTTAAGAAATCCCACGAGGCGGTGGTTCCCCCAAAAAAATCAGTTTGTTTTTATACGCTTGCCACCTGTGAGGGATCGTTTTGCGACCACTCCTGAATGAAGGTCCGCAATCCCTCGATGGCTGGTTCTGTGACGGCTTTGCGCTGGATGAGGTAAAATTGCCGCTCAAAATTTTTATCCAGCAGTTGATAGCCAATGCCGTGGGCGGCTCGCTTGGAAAGGATCGAACAGCCGAAGCCTTGTTTCAGTAAAGCGACGATCAATTCATTGCTGGCGATCTCAATGATCGGTCCTTGAATATTTTGTTCCTCTAGATAGCGCTTAGTGTAATAGTAGACACCAGAACTCGCTTCTCGAACGAGCCAAGGACCGACTTGGGGATCACCAGCTAAGACGAGCTGATCTTTCAAAATCGGGAAACGCAAAATACTTGGTGCAGATAAGGGTTTTTCAATGATCCCTAAATCTAATTGATGTTGTTCAAGGGCTGTTAAGACTTCAGCGGAGTTCATCATCGATACCCGAAAACGCACCGTGGGAAAGGCGTTGTATAAAGCAATCATCAAGTCAGGCATCAAGGCCATCGCATAGGTATGAGAGATGCCTAGGGCACAGTGGCTTTGATGCTGCGTGTTGGTATGGATCTCGCTGGTGATCGTCGACCACTCATCCAATAAATTCAGTGCCTTTTCGTAAAGGTACTCTGCTTGGGGCGTGGCGATCACGTTTTTGCGACCATTGCGTAAAAAAAGCGGTGTATCCAGGTCTTGTTCCAACTGCTTGATCTGAGCAGAAACCGTGGGCTGCGAAATAAACAGCAATTCGGCAGCTTTCGAAAAATTTTTCGTTTCATAGACCATCTTGAAGGTCTCCAGTAATTTTAACATTGCAATCCCTTCCATTAGAAAATTCAATCATAACTATTATACCAATAAATCCTACTGATCGGTCAATCTGTGTATAATGGATGTTATATGAAAGGATGAAAGCAATGAAGCAACGACAAACAGCTTTGATACTTCCCGGTTTGTTCCTATCCTTTTCGGTAGCCGTCATCGCCCGAATCATGGCTTTGGCTGTGCCAAAATTAGGGGGAGCAACCCTTGCTATTTTATTAGGAATCATTTTAGGAAATACACTGTTCAAGCAAGAACGCTATCAAGTCGGAACGAAGGTTGCGGAAAGTCGGCTCTTGGAATATTCGGTGGTTTTGCTGGGCTTTACCGTCACTTTCCAGACCATCAGTGAAATGGGCCTTCGGGGCTTTCTCTTTATATTGCTGATGATGAGCTTGGTCATTACCGCTGCTTATTTGATAGGGAAAAAAATGGGCTTTAATCAAAAGATGAGCCTGATGATGGCAGGCGGCAATGCTGTCTGCGGATCCTCTGCGATTGCGGCGATCGCACCGGCCATTGATGCCGATGATGAAGAAAAAGGGCAGATCATCACCTTGGTCAATCTTTTAGGAACAGTGATGATGCTGACGCTGCCGTTTTTAGGCTTGGCCTTATACGGCTATGATCTGTTGCAAAAAAGCGCCTTACTTGGTGGCACGCTGCAATCCGTCGGACAAGTCGTGGCGGGGGCTAGTTTGATTGATGCCGACACCGTCAAATACGCGATGCTCTTTAAAATCGCACGCATCATCATGTTGGCAGTCGTCGTCATTGTTTTTGAACGAATGACGACAAAGACCCCCACCAAAACCAAAGCCAAAGCCAAAGGCAATCGGCGGCTGCCGATCCCTTGGTATGTGTTGGGCTTCTTGACCATCTGTATCTTGAACAGCTTCTTGCCGCTGCCTAGCTGGTTGAATGAGGGCGCTCATTTTATCAGTACGTGGTTTGAAACGACGGCGTTGGCAGCCATTGGTTTGCGCTTGGATTTCCGCAAGTTTTTAAAAGAAGGCCCGCGCTTTTTATTCTATGGTCTTTCCGTTGGTGCTGTCCAAACCGTGGGTGCTGTTGCATTGATTTGGTTGCTGCGGCTCTAATTCACAAGAGGCACGACCCATAAAGCACGTTTGAAGCGCACGATTGTTTAACGGAAAAAGCCACGACGGTTGATCGAAGGGCACGCTTTGCTGTTTCTGTTGGAAGAGGCAGCAAGGCGTGACTTTTCAGATCAACTGTCGGGCTTTTTTTAGCGGCAAAGAAGGTTAGACGGGTACTTGGATGACTTGAACACCTTGTTGCTCAATCAAATCGATGACTTTGGGATCAGAATAATGATCGGTGATCAGCAGATCGATATCTGCAATTGCGCCAATCGTAAAATTGGATTGCTTACCGATTTTGCGATAATCCGCGATAACGATCAACTTGCCAGAATTTTCGATGATTTTCGCATTGACTTTGGCTTCGTGGATTACTGAAGTGGAAATGCCGGTCTGTAAATCTAACCCACTACAGCCAATGATCGTAACATCAGAACGAACGTGAGAAAATGACTCCACGGCGATGTCTCCTGACAATGCCGCTTTAGGGTAACGTATTTCGCCGCCACTTAAAACGATCGTTGATTTTGGATGGTGTTCCATTTGGATCACACTCGTGTTGTTTGTCAGCAAACTGATTCGTTTGTCTGTGAGATGGCGCAACGTTTGAGCCGCACTGGTACTCGTATTGACGAAAAGGGTATCGCCATCTTTTACTTGGCGAGCCGCTTCTTTGGCCAGTCGATCTTTGATGTACTCGATCGAGTCGGTGGGATGTGCTTCATCTTCATAAGCTTCACAGTATTCGATTTTTCCGTGGGTTTGTTTGATCTGACCCATCTCACTGAGGACAGTACAGTCTCTGCGGATCGTCATCTCTGATACTCCCAACTGATGACTGAGGGTCTTCACATCAGAAAAACCAGATGTTTTTATCAGATCGATCAATTGTTTTCTCCTTTGCCTCACTTCTTCATTGGAACGTTTCACGATACTTCCTCCTTACATACGCTTTATTCTATTCTTGTCTTTCATCGTTTATCCAGATTGCGATTGTCTTTGCATAGCAAAAACCTTCTCGTCTCCTTCTTGCAAGTTCAAGTGATGATCCCACACCACTTGTTGCGAAGCAACGATGTTTTTGTTGTTTCTTCTTTCGAACTCATTTTAACATATCCTCTATAAATTACCATATATATTAAATAATCACATTTATTTATCGGTAAATTAACATATAATAAGATAAATTAACATAAAATTTGATTGAAAGCGTTTTTCTATATGTTAGAATCAAGGTGTAAATAAGCAAAGGAGGAATAAGAATGGCACATGTAAATGATGTTTCGAAAGAGAGTTGGCTGTTAAATACGTTTCCAGAATGGGGGACCTATTTAAACGAGGAGATCGAAAATGAACTTGTGAAAGAAGGTACAGTTTCCATGTGGTGGTTAGGCTGTACGGGTATTTGGCTGAAGAGTGCGGAAGGAACCAATATTTTATGCGACCTTTGGTGCGGCACTGGCAAACGCAGTCATGGTAATGGGCAAATGAAAAAAGGCCATCAAATGATGCGAATGAGTGGTGTACAGGAAATGCAGCCTAACTTACGGACGCAGCCCTTTGTGATCGATCCATTTGCAATCAAAGGAGTGGATGCGTTAGTGGTGACTCACATCCATTCCGATCATTTAGATATCAATACCGCAGCCGCAGTCCATCAAAATTGTCCAGAAGCAAAATTCGTCGGTCCCCATGAAGTCGTTGCAACTTGGTTGAAATGGGGAATTCCAGAAGAAAAAACCATCGTGGTCAAACCGGGGGATGAAGTGACCATTGGGCAGGTGAAAATCATCGCTTTAGAAGCATTCGATCGAACCGCTCTGATTACGTGTGAAGACCCGGATACCAGCTTGAAAGGAAAAATACCACAGGACATGGATCGTATCGCAGTCAATTACTTGTTTGAAACTTCCGGTGGGGCGATTTATCACGCTGGAGATTCTCATTATTCGAATGTATTTGCCAAGCATGGAAATCAGTACAAGATCGATGTTTGCTTAGGTGCATATGGCGAAAACCCGCGGGGCATCACCGACAAGGTTACTTCAGTCGATATGTTGCGGATGGCAGAATCCCTCAATGCCAAAGTAGTGATACCTGTACACTATGATATCTGGTCCAATTTTATGGCTGATCCAAAGGAGATCACTGAGATTTGGAAGTTTAAAAAAGATCGTTTGAACTATGAGTTTAAACCGTATATTTGGCAAGTTGGCGGCAAATTTACCTACCCAACGAATAAAGATGATCTTGAATTTAATTTCTATCGCGGCTTCAAAGATGTGTTTTCGGTCGATAATGATACGCCATTCCCTTCTTTTTTATAAAAGAAGGGGGGATGCTGCAAAAGCCAAATTTGAAAGGAGCAAAGGTAATGCTGCGTTATTTTTATGAAAATGAGTTGGTTGCGATCAATCATGAACAGCCCGAAGATTGGGAAGCCGCTATCTGGGCGAGTGGCGAAGGATTAAAGCAAAAGGCGTTGATCACGGATCAGTATATTGAAGATGTCATTCGGGATGTTCATCAATACGGTCCTTATATTGTGATCATTCCCAAAGTAGCCATGCCCCATTCTTCAGCAGAAAGCAAAGGCGTCTTAGGAACGGGGATCGGATTGACGATTTTTCCAGCCCCCGTTTCATTTCAAGATGATGACCCCGACAAAGAGGCGCAGTTGTTCTTTATGCTCGCTGCCAAAAACGCTGAAGCACATATGAACAATATCGCTAGTTTATCCGAAATGCTGATGGAAGAAGGGCTGGTGGAAGATTTACTAGGTGTAAAAACAATGGCAGATTTTGAAGCGGTGATGGAGAAATATGACCAAAAAGAAAGCAGGGATTAGATGGAAATGGTAGGAGATTTCTTATTGAGATGCTGGGATTACTTTGCTCAGAATATTTTGATGCAGCCAGCTTTTTTGATCGGTTTTATTGTACTGATTGGTTACTTACTATTGAAACGGCCGTTTGTTGAATGTGTTGCAGGTTTCTTAAAGGCCACCGTTGGTTACTTGATTTTGACGATTGGCTCTGGTGGATTGGTCAATAATTTCCGTCCGATCCTGGTGGGGCTTAAGGAGCGTTTTGAATTAGATGCGATGGTCACTGACCCGTATTTTGGTCAAAATGCGATCACCGCCGGCATTGAAGAACGATTTGGACGCACCTTTGGTGACACGATGCTCTTATTATTGATTGCCTTTGTTTTTAATATCTTACTCGTTCGCTTCAAAAAATATACGAAGCTGCGGGCCGTCTTCACTACTGGAAATGTGCAAGTACAGCAAGCCGCAACGGCCTTTTGGCTGCTGCTATTCTGTTTTCCAGACTTGGGTCGAATCGAAGTCTTACTTGTCATGGGCTTGATCTTAGGCTGCTATTGGGCGGTTGGGTCCAATTTGACCGTTGGCATCTGTCAAGATTTGACGGAAGGTGCTGGTTTTGCGATTGCCCATCAACAGATGTTTGGTGTTTACTTCTTTGCACGACTTGCGGAACGTTTCAAAAAGAACAAATCCAACCGCAAATTAGAAGATGTCGAACTACCGGGTTTTTTATCGGTCTTCAATGAAAACATGGTATCGACTTCGATTTTGATGCTCTTTTTCTTCGGTATCATTTTAGTAACGCTTGGACAAGATTATTTAATAACAGCAGGATTTATGGCAGAAGGACAAAGTTTCTTATTTTATATTTTACAAACTTCACTAATGTTTGCCGTCTATTTAGCAATTCTTCAATTAGGTGTCCGCACCTTCGTTTCTGAATTGACCGAGTCATTCCAAGGAATCTCGAATACGATTTTACCAGGTGCTGTTCCAGGGATCGATATCGCCGCAACCTTTGCCTTTGGGTCGCCAAATGCCGTGACGGTGGGCTTTTTATTCGGTGCATTAGGACAATTCTTAATGATTGCATTACTGATTTTGTTCCGTTCACCAACGATCGTCATTGCTGGGTTTATCCCACTGTTCTTTGATAACGCAGCGATCGCCGTTTTTGCCAACAACCGCGGAGGCATCAAAGCGGCTTGTCTCTTCCCATTCTTATCAGGCATTATTCAGATCGGTGGTTCGGCATTGATCGCTACTTGGGTAGGATTGTCTCAATATGGCGGCTATCTTGGGATGTTCGACTGGGCGACCGTCTGGCCATTCTTTACAGTATTGATGAAATTCTTAGGCGTCATTGGTGTGGTTCTTGTAGTGGTGATCTTATTAGTGATTCCACAGTTGCAGTACCGCAGAGATCCAGAAGGGTATTTCTTGATCGTAGATGATTATGATGCGTATGTAGAAAAACAAAAATAATGAATTCTTAGGAGGAAAAGAAGATGAGAGTATTGGTATCTTGTGCAAATGGATCAGGAACAAGTTTGATGATGATGCGGAGTGTCGAAAAAGCTTTGAAGTCAGAAGGGATCACGATCACCTCTATTCATCATTGCGCGATTTCTGAAGGCAAAAGCACCGCCAAGAATTACGATGTGGTCTTTACGCCAATGAACTTTGTCAATATGTTCGATAAAGCCAAAGAAAAGGGCGTAACAGTGATCGGAGTCAGAAATGTGATGTCCCCTAAAGAAATTATTGAGCGGGTCAGAGAAGCGGGTCTTTCGAAGGAGTAGTGCATCAGGACGTGACAAGAACAAAAAGATGATCGAACAAAAAGATGATCGAACAAAAGAGAGGGGAATTTCATGAGTATACCAAAACTGCAGATCGCTTGCGATCACTCCGATTTAGCTGGTGCACTGGCTGATATCAAAAAAGTTGGCGATGTGGTGGATATCATTGAAGCAGGAACTATTTTACTGTTGCAAGAAGGAGCACAGGTCTTACGCTGTTTCCGAGCGATGTATCCGGAAAAGTTGATCGTAGCAGACACAAAATGTGCCGATGCCGGTGGGACGGTCGCCAAAAACTGCCAGCAAGCTGGCGCGGATTATATGACCGTAATTTGTGCAGCAACGATCCCAACAATGAAGGCAGCGGCAAAAGAAATTGCTGAGATCCAAGTAGAATTATATGGTGACTGGACCTACCAGCAAGCACAGCAGTGGCTAGATGCCGGCATCTCACAAGCTATCTACCATCAAAGTCGTGACGCACTGTTAGCTGGTGAAACATGGGGAGAAAAAGATTTAACGAAAGTCCGTAAATTGATCGATATGGGGTTTCGAGTGTCAGTCACGGGAGGATTGAGCGTCGAGACGTTGGCTCTGTTTGCTGGCATTGATGTGTATACCTTTATCACAGGACGAGGCATCACTGCAGCTGACGATCCGCAACAAGCAGCAGTGGATTTCAAGCAAGAGATTTTACGGATTTGGGGGTAGTTTTCCATGAGTTTGATCGGTCTATATGAAAAAGCAACACCCAAAACCCTCTCTTGGTCGGAACGATTGCAGTTTGTCAAAGACCGAGGCTTCGATTTCATTGAAATGTCCATTGATGAAACCGATGAACGCTTGGCACGCTTAGAGTGGGACCAAGAGCAACGCAAAGAGATCGTCGAGGCAATCTATGCCTCGGGGATCAAAATCTTGTCTTTATGTCTCAGTGGACATCGGCGGTTTCCCTTTGGTTCGATCGATGAAAAAAAGCGCAAGCACGCGATGCATCTGATGGAAAAAGCCATTGACCTGGCTTCAGATTTGGGTATTCGCTGCATCCAATTAGCCGGATACGATGTGTACTATGAGGAAAAAAGTCTTTGTAGCCGAGAATGGTTCATTGCCAATCTAAAAGAAGCGGTCGCTAGGGCGTCTGAAAAGGGTGTCGTTTTGTCACTAGAGATCATGGATGATCCGTTTCTAAATTCTATCTCAAAGTATTTACGGATCAAGGAGCAGATCCCTTCGCCCTATCTACAAGTCTATCCAGATGTCGGGAACCTATCGGCCTGGCCAGAAAATGATGTCGGTTATGAATTAGAAAAAGGCATTTGCGAGATAACCCAGATTCATTTGAAAGATACATTGGCGGTTTCAGATAAGTTTCGAGGAAAATTTAAAGAAGTACCGTTTGGCACTGGGTGTGTTGATTTTGATGGCTGCTTACGCACGCTGAAGCGGTTGAATTACAACGGTTCTTTTGTCATCGAGATGTGGAGTGAGACGAGCGCTGACCCGATTGCGGAAATCGAACAAGCCAAAGCATTTTTATTACCAAAACTAAAGGAGGTCGGTTACCTTGATCAATCAGCTTCAATTGATGAAAGAGCGAGTCTATCAAGCCAATAAGAGACTGCCTGAGGAAGGACTAGTAAAGCTAACTTGGGGAAATGTCAGTGAGATCGATCGAGATTTAGGGATCATCGTCATTAAACCCAGCGGTGTTGATTATCAGACGATGACGATTGACTCAATGGTGGTTTGCGACTTAGCGGGAATGCCGAAAGAGGCGAAGGCGTTGAAGCCTTCCTCGGATATCAAAACCCATGCGCTATTGTATAAGCACTTCGAAGGCGTCAAGGCGATCGTCCATACGCATTCGACAAATGCGGTAAAATGGGCGCAAGCACAGCGAGACATCCCTGCATATGGAACGACGCATGCGGATACTTTTTATGGTAGTGTCCCTTGTACACGACCGTTACGGGCCTCTGAGGTAACGGCAGACTATGAAAAAGAAACTGGCAAAGTCATTGTCGAGACGTTTGAAAAGCGGGGATTAGATCCACTTGCATGCCCAGCTGTCCTCACAGCGGGACACGGTCCCTTTACTTGGGGGCAATCTGCGGAACAAGCGGTCAGCAATAGTATTGTTTTAGAAGAGGTCGCAGAAATGGCATTAGGTACCGAAGCTTTGACCTTGGATCGAACACCGATCGCTGATTATTTGCTGGATAAACATTATTTCCGCAAGCATGGCGAACATGCTTATTATGGACAAGGATAACGGAAAAGCAGCCATTCCTAGCGATCAAGGAACGGCTGCTTTTCTATTCGTTTTCTTCAGCGAGTGTTTTCACATAAAAGCGATCCATCGTGGTATGCTGTGCTGCCAATAGTGGCTGGCACAATGCGCGATAGCCGGCTTTTTGATAGACATGCAAGGCTGCTTCTAGAGAATGATGGGATTCTAAATAGAGTTGCCGATAACCTAGTTCAACAGCTTTGGCCTCGATCTTCGCCAGCAAGGGATAGCTGAGGCGCTGCCCTTTGGCAGCATCACTGAGATAAAATTTTTGCAGCTCGGCGATTTTCCCTTCTGAATCATAAGCGGCAAGACCACCGCCGCCTAAAAGGGTACCCGATTCATTAGTGACGACAAAATAATGGCGGCTAGCAGGATCTGCTGCATAAAATTCACTTAAGTGGTCTAACTCGGGATCAAAATAGGCAGTCCCTGGAACCGCCAACTGGTGGTCGGTCAAACTTTTGCGAATGATAGCGGCTAAGGGCCCATCATCTTGAGATTGGATCGAACGAAATATCGGCTTCATGCAGCTCCTCCTTAAAGTGAAAGTAAATGAATAGCTATAGTGTACCACAGCATTGAGGGAGTGTTTAGTGATGATAAGAAAAGCCATCCTCGCAATGGCGCCCCTCTTTAATAAGAAAACCGCCCCTCGTTGCCGGGCTCCTAATGTGAAAAGGAGTATGGCGCAACGAGGGGGCGGTTTTTGTGCGTTAGTCATGGAAGCAGTAATTAGAGCGTTTCACCATTGGAGGCGATCACTTGCTGGTACCACGCAAAGGAATCTTTTTTCAAACGATTCAAGGTTCCTTTCCCGGTATTATCTTTGTCGACATAGATCATGCCATAGCGTTTCTCCATTTCGCCGCTGCCGAAGCTGACGATATCAATGATCCCCCAAGGCGTATAGCCTAATAACGGTACACCATCTTCAACTACCGCTTTTTCCATCTGTTCGATGTGCTCTTTCAGGTAAGTGATGCGGTAGTCATCATGGACTTGCTGCTCATCGGTTAATTGATCGTAAGCACCGAAGCCATTTTCCACGATAAATAGTGGCAAGTCATAGCGTTGATAGATCGTATTTAACACATAACGCAACCCGACTGGGTCAATAGGCCAGCCCCAATCAGAAGCACTGATATAAGGATTACTCACGATTTTTGCTCCTGGGATATCCTCAGTTGGTGTGCCAGCCACCTCATCAAGGGTTGAGATCGTTCCTGACATGTAATAGCTGAACCCAATATAATCAACGGTTCCCGCTTTTAATAGCGCTTGTTCCTCGGGCGTGATCTCAATCGTGATGCCTTTTTTCGCCCAATATTTTTGCACATAGGTTGGGATCTTGCCTCGTACGTGGACGTCGCTGTAAAAATAGCGCCGTTCATTGGCTTTGACGGATGCCATCAAATCAGCGGGTGCGCAAGAGTAGGGGTAGACTGGGACATAGGCCATCATACAGCCAATCTGAAAATCTGGATTGATTTTTTTGCCTTCGATCACCGCTGCCGCACTGGCAATCAACTCATTGACGCCCGCTTGAAAGACGAGTGCTTCTTTTTGACTGTCATCCTCGATGATCATGGCAGAATTGGTCCAAACGTGCAGCGGCTCTTGCCCATCTGCTTGATTATTGATCTCATTGAAGGTCATCCAATACGTTACTTTGTCACGATACCGTTGAAAAACAGTCTTGGCGAATTTGACAAAGAGGGGAATCACTTCTTTATTAGCAAACCCACCAAATTCTTCATAGAGGGCATAAGGCATTTCAAAGTGGGACAAAGTGATCACGGGTTCGATGCCGTTTGCCTGCAATTCGTCGAAAAGATCATCGTAGTATTGGAGACCGGCTTCATTTGGTTCTTCTTCTGTTCCAGTTGGATAGATCCGACTCCAAGAAATCGATGTCCGTAGACATTTCAAGCCCAGCTCTTTGAATAACTGGATATCTTCTTTGTACCGGTGATAAAAGTCAATGGCTTCATGGTTCGGGTAATACTCTCCTTCAATGACGCCTTTGGTGATTTTACGGGGAATACCGTTGCCACCGGCCGTCATAACATCAGCGGTACTCATTCCACGGCCAGCAACATTCCAAGCGCCTTCCGCTTGATGGGCAGCGATCGCGCCGCCCCATAAAAAATCTTTTGGCATTTTTGCGGACATAAATTTCATTCCTCCTCGACTCATTCGTTTGCTTATAATTCCACTTTTTGGGAACGGTTAGAGGCGATCACGAATGGCAAATAGATCAAGACCGAAATCGCAAGACAAACGACACCGACAACTGCAGCGATCGCATTTCCTCCAGTTCCTAAAAAGAGATTAATGATTCCGGGGGTCGTCCATGGTACCCCAATCGCTGGGGTCGGCATGATCGGCCAGACAACAGTGACAAAATAACCCACTAAAATATTGACCATTGGCGTCAAAATAAACGGAATGATCATGATTGGGTTCAAGACGATCGGTAGACCGAAGATCATCGGCTCATTGATTTGGAAAATTCCTGGAACTAAGGACATCTTAGCGATCTCACGTTGTTCTGGACGTTTTGAAGCGATGAAGATCGCAATGATCAAGCCCAATGTCATACCAGTTCCGCCCATATTTGCGAACATATCATTTAAAACGCCCCAAGTTTCTTTGTAAGGAACGTCCCACAAGGAGCCGCCTTGGTTGATAAAGTCTAGGTTAGCTAGGTCCTGTTCGGTAAAAATCGCTGAACGAACCGCATTCAAAGTATTTGGTCCATGGATCCCGATCGCAAACAACGTAGTTTGCAAGAACGCCAAGATCAAGACACCGACGACATTGCCCCCCAGATCCCGCAATGGACTTTGGATCCCATTATAAATCAGTTCATTGATGCCTTCTGGTGTGATCATCAAAACTAAGAAATTGATCAAAGCAGTGACTGCCACGATGATCACGATCGGAATCATGCCAGAAAAGGAACGAGAAACTGCTGGTGGTACCATTTCAGGCATTTTGATCTGCAGTCGTTTGACTTTGAAAAGCTTCGGCAAGAATTCACCGACCAAACAAGCCACGATCATAGCTACAAACAACCCTTGGGCGCCTAAATATTGTGTGGAGATCACATTGACATCATCTACTGCAAAGGAGGTCGGGTACAAGATCATAAAGGCAGCGACACTTGTCAAACCAACTAGCGTAGCATCTGCTTGGAAATGCTTGGCTAAAAGCTGAGCAACAAGAAACGCAATAAATAAACTCATAATGTTGATGGTCCCGTTCGCCACGGAAGCTAGGACTTGCTGGGCACTTTCCAGATTTGGGAAAAGTCGATTCAGTTGAAATAATTGCACGATGAAACTCTCATTGGAAAATAAAATATTGTTGACCAAAATAACGAGAGAAGAAGCGATGGTCAGTGGGAAAATCAGCATGAACGCATCTCGAATCGCTGCTACGTGGCGTTGATTGTTCAACTTTGTTGCGATCGGTACCAACGAGCGGTCTAACAGGTCATTGAATTTTTGCATAATAATAACACCTTTCATTAATTGATGCCATCATTATAGCGAATGAAAACGACTAAAAGTAAGCGGATACGGATTCCGTACATATCTCTCAAGAAATGAAAAAAATTCCGCAGCTGGAACACAGTGTTACAAAAAAAGATGGTTCAATAAACTGAACCATCAAGAATGGGTACGATAATCTTGCAAATAGCCGATCAGCGTTTCTAAAATCGCTACTGAAGGCAGTTGACTAGTCAAATCAAGAAAGATGTCTTTGCGTTCCTCTTTGATCGCATACTCGATCGAATAATCGCACAGACGTGCCAACGTACTTTCCCGATTAGGGGTAATGCAGTACTTCTGCACGATCGCCTGATTGTCTAAACCGGTAATGACTTCGATCAGTTCTTTGGTTTCACCAGAGTCACTCAAAAAAACCAAAACATTCTTTTGCTCTTTTCGCAAAAAGCTTTTGATCGGGTAGGTTAGCTCATCAATGCTGATACTAAAGTAACCGAGGCTGGCTAGTTTGCGGGCAACGTATTGCGCAATCGCACCGGATGCCCCCATCCCCATAAATAAGATCAAATCGGCATCCCGCATCGCTTCGGCGAGTTTTCGTATTTGGTATTCCGCATCAGGGTGGAAGATCTGCATATTCAAGCCTTTGATGCGCGCTTCTAAACCTAAGTGTTCCGGATGTGCGTCAAAATGAGCTTTTTCTAAATGATTTTTGATATAGAAGCGAAATTCTGGAAACGACTGAAAGCCGACTTTTTGAATAAAACGAAAGACCGAAGTCGAAGAGACATGGGCATCATCGGCAATGTCGCGCACGCGCATATACGGAATCTTTTCTAAGTGATTGACGATAAAACGGTAGATTTCTTGTTCTACCGCAGAGAGCTTGTTCAAGTTTAATTGTTCAAAAAGCGCCATGCTGGTTCCTCGCTGTCCTAGATAATCAATTTACACCAGTATAGCATATCCGAACTTTTAACGGTGCAGCTGTTGATGGATCTGATAGACTGCGCCGATCAAGCCGGCGTCGTTTTTCAGCTTCGCTGGACGCACAGGTGCGATGGTTTGTCCGCGCAAATAATTGATCGCTTCATGCCGTGTTTCCGTGATCGTCAAGCGAGCCTGCAGGCGTTCCCAGAAATAAGGATTGGCACTGATGCCGCCGCCGATCAATACCAATTCTGGGTCAAAGCAGCTGATCAAATTGATCAGCCCTACAGACAGATCCGTCAGAAATTGGTCCGTCAGCTTCAGCGCCAACGCTTCGCCTTGCTGCGCGCGGTCAAAAATCTCTTTGGCGTCTTGGGTGGGTTCAAAGCCAGGAACTGCTGCCCCCGCTAAATTGTAGAGGCGAATCAAGCCGCCCACGACGGCAGTTTTTTTATTGATGGAACTTTCCTCGATATTGCCTTCTTCTGGCAGCTGATCGATCACCATCCAGCCAAATTCACCAGCCATGCCATGAGCACCTCGGTAGACTTGATTATTGATCACGATCCCACCGCCTACACCAGTGCCTAGGACAAGACACAAATAGTTGGCAGCCTCTTGCGCATTGCCGATCCATTTTTCAGCGATCGCTGCTGCATTGGCATCATTTTCCACCGCCACAGGCAACCCTGTACGCGCTTCCAAGACTGCTTTGAAATTTTCGCCATATAACGATTTGATGGCGCCCGCAGTTAACATAAAGCCGTCTTTTTGAACGATCCCCGGGGCGCTGATCCCAATGCCATCAATCGTGTGGCGGTTCTGGGCATCTTCGATGATCGTGAGTAGATCCTGATAAAACTGGGCTGGCTCATAGCTAGTAGGGATCGCAGATTTTTCAAGGATCGCTCCGGTTTCATCTAAAACACCATATTTAATACTTGTTCCGCCAATATCAAATCCTACGTACATTCTTCTTCCTCACCTTCTAAAACATTGTTGCCTTAAGTGTACCATCTGGCAGGAGGAATTTTTTTCTTTTTTCAGCTATTTTTTGCCTGCCGTTTCCGCTGCATCCAAATAAAACAAAATGTCACTTTTGCCTTCCTGATTGGTTCCTTTGTACACTTCCGTATCCAGACCTCCGATACGAAAGCCTGCTCGCATGTAGAACAGACAGGCAGAAGGATTGTTGTCCTGTGCTTGCGTGTAGATGCCGCGATAACCTTTGGCAAGGGCCGCTTTCAGTGCCTGTTGGATCAGTAGTTGACCGACTCCTTGCTTACGGTAGTCTGTGTTGACCTTTAAGTCATAGAGGTACAGATACTTGAAAAAAGCGTCTTGAACGATCGCTAAGCCGATGCATTTTCCATCATCATAAGCACCGATAAACAGACTGTTTCGGCTCATTTCATCATAGCAATAATTTTCATCTGGGAAACGCATCGTCTGAATGTCTTCGGATGCAAATTTACAGATCGTGTACTGCCAGCTGCCCTCACTATAAGACGGCAGCATTTTCCCCCATAAGGAGAAGGGTTCGTTTTTCAAGCGGATATCAGCTTGGTGTTCTTGATCGATCCGTTTGATTTCTAGCATGGGGCACCTCGATTTTCTATAGATTTCAATCATGAGTATTTAAAAGTAAGTTGTTGCAGTTTAGTTTACTACAAAGAATGAAAAATCACGATACTTATTAAACAGTCTAGTCTTCCTGTGAGAAGGGACGATTTTGTAGGAGAACTTAGTTGTTTGTCTATACATTGAGGTTGGAAAGAGCAGAAATATTCCATTGATACCTTAGTCACAATGACCGACGGAAAAATACGCCTTAAGTTTGATTATATTTATCGCTTGTTTTTTTATACTGAAGGTAGATAGAAAAAACGGAGGACAATCACTTGAAGAAAGCAATTAGTATGATCCTGCTCGTGTTAACGATCGGGACCGTCACACTGGTTACATGGTCTTATTTTACGAAAGATGATTCCAGCGAACTGGTTCAGCTGGTGGATCGTTTCAATCCGTTCGTACCGGAGAAAAAGGTCTATATCAAAACATCCGACGAGTATGGCGTGTTGCAAGAACACGATTCCTACGAATATACACAAGAAGGGGTCAATGAAGATGGGCAAAAGATAAAAATCACGTTTTGGGCACCACAAAAGCTAAAAGAAAATGCCTACCTAGAGCTTGATGCAAAGGGCAAACATGTGGAGTCGTATCAAGAGGTGACCGAACAAGATCTCCCTGACGCCGTCAAAGACGAGTTGGTTACGACTGATTGATCATCAAGCCTGCTTGAAAAAAAGGACAGGAAGTCATTTCCCGCAAGTTGGGAGATGGCTTTTTTCGTGCATTCACTTAGAGAAAAGCTCGCCAAGATTTGATTTAGGTGAAAAAGATTAGAGGATGATAGAATTTTCAGAAAAAATAGATAATTTTTTCAATTCTTAGTTGCAATAGCAGAAGCGTCTGGTATTCTCTATGAGGTAGTTAAAAAAAATCATTCATATAATTAAAAATAGCGACAATGAGAGAATCACCTTGTATGGAGGATCAACGGTTTTCAAGGAGGAACCTATGACAGAAAAAAATCAATTAAAAAAGCAGATGAAAACCAGACATATCACTATGTTGGCACTAGGTGGCGCCATCGGTGCTGGCCTATTCAAGGGCAGCGGTGAAGCGATCCAGTTAGCGGGGCCTGCGGTCTTGCTGGCGTTTATTTTTTGCGGGCTGATCTTATTTGTCGTCATGACAGGACTGGGACAGTTGGTCTTATCTGACCAAAAACAACATGGCCTTTCGGGCTTAGTCCAGCCATATCTTGGCGTGCATACAGCCGATTTCATCGACTGGATCTACTGGTCAATGTGGATGATCAACATCATCGCCGAAGCAGTTGCTGCCGCAAGCTTTTTGCAGTTGTGGTTTCCCAATATTCCAGCTTGGATCTTTGTGTTGATTTTGGCACTGCTCACGACCACCATCAATTTGTTTTCGGTTCGCTTGTTTGCGGAAACGGAATACTGGCTTTCCTGGGCCAAAATCAGTGTGGTGATCGCGTTGATCTTGGTGGGTCTCTATCTGGTTGCCACGCAAGTCTTTGATTTGGGCTTTTTCCCGACGATGAGACAAATGACAGACTATGGTGGTTTTGCCCCCCATGGTCTCAAAGGGTTTATCAATTCTTTACTGGTCGTAATCTATTCGTACGGCGGTTCTGAATTAGTAGCCATTACGATCAGTGAAGCGGAAAATCCCAAAAAAGCGATCCCGCAAGCAATCAAAGGAGTGATGACGCGGATTGCCGCTTTTTACATCATTCCCTTGTTTCTTTTACTGATCATTTATCCGTGGAATCAATTAGCCGATCCAAATGTCAGTCCTTTTGTGATGGTGTTTCAAAAAATCCATGTCCCATTTGCCTCCGACATCGTCAATTTAGTGATTATTTTGGCTTTGTTTTCGTCAATCAATTCTGGAGTCTATGCTTCTTCAAGAACGTTGTTTTTCCGATTAAGCAACAATGGCCAGAAAAAAAGCTGCTTTACGATGCTGAATAAAAACAGCGTGCCCCAACGAGCGATCATGTTTTGCAGCGGTACTTTATATCTTGGGGTCGTTCTTTCTTACTTTTTAGGCGACAAACTCTTCAATTATCTAGCAGGCTCCCTGTCTTATACTGTATTGCTGATTTGGTTGTTGATTAGTGCGGCGGCGTTTGTTTTGGTACGCAAGCAGAAGAAAATGGGCTATACGATTTTCTTGAGTGGGGCGATCCTTGCACTGATTTTGCTGTTTGTCGGTATTTTGATCACTAACCCGTTGGCGGTCACTGGCTTCACCGCATTATTGTATACGATCATTTTTCTTAGTTTTTATTGGAACCATCGAAAAATTGAGAAAACCAGTGAAAAAAGTTGAAGAAACGTCCCTTAAGACATAAACTGATGGGGAAGGAACCCCGC
Organism: Enterococcus sp. DIV0421; assembly: GCF_051713745.1. Taxonomy (NCBI): domain Bacteria; kingdom Bacillati; phylum Bacillota; class Bacilli; order Lactobacillales; family Enterococcaceae; genus Enterococcus; species Enterococcus sp. DIV0421. Next base: position 1,716,134 of record NZ_JBIOQM010000001.1, read on the forward strand.
GTTCGGTTGTTTCTTCGGTTCTCAGGAATGTGACGATAAAATAAAGTGTAGGAGAAAACGAAAATGGTTAATTTTTGGACATTGATTTTCGGCACCCTCAGCTGGGTCGTGGTGGAAAGTCTGCTTTACAATCCGATGCATAAGTGGGGCAAGTTTTGGGCGAAAGAATCAGGAATGGCAGAGAAGATGGCTGATCAGCAGATGACGACCGGTGACATGCTCTTTACCTTTGGCGGCACGATCGTTGGTGGGATCCTCTTATCAGCAGCGACCTATCAAGTCGTCTATTGGTTTGCAACATTCGATCATGATGGTTGGCTGATGACCTCCTTGCAAGTCGCTTGCTTATTGTGGCTAGGGGTTTATGGGGTCGCCACCTTCGTGATGGCTGTTTACTCGGGACAGTCCCGCAAATTAGTCGGGCTGCACCTTGTGAACGGGTTTCTAGGAGTGATCGTTTTAGGACTTGTTGTCGGCTTGATTGGACAGTAAGCAACGATCATACCCCAGCGAGAGCGTTCAAAGGTCTCAACGAATCAATCCTAAAGAAAGCCGATCTTGTTTCAACAAGGTTGGTTTTTTTGTGCGTAAAATTAATCTTACTATAAAAAATAGCTATAAAAGCAAATAATTTATGCTATACTAAAAGCACTTTAATCTGTAGGAAACCAAATCCGCGGATTGCGGAAAAATCATCAAAGAAACAAAATTAGGGGCAACGAGGAGGAAAAAATGAAAACGAAAAGCATGTTAGGTAGAGGAATATTTGCTGCCGTTTGTTTAGGGACACTATTTTTCTTGACAAGCTGCAGCAGCTCAGGGGTTGACTCTGCAGCTGCGAATCAAGTATTGACCAATAGCAACAGTCATCAACAAAATGCCTTGTACGTTTTGGAAGATGGAAAGCTCACCGTTAATAAAACGTTGAGTTTTTTGGTCGATCCGAATCAGGAACCTGCGGACTTGGTAAAAGAACAAGAGACGCAATTAGTGCAGATCAACGAAACACTGCAAGCAGAGTTTCCCAAAAGCAAAGCACTGACTGCGGCAGACATCGGCACTATGCACACCTTTGAAGTGACCAATGCCCAAGTGATCATTGATCAAGAGAAAAAGGAAGTGCGCATGACTGGCGATGATTTTGAGAAAGTATTCAAGATGGTGGACAACAATGACAAGCGTCTGATCGATGACGAACAAAACGAGTACAAGTTTTCGTATGAGGAAAACTAGCAAGTGACAAAAAACGGCTGCCTCCGACGAGACAACCGCTTCAGACAGTAGACAAACCTTAGACAAAACTGAGGTTTGTCTTTTTTCGTTGCAAAATTTAGTGGCTATTACGGAAAACATTTTGCGCAAGGAGTAAGTCCGCGACTTTGCGCTTCTGCTAAAGTTGCAGGCGTGTAGGTACCGTTGCCGCATTTTCTCGTATGGTATTTCGAACCTGTTGGTGTCACGAGGACCGACGTTTGGCCTTGATTGCTAGCAGCGGCTGGCTGGCTTTGTTCTGGCACAGCAGCGGCTGCCTGCCGTTCTTCCTCCGCCTTAGCTTGTGCAGCTGCTTGTTCGTTGGCAGTGATCGTTTGCGCCACTGTTTTCGTTCGAGCAGCTAATTCCTCATCGGGGGTCTTGAGACGAGCGACGGCATCCTCTGCCTGAGCGAGTCGGTCTTTTGTCGGTTCCGCCTCTGCTGCTTCCACCGCTTGGACAGCTTCTGCAACGAGGGCTTCTGCTTCTTTCTCAGAAATCTTGGTTTCTACAGTGGATAACCGACTTTCAAACGTTTCCTTGTTCAAAACCGCTTGTGCGACTAATTCTTTTGCCTGATCGAAATCACTGCGTTCAAGAGAAGCTTCAGCGGTATCAAGGGCTTTGCCGATGGCAAGATGGTCTTCAACTACCGCGAGCCGAGTAGCGAAATCTTCGTAGGTTTTACTTAAAGCATGAATCAGCGTCACGGCTTCGTTGTAATTCTTTTGGTTTGGCTGGGTTTCGGCAAGAGCCAGTGCCGTCTCGGCTTTTACCAGTGCTTCTTGTTCTTGTTTTTCAGCTTGCAAACTCGCTAGAAATGCGTGAGAAGGTTTGACGGTGACGACCTCTTCTTTAGTGATTCCACCCATGGAGGTTTGGACAGTAAATTCCTGTTCCTCTTCATCTTCCAGTTGGACAGCATAAGAAAATGTTTCGTCCGCCAGCGAAACCTCCACCCCGTTGATCGTCAGTTGCGCTTCTGGGTTGGTTCGCCCAGTGATCGCCGCTTCGCCTTGCTCATTCGTAAACAGTTCTGCTTCATCTACGTGAAGCTCCGGTGTTGCTGCAGGAGTCAATAGTGCCCCGCCAATCAATAAGAGAAAACCACCCATAAAAATAACGATTTTGTTGCGAAGCGGCTTTTTCTTGATCAATCCAAGAATAAAAAAGATTCCGCTTACAACCATTGTCAAAAAACCAATAACAAAAATAAACATCCCCATAACTCTTTTCAATTCCTTTCTTGTGAATATTTTAATTATAACATTTTTACTAACGTATCCGCCATCAATAACCGACTAGTAAGGGTTGCTGAGCGTACGGAAGAAGCTCAACTAGCAAATTAGCAATTATTTTTATCAATATTAAATAGATTTAAGGTATTTTTTATTATAAAATGATATAGAAAAGAGTTGTTTTTCGTTTGCGGTTGTTTTTTTGGATAAACAGCTCTTGGTACAAATACACTTGTTTGCTTCATCACTGGAAAAAATGTTTCGAACAAACGGATGAGAGCGAGCAACTACCTGCAAACAAGCAGCTTTCCTTCGCTGCTTCCCCCAACTAACACCTTATAAAAGATATTCCCCCTCACTTGCAACCAAGCCACTTCATTGATAAGAAAATCAGTATGTGCAAAAGGAGAAGCAATGAAAATCACACAAATCCAATGTCCCAGCTGCTTGGGTCAGTTAACCGTTGACTGGGAGACAGGAAAAGCAGTCTGCCAGTATTGCTTAACGAAGTCAGTCCTACATTCGCCGCCAAAACAAACGCAAGAAGCTTCGAATGAACAAGCTCCCGTAGTTTTTCAAGAAGTCAAAGAAGGGTTTTATTCGTTTACCTTTAATGAAGACGAGGTAGCAAATGCCTTGAAAAAATGGCTGATCCAACAGGAATCAGTTCCTGAGGACATTGTCGTTCATCTTGAAGTCAGCGAGGTAAAACGATATTTTATTCCGATTTATGAATTTCAGGTGACCTATACGATGCACTGGGAGGGGGTCTTTGGCTACGATACCCATTCCATTGCTTGGGACGGCTCGCATACGACCACGTGGGAAAAGAAGCGCGGCGACCATCCAGATGAGAAGATCAGGCTCTATCAATGCGGCAGTTCGGAGGTGATCGAGCAAGAAATTCCTCAGAGCTTCGAGGTCAATGATGAAATGAAAAGAAAACCGCACTTTAGTACCGATCAAAAGGAATTTCAACAGCTAGTCTCAGCACATGCTATTCATGTTTTTCCCTTTGATATTGAGCAAGAGCAGGCGCTCTTTGGTTCTGAAAAACAAGCGGAACTGAGAGCCCATGCGAATGCCGTGATTCAGAAGAAAGAATCTGCCGATCATCTAAAAGAGCTGCACCTAGATCTTTCCCTGATCAGCTGTGCTACAGAAAAGCTCTACTTTCCCCTGTATATGGGCACCTTCAAGTACCAAGAGCAATCCTTTGAATTTGCGATCGACGGCAAAGATCCTGACCGAATGAAGCTGCCGATTATCCCACAGTGCCAAGAAACCTTACAAACGGTTGCGAATTTTTCAAAAGCTCGCAAGGTTTTTGGCTGGTCCTCCGTACTCTTTTTTACGTTAGGTGTGCTCCTGCTGTTCTTTGCACTATTCATTTCTGAATGGATCCCTCTAGGAAGAGTGTTCAGAGCTGTCATAGGGGGGATTGTCATGAGTTCCCTGCCAACTGCCGTCTATTGGGTAGTATCGGGGATAGTGTTGCACTTTCTAAAAGAACAGTATCTCAAAACAGTCCAAAAATTTAGAGATGAGCTTAAAAGAGAATTATTAGGTAAGAAAACGGCCGGGGCAGCTTTGTTAGCAAACTACGAGAAGCGTGGGAAGCACCTTGCAAGAATCAGGAAACTTTCTGAATGGCTCGATACACTCGCTTATGTGGTCGTGATCGCTACCCTTATTTGGAACATTCGTCGGTTTTTTTGATAAGCCATCTTGTTGAAAAAAATGATTCATAAAAAAGGAGAAAAAATGAAAATCACACAAATCCAATGCCCCAGTTGCTTAGGGCGTCTAGAAGTTGATTGGGACTCAGGAAAAGCAGTCTGTCAGTATTGCTTGAATGAGCTGTTGATCAAACCAGAACAAAAAAACCAGGAACAAACAAACCAAGTCGTCTCGCTGAAAGAGTTGCCACGCATTCAAGGACCCGTCAAAGAAGGATTTTATCCGTTTGCCTATGATGAAAAGGCATGTGAAGCTGCGTTGAAAAATAAACTAGCCTGGCAAGACACCATCTCGGAAAGTATCTTTTTTGAGCTAGAGATGGTTCATCTAAAACGTGTATTTATCCCGATGTATTATTTTCAAATTGCTTATGATGCGCAAGTGAGAGGGAGCTATGTCCACGAGGAACAGCAGAGGGAGAGTGGGCGCATTACTGCCGACATTTCTTTACATAACAGCGGGAACACAACGGTTTTCAATGAATATTTCCCTACGGATACCCAAAAAGAAGCGGATTACAGTATCAATGGCAAGCTGCCGCTGCATCTTCAAAAAGGAGACGCCTATTGCACGGATATGCAGCAGTTTTCGGCACTTAGCCAAGACGTTCAGGTGCTGCCCTTTGATATTTCCAGAGAAGCAGCACTCTCTGATACCCATCTATTGGAAATCTTTGAAGCAAAAGCCAAAGACCATTTGGTGGGAGCAGAGGTTGCCAATGAGGTTCAACTGACTCTTTTTCCGAAACAATGTGATACGGAAAAACTGTATTTTCCTTATTACATTGGCGAATTCAAGTACGGAAACCAAACCTATTCTTTCGTGGCTGATGGCACCGATGCTGAACGTCTTTTTCCAACCCAGCTTCCTGAATGTGAACAGCTCGTGCAAGTGAAAAAAAGTTTTTCCAAAACCAGTAGTGTCCTATGGCAGTTCTGCTATACCTTTTTTTCATTCGGAATAATTTCAGGGACCCTTTTAAATGTTCTTTTTGGTGGCTTTTTAATGCCTGCTGTTGCCTTTAGTCTGCTCGCTTCAGCGGTTATCTTGCTGATTGCTTGTCTTGCGACTTGGTATTTCTTGCTCGTACCAGAGGTCAAGTTTTTCTCAGAGTACGGCAGATTCAAAGCAGAACTTTCTCAGGCGTTGAGTCAGTCGGATGGATCAACGGCTGCTGTGAAGAAAGCTTTTGAAGCCCGTAGGAAGAAACTCGTCCGAAAGACAGTATTTTACAGCGGTCTGGAAAACATGGCGTATGAATTTGCCTTGATTCTTTTTTTAGCAATCCTGACTTGGTATTTTGATTTTTATGGCTTATCGCTGCTAGTGCTGCTGGTGTTTGTCAGCTGGAATACGATCCGTATCTTTACAACGGATAGCTCCGATACCTGTATCGAAACGAAAGGATAATTCAATGGATATTATTCCGATTCAATGCCCCCGCTGCCTAGGAGAACTAGAAGTCAACTGGGACGCTGGCACGGCGATTTGTCTGTATTGTCGTGGGAAAATGGTCATAAAACAATCTTTCGATCATACCAAAAGCCCGCATGCCAATCCTATGACAGAAAAACAGCTTGCGCTGACGCACCTTGCTGCTTTGTTGAAGAAAATCAGTCAGTCAGCTGATGCCAACCAAACGATGGATCCTCTTCCCCTGGGAAACTCGCCAACGGCTGGGGGTTCAAGTGATCACAAGCAGTCAGAGCAATCGGCAACGAATCAGACGTCTTTGATTCAATGGGCGCCACTCGATCCGGACAACGAGCGACAAACTCGTTTGAATGCTTTTTTGCAAGAGCAATATTTTTTGTTCTATTTCTTTGGAGAAAAACAAGTGTTGCCGCAGCAATTGCAAAGACAAGTCCTTACCAGTTTTCAAGTGCCTGAAACGGAGACGCCTCTGGCACTGCTAACGGCACAGATGACTGGCAAGAAAGCGGATGCGGGTCTACTTTTTGGTGTCGAACGAGTGTATTTGTGCACGTATAAAAGGAAAGAAAAACGAACAGCCAGTTTTTCCTGGAGTACTTGGAAAAATCTTTCCTTTGAGATTCGACATAAAATCTTTGGTAGTATTTTGGTGATTCAAAAGGAATACCGTATTCCTATTCAAACATTGGGCTATGCAACCAAACCTTTTTTACAAGAGTTGCAGAAATTGCTACAAGAGTGGGGGGCTGACTAGTGCTGAGGCGGAGGATCAATGGGCAGTCAAATCAGGAATCAACTGTTTAGTTAGAAAACCAAAAAGAGCGTCGCAAACAGCGGCGCTCTTTTTCACTTCATGTGGTTTCCAACTCAGCGTCGTTGGTTTCTGATAAATACTCGGCTTCATCGTTTAAAAGACTGGCCGTCGTTCGCAGCGTGTCGTAAGAATGCAAAACGGCAGCGAGGCTTTTTTGCGAATCACTGATTTTCATGGTCGTCGAATCGGCACTATCTAACACGACTAAGGCTTGTTGGTTGATGGCTTGCATGGTTGCGGCAATGGTTTGGGTCAACTGCTTGGTCTGTTCAGCTAATTTTTGCATTTCATCCGCAACTACCCGAAAGCCAGCTGCCTGTTCGCCGATCCGTGCCGTTTCGATGGAAGCATTGAAGGAAAGCAATTTGGTTTGTTGTGCAATGCGGTCGATGTCATGCAGCACTGCTGTCACTTGTTGGCTATCCATTTCTAAGGCATGGGTCGTTGCTTGATTTTGATCAGACAGCTGTTTGACTTGTGCCAAGTTCTCTGACAAATGATCGACTTGCTGGTGTCCGTTGGCAGAAAGTCGTGTCAGGGAAGCAGCACTTTCTTGCACTTTTTTGATAGTGACCGCTAAGGCTTGTTCTCTTTGGGTAATGTCAAAAGCGATTTTGACGACGTTGACGACTTCTTGCTGCTCATCGAGGACAGGGAAGTAGATCCCTTCTAAAATCAGTTTTTCTCCTTGTTTGTTTTTCCGAATGATTTTGTCTTGAAACCGTTGCTTTGAGTAAAGCAGTTGATTCCAGAAAGCTTGGTAATCCGTACTGGCAGCATAATGGTCAAAACAAAAGGTCCGATGCGGCAAGCCAATGATTTCTTCTTGGCTATAACCTAGGATATCCGTCATGTTGGCATTGGCGAAAACAACTTCTTTTTGCGGATCAAAGACTATGACAGCGAGTTCTTGAAAAATAGCAGCGAGCAGACGGTTATTTTGTGTTTCATCTAATGTGAATTTCATACGTACTTACCTACGCCTTTCAGTTTTTTGGGAAGTTTACACAGCGAGTGTCTTACAGTTATCGGTGATGAAGGCAAGGCAGTTAAGAGTGCAAAAACCACCTTTTTTGTCGAGCGAAATGCTTGGAAGCAGAAGGAAGCAAGATTCTTTGCATCAGAATGACTTGGTGGTACCCTTAAGGTCAACACGAACGATTTCAAACAAAAGGAGAGAATCGTATGACAGATAGAATTTCGTTGGAAAAAGCAGCCGTTGAATTTAGTGAGGCAAATGCACCGCACCCACGGATCTATGAATTACCGCCAGAAGAAGGGCGCGCACTATTGGAACAAGTCCAAGAGTCACCCGTCAATAAATTGGCGGTTGAGATAGAAGATCAGACCGTAGATACAGGCGAATGGGGGACCATCAATGTTCGTTTTGTTCGTCCTGAAGGAAATCATGCGATTCTCCCTGTCATTTATTATCTCCATGGCGCGGGCTGGGTCTTCGGTAGTGCCGCGACTCATGATAAATTGATCCGTGAATTGGCGGTACGAACCAACTCGATCGTCATTTTTCCTGAATATAGTCGTTCACCAGAAGCAAAATACCCAACGGCGATCGAACAAAATTATGCGGTCTTGCAGCAATTACCGGGATTTGTCGATGTCAAAGGCTTAGACCTTAGCCGTTTGACCGTGGCTGGCGATTCCGTAGGTGGGAATATGGCGACCGTTATGACCTTGTTAACGAAAGCCCGTGGCGGCATTCCGATCGCACAGCAATTATTGTTCTATCCTGTGACAGATGCCCGCTTTGATACGCCTTCGTATGAAGCATTCGGTGAAAATTATTTTCTGACCAAAGAAGGCATGCAATGGTTCTGGGATCAATACACGACGGATGAAACACAGCGGGATCAAATGACCGCTTCTCCACTACGCGCGACCAAAGAGGAGTTAGCCGATCTGCCGCCAGCGTTGATCATTACAGGCGAAGCAGATGTCTTGCGGGATGAAGGGGAAGCCTATGCGCAGCATTTACGAGCAGCTGGCGTGGAAGTCACCCAAGCACGGATGCAAGGGATCATCCATGATTTTGTGATGGTCAATGCGATGGATCAGACCCAAGCCGCACGAGCGGCCATGACACTGGCTGTCGGTTGGCTGACGGAAAAAAATGTCCCTGCAGAATAAGAAACCGACGAAAGCAGATTCTTTTTAAGCGGTGTTCTGATACAGAAAAGGATGTATGGAGTGGAGCGATCCACTCCTTTTTTTGTCGGAAAAATTGAAAGACGTACACCTGCAGTCTGAAGCAGATGCAAACGCTCTCTAAAAAAACTCGCTTTTATAATACAGATTATAATAAGTGTTTTTCGTTGATAAATAAATAAAAAGTGCTATTATATGTATTGTGATTAATACAGTTTTTGAAAAGAGGTAATACAGTGAGTGCAAAAGGATCAGAAATCATTGTTGAAAGTTTAGAAAACCATCGGGTGCCTTATATCTTTGGGATTCCCGGTGCAAAAATCGATGGCGTGTTTGATGTGTTGAGTGATCGAGGACCAGAGTTGATCTTGGCACGACATGAACAAAACGCGGCCTTTATGGCACAAGCAATCGGTCGCCTGACAGGAGAGCCAGGAGTCGTCATTGCAACAAGCGGACCAGGAGCCAGTAATTTAGCAACTGGGTTGGTCACGGCAACTGTCGAAGGTGATCCCGTCTTGGCACTAGCAGGCCAAGTGAAGCGTTCTGACCTTTCAAAATTGACCCACCAAAGCATGAATAACGCGGCGTTGTTTGCGCCGATCACGAAATTCAGCAGTGAAGTCCAAGATCCTGAAACCCTTTCTGAAAGTATTGCCAACGCCTTTCGCATCGCAAAAACAGCGAAAAAAGGGGCGAGCTTTTTATCCATTCCTCAAGATGTGACAGATGGAACCGTTCAAGGGGTAGCGATCAAACCACTATCTTCGCCTAAATTAGGCAGTGCCGATGCAGAAGATATCCAGGCACTCGTCGATCGGATCAAAGAAGCCAAACTGCCTGTCTTACTCTTAGGGATGCGGGCTTCAGGCGTGAAAGAAACACAAGCGATTCGTCAGTTAGTTGCAAAAACTGGGTTGCCCGTCGTAGAGACCTTCCAAGGCGCTGGGATCATTTCTCGTGAATTAGAAGAGCATTTCTTTGGCCGCGTCGGCTTATTCCGCAATCAGCCGGGTGATATGCTGTTGAAACGCAGCGACTTAGTGATTGCTGTAGGGTACGACCCGATCGAATACGAAGCTCGCAACTGGAATGCGGAAAAAGATGCCCGCGTGATCGTCATCGATGAAGTACCGATGGAGATCGATCCATTTATGCAGCCAGAAGTTGAACTGATGGGCAGTATCGCGAAAATTATTGAACAACTATCAAAAGCCATCGATCAGTATCACTTGACCGAAGACGCTCAAAACTATTTAACGACGCTGCAAACCAAACTCAATGAAAAACTAGCGGATGTCGAAGGCAGCAACAATACCTTGCATCCCCTGGAAATCATTGATGCTTTGCAACAAGAAGTGACCGACGATATGACGGTAACGGTGGATGTCGGCAGCCACTACATTTGGATGGCCCGTCATTTCCGTAGTTATGAGCCACGGCATCTGCTCTTTAGTAATGGCATGCAGACCTTAGGGGTCGCTTTGCCATGGGCGATTGCTGCAGCGCTCGTGCGACCAAATACTCAAGTGATCTCTGTATCTGGCGATGGCGGTTTCTTGTTTTCTGCCCAAGAGTTAGAAACAGCTGTCCGTTTGAAACAAAACATCATTCACTTGATTTGGAATGACGGTACCTACAATATGGTGAAATTCCAAGAAGAAATGAAATATGATCGTGCTTCTGGGGTTGATTTTGGACCCGTTGATTTCGTAAAATATGCCGAAGCATTTGGTGCCAAAGGTTTACGGGCAACCACTAAACAAGAATTGATGGCAGCCATCGAAGAAGGCTTTGCAACGAATGGTCCAGTGATCATTGATATCCCTGTGGATTATTCAGATAATGCCGATCTGGGCAAAACGATCCTACCTGATCAATTTTATTAAGACCAAAGGAGCAGCAAGATGAAAGTGAAAAACAAAAGTTATTTATATCAGCATGGCACCCTAGGTGGGTTGATGCAGGATTTAATGGATGGCACGGAGCAAATCGGCAAAATGCTTGAATATGGCGATTTTGGGATCGGTACATTGGCTGGCTCCAATGGTGAAGTGATTATTTTAGATGGTGAAATCTACCATGTAGACGAGTCGGGCAAGGTGCGAGTGCTCCAAGGCAATGAAGGAACCCCCTATGCGGCAGTCGTTGATTTTTCTGCGGCGAAGCACCTGCAGGTTAGCCAAGAAATGACCGATGAAGAAGTGAAAAACCACGTCCTGACCGAAGTCAGCCCGAATTTGTTTTCCGCTGTCAAAATCCATGGGGTATTTACCAAGATGCACGTCCGCGTTGCCCCAAAGCAAGAAAAACCATATCCAAAATTCATTGAGATCATCCAGCATCAGCCCGAATTTCAGACAGAAAATATCAGCGGAACGATCGTCGGATTCTTTACCCCGCTGTTGTTCCACGGCGCTGCGGCTGCTGGTTTCCACCTGCATTTTATTAGTGATGATCGGACATTTGCTGGCCATGTCTTAGACTTTGAAGTGGCAGCTGGTGAAGTCGAATTGATGGAACTAGCCGAATTTCGTCAGCATTTTCCTATCGACAATCAAGACTACTTGCAGCGGGAGATCGATGTCGCAAAAATCGCCAAAGATATTGAAGCTGCCGAATAAGCAGCAGGCAGCAAAAATAATTGATCGCCAGTAGAGTGGTCTTGAATCGAATGGAACGCAAAAAAGCAGTGAAGCCAACGCTTCGCTGCTTTTTTTGTGCTTCTTTCTATTCGGATGGTTGGTATCGTCATGTATTATCAAGTACAACTAATCGCAAAATCCTTGGATTGATCCGATTCAAGAGATGATTCCAATCGGTAGCATCAGGTATCGATTTTAATAAGACGCTTTCGACATCCAGCAAATACTCCGTCGCATATTCAGGGTAGTTGGTGATCAGCAAGTTGATATTTTTTTCCTTTAAGTACTCATGGGAAAGTTCGTTTGAATCAGGGTAGTACATTTCATGATAAAACCCTAGATATTTTCGGATAATGCTTTCGGCATGCTCGCAAACATATTCATTGCCTTCAAAAATAACGGCAATGATTCGCGGCTTGCCCCAATTTTCTTCAATAATTGCTTCCATATGGAACGTGAGGCTTGTACAAAAATCATCCAAATGATCGAGAGAATAGAGATTTTTTACAAGCGGGTGGGAAAGGAGAAACTGACGATTTTTCGCAAATTCTGCGGCAAACTTTTCTTGGACAAAGTCATTGAGGTCGTCAATATTGATATTCATCGTTGGCGATAACAATTCACGGAGTTTGACAACGATGAAAAAAGATTCTAGCCAAAGCAAGTCTTTTTGTTCATCCAAACTATGCCCACGATTTTGTGCGTAAAAATCTGCAGTGATCTGTTTGATCTCTGGCCATTGGTTGTAATTGGGGCAAAACGCTTCGCTGGCTGCTAGGTCGGTGTTGATTTTGCGGCGACAAATGATACACGTCAAAAGGTAGACGGCTTCTTCTTGAGGGAATTCATAATGAAAATAACGCCGAATAATGGTTTTTAGCGCCTCATAATCAAACAGCAGATCATTTTTTTTGATCAGCTCCTTGAGTTGAGGGGAGGGGGCAGCAAGTAAACCACGTTTGCTGCGCTCTACGCTAATATAAAGGATATAAGCAAAATAAGAAAACGAAGAGCTCTGTAAGGCCTTCGTTTCCAAAAGATCAGTGATTTCCATCACCGCATCTTGGACATGGATCGAAGGGAATAGCGTGTGGACATTAATGTCAGATTCGTAGTAAAAAAGACAGAAAAATTTCCGGATATCGATCTCAGAACCTGCCAAAGAGACGGGGTCAGTTTTGATTTTTAAACCGAAAGGGGATAAAAAAGGCTGTATTTTTCGGAAATAGCTGATCAGTGCTTGTTCAGAAATATTAAGCGTTAAGCTCCAATCAAGGAGTGACTGCTGCTCATTATAAAAAATACTCTCTAAAATTTGGAAAATCGGTTCATCATTTACTAACTCTTGCTTTTGCTTTCGATACCTATCCTGATCGATTACTTCAAAAAGGTACCCGATTTTTGCTGTATGGATCGCAATCGCCCCTTTAAAGTGCTCTCGCAGGCTAGCGATGTCAGTAATCAACGTACGGGTACTGCTTTCGGTCACTTCAGCAAGTTCTCCCAATGTACGGGTGGGACTTTTCTCAAATTCATTTAACAATTGCAGCCAGCGAATCAACGTGCGGTTTCGCATGAATTTTAATTGAAATGTTTTCATGTCAGCCTCCAACAAAATAAGTTTCAATAATTATAGCATAATCATTTGCACAGATAATGAAACCTTCAACTGTTCGGCGTTTTTAGTCATAGTCCCTTGAAGACTCTGACTGCCAGCAGAAAATTTCTAAGAATATCAATTCTTCAGAGTAAGTATAGCAAGGACCTGAGAAACCAATTGCCAAAAATCATACATAAACTTGAGAAAAATGAAGCATGAATAGAAAGGGTCCCAACGCTCGATAAAAAGCCAATGGAGCAAGAAGAGACAATTGAAACACTGTTGTTCAACGGGCAGCCGCCTATTTGAACAACAGTGTTTTTTTCTGATGACGCCAGAGGATCTTAGGCAACAGAAAAAAACTGCTGAAGCCGAGGATCGACAATGCGTTGGATGCAAAACCTGATCTTTTACCAGTAGACCCATTCTCCAAAAGCTCGTTCTCTTTTGCTAGGGCGGGAGTCATTTGCTTGAGTCGAAAAAACGAAGCGTAGTATAATAAAAGAGAATTGATATTTATTTACTAATTGGATGGCAAGATGTTTTTTCAATAGAGGTTGTTAAGAGGAAAAAGAAAGAGAAAGGATTTCGCCTATGAAGCATTCGCAAAAAGGGGTAGCGCTTCTTTTGGTTTGCGGACAACTTTTAGCTGGTGTGCCAGTTTCAGCTGCGGTTGTTGCATCAGAAAGTACGACCGTTACCCAAACATCAGAAACAGCTGCACAAGCAAGTGACAGCAGCACAGCAGGGACGATCGAAGAAACCGCTCCAGCAGTGGAAGGACAAGTGCCCGATTCTGAGCAAGGATCGGTACCTGTAGAAAGTGTACCAGAAGGATCTGAGACAGCGCCGGAGGGAACAGAGCAAACCGAAGAACCAACCCCAGTTCCCCAACCGACCCCAGAGCCCGAACCAGAACCAGAGCTACCGAGTAAGCCAGAGCCTTCTCAGCCAGAAGAACCAACGCCAGCACCGAAACCAGAAAAACCAACACAGCCTGAAGCACCCAAACCTGAGACGCAGCCAGAGAAGCCCCAACCGTCAAAACCTGTAGAAACGAAGCCGACACCAGAAGCAAACAGTGATGCAAGTCAAGAAACACCTGCGGCTGTGTCACCGATCATGCCACCAAGTACCCAAGCACCGAGCGCGCCAAGTCAATCCGATCCGACACCGCAGCAAGGTAGCGAAACGACCTTGACGGTCACACCAGTAAAAGAAGTGTGGGATTTTATCCAAGAAATTGGTGAAGATGCCCGAGAAATCGGCTTGAAAAATGATTTGTACGCTTCTGTCATGATTGCACAGGCTATTTTAGAGTCAGGTGGCGGGCAAAGCAGACTGAGTCAGGCGCCGTACTTCAATCTCTTTGGTATCAAAGGAACCTATCAAGGACAGGGTGTCGCTTTTCGGACACAAGAAGATGATGGTACGGGAAATCACTATACGATCACGGCAACGTTCCGCCAATATACTGGCTACAAAGAGTCATTGCTGGACTATGCACACTTGTTGAAAGAGGGGGTCGGGCAGCAGTCTGATTTTTATAAAGGCGTATGGAAATCAGAAGCGGCTTCTTATCAAGAGGCTGCCCGTTATTTGACTGGTCGGTATGCCACAGATACGACGTATGATCAAAAGCTGACAGCTTTGATCGAAGCCTATGCGTTGACCCGTTATGATCAGAAAAAACCTGATGTGGCCGCAAGTGAGACGTATCTTTTTCCTGTTGAAAAAGCCGTTGTCACTTCTACTTTTGGCCCACGTTGGGGAAGCTTTCATCGGGGCGTTGACTTTGCTGCAGCGTTTGGGACCCCAATCCTGGCGAGTCAATCTGGAACGGTCATCCGTTCAGAGGTTCATCCTTCTTGGGGGAATTATGTAGCGATTCTCCATGAGGACGGGATGACGACACTCTATGCCCACAATCAACAGAACCTTGTGAAGGTTGGTCAACAAGTGGAACAAGGAGAAACGATTGCCCTCATGGGTAGTACGGGCAATAGCACAGGCGCACACCTGCACTTTGAAGTCAGTGCATCACCTAGCTTGAGCCAAGCGCAATTGGTCGATCCAATCGCTTTTTTAACAAAATAAGAATAGTCAAAAAAGAGAGTATCAGAGATGCTTTCTTTTTTTTGTTTCTTTCTAGTCATTTTTTTCGAGAGCAACGATTTTAATTTTTTTTTCATGAAAACCGAAAAAATGTTTAAAAAAATCGTGCATAGATTCTTTATAATTTTCACATAACCGCAACTGTTGCTAATCCATAAACTGGCGTGAGCAGATCGGTCAGCAAGCAGCACAAATGGTCGATTCGCATGCTCTTGGTGACGAGCGGAGAAGCAAAATCGTTACAGTTGTTACACCTACGAATAAAAATTTGCTAACGAAGTAGGGGAGCGAATAATCAGGAAGTGCATCAATTATAAGTCTAATCCTTTTTTCTATCAGTGTTGATCGTTGAAAAGAACTAACAAGAAATGATTAACCATAAAAAAGTAGAAGAGATAAATGAGCTGCTCTTTTTTCTGACAAACGAAAAGAACGTCGTAAACAGTGATGCATAAAATAGAAAAAGAGGGGAACATTTTATGAGAATAAATAAAACGGATTTTGAGACAGTGATGGCTAATAGTGAATTTTTAGACTATTACTGTCAATTATTTGAACGAAATGATGAACGATCCGTCACGGATACGCAATTAGAAAAATTGTACTATTTGATTCAAAAACAGGTGGCACTAACGATTCAACAGACTGCACGCTATTCTTTTTTTACTCAAACATACAAGCTGCCGCAAACACTCGCAAAGGATTACCAACTGCTAGCGGAGTGTACTGAGCGGCTTTCAAAAATAGAAATGGATCAGTTGATACCCAAACAATTTATTGAACAGGACTTTAACGTGCAGGTGAAAAAAACAAGTCAAGAATCTCAATATGAGCAGCTTTTAAACATCATGTCAGACACATTTAGACAAATAAAGAAAACATAGTCGATTTTTCACGCAGCAGCTTTTTCAAGCATGAAGCAAGATGCGTATCAGCCCTAGGTGGTCTCTGAGGAAAGCAAAAGCGAAATCCTTGCACTATTTTCAATAGCCGATAAAATAATTGTTATACAACAGTAGTCTGGAAACAACGCTTTTTTTCATCAGGCTATGAAAAAACCGATTTTTTATGTAGGATGAAAACCGATATAATGAGACTGCTTAGGCGCCTTTCATGCGTAATTTAGCCGCAAAAAAGAAATTTTTTAGTAAGGAGCTTATGTTTGAAAAATTTTCAATTGAGTTTTGTCACAAGCAAATCGACCGTCCGATGGCTGCAGATTCTAAGTGAATTTGAAAAAAATGAAATTTGCAGTGCCAGTCAATTGGCTGAAGTAACAACTAGTACCACCAGGACGATTGGCAAAGACATCAGTCAGATCAACGAGTATTTCTGTGGGCTGATCCTGATCACTTCCACCAATCAAGGCTATTCGTTTGAACTATTTGATTATTCACAGTATGAAAAGAAAAAAGCCTCGCTTTTAGCGAATGAACCGCTCTTTATTTTATTGGAAAATATTTTTATTGGAGAGTTAAAGACGATCGATGAGTGGGCGGACTGCTTGTTTTTATCTAAGAGTACCTTATCGAAGTACTTGCAGCGCATTCATGAACAACTGGCACGTTTTGATCTCCAGCTAGCATTAGATCCTGTGAATATCGTTGGGGAAGAAGCAGATATCCGCAATTTCTTCTGTACCTTTTTTTATGAAACGGACAGCACCCCCCACACTGTATTTCCGCCAGCTGCGGTCCAGCAGGCAGTAACGGAAATCGGCAGGATGTTTGACAAAAATAGTTACCACACCGTTTCGTTTTCACAATACACGTATCTGCTCTATATTTCGCTTGAGCGATTTATGCAAGGTAAGACTGTGCAAATCAACGCCGAATTGTACCACACCTTGCGACACAGTATTCAGCTGATGCATTTTCAACGAATCAATGAGGTCATTGAAAAGTACTTTCAATGTCGATTGACGAACGATGAACTTATCTTCTTGTTTGTTAGTATTATCACAAAGAAAAAACTGCAAAATGTGATCGTCGAACAAAAGTTTTGTCTTTCGTATAATCATTGGACAGAGATCCGCACGTTGACCAACGATTTTTATCAGATGCTGAATGTATCGTCGAAAAAGCCCAAAGAGGATGAGATTCTGATTGAATCCTTTTTTACCTCTGCCAAATTGAAGGAGTGCCTATCCACGTCTGCCAATCGCAATATCTATGATGTGAATGCGTTTATTAAGAAAACCTTTCCTAAGGAGTTTGCTGCTTACCGAGAGTTTTTAGAAAATAGTCGCGAGTACCACAACCTTTATTCTGAAGAGTATCTGACGGATTTTTGTGCAAACTTAGTGATTTATATCGAGTCTGTTCGAGAACGTCATTGGTTTCCCCGAAAAAATATCGCCTTTATCTTCGAAGGAAATAACAATATCGTTCAGTACATTGAAGGCTGGTCTAACCGCTATTTTAGCCGATCTCATCAAGTCTTTTATCCTGACTCAGGGGAAGTCAATGCTCAGTATTTGGAACAAAACACCATCGATCTGCTAGTGACGAACTATGCCGAGCATGCGACCGAATTTCGAGATATCGTAGAATGCATCGTCTTCAAAACGATCCCTTCTTCTTCTGACTGGAATCGATTGCTTGAACGGATCAATCCTAACGTCACCCGCCAATTTGCCTTAAAAGACCTCTTCTAGTTTCCCATTATGTTTTGACCTAAAGAGCTGCTAGAAAGGGCCTTTTACATGAAAAGAAAGCATTTTTCCTTCACCGCTTAAACAGTGAAAAGGAAAGATGCTTTCTTTTTTAATGGCTTGACTCTCCGCAGCTGTGCAGGAGTGTGGGGAGGGGAAGTGGGGAGTGCATCAGGTACGGATGCAAGCCTTTGGAACCAGCGGTTTTCAATTCAATCGGTCGATGTGGGCGAACTCATTGAGCTTCACTTAAGTAAATCAAACTCCAAGGCGCCTTTTGGTTTAGCTGAAGACCGGTCAATTCCCGATAGAAACAGGTTTTGTCTTTGACCGTCAGCTGAATGATCTCTTCTTCCGCATACTCGTTTAAAGAAGAAATTTTTAAAACATAAAGTTCTTTTAGTATTTGCAGCTGTGCGTCGATATCTAATAGCAACGACATTTTTTCGAAAAAAGTACCCTCGTCTTGTTCATAGACCGCCAAAAATCGTTGGCGCAAAGAGAGATAAAAATTAAAGATTTTCGGATGGGTATAAGAACAGGGCGAGTGGATAAATTCTTCGTCAAAAAAGTTTAAATATTCTTCGGCTGATTGGATCGTTTTTAAGTTCATATCAATACTCCTTATAAGTGTTAGGAAAAAGCGACAATACGTGTCATTATCAAAAACAGTCACTGTTAAGCAATGTCTTACTGAGAAGGTCCGTTTGTTTTTTTAAAAGGATTGGGGGAAGGACTTTCGCTATATTCAATGTACAGGATATTCCAAATTGGCTCAAACGCGTTTTTTCGTAACCATACGAAGAATTGTTTTTCGCTGGTATTAACGTCAAAAATGTTCAAATATTCTGATAATTTTTGTTATAAAAAGAATATTTCCGAATTGGGCGAAATTGCTGGGTTTCCATTTTTTGCCAGCAGGTTGTTTTTTCATTTGCTGAAATCATGGTCGCAGACAAAGCTGCATCAGTTGACCAATAGGCTCATCCCCGTCATTTTTTCAAAGGTGTGATACTATAGAATTATCTAGAAAAACGATCCTTTGATTCAAGCTGCCAATGCCAAAACAGTGCCAAGACACGCAGTTGCAGTGAGACGCAACCGTCTGTTTTGACGAGAAGGTTTGGCTAAATAGGGTCGTTCATTAAAGCAAACGAGGAGCAATTCAATGAAAGAGAAAAAAACAGTTGTAGTGATCGGCGGCGGACTTGGTGGTCTATCAGCGGCGGTCTCATTAGCCCAAAATGGCTTTGATGTATCATTATATGAAAAAAATCACCACTTAGGCGGCAAGTTGAACCGACTGGAAACAAACGGCTTCGGCTTTGACTTAGGTCCTTCGATTTTGACGATGCCGCAGATTTTCGAAAAATTATTTACTGGCAGCAATCGCGATATGGCGGATTATGTTGCGATTCGCCGATTGCCATTGGAATGGCGCTCCTTTTTTCCTGACGGCACCAAGATCGATCTCTATGGCGATCTTGCACGTATGGCAAAGGAAAACCCGCACTTGTCGGAAAAAGACATGGCCGAGTACCAAGACTTTTTGGACTATGCGCAAAAGATTTATGCAATCACAGAAAAAGGCTATTTTGAGAAAGGCTTAGATACCACGAAAGAAATCTTGAAGTATCATGGCGTTATCAAAGCGCTGAAAGGCTTTGATTATTTCTCTTCGATGCATGATGCCATTCAAAAACGTGTCAGCAATCCGCAGCTGCAAGACATGCTGAGCTATTTTATCAAGTATGTCGGCTCATCTCCTTATGACGCTCCAGCCGTCTTGAACATGATGATCTATATGCAGCATGCCCAAGGTGTCTGGTACGTGCCAGGCGGGATGCACCGTTTAGCCGAAGGCATCGTTCGCTTAGCAAAAGAGATCGGTGTGACCTTCTACACGGGACACAAAGTGGAAAAATTGATCGTTGAACAGGAACAGATCCGTGCCGCTCGTTTGGATGATGGCACGTTGATCGAAGCCGACTATTTTGTTTCCAACATGGAAGTGATCCCGGCCTATGAAGAGCTGTTAGAAGAAGCGCCGACCTTTACTCAAAGACTGGAAGAAAAATTTGAACCAGCAAGTTCGGGTTTTGTCTTGCACTTAGGGGTCAAAACCTCCTATCCGCAATTGGCGCATCATAACTTTTTCTTTTCAAATGCCTCAAAAGAAAACTTTGATCAAAATTTCCATCAGCATCAGCTGCCAGAAGATCCAACAATCTATTTGGTCAATGCCAACAAAACCGATCCTTCGCAAACAGTGGCAGGGCATGAGAACATCAAAATCTTGCCTCATATCCCTTATTTGCAGGATAAGCCCTTTACGGAAGCGGAATACGATGCCTTTCGTGAACGGATCTTGATCAAGCTGGAAAACATGGGCTTAACGGATCTACGTAAGCACATCGTGTATGAAGACCGCTGGACACCCGAAGACATCCAAAAGAATTATTTGTCACATCGTGGCGCCATCTACGGCACGGTCTCTAACCGCAAGAAAAATCATGGCTTTAAACACCCGAAACACAGCGAACGCTACGACAATCTATACTTCGTTGGCGGTACGGTCAATCCAGGTGCCGGCATGCCGATGGTGACCCTCAGTGGCCAGCAAGTCAGTGAGATGATCACCAAAAGAGAACACTAAGACAAGAAAGGATGATGACTGTGTACCTGCTGCTCGCTGGTATTTGCGTTGCTTGGCTGGCAGGCTGGCTGATTTTTTTCCGCCTGCCGACGATACCCACCCGCAAGGAGACAGCCGCATCCAAAGACTTGACGGAGAGGGGAGAACTGTCGATCATCATCCCCGCCCGCAATGAAGCAGAAAATTTGCCGCAATTGTTGGCGTCCTTGCAGCAGCAAACCCTTCATCCTGTGGAGATTTTGGTGGTTGATGACGGATCGGAAGACGAGACGATCGCCTGTGCCAAGGGCTTCGGTGCGACGGTCTTGCAAACCGCTGCTGATTCTGCTGGAAAAGCGGCGGCTTGTTGGTTAGGCGCCTCACAAGCGGTGGGCAAGTATCTATTATTTTTGGATGCCGATACCTTCTTTCTAGCAGAAGATGGCTTAGAGCGTCTTTTCGCTGCGTATGAGGAGCGATCGGGACAAGGACTGCTCTCGGTGCAGCCCTATCATCAAACGAAGCGCCTGTATGAACAACTGTCTGCCGTCTTTAATGTCGTCTTACCTGTCGGGTTGAACCGCTTTTCCATCGTAGGCGAAAAACTCTCAGCTGGCGGCGCCTTTGGTCCGTGTATTTTGTGCAGCAAAACTGCGTACCTTCAAGCCAATGGACATCAGGACATGCCGCAAGGAATCTTAGATGATCTAGCATTAGCGAGACGCTTTAAGAAAAAACGCTTGCCGATCGCCTTGTATGGTGGAAAAGACCTGTTGGCCTTTCGGATGTATCCAGCGGGTGTTCGTCAACTTGTTCAAGGCTGGACGAAGGACTTTGCCACTGCTTCGCAATCCACTCACCCTTTGATTATGGCGGGCGTCATCTTGTGGATCAGCGGCGGCATTGGGGTACTGGCGGCACCATTTCTGATGGAACCGCTTTGGCTCGGCCTGCTTTTTTATGCTGCTTATTTTGGACAAACCCTGTGCTTTGCCCGCCGTGTCGGCAACTTCAACCGAATTCTGCTGCTTTTTTTCCCATGTTACTTTCTTTTTTTCCTAGGCTTATTTAGTTGGTCGTGGATCCAAACCCATTTGTTGAAATCCGTGACCTGGAAAGGACGCAAAATCAATTTATAGGAGGCGATGCACATGCCGCTGATCACCTTATCTCCACTGCTCTTGCTCATTACAGATAGCTTGGCTTGGCTGCTG
Organism: Enterococcus sp. DIV0421; assembly: GCF_051713745.1. Classification (NCBI taxonomy): domain Bacteria; kingdom Bacillati; phylum Bacillota; class Bacilli; order Lactobacillales; family Enterococcaceae; genus Enterococcus; species Enterococcus sp. DIV0421. The sequence continues at coordinate 1,737,636 of NZ_JBIOQM010000001.1, forward strand.
TTTCATCTAGGCATCTCCTTTGGCTTGCGCAAAGTCAGCGATGCCTTTTTTGAACGTCATGCCAATTGGTTCCGTTCTTTTGCCTTTGAAAAAGGCGGTAGGATCTGGTCGGAGGTGTTTCGTATTCGTCAGTGGAAAGACAAATTGCCCGACGGCACTGTGATTGCCAAAAAAGGCTTTGACAAATCCCGCTTGGCTCAACAGCAAAAGGACTATCTGGAAAAATTCGTCATTGAGACACGCCGAGCAGAGCTGACCCATTGGCTGCTGATGGTTCCAGCACCGTTCTTTTTCCTCTGGAATCCTGCGTGGGCGGGCTGGGTGATGATCGTCTATGCGTTATTGGCCAACTGCCCATTCATCATGATCCAACGCTACAATCGCCCCCGTTTGGAGCGAGTCTTGCGGAAAAAAGAAAAACTTTTTGGTTAGAAGATATTTGAATTAAAGCTTAGACGGATTTGTCGCTCTAAGCTTTTTTGTATATAACTACTACTGTTTGTAAACCAAATACTCATTGTATTTTTAGTCTGACAGTGGTTGAATAAACTTTGTGGAAAAAAATTGTGGGAAGAAAGTGAACGATGTGAAGAATACCGATAAAGAAAAACTTTATTATCTGTTGAAAGATTTTGACATGATAAGTGATCAACTAGCTCCCTGGTTAAAAGAAGAAAACATTTTTCAGATATTAAAGTTATCTCGAACAGAAATTCGACATAGTAACTTTTTAGCTTACTTGTTTAATCCAAAAGAAGGTCATGGAATGAAGGACTATTTTCTGAAATCATTTTTAAAAATATGTTTAAAAATGGACCAGTATGATTTTATTGGATTAGATTATTTTGATATTGTGTTAGCGGATTATGAAGATATAGAGATATTTCGTGAGCATAAGGATATCGATCTTCTTTTGATATCACAAAAGAATAAGATGGTATTGTGTATAGAAAATAAAACGATATCACTCGAATCAAAACATCAATTAAATAAATATAAGAGCTATGTAGAAGAAAACTATAAAGAATATAATCGGATTTTTGTTTTTTTAACTCCAGAAGGAATAGAGCCTTCTGACGAAGAATGGTGTATAGTTTCTTACTATGATATCGCACTTATTTTGGAGCGATTATTAAAGCTGAATCAGCTAGAATCAAAAATAAGCTACATAATAAATGATTATTTAAACGTATTAAGGAGTGATCTTTTAGTGGATGAAAAACTTAGAGAGATATGTCGGAAAATATATGCAGAACATCAAGATGCATTAGATTTAATTTTTGAAAACCGCCCTGATAATTTAAGTTTGATGAGTGAATTATATGTTGAGGCCTTGGCGGAATTAGCTAACGAAAAGAATGAGGAAATAAAGATTATTTCTACTAGCAAAACAATGATTCGATTCCAAACAAAGAGGCTGAATCAATTGTTTCCAGACTTGCCAGAAAATTTCCCCGGTGGATGGAATAACCACAAACCTTACGGTATTGAATTGTACAATAAATCTGAATCTATTTCTGGAAGAATTAAGATAGCATTTACAGGCAAAATTGATCCTGATGGACGTCAAAGATTAGAGCGTATTCTTACAGAAGTAGATGGTGGTAGAAAAAGAAAAGATACTTGGGAGTGGTGGGGAACAGGGAATTGGAAAATTGCTGGTATCAATAACAAGTTTGTAGAAGATATTTTTATAATTGTTGCTGAAGAGGGTAGAGAAAAGATAGTAAGTAAAATTAAGAATAACTTAGAAAAAACGCTTATTCAAATTGATCAGTTCGTAGATAGGATAGAGGGTATCGCAGAAAATACACGTCTTAAATGATGTGTTTCATTTCCTGAAAAATTGGTGTTAATTTTTATGGGATGAGCCAAGTCCTTTTTTTGTACACTAAGGTCATTCAGAGGAAAGGGTGATCGTATGTCATCAGAAGGATGTGGGCAAATTTTCGAACTGCCATTGCAGACTGCTGCATTGGTTGATCGTGTGTTTGGACAGGCACGAAGTATTTTTGTAAGTGTAGAAAAGAGGGAGGGATGCGCAAGATGATTGAAGATAGCCGACAACGGGACCACTATTACGACATGCTGATTGAAAAAAATTCCCAATATGAAGGGATTTTTTACGTTGGGGTAAAAACCACCGGCGTCTTTTGCCGTCCCACCTGCCCAGCGAAAAAACCGCTCAAAAAAAATTGCGAGTTTTTTCAGACGGCACAAGAAGCGCTGCTGGCGGCGTATCGTCCCTGCAAACGATGTCGCCCGCTCAGCTCGCCTAGCCACTTATCCCCTGACGTGAAAAGCCTGGTGGAAGCCGTGGAGAGTAACCCAGAGAAAAAGTGGACCGACAAAGATTTTGAAGCACTAGCGATCCATCCCAATACCGCACGACGACAATTCAAAAAATATTTTGGCATGACCTTTATCGAATACTCCCGTGCACGCCGCTTAGGATTAGCGTTTAAGCAGATTCGTGAAGGAGAACCGCTGATCCAAGCGCAATTAGAAGCCGGTTTCGATTCTGGCAACGGCTTTCGAGATGCGTTTTCTCGGATTATGGGGGAGTTGCCTTCCAACAGCCGCGAAAAAACGATTCTTTCTTCTGCTTGGCTTGAGACCAAGTTGGGGTCGATGTTGGCGATCAGCGACCAGCAGCAGCTTTACTTGTTAGAATTCGTGGATCGCAGAGGGCTAGAAACGGAGATTGCTGTTTTGAGAAGCCGTTTGAATGCAGTGATCATTCCTCAGCAAACAGCAATCATTCAGCAACTCAAGCAAGAACTGACGGAATATTTTGCAGGGAATCGAACTGCCTTCACGGTACCCATCGCATTGATCGGCTCTGATTTTCAAAAAGCCGTCTGGCAGCAGCTGTTGGAAATGAAGATTGGAGAAACATACTCGTACAAACAATTGGCACAGCGAATCGGCAATGAAAAAGCTACCCGAGCTGTTGCCAATGCCAACGGAAAAAACCAATTGGCGTTGATCGTTCCATGCCACCGCGTCATCAATAGCGATGGCAGCATCGGCGGCTATGGCGGCGGTGTCGAACGCAAAAAGTGGCTGCTGGCTTTGGAAAAGCAGGTGCAGCCGACCACAATGATCTAAAAAGGACAAGTATGCGTCGGAATCAGCGCTTCATTGATCGGTACATGGAATGGGTCGAATCCTCTTCAGTAAAATATATATTTAGCGGAACTTATGGAACCTTTCATAAGTTCCGCTTTTTTTCTTAGATGTGGCGGGTTCATAGAAAAAAGGCGGGACCTTCGTTAGTGTCTAAGTGTTCTTTATCTCTAAAAAATAAGCATTGAATGATTTTCTTAAATAACCAAAGCATATCCTTTTACAACTTACAAAAAGTAAGTTACGATTATCTCGAATTCGAAATAAAGAGGTGAGGAAAATGGTGCATCAAGAAGAAGCGCTCAAAGCATACATCGGTTTGCTGCGTACGGCGAGTCGTTTGGAACAAGTGGCAAAAAAAGATGTCCGTTGTTATGGCTTAAATATCACAGAGTTTTCCGTACTGGAATTGCTTTACCATAAAGGCACCCATACGACGCAGGCCATCAAGGAAAAAATCTTGATCGCCAGCAGCTCCACAACCTACGTGGTCGATCAATTAGTCAAAAAAGGCTGCGTGCAACGGGAACCTAGCCAAGAAGATCAACGGGTAACATACGTCAGTATTACGGAAGCAGGCAGGGCGTTGATGGAGAAAATTTTTCCCAGTCATGCACAAAAGATTGCGGCGAGTTTTTCCGAACTCAGCAGTGAAGAATTGCAACAATTAAAAACAATTTTACGAAAAATAACTTACGATCAGAAATGAGGAAAAGAAAATGAGAAAACAAGACCAATTATTAGGGGTACACCATGTGACGGCTATGACAAGTGATGTGGAACGGAATTACCATTTCTTTACAGATGTGTTAGGGATGCGTTTAGTGAAAAAAACCGTCAATCAAGATGACATCTATACGTACCATACTTACTTTGCGGATGATTTAGGGACACCGGGAACGACCATGACGTTCTTTGATTTTCCCAATACCGCTCGTGGTAGCAAAGGAACCAACTCGATCACCCGTACCAGTTTCCGAGTGCCCAGTGACGCAGCCCTTGATTATTATGCCGCACGCTTTGATGAATTTGAGGTAAAACACGAGGCAATCACTACCGAATTTGGGAAAAAAGTGTTGCGCTTTTGGGATTTTGATACGCAAGCCTATCAACTGATCTCTGATGAACACAATACTGGCGTGAAAGCTGGTATCCCTTGGAAAAAAGGACCCGTTCCTACTGAATTTGAGATTTACGGCTTAGGTCCTGTTGAAATGTCTGTTTCTTATTTGGCAGATTTCAAAGGACTACTGGAATCCGTCTTTGATTTCAAAACCATTGATCAAGTAGACAATCGCTATTTGCTAGAAGTCGGTGAAGGCGGCAATGGCGCCCAAATCGTTTTAGTGGAAGATACCACGAGCCCACAAGCACAACAAGGGGACGGCGAAGTGCATCATGTGGCTTTTCGCTTAGCCCACCATGACTCATTAGCAGTCTGGCAAGAAGTCTTTGATAACTTGGGATTGGCCAACTCTGGCTATGTCGATCGCTACTATTTTGAATCGTTGTATGTGCGCATCGGCCATATTCTTTTTGAACTAGCGACAGATGAACCAGGGTTTATGGGGGATGAGCCGTATGAAACATTGGGTGAATCCTTATCATTGGCACCATTTTTAGAAAATCGCCGTGAATACATCGAAGGAGTCATCAAACCCTTCAATACAAAACGCGCCTAAGGAGGCACATAGTATGCAACCCATTCAACAGATCCACCATATTTCAGCCATCGTAGGCGATCCGCAAACGAACGTTGCCTTTTACCGTGACGTGTTGGGGTTGCGCCTCGTCAAACAAACCGTCAATTTTGATGATCCTTACACGTATCATCTTTATTACAGCAATCAAGCGTTAGAAAATGGGACCATCATCACTTTCTTCCCTTGGGCAAATGCCCATCCTGGACGAGTAGGAAGCGGACAAGTCGGCACGATCGCGTTTCGTATTCCTAAAGGCAGCAGTGCCTATTGGCAAGAACATTTGGCGAAACATCAAGTAACTGTCCAAGAAAGTACATTGTTTGACCGGCCAACTTTAGAACTTCATGATCAGCATGACCTGTCTTTGGCGTTAGTCGAAGCCGAAGAGTCGGCAGAAACACCAGCGATTTTAGGCTTTCATGGGGCCGTCTTGCTTTCGGCACAACCAGAAGCGACCATTCAAACGTTGGCAGATGATCTAGGACTAAACATTTTTAACAAAACAGAGAAAAGCACCCATCTTCATACCGCAGGCACCCTCGCTCATGAGATCGTCGTGCCTCATGAAGCACTGCCAGCAGGACGCTGGGGTGTTGGCACCGTCCATCACATCGCGTGGTCTGTGCCAACGGAAGCAGTGCAAAAAGAGTGGCAAGAGTACTTGTACGATCAAAGATACGGAGTCACTGAAATCAAAGACCGCAACTATTTCAAAGCCGTCTATTTCCAAGAAAGGGGCAACATCGTCTTTGAGATCGCAACAGAAACCCCAGGCTTTTTAGTTGATGAACCATTAGAAACGTTAGGACAGCAGTTGATGCTGCCAGCCCAATTTGAAAGCCGCCGTGTAGAGATCAAGGATCGCTTGCCAGACTTATCGGTTTAGAAAAAAGGAGACGCTGTATGCACTATTTAGATCCCAAGGATTTGACCCAACGAGAAAATTATAAGCTACTGATTGGCTCCATCATTCCACGACCAGTGGCAGTGGTCAATACGCAATCAGCCGATGGTATCGTCAACATCGCCCCATTCAGTTTTTTTAACATCGTCAGCTCAGAACCCGTGATCCTCTCGTTGGCTATCCAGCGCAAAGAGGGGGAACTGAAAGACACCGCCCGCAATCTGTTGGCGACGAAAGAAGCCGTCGTGCATATTTTGGATCAAACAAATGTCCAAGAGGCCAATAAAACCGCGGCATTATTGCCCGCAGACCAAAGCGAGTTGACGGTTTCTGGGTTTACCACAACGACATCGAAAACGATTGCCGTTCCTGGCTTGAAAGAAGCCAGTGTACGCTTAGAAACGATTCTGCATCAGCACGTACCCATCAAAAAAGACCAGCAGACCACTGCCGATCTCTTATTGTTGGAAGTCGTCGGCTACCAGATTGCAGAGCATGTCTATCAAGACGGCAAGATCGATCCCCATGCCTTACAAGCAGTCAGCCGGCTAGCGGGAAATTCTTACGCAACGATTGGGGAGATTTTCGATATCAAACGACCAAGTTAAAGGAGGAACTTCGATGAAAGCAATCTACCAACAAGGAGCAGCCGACGCACCAGTTTTGGTGCTGCTCCACGGCACTGGTGGCGACGAACAGTCGTTGCTGGAAGTAGGCAAAGCCCTTGATCCCCAAGCATCACTATTAGGTATTCGCGGGAACGTTTTAGAAAACGGCATGCCTCGTTACTTCAAACGTCTAGCTGAAGGGGTGTATGATGAAGTCGACTTAGCACTTCGCGGCGACGAATTAGCCGATTTCATTCGGCAAGCCGCCAAAGAATACAACTTTTCATTAGCCCAAGTGGTACTGGTGGGTTATTCCAACGGCGCCAACATTGCCATTCGCTTATTACTAAATGATAGCGACCACTTCAAAAAAGCGATCCTCTACCACGCCATGTATCCAGTCGAGAATTTACCGACGAATTCCTTGCCTGACACTCATGTGTTTCTGAGTTTTGGCAGAAACGACCCGATCGTTTCCCTAGCCGACAGTGCTTACGTCCAAGAGATCTTCACCTCCCGGGGTGCAGTCCTTTCAACCGTTTGGACCCCAAGTCATCAGTTAACGTATGAAGAAGTCGAACGCTCGCGCACGTGGTTGACCGAACAATAAAGCAGTGCCTCTTTCCTAATCAAACAGCGATCCTGCTGGTTGGTTAGGTTTTTTTGTTTCACGTGAAAACAGGAAACAGATTTGCTTTAATCACATCGAGTCAAGAGTATTTGCTGAAACATTGAATTATCTCTAGTAACCCAATTTTTTTTCATATAAAAATAAAAATTGTGATGAAAGCGATAACAAAAAGTTTGTGAAATACCTTAAACTATAAATACAGTCGCAATGGAAAGGAGGAATATGAGAGTTATGGAAGAATTCTTTGACACAAAATTGACAGATGTGATTGAAACCAATGGGAATCAAGAAGAATACTTTACCTGCATCTTTCAAAAGCTAAAAGAACAAGGATATGTTCAAGATAGTTTCTTGTTGGCGATCACCAATAGAGAAAAAGATTACCCAACGGGATTAAAGACCCAATTTATGGGAATTGCAATACCTCATACGGAACCACAACATATCAAAAAACCGTTTATTTATTTAACAAAGCTAAAAACACCCATTGAGTTTGGACAGATGGGCTCGTGTGATGAATATGTACAAGTTCGTTATATTTTTGTTTTAGGATTTGATAAAGGTGATCAGCAATTAGTTTTGTTAAAGAATTTAATGGCGATGTTCACTGATGAGAGCACTATGAACAAGCTGTCTCAAGATATCACTGCAGATGAAATGTATCAATTAGTTACACAATATTTTAAAAATAGATAGGAGAGAAGTAATGATGAAAATCCACAATATTTATGAAGCACCGTTTATCAAGGAAATGTGTGAAGCAACAAGGAACTTGTGGAACAACGGGTGGGCAGAAAGAAATGGCGGGAACATCAGTTATCGTATAGATGAAGAGGAAGTTCAGTTTTACCTTGATACGAATCGAGTGGTTTATGAAGCGGCATTGGGTTTTGAAATTCCTGAACTGGCAGGTATGATCTTTTTAGTCTCAGGATCAGGTAAATATTTTAAAAATGTTTGGCAAAATCCAGCAGATAATTTGGTCATTTTAAAAATCGATAAAGAAGGGAAGCACTATCAAGTTTTGTGGGGACTTGAAACGGGCGGGATTCCTACGAGTGAACTTGCTTCTCATCTTAAGTGTCACGCAGTGCGTCTTCGTCAAGATTCGGAACATCGAGTGATTCTACACACCCATTCAATTGCTATTTCGGCGATGACTTTTGTTCATGATTTAGATGAAAATCGCTTTACTAAGACATTGTGGGAAATGATCACAGAATGTTTAGTCGTTTTTCCAGATGGAGTTGCTGTCTTACCGTGGATGGTCGCAGGGACAGTTGCGCTTGGGGAAGCTTCTGCAGAGAAAATGGCATACTCACGAATCGTGGTTTGGCCGCACCACGGTATTATGGGTGCCGGACAATCCATGGACGATGCCTTTGGATTGGTTGAAACTGCTGAAAAAGCAGCTGATATCTATATGCGAGCAATCGCTGCACCAACAGGAATCGTTCAAAAGATTACGGATCAACAACTTTGGGATCTAGCCGATCGCTTTGGTGTAACGCCTAAAGCTGGCATCTTAAACGAAAGAAAATAAAAAGGAGGAACGAATTATGAAGAAGGTCAATGTCATTTCAGTATGTGGTTCGGGAACTGTTACAAGTTCGATGGTTGCGGGCAAAGTTAAAGACTTTTTAGAAGAAAATGGTTATAAGGCAAAAACGGTAGAAGTCAATCCAGGGGGAGTTGATGGGGAATTGGCTTCAGGTCAATGGGATGTGATTGTCCATACAAGTCCTTTGAAAGGAAAATATGAGATTCCAACGATCAATTCTGTAGGATTGTTGACAGGTATGGGGGAAGAAGAATTCTATGAGGAGCTGCTAAAAACAGTTGCAGCGATTGCTGGGTAATTCGAGAGAACTAAGAAGAGGAGGGGGAACCTTTGTTAGAGATTTTATCGAATATTATGGATTCGTTTGGGGCTGCAATCGTCGTTCCAGTGATTATTTTCTTTATTGCTTTAGTGATGAAAGTAAAACCCAAAAAAGCGTTTAACGCAGCACTGAATGCAGGGATCGGCTTAACCGGATTCAATATGATTATCGGCGCATATTCGCCGATCGTTACGCCAGTCGTACAAAGAATGGTAGCAGAAACAGGGGTAAACTTAAGGATTTTAGATACTGGTTGGCAGGCTACGAGTGTTGTTGCCTATTCTACACAAGTTGGGATGATTTTCTTAGGTTTGGGATTGCTTATGCAGCTCATTTTATTCGTTTTGAAATTTACCAATATTTTCATGCCTTCTGATTTATGGAATAATTATTCCTTTATGCTTTGGGGCTCGATGCTTTACATCGCAACGGGAAATTTATGGCTCTCAATTGGTTTGATGGTCCTTTCAAATCTGTATTGCTTTGTTTTTTCCGAGATCGTCGCCAAAAGATGGTCGACGTATTATGGTTATCCAAGCTGCACGATCACCGCACCACACCATATTTGCTCAGTTCCTTTAGCAATTGGCATCGATTGGATATTAACGAAGTTGGGAGCTAATAAGGTACAATGGAATCCAGAAAAAATCCAAGAAAAACTAGGATTTTTAGGTGAACCGACTTCATTAGGACTCGTACTTGGTTCTCTGTTGGGATTAGCAGGAAACTTTATGCGGTTGAATACACTTGAAGGTTGGGGAGAAATTGCCACTGTCGGTATCGCAACGGCTGCTATCATGGCGATCTTTCCAAAAATTGCGGGTATATTTGCTTCAGCGTTTACGACCATCACGGACGCTTCGAAAAAAACTGCAAAAAGTGGAGGCAAAAATCGTGTTTGGTTTCTTGCAATCAATGATGCCGCTGGTTATGGTGAAACGTCTACTTTGTTAACAGGAATGCTGCTTATGCCGATCGTCTTGATTTTAGCAATCATTTTACCAGGAAACGAAACGTTACCGATGGTCGATCTGATTGCGATCCCTTATATGATCGAGTTGATTATTTGTATTTCAAATGGCAATATTTTTAAATCGTTGATTTCTGGAACAATTTGGTGTATCGGCGGTTTGTATATGATTACAGCTGTTGCGCCTATTTTTACTGAAGTTGCCATGGAAGTCGGTGTAAACCTTCCTGAAGGTGCGTTATTGATCTGTAGTTTTGCAGTAATGACAAACCATATTATGGGTGGTCTTTTCTTGATTTTTTTAACTCAGAATCCATTTTTGATCGGCTTGTCAGTGATAGTTTATATCGGCATGTACTTCTTTGTAAGAACGAAGAGAGAGGTTATCCATAATTATTTAGAGAAGCAAGCAGAGTTAGAATCAAATGTACAAATAACGTTAAATGAGGGGGCAACTTGATGACGAAAGTGATTGTGGTTGGTGATCGGTTGGTAGCAAGTAAGACATTAGAAGAAGCGGCCTATCAAATGAATTTAGGAGATTCTATCCAAGTTGAGCGGTTTGAATGGTACTCGGATTTAACAAAAGAACAATTTCAGGAAAAGATTTTACTGATTGAAAAAGGTGGACCTGAGGCTGTAGAGATTCCTGAAGGACTGGTTGAGTCAATGAGGGATGCAGACTATCTATTTGTTCATATCGCTCCGATCTCGAAAGAAATGCTTGATCATGCGTCTTGCTTAAAATTAATCGGTACCTGTCGGGGCGGATTAGAACATGTCGCACTGGAGGAGATTAAAAGCAGAAATATTCCTTTACTTCACGTGATAAGAAATGCTGAGCCTGTAGCAGATTTTACCGTAGGGTTGATTTACGCGGAAACCCGCAACATTGCCAGAGGCCATCGAGATGTCATGAATGGCAAGTGGTCGAAATCATTTCCCAACGACCCATATAAAACCACATTGAATCATTTGACAGTGGGCCTGATTGGATTAGGCTATATTGGCAAACTTGTTGCCAAACGTCTGAATCACTTAGGTATTTCAGTAATTGCGTACGATCCGTTTATTGATCAAGAGAAAATCAGACAAGAGGGATTAGCAATTGAATTCAGAGGACTTGAGGAGACATTCTCAGAAGCGGATGTTGTATCGTTGCATTTACGGGCAAGTCCTGAAACAAAAAACTTAGTGAATGAGCAGTTGATCTCGTTGATGAAACCAAGTGCTTACTTAATCAACACGGCAAGAGCGGCAGTATTAGAAAAAGACGCATTGATCAAAGCACTTCAAGAAAAGAAAATTGCAGGTGCGGCATTAGATGTCATCTGGGAAGAACCAATTCAAAAAGATGATCCTCTTTTACAGCTAGAAAATGTGACTCTCACCCCACATATAGCTGGCGACACAATCGATGCAATACCTAAATCTCCATATCTTTTAAGAGATGTGATCAATGCGTATTTAGAAACTGGCATAAGTGATATGCTAATTAAATTATAAACAAGTTGTGTAACAAAAGAAAGTCAAACTGGGCTATAAGATGAACTCTTATAGCCCTTGACTTCTAATAGTACACAGAAAGTACTTAGGGAGAATCGGCAAAAGTTGTTTGAATGGATCTAGGTGAAAAGGGGCGGGGACAAATGGACTCGATGATGCATCGGATATTGCTATTTATTTTGAACAATCAAAGTATCTCTGCACATGTTTTGATGGAAGAATTCTATTTGAGTAAAAATCAGTTAGACTATCGAATCGGAAAAGTAAACGAATTTTTACAAGAAAAAGGATTTCCGGTAATTATCAAGAGCGGTTCTTACTATGTGTTAGACATAAAAAAGAAATATAGACAAGAAATTTTAGCCTTAGAAAAAGCACCAGTCTATTATACTGCTGAGGAAAGACAAATATATATTTTGCTTTTGATCACGTTATACGAGAAGTTCACTTTAAGCGGGTTAGCCCAAAAATTCAGAGTAAGTAAAAATACGATTTTAACAGATATCAAAAATTTGAAAATACTAGCTAACAGAAACGGCGTAGGTATTCGATCGGCGCGTCAAACAGGATATTATTTGCATGGGAAAGAAATAGAGATCCGAAAGCTATGGACGAACCTATTGAAAAAAGAACAAGAAAAAGATCCTACACTTCTACAGTCTAAATCAGTTCTTATGATAGAGCACGACCTTATAAATGAAGTTTCCCTAAGAGTTGAGCAATTAGAAAAAAAGATGAATGTATCTTTTTCTGAAATTAAAGTATCTTTTTTAAGTATGATCATTTATCTATCTATTCAGCGGGCAAAACAAAAAAAGTCGATTGAAGAGTCGACGATTCGTACGGTTAATAGATTATTGGATAAGAAAACTCATGAAACAGCAGAAAAATGTTTTAAAGACTTATACAAAGACAGCCCCAAAACACTCGTTACGAAAGAAATCTACTACATCACCATGCATATACTCAGCATGAACGTTATAAAAAGAATGATGTTTCGATACAATCAAGAATTAGATACAGCAATCATGAAAAGTATCCAACGATTTGAAGAGTGTAGTATTACCGTGATTGAAAATAAGGAAGAATTGAAAGATGTGTTGTATCAGCATATTGTACCAGCGAGTTATCGAATTCGATTTGGGGTGCCAGATGAAAATACACTATCGGAAAAAATAGAAAATGAATATAAAGCATTTGAACTGATAGTAAAAGAATCGATCAAATTTATTGAGATCGAGCTAAATATTAACTTCACAGGAATGGAGCTTTCGTACATAGTGATTCTATTTATGAGCTTCTTACATGAAGCGAAAAAAAGAAATGATCAAAAGAAGACCGCAGTTGTCGTGTGTATGCACGGCATTTCTGTGTCACACCTTTTATTGAAAAGCTTGCGAGAACTGTTTCCTCAAATAAATTTTATTCGCTTTATGTCGTTAAGAGAATACTATGATGTTGGCCCCCAGGTAGACCTTATTTTCTCTACTGTTGAAATTGACACAGACCAACCATTCTATTTAATTAAGCACTTTTTAACAGACTCGGAGAAGAAGTTATTACGAGAAAAAGTAGAAATAGACGCTTTCGAGAACCGTAACTTGATCAGAACTAGCAGTGAGCATGAAATAGATGAGCTTATTTCTTTGATCGGAAAATATGCAACGATCCATTCAAAACAACAGTTGAGAAAAGAACTGCAAAAACATATTTTTCACAAAACCTCATCAAAGCAAGTTCCATATAATTACCAAAAAGAAAGTCAATTGTTAGAGCTGTTGCCGTGCGCCCATATCCAGACTTACGATACAGGCGAGCTGTCCTTTGAAGAAGCGATTAGACAATGCGGAAAGCCGTTACTAAAACGAGGATTCGTTTCAGAAGCATACATCGAGACAATCATCAAAAATTATAATAGTGAGTATCCATATTTTGTTATTGCACCGAGTGTTGCTATTCCTCATGCTGCACCGGAAGACGGAGTGTACGAGTTAGGGATGTCTCTACTTCGTGTAAAAAAACCAGTGAAATTTTCTAAGCAGTTAGGTGTTCAACTATTGATTATGATTGCGCCGAAGGACAAGAAGAGCCACTTAAACGCAGTAACGACCCTACATGCTTTGGTGAGTGACACTACCTTTAGACAAAAACTCCTTTCGGCAACCTATGAGAAAGATATTTATCAACTACTGAAGGAAAGATTAGAAAATAGCGAAATCAGGGATAGGGAATGATTCACATGAACTAGAAAAAAATGACCGTTTCACATCGAGATGATTTGCGTTTTTCATTATTTATTTCCCGAGTGATTTACCATATTTATCATGCGGCAGTTCAAAATATCTTCGAGCGAAAATAAAGAACCAGTCACGGAGTTACCCTGACTGGTTTTTTATTTTATTCAGCATGGTATTCTTAGGATCGCTTATTTCAAGGGGAAATAGAGGTTTTCATCGGAAAAAAATGAGCGTATGGTTCTTTTAATACCAGTATCTGAAAGCAGATGCTAAAATTTGTGAAAAATAACAATCGCATATATGTCTAGTTTGCTTATCATTAAAAATAATAGATTATTATGTTTTATAAACACAATATTTACGCTCTTTTTCGTACTTAAAGATAACAAAGTCATTTTTATATAAAAACAAAAATTTTGTTGACAGACAAAATGAAAGTGTTTATATTGGATATGTGGTTACTACCAGTTGAGAATATGGGGAGGACATAAGATGCTTGGTTTGGTTTTAACAGGTCATGGAGGATTTGCGCAAGGGATGGAAAATGCGCTTGCGATGATTGCAGGGCCGCAAGAACAGTTTCTAGCAGTGCCGTTTTTAGAGGAAAATCCGTTAGCTGACTTTGAAAAAGAGTTGCAAGGAGCAATCGATCAATTAAAGGAAACCTGTGATGGGGTCGTGATTTGTGCAGACCTTGTGGGCGGGACCCCTTTTAATGTTGCGATGACCGCTGCCAATGAGGACCCGCAAGTCGAGGTCATCGGCGGCAGCAATCTGCTGATGCTAGTGGAAGGTTCGTTGACTAGATATACAGCAGCTGATCCAGAGCGCTTTTGCCAAGAACTGGCAGAGATTGGCAAGACCGGTATTTTTCACGGAAAGATCAAAGGCCATGAGGAAATCAATGAGGAAGAAGGAATTTAAACATGTGGGAAATGATCTTAGCAGCCTCAATCGTGGTGCTTGTTTTTCTCTTTCTCTTTTTGGCGGTCTCATCTTTCTTGAATGGGAAACATCTGAAAAAGCAAAAAGGTTATTTCGCTGAATTGCAGCAGTCCTTGAAAAAGGGGCAGAAAATCAAATTATACGGCGGCATTATTGGGGAGATTCAAGCACTTGGGAAAGAGACAGTGGATCTAAGGGTGAAATCGGGAACGGTGATCGAAGTAGAACGTAGTGCGGTTGCAGAAATCATGCAGTAAATAGAAGGAGGACATAAGTTTGAAAAAAATACGGATTAATTCGTTTACTAAGTTACAGAAAAAAGACCGCACAAAAATAAGAGGTTCAACGGTTATTTATCGGTCTATACCAAATTAAACAACTTGAAACCCGTGGCTTTTTGCAAATTGAACTGCTTCTTGAATTGACAGTTTTTTATTTGGAGCGACATATTCTTGATAGTGATAAAGAGCGGGGTTGTATACCTCATCTTTTTTGAGAATATGATAGATTGCCACAAGTAACCGACGAGCAATCGCAATTATTGCTTTCTTGTGCCCTCTACGCTTTTTAAGTTGTAGATATTTGTTTCGATGTTCGGGATTTTTTTCAGATTTCACCACGGCATTCGCTACTTCAACAAGCAAAGGTTTGAGATAGCGACCACCTTTAGATATCCGAGTCGAATACTTTTTACCAGCACTTTCGTTATTGGCAGGAACGACTCCCGCCCAAGAACAAAGATGACCAGCAGTAGGGAATTGGTTCATATCGATACCGATTTCTGAAATGACACGTAGCGCTGTTAACGGGTTTTTAAATCCAGGAACGGATTGAATCAACTCTTGTTGGTGAGAGTATTCTTTACCTAATTCAGTAATCATCTCTTCGAGATCATTTTTGCATAGGGTAATCGCGTCATAGTGAGCTTTGATCACACGCAGTTTTTCTGCTTGTTCCTCAGATAGCTCGCCATCCATCGAGAGTTCTAACTCATCAACAGAGGCTTTCATACGACGATGGATAAGCGAAGCAATATCCGGTTTCTCCTCTGGATTATCCAGTACACTTTGAATGATCTTTTGAGCTGATTTTCCAAATACGTCGGAAACCACACTCGCAATTTGGAGATTTGACCAAGTGAGACTGTTCTGATATCTATTTTTTTCACTGGTTTGAAGGTATGTTAATTTCATTCGATAGCGAAACAAGTCCCGCAGCTGACGAATTTTCGCAGGAGGAATAAAGCTTCCTGCAATTAAGTCATGTTTGTATAAGTCCGCAATCCATTGGGCGTCTTTCTTGTCTGTTTTTTTCCCTCGAATTGCCTTGACGTACTTTGGGTGAGCTAAACAGATGTCCATTTCGTCCTCAAGGACGTTATAGATAGGAATCCAATATTTCCCAGTTGACTCTAAACAAACATGAAAACAAGAGTGGAACTCAAGCCATTTTTTCAGCTCTTTCAACCCGTTCGTAAACGTTGAAAAGCGACGGCGCTTGTATTGAGTAATCCCTTCGCTGTCAGTGATTGCGATCACAGCGATAACGAACTGTTTGTGGACATCGATGCCACAACAATTTGGGTACACGATTTTTAACATCGTGAGAAACTCCCTTCATAGATTTTAGAAGAAGAACTGTATAGGGACTGCGAGGCTCTACACAAACGAGTCGCTTATCCAAAAATAAGTTTACGTGCTCTTTGTCACAGTTAGTTGTGCTTGAAAAGCCAAGCTACACATATATTTATACAAGGTCGAAAAGTGTGTCTTCGCACTTACTCACCTCCCCGTGATTTGTAGTGTATACAGGCTTCTTCAAGAAAAGTTTACTACAAGAGAAATAGGTTCCGCTAGGAACACAACACTTTTTCATTCGGTGTTGTGCCTTGAGCGGAATCGCGAAAGGAATGATTATATTTATGGGAGAACCAAATATTTTATTGACGCGAATCGACAATCGGTTGATTCATGGGCAAGTTGCCACACAATGGAACGGTACGTTGGGGGCAAATCTAATTTTAGTGGCAAATGATAAGGTCGCCAAAGACAAAGTCAGACAAGGGTTGATGGATATGGCGGCGCCAGCTGGCGTCCAAACGAGGTATTTCTCGCTTCAAAAAACCATCGAGATCATTCATAAAGCATCGCCAAAACAAAAGATTTTCATGGTGGTTGAAAATCCGCAAGATGCGTTGAAATTAGCTGAAGGTGGGGTGCCGATCAAGAAACTGAACATTGGGAATATGCATATGTCAGAAGGGAAAAGACAGGTTGCTACGACAGTTGCCGTCGATGAAGTAGATGTCGATGCCTTTAAAAAACTGAAGGAAATGGGGGTGCAATTAGTGATCCAGCGGGTTCCAACGACACCTGTTGAAGATGAAAAGAAATTGTTTCAGTAATGCAGAGGTAAGGAAGGAGAAAGAAAATGGATTACACGATTTTTCAAATCATTCTAGTCTTCATAGTCACATTCATTACCGCGATCGATCAATTTAGTTTTTTAGAATCATTGTACCAACCCATTGTTACTGGGATGGTTATCGGACTTATTCTTGGAGATCTTCAAACCGGCTTGATCGTTGGCGGAACGTATCAGTTAATGACGATCGGCAATATGCCAGTGGGCGGCGCGCAACCGCCAAATGCGGTGATTGGCGGAATTATGGCAGCAATCTTAGCAATCACGCTGCAACTAGAACCAACAGTAGCGGTTGCTACGGCGATTCCGTTTTCTTTGCTGGGGCAATATGGGGTGACGATTATCTTCTCACTAATGTCGCCAGTGATGTCAAAAGCTGACAGCTACGCCCATGATGCCAATACGAAGGGCATTGATCGAATCAATTATTTAGCGATGGCGGGTCTTGGAACGATCTTCGGCTTGATCGTGGTCTTATTCTTTATCGGCGGTGCTGCCTTCGGGAATCAGGCGGTCGCAGCGATCCCTCAATGGTTGATGGGTGGGCTCGGCGCAGCTGGGGGCATGATGCGGTATGTCGGTTTTGCGATTTTACTAAAAGTGATGGTTTCCAAAGAAATGTGGGGCTTCTTCTTTATGGGGTTTGGTTTAGCCACGATCGTAATGGCGGCACCTTCTTTGCAAGGACCAGCCTTGATCATTCTAGCCTTTATCGGTTTTGCATTAGCTTTTTGGGATTATCAAATCCAGTCCAAGTTTAAAGTAGCAGCAGCCAATACCTATGATTTCGGAGGCGATGAAGATGGCATATAATATTCCCGATTCTTATAGCGAACAAGCGCCCGCAGAACAACTGGATAAAAAGACCTTGAACAATATGGTCTGGCGTTCCTTATTTCTACAAGCCTCTTTCAACTATGAGCGAATGCAGGCAGGAGGCTGGTTATTCAGTATTTTACCGGGATTGAAAAAGATCCATAAAAATGAAAAGGACTTGGCTGCTTCAATGAGCCATAACTTAGAGTTTTTCAATACCCATCCATTTTTGGTGAACTTTGTGATGGGGATCATTTTATCGATGGAACAAAACAAAGCCGATATTCCCATGATTCGGGCAGTGCGAGTCGCCGCGATGGGACCGTTAGGCGGGATCGGTGATGCGTTGTTCTGGTTTACCTTGGTACCAATCACGGCGGGTATCACAGCCAATATGGCGATCAGCGGCAATATCGCTGCACCGTTTATATTCTTACTGGTATTCAATGCGGCCCAATTTGGTTTGCGGTACTTCTTGATGCACTGGTCCTATCGTTTAGGGACAGATGCAATTGGCATCTTAACGGAAAATGCCAAAGAGTTTACCCGAGCAGCGAGTATTTTAGGGATTTTTGTTGTTGGCTCCTTGACCTGCGTGTATGGAGCGACGTCTTTGGATATTCAGATCCCTAACGGCACTACCAATGAAGTGACGCAAGCGACGACGATCGTGGATGATCAAGCAGCCATTGCCGCTTACGAAGACATGTTGTATACCACGGATGAGAATGGTCAATTGACCGACACACTGCAAGAAAATGCGGCGGTCAACGAACTGGCTAACGGCAAATATGAATTGACGTTTAACAAAGTCAATGAAGTGCCCGTGACGATCGATATTCAAAAAATCCTCGATGGGATCTTGCCGCAAGTGATTCCATTGACCATCACATTGATGCTGTATTTCTTCTTATCAAAACGCGGCTGGACGCCGTTGAAATGTATCGCTTTGCTGCTAGTGATCGGCTTGATCGGTTCTGGCTTTGGCCTGTATCCATCCATTTGGCCGCAATAAGCAAGCTAGCAGAAGAAACGGCGCAACACGTAGGAGGAGTTTTGCTAAGCAAGCAACAGCTGACTTTTCAGCTTAGCTCGTGCTGGCAATTGGTTCATTTTCCTGCGTGAAAAGACACAAATTCAGGAAACAGAGCCCCTGTAGACGATTGTTTGACACGCCTATCGGGAAATAGTACACTCGTTATGTGGTAGTAACCAGTTTGGAGGGGCTTATGAATATCAATAAAAATCGACAACCATTATACGATCAATTGTTAAATTTACTGATTGAAAAAATCGAAAATGAAATGGAAGCAGACACAATGCTTCCCTCAGAAAGAGAGCTGTCAAAGCGCTACGGATTAAGTCGGACCACCGTTCGCTTGGCTCTACAGGAGTTAGAAAAATTAGGCTATATTTATCGCCAACATGGCAAAGGCACCTTTGTCTCGGATATCCGCAAGCAGGCAACCAATTTATCAGGTTCGTATAGTTTTACCGAACAGATGAAAGCACTAGGAAAACAACCAGAAACTAGAGTATTGGCATTCAAAAAAATGGAAGCGACAAAATATTTTGCCACTCAGTTGCAAGTTTCCATCGGCGAGCCGATCTACAAGTTAAAACGATTGCGTCTTGCTGATGGCCAACCGATGATGATCGAGCGTTCTTATCTGCCGGTCAAACGTTTCATGCATTTAACGAGTGAGATGATCGAGCAAAAACCATTGTACGATATATTTCATGAAGACTTTCATCAAGTGATCCGCCTCGCGGACGAAGAATTTTTTGCCAGCATTGCCAGTGCGAAAGATGCGGCATTGCTGAAAATCCACGAAGGTGCGCCAGTGTTGAACCTGGTACGCAGCACGTTCAATATTGAAAATGAAGTGATCGAATACACCTTGAGTGTTGCTCGAGCAGACCAATTTAGATACAAAGTCCGCCACTTGCGTAACGACGAGTAGCGCATTTCCTAGACAGTCTGAAATGATCCACTCGAGCAAAGAAAAGGCGTGTATTCAAAACCAGTGAGGTCGGGGAAGTTTGCCCTTTGGGTGATCGCTAAGCATTCATCCAAGACAAGCGCTCCTCGCACCGTCACTGGGAATACATACTGGAAAAACAGTAGCTAGGAGGAAGAAAGATGTTTCAACTGTCAACAAAGGAATTAGCAGAATTAGGCGCGGAGATTACAACAAGAGAAATCAAACAACAGCCAGAACTTTGGCAAGAAACCTTGATGATCTATCAAGAAAAGCAAGAGGCGATCGCGACTTTCTTACGTACCATCAAGCAAAAGACGGACAAACGAATCCGGGTGGTCTTCACGGGAGCGGGGACGTCGCAATATGTCGGAGATACGATCGTTCCTTACTTGAATAAGACCGGCGCAACTGCGGATTATGTTTTTGAAAGTATTGCTACGACGGATATTGTCGCAGCTCCAGAACAAGTTTTATTTGCGGATGAACCAACACTGCTCGTTTCTTTTGCTAGAAGCGGCAATTCACCAGAAAGTTTAGCAGCGGTCAAAATCGTCGATCAATTCGTTGCCGACAGTTATCATTTGACGATCACTTGTGCAGCCGACGGATCTTTGGCACAACAAGCTGCCGCTGATGAAACGAGCTATCTGTTATTGATGCCTGAGAGGTCAAATGATGCTGGCTTTGCAATGACGGGAAGTTTTTCTTGCATGGCTCTTTCCGCACTGCTGATTTTTGACCAGACGCCTCTGACAGAAAAGAGGCATTATGTTGAAACCCTTAGCCGATTGGGGCAAGAAGTGATCGACAGAGAAACAGAACTCCAAGTACTGACGGACCGTTCCTTTAAGCGGATCGTTTACCTTGGGTCAGGCACGTTGTCGGGGTTGACCAGGGAAGCACAGCTAAAAGTATTGGAACTGACTGCGGGAAAAATCGCCACCGTGTTCGATTCTTCGATGGGCTTCCGTCATGGACCGAAATCATTCGTAGATGATCAAACCCTCGTCTTTGTCTTTGTCAGCAATACGTCCTACACGCGGCAGTATGATCTTGATATGTTGGAAGAATTAAAGAGCGACGGCATCGCCGCCGCAGTGACTGCTATCGGACAGCCGACAGCTGTGAATTTCTCAGGAACAAACTTTTTCTTTCCAGATGACACATCATTGCCAGACGGTTATCTTGCCTTAGCAGACATTGTCTTTGCACAAACGATCGCACTGCTAGCATCGATCAAAGTCGGGAATACACCCGACACACCTTCGCCAACGCGTACCGTCAATCGGGTGGTCAAAGGCGTGACGATTCATCCGTATAACAACGAACGATGACTGAGAAAGCCCACCACGAGCACGTATCTTTTCGTGTACGAAGTCGATACGTGCGGTGGTCAATCAGTCGAACGGCTTCATCAATAGACATTTTTATACGTGCTGACAACCGTTTCGCCAACGCTGAAAAAAGTGAAAGCGGTTGATTCTTTGGCATGGACAAAAAAGGAGGAATTTTAATGAAAGCAACCGTAACGAAAGCCAAAAAAGCAGCGATGGATCGCCTGTCAACGAAAGAAGGAGTGATCGCAGCTTTAGCGATCGACCAACGAGGAGCCTTGAAAAAAATGATGGCAGCACTTGGCGTTGAGGCTGACGCAGAGAAAATCAGCCAGTTTAAAACGCTAGTCTCACAAGAATTGACCCCTTACGCGTCTTCTATTTTATTAGATCCAGAATATGGGTTGGCAGCTGCGCAAAGCCGTGATCCAGAGGCGGGGCTTTTGCTGGCGTATGAAAAAACCGGCTATGATGCGACTACGCCGGGACGTTTGCCTGATTTATTAGGGGAATGGTCGGTTGAGCGATTAAAAGCAGCTGGCGCAGATGCCATCAAATTTTTGCTTTACTATGATGTAGATGAAGATGCCCATATCAATCAGTTGAAACATGTCTTTGTGGAACGACTCGGCAGTGAATGCCAAGCGGCTGATCTGCCCTTCTTTTTAGAAGTCCTTTCCTATGATGCTAAATTGCCTGAAGTCGACTCAAAAGCATATGCGCAACGCAAACCAGAAAAAGTCATCGGATTGATGAAGGAATTTTCAAAACCGCAATACAAAGTTGATGTGTTAAAGGTGGAAGTACCAGTCGACATGAATTATGTGGCAGGTTTTGCCAAGGGAGAAGCCGTGCATACCAAGGAAGAAGCTGCCGCGTATTTCAAAGCGCAAAGCGACGCGACGCATCTGCCGTTTATTTTTCTCAGTGCAGGCGTATCAGCCAGCTTATTCCAAGAAACGCTGGTTTTTGCCAAAGAAGCTGGCTCCACCTTCAATGGCGTCTTGTGCGGCCGGGCAACGTGGAAAGATGGTGTTGAACCCTTTGTAAAACAAGGAACAGAAGCAGCCAAAGAATGGCTAGCAAGTACTGGAAAACAGCACATCGAAGACTTGAATGAAGTGATCCAAAAGACCGCCACTTCTTGGTGGGACAAAGTCGCAGTCAAGGAATAGTTTTTTCACTGTTTGACAAGAGAAATGGCCAATAATCAGACATCTTAAGGGCTTTTGAGAAGAAGTGGCAGGCTTCTGACTTAAGGCTCTAGGGTGTCTTTTTCTAGTGAAAAAAGGTTGATAGTATAACGGACGCTGCCCTCATCTAGACAAAAAAGGAGCAAAAAATTATGAAAAAAAGTCAGAGCACTATGGATGATTTATCATAATTTTTTCATATAGACTAAGTTAACTTTGCTAGTTAAAAGAAAAAGAAGGGAAGAAAATCAATCCTAAAAGATTTGTTAACAGGTTAAGTCAAAAATCCCTCGAAATCTTTTCTCATTTTTCAGCAGTATTGCCAGTAGAAGATCGCTTGATAAAAAAGCCGTGGCTTGCTATTCTGTTCTGTAAATTGACAGAAGGAGATGGCGTATGAAGCAAATGGCAATCAAAGAGAATCCATTTTTGACGCGTCTGGATTATCAGCGGGCATTGGAAGACATGATCGCTCCTTTGCGAGAAGCGATCTTGGCAGATGACTATCCAGGATTGAATCTAGGTAGCAGTGGGGCCGTGTATGACCGAACACGGGCTGAGATGGAAGCGCTTGTGCGTCCTTTGTGGGGGCTGGCGCCTTATTGGAGGGTTTGCCCAGATGATCCGTTACGAGCAGCTTACGTAGAAAAAGTGATAGCAGGGACAGATCCTGAACACGCGTTTTACTGGGGAAGGATCACGGATTATGATCAATACATCGTGGAAGCAGCCGCATTGTCATTGACCCTATTGTTGCAAAAGGACGCTTTTTGGACAGCGTTGCCGCAGAAGAACCAGCGAAAGCTAGTGGCTTGGCTTTCCCAAGCACTTGAGTGCAAGATTCCTAAGAACAACTGGACATTCTTCAAAGTGTTGATACGCGTTGCCTTGTTTCACTGTGGGGAACCGTTGGCAAAAGAAGAATTGTCCCAAGAGTTGGCATTGATCGATTCCATGTACGTTGGCGATGGTTGGTACGTAGACGGGAAAACGACGCAGCGAGATTACTACATTCCTTTTGCGTTTCATTATTACGGCTTGATTTACGCTACATTTATGCAAGACGAAGATCCAGAATGGGCGCAGCGTTTTAAAGAGCGAGCCACGCTATTTGCGCAAGACTTCGTCTATTATTTTGATGAAGATGGCGAAGCCTTGCCCTATGGCCGCAGCCTGACTTATCGGTTTGCGCAAGGGGCGTTTTTCTCGGCACTGGTTTTCGCAGACGTCGAAGCGATCCCATGGGGACAGGTGCGAGGACTACTGGCGAAGCACTTGCGCAATTGGATGGCACAAGAAATTTTCACTTTCGATGGTCGCTTGTCCATCGGCTACCACTATGAAAATCATGTAATGGCAGAAGGGTATAATGCACCAGGCTCGCCTTATTGGGGGCTGAAGACCTTTTTGCTTTTAGCGGTCGCAGAAACGCATCCTTTTTGGCGGGCTGAACCTGAGCCAATCAAAAGAGAGCCGCAAAAACGGATTGAAAAAGGCAATATGTTGCTGGTGCACAATGAAAAAAGCCATCATCTGTTGGGGTATCCTGCAGGCTTGATGCTTGAACAGCAAGCCCATGCTCAAGCAAAATACAGCAAATTCGTCTATTCGAGCAAACTTGGTTTCAGTGTGCCGAAAGCTGGCGTCACGTATGCCGAAGGCGCCTTCGATAGCACATTAGCTATTGCTCGAGATGGCAGCTATTTTCGCACGAAGGGCGCAGTCAGGGATTATCGGGTGACGGAAAAAGGGGTCTTTTACCAATGGGCACCCTTTGAGGAGGTAGTGATTGAAACTGAGATTTATCCCTTTGGTCAGTGGCATGTGCGCGTGCACGAGTTGACGACGACGATTTCGTTGGACCTCCGTGAGGGCGGGTTTAGTGTACCGCTAATCGGACGGTTGCCTCAGGCCCAAACAGGACCGACATGGAGTCGAGTCAGTGAAGAAGGCTTTTGTTCTCAAATCATCAACATCGAAGGCTATCAACAAGCCAGTATTGTTCAGCCAGAAGCTAATACCTCCGTCTTTTTTCCAAGAACTAGTTTTCCATACTTAGCACAACATATTCCACCAGGGAAGCACCGTTTGATTTGTTTAGTCGGTGGTATCGTAGAAAAAGAAAGGAGCGATCCAAATGATTACGCTAGCAATAAAAAATAAGCAGGACCAGGTGATCGTCGGTCGCATCGACCATGAAAAAGAACCCGCGCCGTTTCAAGTTTCTGGTGATAATTTGGCCGTATTAGCCATTAAAAACTATCCCTATGAGGAAGGGGATAAGATCGTCGTTGAGGTGACGGGGAAAAATCCGTATTATGTCCTTCAGCTTGATGAAACCTTAGCACCATCACTGATCTATCTTTCCCAATCCACTTGGGAATATCAGATCCCTTGGACGGAATCTCATCGAAAGTCCTCGGTGGAAACGGCCTTTGCCTCGCAGCGCCATCACCTGATGGTGCGTAAAGCCCATGCGTTTGAGATCACGAATTATCAAAATTTATCTTTCAATGCCCATGATCAAAAGTCAGCGACAGGGGCGTATCCTCATGCTTCAGCGAATGTGGAGACGCGAGATGATTCCGTCTTTTTTGCCAAGAATGCGATCGATGGAAAATATGGCAACCGATCCCACGGTTCGTATCCGTTTGCTTCTTGGGGCATCAATCAGCAAGCCGACGCTGCATTGACCATTGATTTTGGTCGTCCTGTCTTGATCGATCGGGTTCGTTTTCTATTACGGGCAGATTATCCCCATGATAGCTATTGGACCAAAGGGACCTTGGTCTTTGCTGATGGAGAAGAGCTGGTGGTGGAAACGACAAATACGGCGTCTTTTCAAGAAGTTCGTTTTCCGAAAAAAGAAACGACTAAGCTGACCTATAAAGAGCTGCAAAAAGCAGAGGATGATTCCCCGTTTCCAGCTCTTACACAAATCGAAGTATTTGGTTGGAACTGTTAAAAAAAGAGGACAAGAGCATGACAGGTCTGCATTTGTGGGCAGCTGTCATGCTCTTTTTATAGGAATCAACGAAGGAAGGTCGCTTTTTTAGTGCGTTTACGTTATAATGATTTCAGTTAATATGTTAACAAGTTAAGGAGAGGATAAACATGCGTCTGCAAGAGAACAAACAACGCTTGATCCTGTTAGGAGAAAACGTGACCGATGTGTGGTTAGCGGATAAAATCACCGCGTGCATCCAACAGATCGAAAAAAATAGTCAGCGCTTTGGCACACAGTTTCCTTCAGCCTGTGCCACCAATGGCAAATATCGGCTGAAAGGCAACGATGATTGGACCAATGGCTTTTGGACGGGGATGTTGTGGCTCGCCTATGAGTGGACCAAAGAGAAGAACTTTTTGACTCGAGCAATGGAGAATATCGACAGTTTTCAAACGCGCTTAGACGACCATTTTGTATTAGATCATCATGATATTGGATTTTTATATAGCTTATCTGCCGGTGCGGGCTACAAGATCACTGGCGATGAACACTGCAAGCAAGAAGTCATTCAAGCAGCAGATGTTTTGTTGGCACGTTTTCAAGAAAAGGGGGAATTTATTCAAGCTTGGGGCACTTATGGCGACCCACAAGAATACCGCTTGATTATTGATTCGCTACTGAACTTGCCGCTTTTATTTGCAGCAACCCAATTGTCGGGAGAGACTCGTTACGCAGAGGCCGCGAGTAAGCATTATCAGACAGTGCGAAAGACTGTCATCAAAAATGACGCCACCACCTTTCATACGTATTATTTCGATCCTGAAACGGGGCAGCCAAGTCACGGGGCGACGCATCAAGGAAACAGCGACCAATCGATTTGGGCACGAGGGCAAAGCTGGGCGATTTTAGGGCTTCCTTTGAATGAAAGCTACTTGCATAGCCAGCCTTTTCCAGAAAATTATCCGCAGATCGTGGAGGTGTTTTTGGCTCATTTACCCGCAGATCTCGTGCCGTATTGGGACTTTGATTTTAACGACCAACATCCTGCTGAAAAAGACAGCTCAGCTTTAGCGATCGCAGCTTGTGGCTTGTTGGAAGCAGAGAAAATGGGTGCGTATCCTGATGCTAAAAAAATCGCTAAGGGGATGCTTTACCAATTAGGCGAGCAATATGCAGCGAGCCAAGTGCCAGAAAATGAAGGCTTATTGCTGCATGGTGTGTATGCTCATGCGGAAGGCAAAGGCATCGATGAACCCAATCTTTGGGGAGACTATTTCTATTTAGAAGGATTGATCCGATTGGCATTGCCTAATTGGCGAAGATACTGGTAAAGGGGAAGACGACATGCGAACGTTTGAGATAAAAGAAGATTTTTTGTTAGATGGAAAACCAATCAAATTGATCAGCGGAGCGATCCATTATTTCCGCATGACACCGGCGCAATGGACAGATAGCCTCTACAATCTAAAAGCACTGGGAGCCAACACAGTTGAGACCTACATTCCTTGGAATCTCCACGAACCTCGTGAAGGAGTCTACGACTTTGAAGGAATGAAAGACATCTGTGCTTTTGTAAAGCAAGCCCAAGCGCTAGGCTTGATGGTCATTTTGCGGCCTTCCGTCTACATTTGTGCTGAATGGGAATTTGGCGGGTTGCCAGCTTGGCTGTTAAACGAACCGATGCGGTTGCGCTCAACCGACCCACGCTTCATGGCAAAGGTGCGTAACTATTTCCAGGTCTTGCTCCCAAAGCTTGTGCCGTTGCAGATCACCCATGGGGGTCCAGTGATCATGATGCAGGTGGAGAATGAGTACGGCTCTTATGGAATGGAAAAAACGTATTTGCGCCAGACCAAAGAGTTGATGGAAGAATGCGGCATCGATGTACCCTTGTTTACTTCAGATGGGGCATGGGAAGAAGTCTTGGACGCTGGGACATTGATTGAAGACGACGTCTTTGTCACAGGCAATTTCGGCAGCCGTTCCAAGGAAAATGCGGCTGTGATGAAAGAGTTTATGGCAAAACATGGCAAAAACTGGCCCATCATGTGCATGGAATATTGGGATGGCTGGTTCAACCGCTGGGGCGAGCCGATCATCAAGCGAGACGGTCAAGACTTAGCCAATGAAGTCAAAGAGATGTTAGCAGTCGGCTCCTTGAATCTCTACATGTTCCATGGAGGCACGAACTTTGGCTTTTACAACGGCTGTTCCGCTCGGGGAGCGCTGGATCTACCACAAGTGTCCAGCTATGATTACGATGCTTTACTGACAGAAGCAGGAGAACCTACCGACAAATACTATCAGGTACAAAAAGCCATAAAAGAAGCCTGTCCCGAAGTGTGGCAAGCCAACCCACGGACCAAGCAATTAGCGGCATTAGGAACCTTTCCCATCGAAAACAGTGTTTCGTTATTGGCCATCAAAGATCAGCTGATGGCACCGCAAGAAAACATGTATCCACTAACAATGGAAGCTGCCAGTACAGGCTACGGCTATTTGCTCTATTCGGTTCAGTTAAAAAACTATCATCGAGAAAACAAATTAAAAGTGGTAGAAGCTAGCGATCGGTTGCATATTTTTACCGACGGCCAATTACAGGCGATCCAATACCAAGAAACGCTAGGTGAGGAGCTGTTGATCCAAGGGACACCAGATAAAGAAACCATCGAGCTAGATGTCTTAGTAGAAAACTTAGGGCGCGTGAACTACGGCTTTAAATTGAATGGGCCTACACAAGCCAAAGGCATCCGTGGGGGCATCATGCAAGATATTCATTTCCATCAAGGCTATCGTCATTACCCATTGACGCTTTCCGCAGAGCAGCTACAAGCCATCGATTATCAAGCAGGAAAAAATCCGACACACCCCTCCTTTTATCAAACGACCTTCACGCTGACAGAGGTAGGAGATACGTTCATCGATTGCCGTGGGTATGGCAAAGGCGTCGTTATCGTCAACGGCACCAATATTGGTCGCTATTGGCAACGTGGCCCCGTGCATTCCTTATACTGTCCGAAAGAATTTTTGAAAAAAGGCAGCAACGAAGTCGTGGTATTTGAAACCGATGGCGTGGAGATCAAGGAACTCGTTTTCTGTGATCAACCTGTCGTGGAATAAAAAAATAGAAGTAGAGACCCAAATTTACGCGGGCTCTACTTCTATTTTTGTTTTGAAATATTTCCAATGCTTGTAGCTGACGATGTATTCAGCGACACTTCCATCTGCCAAATAGGAGTGCTTGACTTGTTTGACCGCAGGCTCTCGGAAGCTCAGTTGCAATAAGTTCAACAATTCAGTGTCATCAGGAAAGACGATTTCGTTGGTTTCAACAGAAGCCAATGAGAAAAGGTCGATCGCAAAGTCTTTTCGGACCCGCTCATAAACACTGGCATATCGGGTGAGGTTTTTGGCTATCGGTTCTTTCATCAGCTTCTTCGGCAGATGAGTGATGTGAACCAAGAAAGGAACATCGCCAAAATAGCGGACCCGTTTGATTCGGTAGTAGGAAGCACTGGCAGCCAAGCCTAATTCTTTCAAAATCTCGGGGTCATTTCCTTCTTCCACCGCAAGAACCTTGACCTTTTCTTGGTCCAGTGAATGCAGCTCGATGTCGGAAAACTTCACACTCTGAGATACTTTTGCTTTTGAAACAAAGGTCCCTTTGCCTTGGATGCGATACAGATAGCCAGCACTCGTCAATTCATTCAACGCTTTGACTGCCGTGATCGAACTAACAGAATACATCCGCTTGATATCCGCCTCTGAATAAAACTTATCGCCGGGAATGAATTTATGGTCTTTGATTTCTTGTAAAAGATCTTGCTTGATCTGCTCATACTTTGGCAACACAGTGGTTTCCCTCCATTCCATATGAATACATCAAGCATAACATGTTAAATCCTTTCCTGCCACTTAATTATTGTAGAAAATATGTTGTTTTCCAGTCTGTACAGGCCTAAAAAATAAAATTCAATATGTTAAGATGTTAGGTTTACGGATGGCTTGCCATGTGGTATAGTATGCTTACAAGGAACATAACATGTTAAGTAGGGCGACCTACGGAGTAGGAGGGAAATTAGTGGAAAACATTGTATTGATCAGTCATGGCGGCATGGCGGAAGGGGTCAAAAGCAGTCTGGAGATGATCGTAGGCCAGCAAGCAAACGTTCACACCGTTTCATTACGACCAGATAGTGACAATCTGCAGTTTGAAAAAGAATTGAACGAGAAAATGAAAGCCCTTAACGGTTCAACATTGATTATTGCGGATCTATTAGGAGGGACCCCGTGCAACGTTGCAGTCAAGAATTATTTAGAGGATGACGAAGTGGCGATTTTCGCTGGAATGACATTGTCTGTAGTGATCGAGGCAGTCGTCAATCAACGAGCGACGATCAACGAGCTGCTTTGCTTAGCCAAAGAAAACATCGTTGATGTCAAAGCAGGAATGAACCAGGCAGAACAAGAAATGTTAGAAGAAAAGCAAGAGGAATTAGGGGATTACAGTGCGTATGCTGGGCAAGAAAATATCGTCAATAGTCGGATCGATGAGCGCTTGATCCACGGACAAGTCGCCGGTATCTGGTCCACCAGTTTAAACACGCAACGGATCATCGTGGCCAATGATGAAGCCGCCGCAGACCCATTACAAAAATCTTCTTTACGAATGGCAGCGCCAACTTCGATGCGACTTTCCGTCCTTCCAGTGGCAACTGCAGCCAAGAATATTCGCGCTGGTCGTTACGGCAAGCAACGGTTGTTTTTACTTTTCAAAAATCCCCAAGATGTTTTGCGTTATATTGAAGCAGATGGACCGATCAAAGCGATCAACGTCGGCAACATGAGCTACAAAGAAGGCGCACGGGAAGTGACCAAAAGCATTCAAGTGCTGCCAGAAGAAGAGCCGATCTTTGAAGCGATCGCCGCAAAAGGCATCACCGTCACGGCACAGCTTGTACCCAATGAACCATCGATCGACTTTATGAAGAAATTACGAGGATAAATCAGGCAGCGCTTCGATCGAGGAGAATATGTAGCTAAGGATTTGTCAAAAAACGAGTGTTTTTCACGATTTATCTGAGGCGACACAACGATCGATAACCAGCCAGTTAAGACTCGTTCATACAATTAGGAGGAAAATTCATGCATTTAGCAGCGTATCAAATCATTCTTATTACTGTTTATGCTTTTATTGCTATTAATGATTCACTTATTTCCAATACGTTGACCCAACCAGCGATCGCCGGAATGATTTCTGGAATGATCATGGGGGACTTGAAGACCGGTTTGATGGTCGGCGGTACCTTGCAGTTGATGAGTTTAGGGATCGCCGCATTTGGTGGTGCATCCGTCCCAGATTATTTTACCGGCGCAGTACTGGGAACGGCGTTTGCCGTGATCTCAGGAAACGGCGCGGAATACGGCATCGGCTTAGCAGTTCCAGTGTCCTTACTGATGCTGCAACTGGACGTCGTGGCTCGTTTTTGTAACGTATTTCTACTACACCGGATCGATAGAGCCATCGACAACATGCAAGTCAAACGAATCCCACGGTTAGTTTTATCGGGTTCTTTCTTATGGGGATTGTCACGGGCGATTCCGATTTTATTGATGCTTTTAGCTGGAGATGCAGTCGTTACGACGATTACCGATAACACGCCAGAATGGCTGATGACTGGACTAAAAACCGCTGGTGGCGTCTTGCCAGTCGTCGGGGTAGCGATCTTGTTGCGCTACTTGCCAACAAAGCACTACATTCCTTATTTGTTATTAGGCTTCTTTTTAGCTGCGTATCTGCAAGTCCCAATGCTCGGCGTTTCCATCATCGGACTTGTAGCAGCAATGTTAGTCTTTAAACGAGATAGCGAAAAAGGCACCGTTGCAACGGCAGCTGCTGGAGATTTTGAAGGAGGATATGATGGCGATGAGTGATCAAAAACTGACAAAAAAAGAGTTGAATACCATTAGCTGGCGCTATATTTTGGCAAGCCAATTAAACTGGAACTATGAGCGAATGATGAGTTCAGGTTACCTTTACGGCATCCTGCCCGTCTTGAAAAAATTCTATGGCCATGATGAAACCCAGCTGCAAGATATGCTGCGGACCCACAATCAATTTTTCAATACCAATGCGATCTTTGGGAACTTGATCATGGGGATCGATGTCGCGATTGAAGAACAAGACGGACACAAAGCCAAAGAAACGATCATCGCCTTGAAAACGGCCTTGATGGGTTCCTTAGCCGGTGTCGGTGACTCCTTGTTCCACGTGATTTGGGGTACGATCTTTGGCTCTGTTGCTGGCACATTGGCGCAAAATGGTTCCGTCGTTGGTTGTGTCATCTGGATCATCGCCAATATCGCGTTACTTTTTGGTCGGGCAGCGTTGCTACCCCTAGGTTACAAACAAGGGGTCAAATTAGTGACGACCTTGAAAGACAAATTATCTGCCTTCACCAATGCCGCAACCGTTTTAGGGGTCACAGTGATTGGTGCCTTGATTCCCTCGGTGGTCAAAGCAACTGTTCCTTTTGTCTATAAAAAAGACGGTGTCGAATTAGTGATCCAAGACACGTTAGATGCCATCTTGCCATCCCTTGTACCTATCTTGCTCGTCTTGCTGACCTACTGGATGTTAGGCCAAAAGAAACTAAATTCCACTCGAGTGATTTGGATCATCTTGATCTTGTCGATCGTTTTGAGTGCGTTTGGTATTTTGGGTTAAGAAAGAATCATGGTGTAAAAGGAAATGGGCAGCTGCTGTTATTGTTTTGCAAATCGCATAAGCAGTTAGGGTATTCAACCTGTTTTCTTTTAAGAATAGCTGAAATAAATGGAAAAGAGTGCGGAAATGAATTTCTTCACTCTTTTCCCATTGGCGATTTATACTCTATAGTGCAGAGGTTATTAAAAGACCAGAGCACCATAGAGTATTTTTTATGTGGAGGTAGCCAATGAAATTATTTCAATGGCTGATCGAAACGGTAGCTGTTCAACGAAACGGCATAAATAAGATGTATGTATTTCAAGTGACGACATTCGATAAGTCCAAAGAGAAAGCGATGGATATTGCTCGATTGAAGGCGAAACGAGTGTTGAAGCAGGAAAAGGTTTCTTATTTACGAGTGACGATTTGTTGGGTTCAGTTAGAAGAAGTAATCCATCGTACGAAGTACGAGGAATACAAACAGCTTATCCGATCGAGAAAGCCAAGAAAAGTCATTGCTCGACTCCTGGAACTTCCTTTTTGGGAACTGAATGAATATGAACGACGGTTTCGAAAAGAACGACGATTACAACGTAAACGTCAAGCCAATTTAAATTAGCGCTCTTTTTGAGGCGACGGGATGATATTCAGGGTAAAAGATACTTACCTCATTTACTAAATAATAAATAATAAATCGCTAGGTACAATCATAATAAAAACAATACTAACTAAAATCCTAGCAGGAGTTAGCTCGATGAAGCTATAGGTGGAGAAAGGCCTATAGTGCTCCTTAATCAAAAGGGCACAGCGACACCTGGTATATGTTTAGTACATATATCGTCCGCTGCGGCGTCGAAAATCCAGGTCATGGAGTTTCGGGAATCTCGTGGGGAATGCTTTGCGGTCGTCACAAGTGACGGTCACCCGGTCAACACGTCAGTCATGAGGGGCGTAGTAACGGTTGGGTAGGTGGATCGGTTGGTTTTCTTGTTTGGGGAAATGAAACAAGCAAGGGAATTGGTTACTTCTACAAGAAGACGAGAGCTTCTTGAGGGAGTAGTCGGGCGTTACGCAATCCGTATATCCTTTTTTAAGGAGTGGAGGCGTAATCGAACGATACGCAACCCGTGTATCCTTTTTCAAGGGATGGGAAGTGTAGCCGAATGATACGCAACCAGTGTGACCTTTTTTAAGGAGTGTAATGTCCCCAATCGGCTAATAGAGAGTTCATTTCCCTTTCACAAACAAGAGTAAAGAAAACAAGACTTTGTAAAAGAAAACAAAGGCTTTTTTATTTTATTCGTTGAGTGATCAATAAGTAATGGATCATTGACCGAATAGAATAAAAAGTATTCTATTTATCCTTTTACATACAATGGTTGCTCTTCTAGTAAATGCCAATCATAATGATGTCTTACTAAACCTTGGTAAAAGGATCTAAAGAAAGAGTTGGTTGTTGTTTAGGCATTGAAAAAAATAAAAAAGAACCAGTTTTCACTGATTCTTTTGTTTAAAAGTATTTATTTCTATAAAAATAACAAGAATGAATGCTATAGGATGTTCCAATAGAAATTCTAGTGTGTAACGAATGAGTGTACAAGCTAGAAAAACAATGAACCCGGATTTTAATAAGTTTTTGGGCTTCATTTCAAACCCTCCTTTCAGTTTACTGTAGGAGTAAACTGAGGGTGATGACGACGACCAACTTCTTTCTTTAATATTTTTTACTATTAGATTAGGATAAAAATAAGAAGGAAATATGAGGATTTTTTGAAAAAAGAATGAAAAGAAGAATGTAGCTTTCGATCAATGGAAGCTTTTTTTAGTAAACAAAAAGGAAGTGAAAAACGATGGAAGAAGTGGAACCGGATGTACGAAAAGAGCTTGAGGCGCAAGTTCGAGAGATCCTCAGAAAACAAGGGTATTTAGTAGACAGCTATTTTGAAGGGGACTATAAGACGTGGATAGGCGTGTATGCTCGTCCAGAAGACAAACCCACCTATTTAGATCCTGCTACTTCAGAAGCTGCTTTCTTGCAAAACAAATATCGAATAGATGGATTTAAGCAAGATTTTGCGGAGTGGTTTGAATGGCCGATTGAAGACGGCGTTGTTCAATCTTAGTGAAAGAAAAACTGATTGTACGAATCAAGAGGAAAACAGACGTTTTCTTTTTGGTTGATACAATCAATCATTGTATCAAAACAAGCCTAATTAGAGAAACTTAACTAGGCTTGCCTTCTGTTAGAAAATGACTGGCAATAAAATTTCGATTATTTCTAACAATAGTTCGAATATTGCTTCAGGAAGGACTCTAAAGAAGAAAGAGATAATGGAGTCACTGAAAAACAAGAACAGGAAGATAGCTGTTCCTATTTTATGCTTCCAAGCAAATTCGAGCACCATGATTATTCGTATCATGATGTTTCGGATTACTTCAATCATTTTGTTCACCTCCTAGCTCATTCAAGCTTTACTTGAATGGTTTGAGCAAGCTGATGAACTAGAAGGGACAAAATGAACGAAGTAATCAGTTAAATGTGAGCACAGAAGGAAAGAAATTTCGAAAAAATTCAAGTTGTCCATACGGGCAACTTTTTTATTATATAGAAAAGGAAGTGAACAAGCATTGCAGGAATGTCCATACAAAAGGGGGGATATTTTATTACGTACTGGTGATTCGAAAGGTTCTGGTTATTGTTATTTAGTTCATTGTGTGAAAGATGGGTATTTATATTTGTACGGGTCAGGAATGAAAATTCATTATACGATGGTGCCTTTTTATTTTGAAGAAGAGCCTTTTATTCCAACGTTTTATCTTTCAGCAAGTGAACGAGCGAAAAGAGAAAGTGGTAAAGGGAGGTATCGTGAACCTATAGCGCTTGGAAAATTTGGACCCGGTGAGGTATGGTGATATTGTTTGCTTAGTTTCTTATGAGTAAAACTTTGGTAGGTTGATGGATACGGGTGTTTGATTCTTCTTTCTATGAACATTGACCAGTAACGATACGTGAAAACAGATAAACTCCAACAAAGACCGATTTTGAGAAACAATGAATAATATTCCAAGAAACGCCCGTATCCTTTAGCCTATCAAGGGAATAAATCAAAGGAGGAATTTTGATGGGTTTAAAACAATTGGAAAAAGTCAAAGACGTAAAACATGGTGATATTGTCCGTGTAGTTTCTTATGAGGAAAACTGTGGAATTGACAAAGGGGTTTTCAAAGCAATCGTGGTTGATTCCAAAGAAGATGGCTTGATCGTCATACCTGAAAATTTTGAGGAACATGTATTCCGTGCAGTAGAAAAAGGTGCTTATTGGGAAATAGGCGTAGAGTGGTTGCTTGAGAACGATGTAGAGATTTATTTGCTTTACCGATTTAGTGAATTGATTGGATGAAAAAAGGAGAAATGCGAAAAAATGAAGAGAACGTCGGATTGTTTTTTCTGTATTGAAGTTTTGAAAGAGTAGGAAAGTAGAAAACGAAAGAGAAAAGAAGGAGGAGGAATTCTTTTAAACCGATCCACCGAAGGTGTCGCGAAAAGAAAGGATGAGGGAAGAGTTAAGAAATAGCCAGTGAGTCAAGCAGTGAGTTATTTGTTATTAGCGGAATGGATCAATTTTTTTAGTAGAAACAGAATTTTCCGGACAGACAACACTTGCGGAGGTGATTCGAATATTGAGTCAAAAACAAGGGATAGTCTTTAACTATGAACAGTAAGGTAAAGGGTGACTAAATCATGAAAACTTGGAGGTGGTATTCATTTAGGCGAGTTGGTTTCGTTGTTTTACTGAGTCTGTTTGTTTTATTTTGTGGAAATTGGGTAGCTCAACACCAACAGATTTATGAACAATTCAATCAAATAGAACAACAGATGAATGATTGTCAATTAGTTGCGGAACAATCACTGATAGATGAAACAACGATAGAAATAAAAGATGGCTTTGTCCCGTTTGGAGAGTATGAACTTTATTCTTTTATGTATAGCGTTCGAATGAAAGGAAAAAGAAACAAGACATATCATTCTTACAATCTATTTACAAATCAATTGAATTATTACAAAATAAAGACAAATATTAAAGGAGAGAAAAGAGCATGAAAAAAACATTGTTAACGAGTTTGATTGTTGGAGCAGCGGCAGGCGTGGTATTTTTCACGAGTGGAAATGATGTACAGGCGTCAGAAGTCAATCGGGTTTGGACACCACGAACCGTAGAACAAATCAAAGCAGACGTTGCGAAAGCCAAAAACAATCAATACACGATTGTTTGGGGAGATACCATGTGGGGAATCAGTCAGGCAACCAATTTGACGGTACAAAAACTCGCAGATCTGAACAAGATTATGAATGTGGATCTGATCTATGCAGGCAACACATTGGTATTCGAAGGCAATGTAGCGACAGTTCAAAACAAACAAGGTGAGACAATTGCTCAAACAGTAATTCAGCCGGAGGATAAGAATGATGCTAGTAAACCAGTAGGTAAGCAAGAACCTGCCAAATCAACAACAGATAAAACCAAAACGGCTACGCCTGGACAAAATGAGCAAGGAACAGCAGTGACTAGCGAAAAAACGGATAAAAGCAGTCAAGAGACAAATACTACTGTTAGTGGGACAAACGATAGTCAAACTGGGACAAGCGGTTTGGTTGAGGAGACAACTAACTCTACTTCTGGGACAACAGCTCCTTCAGGAACAGTAGAAACACCTGCTCAACCAAGTCAACCAGCAGAAAAACCAAGTACACCAGTTCAACCGACGACACCGACACAACCAAGTACAGGTGGGGAACAAGGCGGGGCGACAACGCCAGTCACACCAGACACTACCCCTATTAATATGGGAAATAGTGGGAAAGTGTTTGATTCAGAAGAAGCGGCTTCTGAATACGGATATGCTGAAATTAATGATACAAGTAGTAAATGGTACGACCATGCTTTTGAAGGAATTCAATTACTGGATAAAGATTACAATCCAACAGGATCGTGGACAGTTAATTTTATTGAAAAATATTAATTTGAATAAATTAAAAAAAGAGACCAGCAATTTGCTGCTCTCTTTTTTGTTTGGAGGAAAAAATAATGAGTGTATTTCCACGGGTTCGATCCCCAGATCAATCAAAATAAAACCAATCATTCACGTCGTTATCGATTTTCGGTAACGGCGTTTTATTATAGAAAAATTGTAAGAAAGGAACTGATTTTTGTGTCACAAAGAACGAGAAAGAAATGGTTAAAAGCAGCTGTGTTTCTAGCATTTTCTCAGTTTTGTTTCTTGGCAAGTATGTTTCAAGTACAAGCAGAAGAAACGACACCCAGTCAACCAGCGGTAGAAACAGCTGTCGCAGTACCCGTTGAAGCAGTTGAAGTTCAACCGGTAGAAGAAGCCATCCCAGCTGTAGAAACATCAGCTGAGCCTATGCCAGAGACCGATGCACCGACAACCAACTCAAAAGCAGCTCTTGATCAAACGATTGGGGAAGCACAAAACCCAGGAGATAGTCCAGCGGTCACACAACCGGTAGAACCAGAAGCACCAAAAACAGACAGTTTACCGGAACTTTCAGAAGAAAGTACATCAAGTAGTACACCTTCTTCTGAACCAGCAGAAACAACAGATATACCAGAGACAAAACCGGCAGAAGGTAACCCAACACCTGAGGTACTTGCCTCACCAGAATCTTCTGTAGAAAAAACAACGGATACACCCGCTACTGATACAGAAAAACCAGCGGAACAACCGGTAGACATTAAGGACACGGAAGAAAAGCCAGAAACACCTGTAGTGGCTACTGACATGAAAGAAACGACGTTGTCGGAGAAAGAAGTAGAAGAAATGTTCGTGGTAACGCAACCTCGTTCTGCTCGTGTTCGTCGTGCCGCAGTTTCTACACGTGCCGCGAATGATAATATTGTTCGTGAAAATTTAGTGGGACAAGGCTACAACTGGGCAGTTGTTGATGATCCAGGGCGTAAAGGTTTTACATTCGATGGAATTCCGATGTTTACTGTAAATGGAGAGGTCGCATTTTGTATAGAACCGGGGGTCTCATTTACTGGAAATGGACAAGTACATTCTACAGAAGCTTTGGATACGTATTTGAAAGATGTTAATAAGAGAAGACAAATCACTTTGATTTCTTATTTTGGATATGTTAATAATCCGGATAAATCGAAGGAACAATATTTTACAACACAATTAATGATTGGAGAAGTATTAGGTAGAAAAGTTGTTCTTACAAATGGATTGAACTATGAAGCTCGTAAAGCAGCGATTCAGAAATTAGTTAATCAATTCCATACAACAGCTTCATTTGATAATCAAACAAAAACAGTCAAAGTTGGCGAAACGATAAAAGTGAATGATACAAATGGATTTTTATCTCGAGTAAAAAGCATTGACGTTCCTACAGGGCTGAATGCTTCTATTCAAGGAAATCAGCTCATTATTACTGTAACGGAAAATGCACCGGAAAAAGCTCAAATAAAATTAGATCAATTAGAAATTGTTAGTGCTCCAATGGTATATAAGAAATCGGGTTCACAAACAATTGGTGTACTAAATCCATTTGACCCAGGACGTTCTGTTTTAAACTTGAATATACTAAAACAAGGAAACCTTGAAATATTAAAGATTGATGCAGATACAAAAGAACCTTTGGCAAATGCAGAAATCAAAGTCACAATTGCTGGTAAAGATCAAACCGTGAAAACGAATGATCAAGGGATTGCGACGATCAAGAATATCACGCATGGCACCAAAGGAACAGTCGTTGAGATCAAAGCCCCAACCGGCTATATTTTGAACAAAACAAGCAAAGATTTTACGATTGAAGCCAATAAAACAATCAAAGTGACCCTTGAAAACAAAGCGCAAAAAGGGACCATTACGATCGATAAATCAGGGGTAGAATTCAATAAAACTATGCCAAATGATCAATATACATTGGCTGGAAATGTTTTTGAAGTGTACGCTGGACCAACGATTACAGGTGATCTTGTAGACACAATTACGACGAATGATGCAGGAAAAGCCCAAACAAAGGCATTACCTTTAGGCACGTATACAATTAAAGAAACAGCTGCCTCAAATGGATATGTGCTAAACACTGCTACATGGACAGTAGACATTGTTTATGCAGGCCAAGATGTTGAAGTTACAAATGTAGATCAAAAAATTCAAAACCAAGAACAAAAAGGGATTGCGCGCATTTTCAAACAAGATGAAGAAACTGGAAACAACGCACAAGGTGCTGCGACCTTAGAAGGCGCAGTTTATGGATTGTACCAAGCAGATGGCACAAAAATCAAATCTGTTACATTAAAAAATATCAATGGCAAAGTTCAAGCAGAAGTCGGCGACTTAAACCTAAGTTCTTATTTCTGGATCGAGGAAAAAGCGCCAGCTGGCTACAACTTGAACACAAACAAACTTATTTTCGATCTTGTTTACGCCGGTCAAGGAGTAGAAACAGTCACTGTGGAAACAACGGCAAAAGATCAAGTGATCAAAGGAACGATTGAAGGAGTTAAAGTTGGCAATAAAGACTTTGTGGACACGAAAGATCCTGACAATAAGCCAAAACTTGCAGGCATTGAAATTTCATTGACCTCGAAAACAACCGGTAAAATCGTTAAAGCAGTCTTGACTGACCAAGACGGTTACTTTACCTTCGGTAAAAACGCCGTTGTCTTTGATACCTATATTGTTTCTGAAACAATAGGTAAGGAAGGATACAAATTGTTTGAACCGTTCGAAGTAACGATTTCTGAACAAGGTCAAACCTTCCGTTATGTGTTAGAAGACCAAATCATTGAGCAACAAGTCAAAATTGTTAAAGTCGATCAAGAAACAGGCAAAGTGATTCCACTTGCTAATACGGAGTTCAAGATCTTTGACACCTTAGCGAATGAGTATGTTACTTTTGCGATTCCAAACGATACCGAAGTAACGGATATTTTCCGGACAAATGACAAAGGCTACCTTGTTACGAACGGTACGTTTACCTATGGAAACAATCGCTACCGTATCGAAGAAATCAACGCACCGAGAAATTATGTGTTGAACAAAACACCATTGGTGTTCTCGATTACGGATGATACAGAACCAATCAAAGTGATCAATTTTGCGAACCGTCAAGCACGTAAGAATGTGAAATTGTTCAAGTATGAAGAATGGAATAACAAACAAACGCCACTTGCAGGTGTTACCTTTACTCTGTATAACGGAGAAGGAAAAGCTTTAGGAGAATACACCACCGATACTAACGGTGAACTCCTGGTCAAAGGCTTAACAGTTGGAACTTACTATTTTACCGAAAATGCGCCATTAGAGAGCTTTCAAGCAAATACAGACAAACAAGCATTTACCGTCACATTCAAACAAAATGCGCCAGATGATGGCGAAACCTTATTCGTTTCTGTACGCAACTATTTGATTCCACCAACACTTGAAACACAAGCGTCGAATAAAGAAGACGGAGAAAAAGTGGTGGATCCGTTAGAAACGATCGTTATTAAAGACAGTGTTTCTTATACGAACTTGTTTGTCGGCAAAGAATACACCATTTCAGGTGTATTGATGAACAACGCCACAAATGCGCCGATCCTACAAGATGGTAAAGAAATCAGAAAAATGTTGACCTTTATTGCAGACAAAGCAAGTGGCACAAAAGACCTGGAATTTACAGTTAATGCCAGCGTCTTAAAAGGTCAAATGATCGTTGTCTTTGAAAAACTTTTCCGTGACGGTATTGAAGTTGCAGCACACGAAGATATTACCGATGAAAATCAAAGTGTTCGGGTAAACAATCCAACGGTTCATACCACAGCTGTATTTGAAGATGGCTTGACGGTCGCAGACCCAACAGGGCTGTTCACCTTAAACGATACCGTTGAAGTTAAAGAGATCCTTCCAGGAAAAGCTTACTTGGTCAAAGGAATCTTAATGGACAAAGCAACCGGTGAAGCCTTACTAGTTCATGGAAATCCAGTAGAAATCAGTGTGGACTTTATTGCCAAAGCAGAAAATGAAACGGTGATCGTGCCATTTACCTTTGATTTAACGGACTTAAATGGTCGTGAAATCGTTGTGTTTGAAAGTCTTTTCAGAAATGACGAAGAGCTGGCAAACCACAAAGACATCGATGACCAAGGGCAAACCGTACGTATCACAAATCCAGCAATCGGCACCAAAGCAACAGACAAAGAAACAGGATTACAAGTGATTGATCCATTGGCAGTTGTCACGATTACGGATGCAGTTGCCTATCATGATCTGATTGTAGGAAAGACGTATACAGTCAATGGGATTTTGATGGACAAAGCAACAGAACAACCAGTGCTAGTAGGCGACGAAGAAGTCACAAGTACGTTGACGTTTGTAGCAGAAAGTACCGACGGTACAGTCAACTTAGACTTTATCTTTGATGCTCGTGCGTTACGTGGAAAAGAAGTGGTCGTCTTTGAAGATCTCTTTAGAGACGGTGTATTATTAGCCTCTCATGCGGATATTACGGATGAAGGCCAAACGGTACGGGTAACGAATCCAGGTGTACGTACAACGGCTACACACAAAACAACTGGCTTGAAAGTGGTTAATCCATTAACGAAAGTGACCATTACAGACGCTGTGAGCTACCATGATTTGATCATTGGTCGCAAGTATACAGTAAACGGTATTCTAATGGATAAAGCAACAGAAAAACCAGTGCTAGTAGACGGCAAAGAGGTCACCAGTACGTTAACCTTTGTGGCAGAAAGTACCGACGGTACAGTAAATCTAGACTTTATCCTAGATGCTCGTGCGTTACGAGGCAAAGAAGTGGTGGTCTTTGAAGATCTCTTACGAGAAGGTGTATTATTAGCTTCTCACGCAGATATTACCGATAAAGACCAAACCATCAAAATCGTTCATCCAACCATTACGACCAAAGCTACGAATAAAAATGGTGGAAAAGAGATTTTAGACTTGCCAAATCAACCAGTGCTTGAATGGGTCAAAGTAGACGGTCTAGCAATTGGTCAAATTTATCAATTGATTGTACAAGGTTACTTGACACCAGACGGTACACCGTTTGAAGGCACACATGCCGAAAAAATCTTTACGGCAGACAAAGAAACCATGGAATTCTTGTTTGAATTCTTGGTAGACGGTCGAAAC
The DNA here is from genome assembly GCF_051713745.1 of Enterococcus sp. DIV0421. Taxonomy (NCBI): domain Bacteria; kingdom Bacillati; phylum Bacillota; class Bacilli; order Lactobacillales; family Enterococcaceae; genus Enterococcus; species Enterococcus sp. DIV0421. The sequence goes on from NZ_JBIOQM010000001.1 coordinate 1,779,727, forward strand.
CTTGCCGGAAAAGGCTTGAGTTTTGCGGAATGGCTTCAAGCCAAAACAGAAGATGAGGAAGAAACATTTGAAGAAGTGGCGAAACACAATGTGGATCTAACAAATGAAGATCAAACGGTTCAAATTGTGGAAGCACCAAAACCACCGCAACCAGTCAAAGTAGCTTCTGCTGTACCAATGTTGCCAAAAACAGGGTCTGAAGATAGCAATGTATGGATGATTATTGGCATGATCTTTGTCCTTGCGGCAGGATTGATTGGTTATGACTTATACAAAGTCAAAGACTAAAATGGTCGAACAAGCGGTTAGATATCTAGCCGCTTGTTTGGTTTTTACAGAAATGAAAGGAATGAAGGAAAAAACAGTTGCAGCAAAACTCTGCACTTTCGGCTGCATTAGTGTGTAGTTAAATTCTGCCACAAACAAGTAGTCGTAAGTATTTATATGTTACAACTATTGAAACAGCGATAATAATATAAGCAGAAGTGAAAGGAATGGAGGAAAAAAAGAATATGGAAAGGCAAGATATAAAGATTTGTTTTTCGAATGGGGAAGAATGTACGTATAAAGAGTGCACGAATATTTCTGTGAATGAAAGAGACGGTTTGTTAGTAGTAAATATGTCTTCTGATTATGATTCGGTTTCTGATAGGTATTATTTTCCGTTGTGCAATATAAAGTCGTTTAGAATTTATTGTATATATTAAGAGGAGGAAAAAACATGGTAGTACAACTTTTGAGAATAAACAAAGAATACTTTGGTGATATTACTTTATTAGGAACACGCGAACCGGATGCACCAAAAGTGATTAACGGGGTATCTGGTCGTTATGTTCAGTTACAGGCGGAATGTTCAAGGGAAGAGCAACCAGCTTTTTATGTGTATTTGACGGCAGAAGAAGAGAAGAAATTGCGGTTACCTGAATTAGAGGTACGGATTTCTTACGATACGGGGTATTTTGTTTCTCTAAAAGAACGAGTAAATAGTCGAGAAATAACTGGTGATGGTCAAGAACAAATTCGTAGAGGTGGCTATCAAAATATCGGACTTTTTCTAACTGGTGTAAAAATAGAGGAGGTTTTGTAAGATGGGGTTAAAGTTTACAAATAATTATGATATTACAGATGCACTTGACGAAACATGTATAGGTGCAGTTCGCTTTGGCGCATTAGAAGAACCAGATCGAGTATTTGATAATGAAGTAGGAGATTACACAGGAGAGATCAAATCACAAAGAGTAAATCTTGTTTTTGGAAATCCAGGGGATCCAAAAATTGCTCGTCGTGTTAAATTTCCACCTGAGGCTGATTTAACTGGTTTTAAACGTCGTGATCCTGTTCGATTGGTTGAACCGCACTATCATTTAATGTATATTCCGGCACAAAATGGCAATCGAGAGTATGCAGATTTAGTGATCTATGCACAAGGGTTAGAGAAAGCAGCTGCTTCAACAACTGGTCCGAATTCGAAACAATCACAAGAAAAAGGATTCGATCAAAAACAACCAAGTAATGATGGTAAGGAAAAAGAGAAAAAATAATGCGTTTTTAAAAGAGTAGGGAAAATTTCCTACTCTTTTTTACATAGAGGAAGGAGGAAAGGAGTGGTGTGTTAAACAAAAAGAAAGAGATGGACGATAAAGCAATTGATCAAGTTCTTTGTCAGGTGCTGGACTGTTGCCAAGAGATACAACGATTGATTGAGCATTTTGGTGATAATCCAACAATTTTCATACAAACGCATGAATACGTTTGTGCGGTGATTGGGCAATGCATGTTTTTACGTGATTTGATCCGTTTTTCATTACCTAATGAGTGGCGACAGTATCACCAAGGGTTTATCTGGAATCGTACGTTGCGAATGTGTAATGCTTGTGCGCATCCGATAAGAAAGAAATTAGATTTAAACCATTTATGGTTTTTTATCAAAATCGATCGTTTGACATTATCTACGTATTGTCAAGAATTTTTAGTACAAAAAGAACAAGAAAGAATGAGAGGGGGATAGGAATTGAACAATCAATTTTTCAAGTATCGAGGGCGGCGAATTCGTTATTTCAATCGGCATTTGTGGTTGTGTTATTATGGCTTATTTCTTTTTCCGTTTTTGATCCTTTTAGTTTGGTTTAGTTGGAAAGTGTTTTATCCACAAGTAAGCGGTCGTTCTGATTGGCAAGTGTACCTGATTCCAGGAATAAGCATTGTTCTTTATTTGGTGCTAGTGAGTGGCTGTATTTTAGGGTGTATGCGTTGGTCAAAGCTAAAAGAAGGTTATTTTTTATTTGTGGAATGGCGTCAATTATTGGCACGAATGTTGATTGATAACCGATTTGTTTATACAAAAAAACGAACAGTAGAAGGAAAGACCAAAGAAAAAATGAGGTTGCCAAAAGTTTATTTTTATCGAAAGAAACAAGAGTTAGTGGTTTCTTTTCCATTGGATGGTGGTCGTTTTCATGAACGGTTTCTAAAAATAGGTGGTTTACTCTCTCAAGTATTTTTGCGTGATCTTATCCGTGAAGAACGAGAAAAAGCACGGATTAATTATGTGTTTCTTCCTGATGCTGGACGAATTTCTATTGATCAATGTGTGGCTGAAAATGGGCGGATTCATTTAATGAAGACGTTGGATTGGGTGTATGATCAATCTCCGAACATGTTGATTTCTGGTGCAATTGGTGGTGGGAAAACCTATTTATTGTATTCGTTGATTAAAGCTTGTTTAGGTGTAGGGACAGTGGATATTTGTGACGGGAAAGCGGCTGATTTAGCAGCATTAGGTGATGTTGATGTATTCAAAGGGCATGTTTTTTACAAAACGAATGAAGAGATGATTGCTTGTTTGCGTGATGCGGGAAAAGAAATGCAACAGCGGTATGCGTATATGCGAAAATCGAAAGAGCCAGTGTATGAACCGGGGAAAAATTATGCCTATTACAACCTACCGCCTCATTTTCTCTTTTTTGATGAGTGGTCAGCTTTTTATGGTTCCTTGGATATGCAGACGAGGAATGAAGTCGATAAATTGATTCTACCGTTGGTACAAAAAGGACGTCAGGCAGGAATGTATGTGATATTAGCCATGCAGCGACCGGATGCAGAATATTTTCCAAGTGGTGTAAGGGATAATTTGATTTTTCGTATTTCTGTTGGAAAACTTTCTCCGATTGGCTATTTAATGACGTTTGGGGAAGATTTCAAAAATAAGCCTTTTTACAATACAGACATGCCAGGTCGAGGCTATGCGTTTCCAGGATTTAATGTGCCTATCGAATTTTTTGCGCCATTTGTTCATGAAGGGTATCAATTTATTCAAGAGTTTAAGAAAGTGGAACGAATGATTGTACAGGATTTTTCTGTACCAAAAGAAGAGGCGTTTGCCAGTTCTGAAGAATTGGATCAATTTTTAGAAGAACAAATTGATCGTCAATCACAATTAGCAAAAGATCCGAAAGGAAGAAATTTTGCTGATGAGAACATTTTGTAAAAAGGAGGTGGTGATAAATGTCAGAAATACAGTATTATCGAGTGGCTACAGCTATACAAATGATTAGTCCTTCTCTTTCTTCGAGAACTTTTTATGATTGGTTAAATCGTATCGAGCAAGTAACTGATTATCGCTTTTTGCGTAGGGAACGTGTTTTTTCAGGAAAGGTGATTAATCAGGTATTGCTAACAAAAACGGACGTAGAGCGATTGACTCGTTTGTATCATTATCGGGTAAATTTAGAAGAAGATCTGACTTTATCGATTTATCGTGTTTTTTCTCCTGAAAAGTACAGTGAAATAAAGAGTTTAGATCATTTAATTTTATAGCTATTATATATCGGGAGGGCTCTGGACGTAGTCCAGTAGCCGCACTCTGCCGGGCGGTGCGCGTTCAGGCTGCGAAGCATGAGCCTATAACGCGCGCTCGCTAGCAGCGTGTGCAGCCACAAGGGGGTCGTGCGCAAGCACGGCCTCCTTGTGCAAAGCCCCCCGATATATAATATGGGGGGCAGAAATAACATAACACATAAAAAAATACGCAAAAAAACCAGTGCTATCAAGGCATTAGCTAAGGTCAGCCGAGGTACCCTTTTTGCGAAAATTCATGGGGTACCACTTGATATGACGGCGTTTTTAAAGGGTCAAAAAAAATCGATTTTGTTATTTTACTAAGGAAGTGAAAAAATGTCGCCTCGCGAATTACGAAATTACCGCAAACAACTAAGCATGAACTATACGCCAACTGGTAATCGAAAGCCGCTATCTCAAAAGCGATTTGCACAATTGTTAGGATATTCGGCGGAATATATAAAAAAGATGGAACAAGGGAAAAAGAAGATCCCGGAAGACTTTGAACAAAAAATCAAAGAGCGATTTCGGCTATATATGGAAAGCGGCATTGATGTACGTGCAATGATCGACTATTTGCGGCTTTCCTTTTTTGGGACAGACTACAAAACAGTGATTCAACGTGTGTTACGAATGGATCTAGCGGAGTTTGAAACACGCCCAACGGGCTTGTACCTTTTTGATCGTCTTTCGGTTCGTGGTAATATCTGGGTGTTCTGGCATTCGAAACGAACGGTAACAGAAAATGTACTTGTTCAGTTTTCCGGTCAAGGGTGTCGTGAGTATGAAGAAGTCATGCGTGAACAAAAAAAGGATTGGCGAACGTGGCTTCAACAGATTTGGCATAATCAAGGAAAGTTAGAGGCAGGATATAGCCGTGTCCAGTGCAGCCGATTTGACATAGCGTTAGATGAGCTTTGGGGCTTAGAAACAGAAGAACACTTCGATCTATTCGAATTGTTAGAGAAACAAAAAGCCGACTTGTTAGAGATGGATTTCAAGAGGTTTCAGAATATTGGTGGCTGTTTTTTAGAGGATAGCTGCTTACGTAATGAGGGATTATCGCTTTACTTTGGCTCGCGAAAAAGTCCGCTATTTTTCAATTTCTACGAAAAACGCTTTGAGATCGCAAACCGGGAGGGCATTTCCGAATTAGACGCATTGGTAAAGTATGGCATTTACAACCGCTTTGAACTGCGTTTAGCGAACGAAAAAGCGATGCAAGCAATTGAGGAATTTATTTTAGGTGAGTCGCCAAAAAGATTAGGTGAAATTGGCGTTGGTTTGATCAATGCAAAGGTGATTATCTGGGATCGATTAGACACAGATGCGCGTGTCGTCAATGAACGCTGGGCGAAATTATTTCGTTCGATGGAAGCATTGGATTTTACCGTAAAGCCACAGAAATTTTCATTGGATCGCTCCGAGCGCTGGTTTTTAAAACAAGTGGCACCGACGTTGAAACTCTTACAAGAAGCGGATCGAATTCTAGGTCGTGATTTTGTAGAAGCTGGCATTCGGGAAGCAGAGCTAAACGATGAACAAACAAATTATCTTGCATGGATGAGACAGTCAGGAGGGAAAATTGCATGAGGCAAGAAACAAAAACAGATTGGCTACGAATGATGGATCTAAAAGCAGCCATTGAGGATTGTAACGAAAAGATGATCGATTTATCCTATTTCCGATTTCGTATACCGTATATCGAACAAGCAGTAGCAGCAGGGCGGTATCAAGAAAAAGAAAATTGGCAAGAGATCGCTCGCTTATTAGAAGTTCGCAAAAGCTATGAACAAGAACTCTCAGAGGTAGAGTTCAGGCAATGCAAAGGGTCTTTTGAACAGATCCATTTTTATCGTTTTTCTACACCGATTCCGGCAATTCTTGCGGTAAAAGAAGGAACAGAAAAAGAAATCATTTATAAAGAGTGTGTTGGTCCGATCGGGGAAGACGTGCCGTTAGTAGAGGAAATTTCTATAGCGATGGTGTGTTGGGAAATGAGTCGGCGACCAACAGAAGAGCAAACCTATCTTTCGCTTGAGGAGATCGAATGTGAGTTAGAGGAAATTGGTAAATATGCGACCTATCCTTATTATCATGGCTCGGTCATTAGTATTCAAGAGGTGCTAATCTAGATGGGGCAGTTAATCAGGTATGTAGGTGCTTGTTGGTCAGGAAGTCCAACGTATATTGAAAATGAAGAAGCGGTACGTTATCTGTTGCGTATATTGTACTATATGTATAAAGAGCGATTAGAGGAAAGTATTCGTGCATTGCCGTATACAGACAATCGTTTTACAGAATTGGTAAAATTGTATCCGGTCATATACAAGCGGCGAAAAGACCGACTGTTTCCAAAAGAATATCCGATTTTTAAATCAGAATTAGAAGGACTGTTCAAGGTTCATTTTTACGATGATATCATAAAAAAATTCGTACTGTGTCGCATAGAAATAGAAAATGACCGTTATTATTTTATTAATTATTGTAAGAAGCGACAGTATCAAGTAGCGGAGGATTTCTATGATTGTATTTTACAAGATGGGGAAGTAATTCTATCCAAAATTGCTCCTTCTTTTCGTGAACTTGTACCACTTGATTTTTTGAAAAAATGCAATTTACGAATTCTGCCATAAAAAAAGACCCCTTGAAAAATCAAGTGATCTTTTGGGTTGATTGTGTTTAATGTTTAAAGTGGTTACGTTATCTAATATTACAAGGGTTTTTTATGTTTTATGAAGTTAGTCACAATCAACTTGCTTCTATGATAACAAAAATTGTTATTTTCGAAAAGAAGAAAATAGAGGGGAGAAAACGGTTACGATTAAAACAAGAAATCGTTGATGCTATAATAACTATTATGTGCCTTTTGATACAATGGATTATATGAGCTGGTCACTACTATATATATGCTTATCTTGTAGAGTTTCACATTTTTAAATACGTTTATTTAGGCATGTAGCTATTGTGGGATGAGATACCAACAAATAAAAGGTACGTTTAATTTTGAATAAATGAACAAAAGAGAGGAGGAAATCAATGAGTAAAGAAGAAAAACCTTTTGAGTGTTATATTCTAGGGCAGCGTAACAAGCATGGCATGATTGAATGGCTGGTGGATAATGTGGTTCGAGACCGGCATATTTTAAGATCTTATTTGTATCAAGCTGGCTATGTTTGCGAGTATGCAGATGGAGAGTTTTGGAAGTATCGTTTGAAATCGTCCAACCAAGTGGACTTTTATATTCGTAAAATCATTGTAGCAGTGGATGATAAACAAACGACTACTTTTCATAAGTAGCTACTAGGTTGAAAAAAGATGGAATTTTTTATTTATATAATTTGGATTTGTCAACGAATGAAAAGAATACAAAAATAGGAGAAAAGCAGAAGTCAACTTGATTTCTGTTTTTTTATTTTTCAAGAAAGGAAGAAAGGTCATGCCATTAGAATTTTTAGGTGAGCCGATTGAAAAAGAGCCGTTTGTTTCTCATTACATGGATTTGTTTATTGGTGTCATAAAAAAGACCTGTGAAATTGATTCGTTTTATCCACGTGAAGAGGAATACTTAGAAGCAGAGCGTTTTAAAATTGGCTTGTTGTGGGACAAATTCACGAATGAAAACCGACGTCCGCCGGATTATCGCTATTTATCTGATTGTTTGACCAACAATGTCCTTGCCAAACAACATTTATTTTTGAAGCGTGAAAACAATCAAATGTCAAAGGAGCATTTTTGTGATTGTTATATTGAACAACTACGCGGTCGGCGTTTATTAACAGTGGAACGTTATGGTGTGGAATTTGGGTATGTGTTACAAGCAGAACGCCACCGAGCAGCTTCTCAATACGAGAAACAGAATCAACCGATGGAAGGTTATGAAGAATTACGTATTTGCAATAATCGCTATCTACAACAGCGTTTATACGAGCAATTGATGGCAGATTTTTCTAGCCTATACCAAGACTATCAATGTTTAACTATTCAAGAAAGGTGACGGAAAAGAGGGACTTCTATGTGGCGATTATTATTTTTTGTGGTGTGTTGTATGGCGTTAGTTTATGTCTATCGTGTCTATCTGTATCCAAAAATGGAACGATGGACGAGCTGGTACAGAGATCCGCTGAGTTTGCGCAAAGGGATGAAACGGTATCGCTATGAATTATTCGTTGAGTTTTCAGATGGACGACAAGCGCAGTATTGTTTTTTCGCAAACTATCCAAAATACAATACGAGTGAGCTGTTGATTCAACTATTCAAAAACAACCCTTATGTTGGGTTAGAAGAAAATGGGCGTGAATTCTTCTATCGTTCAGACAACATTAGTACGGCGTCCATGAATAAAACACGAATTGCATAATCAAAAGAAAAGAGGAAATAAGATGAAAAAAACAACAGTAGCAACAATACTAACAACTGTAGGCGCAACGTTATTTTCGTTTCAATTAGGAAATTCATTGGTTCATGCGGATGAAACAACAGAAAGTTCTGAGTCGGGCGTAGTAGAAACGTTGCCAGGCGAAGGAGTACCGGATGCAGGGACAGAAATTGGTGGAGGATCTGAAACACCTGCACAACTTGAGACGCCAACGCAACCAGGAACTGATCCCGTGACTCCAGAACCTGAGCTGCCAGAACCAACATTACCGACAGAACCGATTGAAGGCGGTGAAGGTCCAGGAACAACCCCAACAGATCCTGGAACAAGCGAGACAGAAACACTAGGGACAACAGAAACACTAGGCAGCACAACGGGTTCTTCTACGACCGAACAACCAACAACGCCTTCTGCCAGTAAAGAGCCCGAACAACCAACAGAAGAATCGACGCAACCGTCTGAAGAGCAGCCAACAGAAGAACCAAAAGAAGACAAAGACACCAAACCGAAAGAAGACAAACCAGCGACTCCGGCAAAAGAAGTCACGGTGTCGGTGGATACTTCTGGAAAAATCACGACGGGTGCTGCGCAAGGAACAAGTGTACCGATCGTAACCAGTGATGTGAAAGAAATCAGTCATGTACCAACGCCAACAACACCATTAAAAGCCGCAAGTGGGCAAACGATTGTTGGAGTAAAAGAGGGGGTGCCATTGGTACAAGATGCGCAAGGGAACTTAGTAGAGGATCCATCCATTCCTGTGAAAGAACTCCCTAGTGGGAATATTGAAGTGAAAACAGCGGATGGAAAAACGAAAGTCTTACCAAAAACTGGAGAAGAAGTACAAGCGGCGTTATCACTACTAGGGATACTTTTGACGAGTGTTGCTGGCTTCTTTGGCTATAAAAAGAAAAAGAATGTGGATGAGGTGAGTTATTGATGAAGGACTTTTCTGAGAAACAAGCTTATCGCCGGTGGTTAGCTAGCTGGAGCATTCACCAGCTTATTCGTTTATTTCTGCTTTGGAATTTGGCGCGGATGTTGGCTCTGTACATGAAAGGCATTCAAACGAAAATCCTCCCTTTTATTTCTGGGGAGGTACATTGGTTGGGGCATACAAGTACGTTTAGTGGAATAGATGTATCTGGTGTGATTTCCTTTGTCTTGTTATTGGTTTTTTTTGGTTGTTGTATCGATTGTTTAGTGGGTTTGTTGCGGCAAAAGTGCGTGAGAATGTTTCGTTTCTGGGCATTGTTCCTTTTGTTTTCAAACCTTGTATTGGGGCTAGGCGTTGGGGCTTTGGTCGGGGACAATGCGACCTATCTGTCCTATTTTGAGTCTGAGAGTACACTGCTGGGTGTGTTTGGTGGTTTGATTGCTTTGTGCCTAATCGATCGTTACCGCTCATTAGAAGAGTTGAAACTAGCCAACGATCTTTGGAAAATCCTCCAAGAGACCAACCGCTTCAAAACGGTGGAAGGTTATTTTGGTCTTCGATCCGTTGAGACAAAACAATATGTAACCGGTTATGAGGCAGAAACAAAAAAATGCCAAGAGCAACAAATGGCTACTTTTTCTGTAGGCAAACGCGGCTGGCTTTCATTCAAGGCAACGTTGCTGGATGATGAACCGCAAAAAGAGGAGGAGAATGAGGATGACGTCTTGGGAAAATAGTGTAACTGTGTTATTTCTACTGATGTGTTTGGTGGCGTACTTTCCACGGACTTCTACCAGTGAGAATTGCTGTTCTTTGTGGTTATTGTTTGGTGTATTTTCCACGGTTGTTTTTATCGGGGCAAGCGTGTTGTATAAGACCACGGTTTTCTTACCTTCAATTGCGATGGGCATTTTAGTTGATTATCAACAGTATGAGCTACTAAAAAACTATCGAAAGGAGTAGCTCTATGAGGAAGCGACAATTGCGGCGAAAAGAAAAAGAAGTGTCTGAAAAAATACCAAAACAAAAGAAAATTCATTCGAAAAAAGCGGTCAAATGGATCTGGTGTTTGGTTGTGTTTCTTTGTTTTTCTGGTGGATTGGCGTTTTTCCAGTCGATAAAAACCAAGGTTCAAGTTTCTTTTATCAAAGATGAAATCCAGCAATTACAGAAAGAACAAAAAAGCGATCAATCGGCATTGGTCTATACGCCGGAGATTGAGTCCTTTATGAATCGTTTTGTTGCGTTGTACATGAATACGTTTGAAGACTATGACCAAGAACAACAGCGGATGGAATTGTTGAAAAAAGAATTTTATGCACAAGATTTTAATCAAGAATTTGACAACTTTTCAGGAACGAGAAAGCTAACCGCTGCGTCATTTATCGGTTTGAAAAAAGTAGATGCCGTTCCGACTGCCAGCTATAAAGTGACGTATGACATTCGTACAACTGATCCCAAAACAAAGGAAGCAACAACCGTTACAACCACTCAAGCGATCAATGTTCCTTTTTCTTTTTCTGAGAAAGGGTGTCGTGTGGTCGCTTATCCCTATTTTTCGGCGGTTTCTTCGAATACAGAAAAACAACGAATGTTGACGTATGATGAAACGTTGTATGAAACAGTGGATGCTTCGATCACACGTGAGGTGGAACGCTTTGTAGAGGATTTTTTAGATAAATATGCGAAAAATCAAGCGAAAGATATGGCGTATATGATGAAAGAGCCGGAGGGACTAAATCAGACGGCGGTGTTGGATCAAGTTGAAATGAAAGTGTTCACGTATAAGGACACGGAGAAACCGTTTATTGTCAAAGCAACGGTGACTTTCAAAGATAGCGGGATGTTGTTAGTACAAAAGGAACAAATGACGCTAGTGATTACGAAGAAAACCGATCAATATTATGTGGAAAAATTAACACATAATTGGTTAGATGTGAAAGGAGTAGAAAACGAATGACGCTGAGAGAATTTGTAAATAAGCTATTGAGTGAAGCTGGTTATTTTGTGATTATGGGTGTTGTATATTTAGCGCTAAGAGGGTTTATGAAATCGAAGATCGGTTCCGTGTTGATCGCTGTAGGTGTAGGCGCGGTGATTTATTTCTTCTTGAACGATCCGTCGCGTGTGTTGAATGCCATAGGTGAATGGATTGCGAAAATCTTTGTTGAGTAGAAAGCTAGGTGAATAAAATGGACTGGGCTCCTTATGATTATTCGATTGTCTATGCAGAACCTTACCGGATACAACAAATTACCAGCAATTGGCGCTTACCGTTTCCGGTTGCGGTAATCAATGCGATCACGTTTGTCATTGTTTTTCTTTTTGAATTGATTTTTTTACGTTCATTTATTGCCTGGGTCAAATCGTTCTTTCCGCCAGCGGGGGCGTTTTTCTATGCTTTTGTCCCTTATTTTTGTCCCTTATTTTTGTGTATTGGCTTTAGCAAGGCTAAAACCGGATGGAAAGAAAGTCCATTTTTATCTCTGGGGATTGGTTTGTTATACGTTACAAATGATTTCTGGAGATTGTCTTTATTATAATTGGAAAAAGGTTTCGCCGGCTGCGCTGGAGGAAGAATTGGTTTTTTGTAATAAATTTTGTTGTTTTGATGAGGAAGACGAAGAGGATAATCTGTAAAACGGTTATCCTTTTTTTGATGAGGGGGTGACAAAGTGGCAATTGTAAAAGAACCTGTACGAGCAATGAAGAAAAATTGTTTATTGAATGGGGATGGTTGTGTTTGGGCGTATTATCATGTATTTCCACGAACGATTTCAAAAAATACGTCGCAAAAAACACAAGAAATTAAGGAAATGATGGCTCGTTTGATGTTGCTTTTAGCGGACTATGAAGATGTGGAACTCTTTTTGTATCCAAAAACGATGAATTTGCGGACAAAATTCCAAACATTAGGGGATGGTTTTTCTCCTGATAGTCGTGAGATTGGGCAATATTATGCGAATGAGACCGTTGAATTATTAGAAAGAGAAGGACATGTCTATCGTCCGTCGTTTGTTTTAGGTGTCAAGATCAAAGAAAAGGCGACAGTGGAAAGTCTTCGGGATGTGGTGCGCCTTGTCTGGTTTGATGTAGGCGAAAGTCTTGCGCGGTTATTCGGTTTAGAAATAGACGATTTAGACGTGTTGTTTACAGAAAGTGATCCTTATGTAAAAGAAGTCACGCAATTGCTTTATAGTTTTTCGATTCGTCCGTTACTGAAAAAAGAGCTGTTTTATGTCAATCGTCTGCAGTATATTCGAGGAATGGTTCATAAAGTAGAGGAACAAAACAATTGGGAAGTGCTAAAGGACAATCAAGGCACTTACTTACGTGTGTTGAAAGATCATAAAGGAATTCTTCAATTGGAAGATGAGCTAGGAACGAGTTATCTAGCCCTTTTACCGGTTGGGGAAACGCCTGAAAATATGAAAAATTGTGACCTGTTTCAATTTGTACAAGATCTTTCTTTTCCGTCAGAGTTGCGGTTGAAGGTGAACTACCCACACTTGAAAGGTCAAGGTGGCGTTGGGCTAAAACTAAACTGGTTAGCTGAACGTTTCAAGACCGAACACAAAGAACTGATTCAAAATGATGAAGAACCTAGCGATCGACTATTAACGGTTCGTGGGTTAGTGAAGCATTTGAAGCAGCGAGTAGACAATGGGCAACCGATTGTTGATTGGTTCATGTGTTTTATCGTGTACGGGCAATCGATAGAAGAAGTTCGACAAAATAGCGCGACAATCATTCAACAATTAAGTGCGCATATCAAAATTCACCGAGCGAAAAACGATCAGAAAGAGCTGTTTTATAAGTGTCTGTTAGGGCAGCCGTTAGGTCGTCAATTGTATTGGAAACACCGGACAACAGTGGAAGTCATTGGCGAATTATTGTTTTCTGCGGTGTCTGAGTTAGGAATGGAGGCTGGTTGGTATATTGGTCGTCAAGATGTATTAGGAGATAGTGGTTCCCGAGGAGAAAAAACACCGTTAGAAGAATTGATCTATGCGTCAAATCGCTTTGTCTTTTTGAATCTTTTAGCCATTGCGGAAGGGATTAAAGGTGCTTTGTTTGATGCACCTCATGTGGCAGTGACGGGGAAGACCGGGAAAGGGAAGACGTTTTTAGTTGGCTTGCTCTTTTTGTATAGTTCCTTTATGGACGTACAGAGCCTATTTGTGGATCCGAAAGGGGAAAAACGAAAATGGTTCTCAAAATTAATTCGTGATCCGTATTATCAAAAGAATTATCCGTTGTTTGTGGATCATTTACATCGGATGAGTTATGTCACGTTGGATGCGACCGATCCGCGAAATTATGGCGTATTAGATCCGATTGTCTGTTTGTCTCGAGTGGATGCAAAACAAGTAGCACAAGATATGATTGATGAATTGAGTCCGTTAGGTGCCAATCACTTGTTGAAAGGTGCTGTGCTGAAAGGGATTCAAGAGGTGTTAGCTCGTAAAGAAGACGGCGAACAAGTTGGTTTAATGCACGTGATTGAGTATTTGGAACAGATGGAACAAAAAGAAGTTCGAGAATATGGGGAATTTTTACGTTTGACAGTGGAAGATTCCATTTTACGTTTAGGATTCTCTTATGGGGAAAATTCTGGATTGAATTTTGATGCGAAAACAACCATTTTAGAGATTCAGGATTTGAAATTACCGAATGACAATGTGCGACCGGAGTTATACACAGATGCGGACCGAAAATCGCTTTGTTTGATGATCAGCTTAGGGCGTTTTTGTGAAATGTTTGGAAAACGTGATAGCAGTAAAAAAACCGCGATTTATTTTACGGAGGCTTGGGTGTTCAATAATTCGAATGCTGGACGGAGTATTATTGCTTCGATGGCACGTGTCGGACGTTCACAGATGAACCAGTTAGTCTTAGACACACAATTTATCGGGGACCTTGGCTCGGATAAAGAAAAAGGGAATTTTGGTGTAGTCTTTGCCTTTGATGAAGACAGTGAGCGGGAAAAGATTTTGACCCATTTGCGTTTGGAAGTCAATGAGGCAAATTTAGCAGAAATGAGTCATATGATCAAGGGGCAGTGTTGGATGTTAGACCCCTATGGACGTGTAGGAAAACTGAATGTGCATAGTTTATTCGAAGAAATGACTGCGGCATTACAAACAACGGAGAAGACCAGTCATTCGAAGGCAGAAGAGCAAGATCTGTTTGTGATGCAATAGAAAGAAGGTGAGACGATGGATAGAAAACACTGGAGAAAAAAGCGCTGGTTGTGGGTTCTTTTGGGTGTGTGCCTGGGTTTACTCTTTCTTGGCGGCATGGTATATGCGGCAGAAGGAGCAGCGGACCAAACTATTTATGAAATTAGGAAATTTCATTTAGATACATTTTCTTCTTATTTATCAGATAGTGACTTTTCGTTAGGAAAAATGTTGTTTGGGGCAAATGGCACCGACTTTTTAAAAATGATGACAAACATGTTTTTTAGTTTTAGTAAATTGATCTGGCAAGGATTCGATTTTGTCATTCAAAAGCTTTATGAAGGCGCGGCAATGAATGAATTGATCCACCAGTTTTTTGTCTTTTCTGATTCGATTTATTCCAAGATCTTCGACCCGATCGGGGCTTCAGTGGTTGTATTGTATCTGTTATACATTTTTCTGTTGCGTGTCATTCGAGGAAAAGGTCACGCCAAAATGGTGCTTTTTCGTTTCTTGTTTGTCGTACTTTTTTCGATGGTCTGGTTTGGCTATGGAAGCAATGTTCCTAGTAAAGGGGAAGATTTTGTTAAAGGATTGAACGACATATCGGTGGAAGTGGAAGGATTCATTTTTTCAGCGACGAATAGCATTCAGAATCTTTCCAAAACAGATATCAATGGTGTTTTGGTTCCGACCACACAAGAACAAGCAATCCAGGAAGTGCGAAAACTCTATTACAAAGCAGCGGTGGTTGATCCGTATTTGTTATTGAACTATGGGACGACGGATGTAGATGAGTTGCAGGGTGCAGGAATTGATCCAAAAGAATTTTTAGCTAGTGGCGCTTCCAGTGAGGAATTATCAGACATTGAAACAAAAGTGACACAAGCGGCAGAAGAAGGGGAAAAGAAAGCGACGTATCGTGCGTATATCCAACCAACAAAAGCAGTGTATAAATCGGTGGTTGGGTTTATGACGCCATTGTTAAACGTTAGTATTGGCTTACCTTTGGTGGTGATTGGCATGATTCGTTTTCTTTTTCAATTATTGGTCTTGTGTCTCATGATTGGGCTGGTCTTTTCTCTGTTGGCTTCTTTTGTACCAGCGTTTGATTATATGTTAATGAATTCTGTGAAATCATTGGTTGGCATGATGTTCCAAAAATCCTTTTATAGTGTGGTTATTTTAGTTGCCTTTTTGATTTATAACATTGTGGATGATCTAATCCCGATGGATACAGTCTTCGGCTTTTTAGGAAACATGTTTGTCAAAGCAATCTTGTCTCTTTTGTTAGTTGTAAAGCGAAAAGATCTCATGAAAAAATTAGGCTTGGGCGCAGCGGACCAAACAATTAACAACACGAAAAATATAGCGAGTCAGTCGCTGTCTCAAATGAAACAAGTGCCGGGGCAATTATCCGCTGCTGGGCAAAACTTGGCGATCAAAGGTGCGGGATTAGCGAGCAATGTGTATCGTGCGACGAATCCAGTTGCTTCCGCGGCATTGCATGGCTTTCAAAAGTTTCAACAAAAGCGTACGCCACAAGAACCTACAAAAGCCGGGCAAGTGATCAATCCACTCGAAGTAGAGGGACGCTCAAAACAAAGCTTACCTTATGGGGGGCGACAAGTTCGTTATCATGGTATGGATCCTGAAACGTCACCAGGAGCTGGGAGTCGTTCTGGACTTGCCGGTGTGTTTATTCCAGGGTTGTCCAAGGATCCGATAGGACCAAAACAACGGGTACAGTCGTTGGAACAATCACAAAAGCATACAGGAACGGATCAACGAAAGCCAGTATTAAGCAAAGGAACAGCGTTTGTCGGTCAAACGATTCCGTTACCTTCCGGAAAAACACCGGTGCCACAATTAACGGCGAATGGTTCACTGTCACAACAAGTGCGGCAACTAAAAAAACAAACGAAAAACGGTGCGTATCCAGCGTTGCAGCAATTGACAAACCAAACAGTACTTCCAACTGCTCTTGTTCCAAATCTATCGGGAAATCGTACGACGCAACGGCGGATAGAATTACCGTCAGAACAAATGATCGTTGCTTCTGGATCAAACAATCCGCGATCTTCCTTGCCTTTTTCAGGAAAGGAAAAGAAATCACTAGAGACGGCGGGAAAGAATGCGGGATCGTTACCGATTTTAGATGCAAAACAAGGAAAAGATTTCACGTTGCCTAACGGACGGACAGTGCAAAAAACATTATCGAAGAAGGGATGAGGCACAGATGAAGAAAGGTTGTCTGGGTTGTTTTTTCTTCTTTTTGATTCCTTTTTTGATTTTTCCGTTTTTCTTTTTTTCGGGAAGTTTATCTGAAGAGGGAATAGAGTCAACCGGTTTGGCGTTTACGTTTAACGGGGAGTATACCGAAGACTTACCGATGTTTGAAGAAATCAAAGGACGAGGACCGATTACCGATGAACATGCACGGGCAGCCGTAGGGACAGCGGTAAAGTATCGGTTATTGCCTAGTGTCATTTTATCTCAATTAGGTTGGGAATCGGCGTATGGGCAGTCAGCGGCAGGAAGAAATGATACCAACTTTTTTGGGATTACCTGGTTTCCTGGCTGTCCGTACCCGCAAGGATCCGTTCGAGGGATTGGTGGGTCAGAAGGTGGGCATTATATGAAGTTTCCGAATCTGAAAGCCTGTTATAGCTATTATGGGTTTATGGTTGCGACACAAAGCAATTTCAATCAGTGTGTGGGCAACAAAGATCCAGGGAGTTGTTTATTGATTCTAGGCCGTGGCGGGTATGCGGCGGCAGGAATTACTGAAGGCAGTGCCTACTATCAAGGGGCGATGAGTATTATAAAGTCCTATCATTTGACCGAGTACGACGATTTTGCGATCAAGTATTGGAATACGTTACCTACAAATAACACGGCGGTTGCAGGCAAGAGTAAAGGCAATGCGAAAGTGCTAGACCGTGTGATTGGTCAAACAATGAATAACGGGGAATGTTATGGCGGTACGGCGTGGTATGTGTCTCAATTAGGTGGGCCGCAGATGATGGGTTCAGGACATATGTACGCCATGTATATCGGTGAAAATTACGATTGGGGAGCCTATGGTTGGCAAGTCATTATGAATCCAAAACCAAGTGACCTCCAAGCAGGGGATGTGATCAATTGGCAAGCGGGCGGGGTGTTATCTCCTGGTATTTGGGGACATACAGGCATTATCACCGATGTATCAAATGGGGGACAAAATTTCTCAACAGTAGAACAAAATGCGGAACAGGGGCGGATTATGGCACAGTATCAACGCACCTACAATCAAACCAAAATCCGAAGTCTGGTTCGTAAAGTGAAATAAAACGAAAAAAGGGGAGGTGAGTTAGATGGACACGTTACTTTTATTCAATTGGTTTGTCTTTTTGTATATCGTTATTGTGTTCTGTTGTGGCGTTCCTAACACCAAACACCGTTGGCTAAAAGTGTTTTTTGATTTGGTAGGGTTAGGTTTGATTGCCTTTAACATTTTTTGGAAGTTGAGCGTTTAGTTTTTCTTATTTTCAAAGAGAAATTGTAGTAATTGTTTGAGAAAGGAAAGGAGTTATGTTTTCTTTAGATTTAGGTGCCTTTTTTGTTTTATGCGTTTCCACCAGTGAAGAGGATGGTGAATATGTATGGTTGAATATGTTGCGCATTTTCTTCTTATTTTACTTCATGGATCAATGATTAGTCTTTTCGCAATGAGAGAAGCAAAACAAGAGAAAGGAGAATTAAGAACGATTGACCAAGTGTTTATTTGTATCAAAGCATTTTCTGTGGTTATTTGGTTTGATGTTTGTGTTGGAATTTTTAACTTATTATAAACAAAAATAAAGGAGTGTGAAAAAACATGGTTCATGAACTAAAGATCCTTCCTGAATTTTTCGAAGCAGTAACAAGTGGACGAAAACAATTTGAAATTCGTAAGAATGATCGACCGTTTCAAGTGGATGATTTAGTGATTTTGCGTGAATGGGTTCAAGGAGATTATACAGGAAATAGTTATCATGTATTCATTACGTATATTACTGATTTCGGGCAGCCAGAAGGTCAAGTTGTCTTTGGTTTTCAGCCGATGGGTAGCAGTGGAAACTAGTTTTTAAGATATTCGAGAATTTCTCAGGTACAGGATAAAAAAGGCAGGTGAATAGAGGAATGAAAAAAGGAATCGTAGTTGTGCTTAGTTGTATTTGTTTGGTGGGCTTGACTGGCTGTCATTGGTTTTCTTCTGAAGAACAAGCGACACAAAAAACTACGACAAAAGAAACAATCGAAGCAGTAGAAGAAACAGAAAATACACCAGAAGAAACGAAAGAGACGTTTCAAAGTACAGAAAGAAGTGCTCAAAATGGGGTATTAGAAGAATCGTCGGAACAAATTGATGAGGCAACAAAAAGTTTTTTAAAAGACTTTGCTAGAAGGTGGAGCAATTTCACTGATGTGTATAAGCGCAATCAAGCGGTGCGAGAATATATGACAGATTGTTGTATCAAAGACAATAGTATTGATGTAGACCCGCATGTAGAAATGAAAACAACGGGGAAACTTCACCGGGTGACACAAGATGTAGATGATCCGACGCAGTATTTACTGTTTGGGGAAGAACATGCGAATAATGTGACGCGTTTTGTGGTGTTGCAAGTAAAAGTAGTTGAACAAAAGATCGACGCAATCAAAGTCTATTATGTTCGAAGCGCTTATTAAATAACCGATATTTTTAAATAAAGTTGAAAGCAACAATAACTATTGACAATGTGAATAACGATCATAAGATTAATTATACCTTGAAAAAAGCAAAAAGAATAGACTGTTTTTTCGATGAAAGATATGGCACACTCCAGTTGTGAAGGTTGTTACAAAGCAGGAAGGAGTAAAATAAATTGGGAAAAAATCAGCTTTGGGAATAATCTGTAATGCAGACGAAACAATAATTGATCTATCAAAAAAATAATCATATACGGAGGTAGTCTATATGTCGAAAATAGTAAAATTCTTTTCGTTATTTGGTGTATTGTTGATCGGATTTAGTGTATTGGTTAGTGCAGGGACAAGTGCTTATGCAGCAGAAAAGAGTATAAATAAAGAAATAGTTTTAAATCCTTTGGATATTCAAAATATGACTGAAGAAGAAAAGCAAAATTTTTATAATGCGGTAGATGTTGAAGTGAATAGACATGAAGAAATGACTGATGAACAAAAGAAAATTTATGAGCAGGCGCTTATTCGTTTTTTTGATTCGTCATCAAGTGATTTTCAAGATTTTACAAAACTTGATAAGTCTGTAAATGGTGGTAGTATAGGTTTTAGAGCTGCACATGGATTGGTATCAGTGAATGTATTAGCTGGAACAATTAATGTAATGATTGGAGCTATTACAGGTGGTGCTATAGCGAGTTATGTTAGAAAGCATGGATTTCAAGCGCTTGCGTTGGCATTACAGAGTAGATTAGCGGCTACAATTAGAATTAAACAGTTAGGGAAAATTATTAAGGGATTATCTGGAGTTATTGCTAAAATTGCAGATCCAGGGAAAGCAATTGCGCAAGCAATCGATAATAGTGATAAAATTCCAGGTAATGGATGGATAGAGTTGACATAGATATATGGAATTTATAGTGAGGTTATTGGAAATAATTCTTATTTTTGTAGATGAATTTTTTAAAATTGGTGAAAAAAATGGTGAATCAAAAAAGGGCTATTGGTTTTCTTGGTTTGTGTATCTTGTTGTTTTGTTTTTTTTCTTGTTTTTATTATTTTTATTAGGTTCAATGTGTATATTTTTTATTAAGAATCCGTCGGTTATTTTTTTTCTCGTTGTGTTGCTATTTTTGTTTGCTTGTATTTTTTATGGGTATAAATTGTATGTGTTTGGTGTAGGATTAAGTATTATGACGAAAAAATTCAAAAAAAGAAAGAAACGTTAAAAATTTTAGTGTGGTTATTGAATAAGAAACTGTTATTGATTTTGTGTTGAATATAGCTTCTTTCCAACATTATTTAGCGAAATGTTGATGTTGGGATCACCGAAATAAAGTTTCAAATAATGGACGTATAAATTTTTAGTTTTAGAAAAGATGTGTAAATCATAAAAGATTTTAAAGTTATTTTTTTAGGTTTTCTGGTTGTATTGTTGTTAAATTGGGGCTTATCTAATTTGTTAGATAGACCGTTTAAATGGTGGATTACTGCAGGGTTATTTATAGGTTTTTCAGTTGCTTATTATTTCAATATAGGGGAAACTAAGGATGGTTGTAATAGTAGTAAGAAATAGATGAGTGGTTATATTGTAAGAAAAAAAGGAGCGGCTACTGCTGCTCTTTTTTGGTGTATTTTCTTATTTTTTATATGGTCTTCTCCCCCATATTTCAATTATAGGTGCACTTTGTTGGTTGGCGTATTCTGTCAATCGAATCGCATAGGCAAGATTGAGTTTTTCTATGGCTCGTTCGCCATTCTTTAGTTTTTCAATGGTGACTGCTGGAATATTCGTTGCTTTTGATATTTGCCGACAGCTTTTTGTTGTAAGTAAACGGCGGATTTTTTCAATGTCTGCAATACCTTTTTCGAGTGGTTTCATGGTTTTTACCTCTTTCTTTTTTGTTACCTATAGTATGGATTATATCATTTTTCGTTGTACTATGGTATGATTTTTTCAAAAAAGAAAGAAGGGGAGGTTTTCTTGAAAAAATATACGCATTTGCTGGATATTGAACGAAACGCAATTGCTTATTATTTAGATCAAGGATTGAATTATTCTGAGATTGGTCGGTTGTTGGATCGAAGTAATGCGACGATTTTCCGCGAGGTAAGACGAAATGTGAAAGAAAATGGACATTATGAGCCTGCTTATGCTCATACAGCTGCGAAAGAGCGACTTTCTTCAAGAAAAACGTGTGAGAAATTGACACCTGAAGTAAAAGAACAGATCAAACAGTCATTAGCTTTGAATTGGTCGCCGATGAGTATTAGTGGTGTATATCGCAAACAAGAACGGAGCTTTCCTAGTTTTTGTTCGATTTATCGGTATATTCGTGATGGCAAAGTGGGTTCTGTTTTACAGCTACGAAGAAAAGGTAAACCGATTAAACGGTCTTCTGAAGTGAATCGCATGAAAGGCGGGAAAAGCATTCATGATCGACCAAAAGAGATTGAAGAAAGAAAACGTCTAGGCGATTGGGAAATAGATACAATGGTTGGTCCGAAAGGAACAAATGCGGTAATTATTACGGTAGTTGACCGTTGTTCTCGCAAATTACTGGCACAAATTGCACCTGATCGAAAAGCAGCGACTGTAACAAGGCAATTATTGAACATGCTAAAAAATGAGGTTGTTTGTTCATTGACAGCGGATAACGGGAAAGAATTTTCGAATTATGAAGAGTTAGAAGAAAAATTGCAGGTATCGGTTTATTTTGCGGATCCTTATTGCTCTTGGCAACGTGGGACAAATGAGAATACAAATGGCTTATTACGGGAATACATTCCTAAAGGGAAAGATATTGGGCAAGTAACACAAGAAGAATTAGATCACTATGTGTATTTGATCAATACTCGTCCCCGTCGGATATTTGGTTTTCGTACAGCACTTGATCAATACAAATCAAGTGCATGAGAAACAGTTCTATAGTTTTGAAAAAGAGGTACAAATTTTTTTAAAAGAAAAAGGGGTACCTCTAGTTTGTGTTGTCTAAAAACATGGAGAAACCTTGATTTCAAGCTGTTTTTGAGGTCAAAAAAAATTTTTTAATTTTTTTCTGCAATATACTTGACAAATCTCCCATTCCACAAAATGATAGCGCTATCTTTTGCGCGGGAAAATAGGAGGAGTAAAGGATGGAAAAAGGGAAAAAATATCTGCTGATCATGGGGTGTTTCTTGTTGCTGTATTCGGTAGTTAGCGCCACTCGTCTTTCTGGAAATGCCGAGGAACAAATACCCGAATTGCCGGAAGCAGAATCGATCTATCACTCGGATTTTTCTAATCAGAAAGGGTCTTGGCAAGATTTAGTCGGGAAAGCCGAAGTAGCACAAAATTCTACTGGTTTAATGATCAGTAATACGAAACAAGGCACCAATCTGGAATCAGTAACGCTCAACAAAGATGCTCCCAAGCGGTCTTCAGGGGATTTTGAAACTACTTTTTTATATGAAGACCAAGCGAACATTGGGGTGGTCTTTCGCGCAGATGAACAAAAGACAGATCAGTGGCAATCGTTTGCTTATAATCGTGATGGGCAGTGGCAACTTGGTCAACCAGGTGGAAAATGGCTGACAGCTATTTCTGGACCTACTTTGATTGCGGGACAAAAATATAAACTCTTGCTTCAGTATGAGGGCTCGAGTTTTCGTGCCTTTTTAAATGATCAGCTATTTTATGAGAATCAAAAGGTAAACTATCCCAATGGTAAGGCAATTGATGGGGACTGGTCCGGGTATGTGGGTATCCGTTTGTTTGGCAATTTATCTAAGCTGAAGGTATTATCGATGCGCAGCGGTCCTACCGACAGCTTGCCCGTGGAAGATCATACAGCAGAATTTATGCAGCTGCAAGAAAAATGGCAAAATCAACTGGTTTCCGATAACTATGATCCAAATAATTCGACTATGGCTGATTACGTGCAGATGGTCACCTCAGAAGCTGAGGCGTTGTATCAAACAATAAATAAAGCATCTGATCGAACGAGCCTATGGCCCCTCGAACAAGGGAATACTGCTTCAGCGGATGTAACGACTCAATTTACAAAATTACAGAAAATGGCTTTAGCCTATGGCACGAAAGGTAGTTCTTTGTATCAAGATAATGCAGTGGCGACGACGATTATTGATGGGATAGATTTCATGGTCACTCGAAAAGGGTACGATGGGAAAAAGTACCATGGAAACTGGTGGGATTGGCAAATCGGTGTTCCGCAAAAACTGATCAGTACTTTAATGATTTTAGGCGCTGAGTTACCGTCCGAGAAATTACAGCAATACACTGCCATTATCAGCAGTTATGTACCAGATCCCTTCAAGCAATTGTATACGAAGACACAAGGCAGTTTTACTGAGCTTGCTTTTATTCCAAATTTTGTGACTTCTGGTGCTAATCGTATAGATCTCGCGCTTACTGTTTTAGGCTTGGGCATTTTGCAAAGGGACGCTGGGGAAATCACACAAGCTTCAGCAAGTATCGAAGAAGTATTTCAGCTAGTCACAAAAGGCGATGGTTTTTATAAAGATGGCTCCTTTATTCAGCATAACACGATCCCTTATACTGGTTCTTATGGAAATGTACTGATCAAGGGTGTGGGACAAATTCTAGCTATCACGCAAGGGTCAAGTTTTGAGATGGACGCTGATCTCGTACAAACGTTTGTCAAAAATGTTGATCAAGCATTCTTGCCGTTGATCTATCAAGGAGAAATGCTGCCGTTGGTCAATGGTCGTTCGATTTCAAGAGCTCCAGCCAAAAACAAAGTCGGTTATGGCTCATCAACAGTTTATAATTTGCTGATCGTATCCCAATTCGCACCAACTCAATACCAGCAAAGATTCCGTGAAGCTGCCAAATATTGGCTCAAAGAAAATCCAGACTATTATTTGACGAATGCAAGAGACTTCAATGATTTACAAATGACGATGAATCTCTTGACAGACCCATCGATTACAGGGGATGCATTACCTTTTACGGGAACAAAACTGTACGCTTCAATGGATCGCTTTGTTCAACGAACAACTGATTATATGGTGGGTTTAGGACTATATTCCAGTCGTATTTCTTCCTTTGAAGCTGGCAACAAGGAAAACAAGCGTGGGTGGCATACAGCAGACGGGATGCTCTACCTCTATAATGATGATCAAGTTCAATTCAATTCTAGTTATTGGCCGACCGTCGATCCATATCGCTTGCCAGGAACAACCGTGGATACCATACAATTAGCGGATGAAAATTCAGCTTTTACAACGGTAACGTCTCCAGAAAAGTGGGTAGGCGGTGTGGCTTATGATGGTGCAGCTGCGGTGGGAATGGCATTAAACAAAACGGGTACAAAAAATAACGGGAATGTTTTACCTATGAACGTGCGGGCAAAAAAATCGTGGTTTATCATTGATGGGCAGATTGTCGCTTTAGGTGCGGGAATCACTGGTGATACGACAGCTTCTATTGAGACGGTCGTGGATAATCGCTTACTAAATGATGAGTATACTTATCAAATCCTTTCTGATCAAGGAAGCATTAATCAGTCAAATGAGACAAGCAGCAAGCAGTGGTTGTTGTTAGACTCCAATCATTCTCAGGCCAATATCGGTTACTATTTTCCAGAAGAAACGACAGGAAACGTGGTAAGTGAAACACGAACAGGCAGCTATACAGAAATCAATGAGGCATTTCCAAGTAATGCGGTTTATACCGGAGAATATCGGAAATTCTTGATCAATCATGGCAAAAATCCCGTGGAGGATCATTATGCGTATGTCATGTTGCCAGGCATCAATGAAACAGAACTGACTGCTTATGCCCAAGAAAAACCGCTGGAGATTTTAGCCAATACCTCGGAAGTTCAAGCCGTAAAACTTGATCAAACTGACTATTTAGGTATCAATTTTTGGCAGAATGATGGAGGTAGTGTCGCCGATATTACTACTAACAAGCCTCTTTCATTGATTAGAACAAGTAGAGAAGGCAAAACCATCTATGCCTTTTCTGATCCAACTCAAACAACGACGACCATGACCTTAAAATTGCCAAAAGACTACCAAAAAATCGTCTCTCAAAGTGATGGAATCAGTTATGATGCTTCGACGGATCTATTTACGGTGAACTTTGCGGAGAAAGACGGTGGAAATAAAGTGATTGTGGTGGAGTAAGGTCGTTCAATACTATCTATCTCATCATCAGCAGCTAGGGATCAATCTCTAGCTGTTTTTTGTCATCTAGAAAATGAAACGATGAAAGGCTAAACATAGATTTTTTCTTTGACTATTAATTCCTTTAACTTTTAACTACTTTTCAAGTGCCGAGGTTTTGTCAAAAAAATCCTCACAGAAAATGCTGAAAACTTGCGCATTGGAATGAAATGTTTGCTAATTTTCTTATTACTTAAAAGACGTATGTTTGCCACTAAAGAATGTATCTAAGATTGCAAGCACACTTTTCCAAGATTGTAATTGTTCCAACATCTCCTTCATTTTGTAGACATTTTGCTGCGTGATCGACTTAATTAACTAATGAAATATAAGAATATTCGTTCCATAAGAGAAGACAATGACGTCACACAGCACCAAATAGCAGAACTATTAAGCGTTTCTCACGCAATATGAAACCGAGGAAATTGAATGAACAAGCAGTACATTAATTAAAATAGCCGATTATTTTGATATGTGTATTGAATATCTGTTGGAAAGAATCAAAATAAAAAAAGACAGAAACCCTTGATACAGAGGGTTTCTGTCTTTTTGAAGATTATTCCCACTCCACAGTAGCAGGTGGTTTGCTCGTAATATCGTACACGATCCGATTGACGTGTGCGACTTCGTTGACGATGCGGACGCTGATTTTTTGTAGGACTTCCCATGGGATGCGGGCAAAGTCAGCGGTCATGCCATCGATTGAAGTGACTGCACGGATGCCGACGGTATAATCGTAGGTCCGGCCATCACCCATGACACCGACGGAGCGGATGCCTGGTAAGACGGTGAAGTACTGCCAAATGTCGCGGTCTAAGCCGGCATTTGCGATTTCTTCCCGCAAGATTGCATCCGAGTCGCGGACGATCGTTAGTTTTTCTTCTGTTAATTCGCCAAGGACACGAATGCCTAGACCTGGTCCAGGGAATGGTTGGCGCCATACGATGCTGTCTGGCATACCAAGTTGAGTCCCTAATTCACGGACTTCGTCTTTGAACAAGGTGTTCAATGGTTCGATCAATTTGAATTGCATGTCTTCAGGTAAACCACCTACATTGTGGTGTGATTTGATGGTTTGAGCAGTCTCGGTTCCTGATTCGATGACGTCGGTATAAAGGGTTCCTTGGGCAAGGAAAGAAACGCCTTCTTCGCCAGCTAGTTTGGTTGCTTCATCATCGAAGACGTACACGAATTCATTTCCGATGATCTTGCGTTTTTCTTCAGGATCAGAAACCCCAGCAAGTTTTGATAGGAAACGTTCTTTGGCATCAACTTTGATGATGTTCAAGCCGAATTTGCCGCCTAGGCTTTCCATTACTTGCTCGGCTTCGCCTTTACGCAAGAGGCCGTGGTCAACAAAAATACAAGTCAGCTGATCGCCGATCGCTTTTTGTAAAAGAACACCAACGACAGAAGAATCGACCCCGCCGGAAAGACCAAGCAAGACTTTTTTGTCGCCCACTTGTTCGCGGATTTTTGCGATTTCCATATCGATGAAGTTGTCCATTGTCCAATCACCTGTACATTGACAAACGTCAATGGCAAAGTGACGCAATAAGTCGTTGCCGTATTCTGAATGGCGAACTTCTGCGTGGAATTGGATACCGTACATTTTGCGCTCGGCATCTTGGATAGAAGCAATCGGGCAATCTTTGCTCGTTGCCACGACATCAAAGCCTGCAGGTGCTTGAGTGACCAAGTCCCCGTGGCTCATCCACACGGTTTGGGTTGCGGGCGTGTTTTGGAAAAGGGCCGCTGCATCAGAAGTGACTTCCAATTCTGCTTTGCCGTATTCACGGTTTTTGGCAGGTTCAACTTTTCCGCCTAATTTATAAGTAATCAACTGCATGCCGTAACAGATCCCTAAAACTGGGATGCCTAACTCAAAAATTTTCTCGTCGATGCCGAAAGAGTTCTCGTCGTAGACGCTGTTTGGTCCGCCAGATAAGATGATCCCTTTTGGGTTCATCGCTTTTACTTCTTCAGCGGTAATGCGGTGGCTCAATAATTCTGAGAAAACACCGAACTCACGAATACGGCGTGTAATCAGCTGGTTGTACTGACTACCGTAATCAAGTACGATAATTTTTTCGACGTTTGGCAAAGTGTCAACGTTTGTCACAATAAATTACCTCAATTCTTTTAGTTTTTATTGAAAAAAGGCTGGGCCTTTTCAACAGCATAATCATAAAAATGAAGCGGTCAATACTTGCGCAAGAACACTTCATCGATCAAATGGTGCTTTGTTTTATGAAGAATTATATCGGCTCTGCTGCGTGTAGGCAAGATATACTCGTGTAAATTCTTTAAATTCACATTTTTCCATACTTCTTTTGCCATTTTAATCGCTTCCTTGCGATCCCCGATCGCATATTGGTAATAATAATTGCTGGGATCTTGAAAGGCCGTGTCTAGTAATGATTCAAATCGTTCCAAATACCATTTTTCGATCAGTGCTGGTTGGGCATCCACGAAAATTGAAAAATCAAAAAAGTCACTGATATAGATTTGTTGGTTGGCAGGCAGTTGTAGGGTATTGATGCCTTCCACGATCAAGATATCTGGTTGACTGATCGTTTCATACGTATCAGGAATAATATTGTAGACTTCATGGGAGTAGACAGGGATCTGAATGTCTGGTTCTCCTGATTTGACCGCATTCAAAAAGTTGATCAAGGCTTCCATGTCATAACTTTCTGGAAATCCTTTGCGATTCAAGCTGCCGCGTTCCTCCAAGACTTCGTTCGGGTACAAAAAGCCGTCAGTGGTGATCAGTTGGACGGTTCTACGGGGAAACAAACGGGCCAACAAATTTTGGACGAGCCGTGCGGTGGTGCTTTTGCCGACGGCGACACTTCCAGCGATGCCGATGATAAAAGGCGGCATTTTGACGTAGCGGTGTAAAAAGAGTCCCTTGCTGAGGGTCAATGATTCAAACTCTTTCATATAAAGATGGATCAGATGGCACAAAGGCACGTAAACATCTTCCACATCTTGGACCGAGATCCGGTCGTTCAAACTTTTGATATTATCCAATTCTTCTTGAGTGAAAGGCATCATGCCGTTCGTATAAAACCCTTGCCATTGCTCACGAGGAATTTGATAAAAATTCATGGTTTCTTGCATAGTAGGCTCCTTTTTTGCGGCATCATCGGTTTCTGTTAGAAGCGACGGGCCACTGTTCGAAAGTATTTTACCATAGAAACTTGCGGAACTTGGAAAAAAGACATGATTTCCTTTGCAGAAACAACAAAAAACTGTTTTTTCGTTGTTTTTTTTGCTGGGCGTTTACTTCTGACTGTTTTTCGGTATGATTAGAAAGAAGCAGCAGACAAATCTTGCAGGGCTTTTTTACTGGTGATTTCACTACGTACACTCGTTCGAATAGAAGAAACAAGGAAAAACTAGTAGAAACCAGTAGAAAAAACAAGCGAAGAGGAGATAGAAGAAAGGAGCATAACCATGAGTAATCATTACTATACAGAAAATCCTGATACGGCCCATGATTTTGAACAGTGGTCGTTTGAATTAAGAGGAAAGAACTTTCATTTTGTGACAGATAGCGGGGTGTTTTCCCGTGACACGGTGGACTATGGCTCGCGGGTGTTGATCGATGCGTTTGAGTGGGGGGAGCTACCAGAAGGAAGTCTGCTGGACGTTGGGTGCGGCTATGGACCTGTTGGCTTAGCGTTAGCTTATGCGAGTCAACGACCTGTCGAGATGATCGATATCAATCAGCGGGCAGTGGATTTGGCAAAAGGCAATGCCCAGCGTAACGGCATTGAACAGGTAGATATCCATCAATCCAATATCTATGCCCAATTAAATCAACCTGCTTATGCGGCGATCCTCAGCAATCCGCCGATTCGGGCAGGAAAAGAAGTCGTTCATGAGATTTTGACGGGGGCGTTTCCTTTGC
The DNA here is from genome assembly GCF_051713745.1 of Enterococcus sp. DIV0421. Classification (NCBI taxonomy): domain Bacteria; kingdom Bacillati; phylum Bacillota; class Bacilli; order Lactobacillales; family Enterococcaceae; genus Enterococcus; species Enterococcus sp. DIV0421. The sequence continues at coordinate 1,808,880 of NZ_JBIOQM010000001.1, forward strand.
TTAAAGCAGGCGGGACTTTAACGATCGTGATCCAAAAGAAACAAGGGGCGCCGAGTGCTCAAAAGAAAATGCAAGAGACCTTTGGCAATGCCGAAATCATCAAAAAAGACAAAGGCTATTACATCATTCAAAGCGTAAAAGAAGCGTAGCTGCTCCTTGATTCTCAACAGATCAAAGGCATCGCTAAGACAAGCACTGGTTAGCGGCAACTGGACCAGTTGGTTTCTCAAAAAGCCTGTTGTCATCAGCCTTTGGGGCAATCGCAGCTCCGCTAAAAGAGCTGTCTGTATCATCGGGCCATTTTTGATCAACGAAAGAGAAAGTCGCACACTTGTTGAAAGTGTGCTATTTTTTTTGAGAAAAATTTGCTACACTTTAGGCAAGAGAGGAGAGAAGCAGATGAAATTGACGATTAAACAGATTGCTGAAATGGCTGGCGTCTCTGTCACGACCGTGTCGCAGATCCTAAACAATAAAGGCAGCCGTTTTAGTGAAGAAACCCGAAAGCGGGTCTTAGATATCGTAAATAAATATCACTATAAGCCGGATTTTTTTGCTTCGAATCTTATCAACCGCCATTCAAAAACGATCGGAATGATCGTGCCTGATGTGACGGATTTCTTTTTCTCTAAAGTCATTGAAGGGGCGGAAAGTTATTTCAATCCACTAGGTTACATGCTAGTGTTATGCAATTCGCGCCACAGCCAAGAAAAAGAGGTTCAATATTTGAATGAACTGTCTCATCGTTCGGTAGATGGCATCTTATTAGCGACGCCGCATTTGCTGCCAGAGGATTATTCCTTGAAGAGCGGGTTCTTTGATGACCGACCAATTATTTTAGTCGATCGTGGGATCAATCAGCGGGACAATGGTCGTTTGATCGTGAAAGAATACGAAGGCGCCTACCAAGCCGTCAGCTATTTGATCAAAAATGGTCACCGCAACATTGCGATGCTCAAAGAAATCACCGGCTACTATCAATTAGAGGAACGGTTCAATGGCTATCGCCATGCCTTAAAGGATCATCAGATCCCTTTTAAAGGCCGATATGTGGAAAATGCTGAATTAACGGTTACTGGCGGGTACGAAGCAACGAAGGAATTATTGAAGTACAAAGAGATCACAGCGTTCTTCTGTGGCAACGATGCTATGGCGATCGGCTGTTATCAAGCGATTTATGAGGCGGGCAAAAAAGTACCAGAAGACTACTCGGTGATCGGCTTTGATGCCTTGAAATTATCGGAATACATCACACCACCGCTTACCACGGTCATGCAGCCGACTTTTGAGATCGGGTTTACCGCAGCGAAGTTTTTAGTGGACGCCATTGAGTTTCCGACACGGCGAATTCCAAATAAGATTTTTGATACAAAATTAATTATTCGTGAGAGCGTGAAGACATTGACAAGCGAGAAATAATGCGGTATATTTCTTCTTGTAAGTGTTTTCATAGTTTTGCGATATTTAGTAAACTGTTTTACTAAAGTGGTTTACCCTACGAAAAATTATTGTATAATGTTAAAGGAAGCGAGGGTCATTTCGATGCGAATGGTGGATTTAATTGAAAAGAAACGTGACGGCAAGTCATTGACGAAGGAAGAAATTGACTACATTGTAACTGCGTATACTGAAGGAAGTATTCCAGATTATCAAATGAGTGCCTTGTTGATGGCTATTTTTTATGTAGATATGACAGATGAAGAAATCACGAACTTAACGCTAGCAATGGCAAATTCTGGTGAAGTGATCGACCTATCCTCAATTGAAGGAATCAAAGTCGATAAGCATTCGACTGGCGGTGTTGGTGATACGACCACATTGATCTTAGCGCCCTTAGTGGCTAGTGTTGGCGTACCAGTTGCGAAAATGTCTGGGCGCGGCTTAGGCTATACTGGTGGGACGTTAGACAAGCTTGAAGCGATCCCTGGATTTAAAATCGAGCTTTCTGAAGCCGACTTTATCCGATTAGTCAATGAAAGCAAAGTGGCCGTGATCGGTCAATCAGGAGATTTAGCTCCTGCAGACAAAAAACTGTATGCCTTACGAGATGTGACGGCAACGGTTAGTTCGATCCCATTGATCGCCAGCTCGATCATGAGTAAAAAAATCGCGGCAGGTGCCGATGCGATCGTGTTAGACGTAACCACAGGCGATGGCGCCTTTATGAAAAACTTGGAGGATGCCAAACGCTTAGCCCAAACGATGGTCCGCATCGGAAAATTGGCAAATCGCCAAACGATGGCAGTCATTTCTGATATGTCACAGCCTTTAGGGGAAGCGATCGGCAACAGTTTGGAAGTGGTGGAAGCCATTGAGACGCTGCAAGGAAAAGGACCGAAAGACTTGGAAGAAATGTGCTATGCACTGGGCAGCCAAATGGTCGTTTTAGCGAAAAAAGCTGATTCATTGGAAGAAGCACGCCAACTGTTGGAAGAAGCCCTGCATTCAGGCAAAGCGTTAGAAAAATTCAGACAGATGATCACAGACCAAGGCGGAGACGCTACAGTGATCGATGACCCGAGCAAGATTTTGACAGCGAAATATGAAGTGGAAGTCCCAGCGAAAACTAGCGGCGTGGTGACGAAATTAGTTGCCAATGAGCTAGGGATCGCGGCGATGATGTTAGGGGCAGGTCGTAAGACCAAAGACGAAGACATCGACCATGCCGTGGGCATCAAATTGCATAAGAAAGTTGGCGAATCCGTAAGCAAAGGGGAATCGCTATTGACGATCTATAGCAATACCGAAGCAATCGAGGATGTCAAAGCATTGATCGACCAAAATATTGAAATTGGGGAAGATGGCGCAGAACCGCCATTGATCCATGACATTATTACAGAATAAGGAGCGAATAAAAATGGAATTGAATCGCATGATCGACCACACGATTTTGAAAGCAGACGCAACGGAGGAAGATGTTTTACGAATCATCGAAGAGGCAAAAACCTATCACTTCTATTCTGTCTGCATCAATCCAACGTGGGTTTCATTAGCAGCAGAAAAATTACAAGGCGAACCAACGGCTGTTTGTACCGTGATCGGTTTTCCTTTAGGGGCAAACACATCTGAGGTCAAAGCTTATGAAACAACAGATGCGATCAAAAACGGCGCAGATGAAGTCGATATGGTAATCAACGTAGGTGCCTTGAAATCAAAACAATACAAAAAAGTTCAAGCAGACATCGAAGCAGTCGTTGAAGCAGCCAAAGACAAAGCGCTTGTCAAAGTAATCATTGAAACAGCGTTATTAAACAACGAAGAAATCGTCAAAGCCTGTGAATTAGCCAAAGCAGCTGGTGCAGATTTCGTGAAAACCTCAACTGGCTTTTCAACTGGTGGGGCAGTCGTTGAAGATGTTCGCTTGATGCGTGAAACAGTAGGACCAGAAATGGGTGTCAAAGCTTCTGGTGGTATCCACAACGAAGCAGAAGCAGCAGCTATGGTCGAAGCGGGCGCAAACCGCTTAGGAACAAGCGCAAGTGTTGCTATCGTGACTGGCTCAACAGGTGCTGGCTACTAAGCTTAGCATTATTAAGTAAAATAGCAAAAAATAAAAATAAGAGCGGGGAAGACAATGACAATAGCGAAAAAAGAGTGGATCGACACCGCCGTTTCCGCCTTAGATAAAGCGTATGTGCCGTACTCTAAGTTTCCGGTCGGTGCTTGTCTCGTTGCCAAAAATGGTACGATATATCAAGGGATCAACATTGAAAATGCCTCATATGGCTTAACAAATTGCGCAGAACGAACCGCTTTTTTCAAAGCCGTTTCTGAAGGCGAAAAAGAGTTTCAACATTTGGTTGTGGCGGGTCATACGCCAGAACCGATCTCTCCTTGCGGTGCTTGCCGCCAGGTCATGGTGGAATTTTGTGCGCCAGATATGCCGGTGACCTTAGTCGGCGATGATGGTGTCATCAAAGAAACCACGGTAGAAGGCCTATTGCCTTATTACTTCACGAACAAAGATTTATAAACCATGTTCATTCAGTCGATGCGGCTGTTGAAAAAAACTATATTTTTAGGGGGCTTTACAGCAATGAAAAAAGCAAAATTATTTAGTTTAGGTATTGTTGCAGTAGCTGGGTTGACTTTACTTGGTGCTTGTGGCGGAGGAAATTCAGGTTCAACTGATTCAACTGGCGGAGGTTCTGCAGACGGTACGACTGATGCAGCGCATAGTGTCGCAATCGTTACCGATATCGGTGGGGTGGATGACCGTTCATTCAACCAATCAGCGTGGGAAGGCTTAGAAGCATGGGGTGAGGAACACGGGATCGCTCGCGGTGCTGGTGGTTATGACTACGTGCAATCAAATGAAGCTTCAGAATACACAACCAACGTAAATGGTGCCGTTCAAAATGGTTTCAAAACAGTTTTCGGTGTAGGTTACTTATTGAAAGATTCAATCGCAGCAGCAGCTGACCAAAACCCTGATACACAATTCGGGATCATCGATGATGTGATCGAAGGCAAAGACAACGTTGTTTCAGCAACATTTAAAGATAACGAAGCAGCTTACTTAGCTGGTTTTGCCGCAGCGTATACAACCAAAACAAACAAAGTCGGCTTCATCGGTGGTGAAGAAGGCGTCGTTATCGACCGTTTCGAAGCTGGTTTCATGAAGGGCGTTCAAGACGCAGCTGAAAAATTAGGCAAAGAAATCACGGTTGATCCTCAATATGCAGCATCATTTGGTGATCCTGCTAAAGGGAAAGCATTGGCAGCTTCAATGTACCAAAGTGGCGTTGACGTAATCTTCCACGCATCTGGTGGTACTGGTGCAGGTGTCTTCCAAGAAGCAAAAGCAATCAATGAACAATTGAACGAAGCAGACCTAGAAGACAAAAAAGTTTGGGTCATCGGTGTGGATAGCGATCAACAAGACGAAGGAAAATACACAACTGCTGACGGCAAAGAAGATAACTTCACATTGGCTTCAACATTGAAAGGTGTTGGCGCAGCGGTACAAGATATCTCAACTCGTGCGTTAGAAGACAACTTCCCTGGCGGCGAACACATTGTTTACGGCTTGAAAGATGGCGGTGTAGACATTACTGAAGGGTTCCTTTCAGATGATGCCAAAGCAGCGATCGAAACAGCGAAACAAGACGTGATCGACGGCAAAGTAGAAGTACCAGAAACACCTGAAAAATAAAGTTGTTCTTTTCGGTTATCTTGCCCTAGTTTAGGGCAAGATGATCGTTGTTGGATTACTATGTTGATGAAAGCTACGGGTTTTCATGAGGATAGTAATCATCCTAAGCAATAGCAATTATTTTTTTGACATGACGAATGGTTTGTATAAGCGAATTAGAAAGTAAGGATGTGAGTAATTTGGCTGAGGAAAAATATGTTGTAGAAATGCGTCATATCACCAAAGAGTTTGGAACGTTCAAAGCCAATGACGATGTCAACTTGCAAGTAAGGCCAGGAGAAATCCACGCATTGCTTGGTGAAAATGGAGCGGGCAAGTCGACCTTGATGAATATGCTGTCAGGATTATTGGAACCAACATCTGGTGAAATCTGGATGAATGGTGAAAAAGTGAATATCACGAGTCCGACCGCAGCAAACAAATTGGGGATCGGGATGGTGCATCAGCATTTCATGCTGGTAGACGCCTTTACTGTAACAGAAAATATCATTTTGGGGAGCGAACCCCATCATCTCGGTGTGTTAGATCGCAAGAAAGCCCGCAAAGAAATCAAAAAAGTTTCTGAACAATATGGTTTATCGGTTGATCCAGATGCTTATGTGCGTGACATCTCTGTCGGGATGGAACAACGGGTAGAGATCTTGAAGACTCTTTACCGCGGCGCAGATGTATTGATTTTTGATGAACCAACGGCAGTTTTGACACCGCAAGAAATCGAAGAGCTTATCGAGATCATGCGCGGATTGGTGCGTGAAGGCAAATCAATCATCTTGATCACCCACAAACTGGATGAGATCAAAGCGGTGGCAGACCGTTGTACAGTTATCCGTCGGGGACAAGGGATCGGCACTGTCAATGTCAAAGACGTCAGCTCACAACAGTTGGCCGATATGATGGTTGGTCGTTCTGTGTCCTTCAAGACACCGAAGAAAGAAGCGTCACCAAAAGAAGTCGTGCTTTCTGTTGAAAACTTAGTTGTAAAAGAAAACCGTGGCTTAGAAGCAGTAAAAAACTTAAGCTTAGAAGTACGTGCAGGTGAAGTATTGGGGATTGCTGGGATCGATGGCAATGGGCAATCAGAGCTGTTACAAGCCATCACTGGTTTACGGAAAGTCGAAAGCGGCAAGGTCTTGCTGAATGGTGATGACATCACTAACTTCAAGCCTCGGAAAGTCACCGAAGCCGGCGTTGGTCATGTGCCAGAAGACCGCCATAAATACGGGCTTGTCTTGGATATGATGTTATCAGAAAACATCGCCTTGCAAACCTACTACAAAAAACCTTTGAGTAATGCAGGTGTCTTGGATTACGGAGAGATCAACGAGTTTGCTCGTGACTTGATTCAAGAATTTGACGTACGAACAGTCAACGAGATCGTACCAGCACGGGCATTGTCCGGCGGGAATCAACAAAAAGCGATCATCGCACGAGAAATCAGCCGCGATCCTGATCTATTGATCGTTGCCAATCCGACCCGTGGGTTGGATGTTGGAGCGATCGAATTTATCCACAAACGCTTGATTGAACAGCGGGATAAATTCAAAGCGGTGTTGTTAGTCAGCTTTGAATTAGATGAAATTTTGAATGTATCAGACCGCATTGCTGTTATTCATGCTGGTGAGATCGTTGGGGTCGTTGATCCGAAAGAAACATCAGAGAAAGAGCTTGGCTTGTTGATGGCAGGGTACTCCTTGGAGGAAGCAAGACGAGAGCTGCAAATGGAGGAAGTAGGTGGTTCGGTTGAATAACCGCAAAGAAAAGATCCGCAATATATTAGTGCCGATCATCGCTGTCTTGTTGGGATTCGTCCTTGGCGGGATCATCATGGCGGCCTTCGGCTACAGCCCAATCACAGGGTATACACAAATGTTTCGGACCGTTTTTATCAACGGACAAACAGGTGGGTTAAATGCCCGCAACATTGGTGAGATTTTTGTTACAGCAGGACCATTGATCTTTACCGCTCTGGGGTTTGCCGCTGCAAACTCAGCCGGATTCTTCAATATCGGTCTTTCTGGTCAAGCGCTAGCAGGTTGGGTTGCCAGTATCTGGGTCGCACTAGCGATGCCAGATGCGCCTCGGTTGGTGGTCTTGCCATTAGCCGTGATCGTAGGGGCTTTATGCGGGGCGATCGCAGCTGCGATTCCTGGTTTCCTACGGGCATTCTTTGGAACAAGTGAAGTCATCGTGACGATCATGATGAACTATATCTTGCTTTATACGGGGAACCATTTAGTCAATAATGTGATGAGCGAATCCATGATCACGACAAAAGGGGTCACAAAAATGGTGGGGGAAAATGCCTCCATGCAGACGCCGTTTCTAGCAAGCATCACGAGCAACTCTCGCTTGAACTTAGGGATCTTCTTAGCCTTGATCTTCTTAGTTTTGGTTTGGTTCTTGATGAAAAAAACCACTCTTGGTTATGAAATCCGTGCGGTGGGCTTGAACCCAAGCGCTTCTGAATATGCGGGGATGAGCAGCAAACGGACGATCATTATCTCCATGATCATCTCTGGAACGCTTGCTGGATTAGGTGGAGTCGTTCAAGGACTAGGAACGTTTGAAAACTTCTTCGTTCAAGGGTCATCATTGAGCATCGGGTTTGACGGTATGGCTGTATCCTTGTTAGGAAGCGGCTCATCGATCGGAATCTTGCTTTCAGCCCTCTTGTTCAGTATTTTGAAATTAGGTGGACAAGGCATGCAGTTTGCAGGTATTCCATCTGAATTAGTCGATGTCAATATCGCAATTATTATTTTCTTCGTAGCGATCAGCTTTGTGATTCGTTTCTTGTTGGCAAAAATCTTTGACGGCAAAAAAGAAGCGCTGGTCGTACAGGAGATTGAAGCCCAACCAAACGATCAAGATCAGGAAGGAGGAACCATCTAATGGATATTAGTTTAATTTCTTCGATCGTCACTCAAACATTGATTTATGCGTCTCCTCTGATTTTGACGGCGCTAGGTGGCGTGTTCTCAGAGCGCAGCGGGATCGTTAACGTGGGTCTTGAAGGAATCATGGTTATGGGTGCTTTTAGCTCGATTGTTTTCAATATTGAATTTGCGTCACAATTTGGTGCGTGGACACCGTGGTTAGGGATGCTCGTCGGCGGACTGGTCGGTGTGGTTTTCTCCTTGCTGCATGCGGTGGCAACCATCAACTTCCGTGCCGACCATATCATCAGTGGTACGGTGATGAACTTGATGGCACCAGCTTTGGCCGTGTTCTTAGTCAAAGCGATCTACAACAAAGGGCAAACGGATAACATCCAACGGACATTGGGGTATTTCAATTTCCCGATTCTTAAAGATATTCCTATCATTGGCCCGATTTTCTTTAATCAAACATTCTTACCGGCGTACTTCGCTATTTTGATCTCAGTGATCGCGTGGTTCGTGATTTTCAAAACACGCTTTGGGTTGCGTCTTCGTTCTGTCGGTGAGCATCCACAAGCAGCGGATACCTTAGGGATCAATGTTTACGTGATGCGCTACTCAGGTGTCTTGATCTCTGGTTTCCTTGGCGGGATGGGCGGTGCCTTGTTTGCTCAATCGATCGCGGGTCGCTTTGCCGTGACAACGATCGCCGGTCAAGGGTTTATCTCGATGGCTGCGATGATCTTTGGTAAATGGAATCCACTTGGTGCGATGGGAGCTGCGATTTTCTTCGGTTTTGCGCAAAACATCAGTATCGTAGGTGGCCAACTGCCAATCATCTCTTCCATTCCAGCGGTTTACTTACAGGCTGCGCCTTATGCCTTGACGATCATCGTGCTCGTTCTTTTCCTTGGAAAAGCCGCTGGTCCGAAAGCTAACGGGAAGAACTACATTAAATCTAAATAATTTTTCAGTATGAAAGGGTGGGGCTATGGGACATGAATGTGTTGCTGTGTCCTGCCCTTTTTCTATCCTCTGGGTGAAAGGAACGCATCAGGAAATTTCCAAAGCAACCCAGCGCAATTTTTGCTTAAGTTTAGTATGATAGAGGTAGTAGATCCGCTTGTAAAAGCATAAAATAAAGAAAGTAGGGAATAGAATGTTTAAACGTGTACACTTGATCGTGATGGATTCAGTCGGAATTGGTGAAGCACCTGATGCGGCAGCTTTTGGTGATGTCGGTTCAGATACGTTAGGCCATATTGCAAAAGAAGCAGGCTTGACGATCCCTCACTTGGAACAATTAGGCCTAGGGACGATCCGTCCTTTAGAAGGCGTGAAGGCGGTAGCTGACCATGATGGGTATGCAACCAAATTGGAAGAAGTTTCCGTTGGGAAAGATACGATGACGGGGCACTGGGAGATCATGGGCTTGAATATCCAAAAACCTTTCCGCGTATTTCCCGATGGGTTTCCCGATGAATTGTTGCAACAGATCGAAGCGTTCTCTGGACGTAAAATCGTCTGCAATGCGCCGTACTCAGGGACAGCAGTCATTGATGACTTCGGCGAACATCAAATGAAGACAGGCGATTTGATCGTTTACACCTCGGCTGACCCAGTGTTGCAGATCGCTGCGCATGAGGAAATCATTCCATTAGAAGAATTGTATCGTATTTGTCAGTACGTTCGGGACATCACGAAAGATGAGCCATATATGATCGGCCGCATCATCGCGCGTCCGTATGTCGGTGAGCCTGGAAACTTTACTCGTACGAGCAATCGTCATGACTACGCACTCGATCCATTTGGCCATACAGTATTAGATTCCTTGAAAGAAGCTGGAAAAGACGTGATCGCCGTTGGGAAGATCAATGATATCTTCAACGGACAAGGAATCACCGATTCTGTACGGACGAAGAGCAATATGGACGGTGTGGATCAGTTACTGAAGGTGATGAAACAAGACTTTACAGGTCTAAGCTTTACGAACTTGGTCGACTTCGATGCGCTTTATGGTCACCGTCGCGATGTCGTAGGGTATGCCCATGCCATTGAAGATTTTGATTTGCGTATTCCAGAGCTTTTAGAAGCAATGGGAGACGAGGATCTGTTGTTGATCACAGCTGACCACGGCAATGACCCAACCTTTACGGGAACGGATCACACGAGAGAATATGTGCCATTATTAGCGTACAGCAAGAAATTCCAAGGCCAAGGCAAATTGCCACAAGGCTACTATGCGGATATTTCCGCAACGATCGCTGAAAACTTTGGTGTTTCAGCTACAGAAAACGGAACAAGCTTTTTACAACATTTAAACTAGAGGTGATGAAATGACAACGTTACATGAGAAATTACAAGAAACAACGGCATTTATCCAAGAAAGCGGCGTCGGTGAAGTGGAATTTGGGTTGATTTTAGGATCTGGCTTAGGTGAATTAGCCGATGAGATCGAAAACCCAATCGTGTTGCCTTACAACGATATCCCGCATTTTCCTGTTTCGACAGTGGTTGGTCATGCAGGACAATTGGTCTATGGAACATTAGCTGGGAAAAAAGTCTTAGCGATGCAAGGACGATTCCATTATTATGAAGGCCATTCGATGCAGACGGTTACTTACCCCGTCCGTGTGATGGCGGCATTGAAAGCTCACTCTTTAGTCGTGACCAATGCCTGTGGCGGCGTAAACGAAAGCTTCCAGCCGGGAGACTTGATGTTGATCACCGATCAAATCAACTTTATGGGGGACAACCCACTGATTGGTGAAAACGAAGAAGAAATGGGTCCGCGTTTCCCAGATATGAGCCAAGCCTACCATTCGCCTTATCGGGAAGCGGCACAAAAAGTTGGTGCATCAAAAGGATTGCACTTAAAAGAAGGCGTCTATATGGGCTTCTCAGGTCCTACGTATGAAACGCCAGCAGAGATCCGCTTTGCTCGGACGATCGGTGCCGATGCTGTCGGTATGTCGACTGTCCCAGAAGTGATCGTTGCTGTTCACAGTGGCTTGAAAGTCTTGGGTGTTTCTTGTATCACAAACTTGGCTGCTGGTATGCAAGCGAGCTTGAATCATGAAGAAGTCGTGGAAACGACGGAACGGGTCAAGGCAGAATTTAAAGCGTTGATCAAAGAAACGTTAGCAGTACTATAAAAAGCAGACCAAAGGAGAAAAACGAATGAGCGTTCATATCGAAGCAAAAGCAGGCGAGATCGCAGACAAAATCTTGTTACCAGGTGATCCACTGCGGGCAAAATATATTGCTGAAACATTTTTAGAAGACCCGATCTGTTACAACAACGTTCGGGGAATGTTGGGCTATACAGGCGTTTATAAGGGCGAGCGGGTCTCTGTCCAAGGAACCGGCATGGGCATGCCTTCAGCGAGCATCTATGCCCATGAATTGATCAACTCTTACGGCGTGAAGAAATTGATTCGGGTCGGTACGTGTGGTGCCATCTCAAAAGATGTCCACGTGCGTGATCTTGTGATTGCTCAAGCGGCAGCCACAAGTTCATCGATGGTGGCAAAAAACTTTCAAAGTTTCCATTTCCCACCAATCGCTGACTTTGCACTGTTGCGTAAAGCCTATGATACAGCGATTGAATCAGGATTTACGACTCACGTCGGTAACATCTTATCTGAAGATACCTTCTACAAAGATGACATGACGGAAACGTTACAGTTGGCAGACCTTGGGGTGATGGGTGTTGAGATGGAAGCCGCAGCCTTATACTATTTAGGGGCGAAATTCCACGTTCAAACTTTAGCGATCTGCACCGTCAGCGACCACATCATCACTGGAGAAGAAACAACGCCAGAAGAAAGACAAACGACATTTAACGACATGATCAAAGTTGGCTTAGAAACAGCGATCGCGTAAAAAAGATACCGCAGGATCGGTGCATGAACGATGCGAAGGCTGCTTGCTTTTGATAGAGCAAGCAGCCAAATCGTATTGGTTTGCATGCAACCGAGAATGTGTTATCTTTTTTTGTTGGCAAAAAGCCACGAAGAAGCGTTGCACTTTTGCCAGAAAATGGTTTAATGAAAAGAAAAGGTGTAAAAAGGAGACGAGACAATGAATAATTTTACGTTTCATGTAACGACGGACATTCGTTTTGGGAAAGACCGTCTGAACGAGCTGCCAGAAGTACTGAATACATTTGGAAAAAACGTCTTGCTAGTCTATGGTGGCGGCAGTATCAAGAAAAACGGTTTGTACGATGCAGTCATGGCGCAATTGACTGCCAACGGCAATCAAGTCACTGAATTGACTGGTGTCGATCCAAATCCACGAATCGAAACCGTTCGTCAAGGAGCCGCTCTTTGTCGTTCAGAAAAGATCGACGTCATTTTAGCTGTTGGCGGCGGTTCTGTAATTGATTGCAGCAAAGTGATCGCTGGGGCGGCTTGCAGTGAGCAAGAGCCTTGGGACTTAGTTCTTTCCAGAAGCTATCAAGGACCAGCGATTCCATTAGTAACGATCTTGACCCTTGCGGCTACTGGCAGTGAAATGAATCGCGGCGCGGTGATCTCTAATCTAGAAACGAAACAAAAACTTGGTGTTCACGGACCCGAATTTTTACCGAAAGTATCTTTTTTAGATCCAACAACGACCTTTAGTGTCAGTCGCTATCAAACGGCTGCCGGTTCAGCGGATATCATGAGCCATCTGATTGAAAATTATTTCAGTAAAACAGAAGGAACAGATGTCCAAGACGGTGTAGCAGAAGGATTGCTAAAAGCAGTCATTAAAAATCTGCCCATCGCATTAAATGACCCCACAGACTATGATGCACGGGCGAATTTGATGTGGGCGAGCACCTTAGCCTTAAATGGTTTGACTGGAAGTGGCAAGGGTGGTGCTTGGTCTTGTCATGCGATGGAGCATGAGTTGAGTGCGTTTTATGACATTACCCATGGCATCGGCTTAGCGATCCTGACCCCACGCTGGATGCTTCATGTATTGAATGAAGAAACGGCGCCGAAATTTGCGCGGTTTGCTAGAGAAGTCTTTGGTGTCCAAGAAGCAGTGCCAGAATTAGCTGCCCGAATGGGGATTCAAAAACTGTATGACTTTTTTGCTTCTTGCGATATTCCGATGACTTTGCCAGAAGTAGGGATCGCCGATGACACCCATTTTGCTGAAATGGCGGCTCAAGCAGTTCAATTCAGCTCTATTGCAACAAATGCGTATGTACCGCTGCAAGAAGAAGACGTGATCGCAATCTACCAAGATTCCTTGACTCCTTCAACCTATCTTTAATCATAAAAAAGACCGTTCCTGCGACTTGGTTGTCGCGGAGCGGTCTGTTTATTTACCCTTCAGAAGAAAAAGCCAAACGGGCCATTAGCTGATCTGCAATCAAGGCGTGTCCAGCAGGAGTGGGGTGCACACCGTCATCGCCTGTCAGTGCCTGCGGGGAGCTAGCAACGGCAGCTTCGGCAAACAAGCCATCCAGCGGCAGCAGCTGACAATGAAAGGCGGCAGCTAAGTGACGAACGATTTGGATTTTCGGATCAAGATCGATCCGCCAAGTTTGGCGATCCTCAGGATATGGCAAAACAAAAGGTTCCAGCAAGAAAATACGCGTGATCCCCTGTTGGGTCACTTGTTCCAGAATTTGACGGTAGGTTTCCTCAAAGGACGTTGCGGCCTCTTCTGAACCAAAATCGGGACCACCGGCATTGTGCCACGTGTCGTTGATCCCAATCATAAAGATCAAGACGTCAGGTGCTAATTGAAGGCAATCTTCTTGGAGACGGGCTAAGACGTCGGCAGCTTTGTTGCCGCCGATCCCCCGATTATAAAAGGTAAATCCTGCAGTGGGGAATGTTTCTGCCAGCTGATCGGCAACGAGACGGGCAAACCCATGTCCTAAATCGTGGGGATCTTGGCGATCACGATCGCAATCTGTGATGCTGTCACCTAAAAATAAAACGGTATCATTTTTGACTAGTTTCATAATAAGCTCCTTGTATATTTAAGATACTCAATTAATCAGCTATTCCGTTTTAACTAGCTGTTATTTTGTCTATAATTGAGCTAGACGCTATGGACTAGTATAACCTCCACCAGATTCCTTTGGAATACTGTTGTCGAAAGGCTCTGGCCACAGCTCTTTGTCACATTGTTAATAAGTTTGTTAGCGCATGACATCTGTTCGTGACGCTTGATTGATCACAAGGTTACATAGGCAAAGAGTAAGTGGAGCATAGCGTAAATTTTATCTGTCAGGAGTGGTCCTTATGTTGTACGTTGGAATAGATATTGCCAAGCACAAACATGACTTAGCGATCATTGATACTGAAGGAACGGTTTTTATCCGTCATCTTCAGATTGAAAATAATCGTGAAGGCTTTACGAAGCTTCAAATGACGCTTGCCAATTTGCAGAAAACAACCGGCGAAGAGATTCAAATCGCCTTAGAAGATACCGGTCATTATTGCTTTAATATCTTACGCTTCCTTCGGACGCAAGGGTACCCAACTTATAGCTATAATCCATACTTAATTAAAGAATTTGCCAAAAATCAAAGCTTACGAAAAACCAAAACCGATAAAAAAGACGCCATGACGATCGCTCGTAAATTACGAGCAGATCTTGATAAACAATCATTTAGTGCGAACCCCTCAATGATTGAGCTGAAATATTTAACCAGACACACAGCTAGATTAAGAGAGGACTGTACTCGAAAAAAAGTGAACTACACACGCATTTTAGATATTCTCTTTCCAGAATTAGCACCTTCTTTGGGTTCTTCTTCTGCGAAGTACCAATCCTATGTGTACGCAATCTTAAAAGAATACCCCTCTGCTAGAAAATTAGGAAATGCACACTTAACGAAGTTGACCAATCTCATTTCAACGCACTCAAAAGGTCACTTTGGAAAAGAACAGGCCGTCAAGCTCAAAGCACTCGCGCAAACCTCTATTGGTCAAGAGTCGCCAGCGTTAGAATTTGAACTCCTTCAAACTATTGATGCCATTCAGTACCTTACAACTATGAGAGACAAAGCCGAGAAGGAAGTTGCTCGATTAATGAGTGAAATCGATTCACCTATTTTAACGATTCCTGGCATTGGTTTTAAATTAGGGAGTGTCATTCTCGCCGAAATTCGAGATATTAATAATTTCCGATCGCCGAATCAATTGCTTGCCTATGCAGGCGCAGAACCTTCCATCTCTACGTCTGGAATGAATCAGACTGAAACTGGTCGAATGGTCAAACGAGGTTCCTCTCAGCTTCGCTGGGCATTGCATGAAGCCGCCAGACTCATGTCTATTTGGTCTCCGTCTATGCGTGTCTATTTCCAGAAAAAACTAGCAGAAGGAAAACACTACAATGTCGCAATCAGTCATGTTGTTCGAAAACTGGTACGAATCATTTATCAACTACTGAAAGATAATAAGCCTTATGAGGAGCAGAAAATGATTGTTAACTGATCTTTTCAAAAATCCCCTTTGCCTAAGGGTTCTTTGTCATGCCTTCAAATAATGTCAAAACTACGTTATTCAAACTTTTCATTTTGTGCTTGACTTAATATAGTTTGTCTTTCGAGTACGCCCTCAATTATAAAAGAGGGGGGAGGAATTGCCAATAAAAAAACTGCCCTTTTTTAAAAAAGGGCAGCGATAAGCGAGGCTTATAAGTAGTATTTTTTCGCAACAGTCAAATCATCGTTCAATTCATAAACAAGTGGTTGACCAGTTGGGATCTCAAGATCCATGATATCTTCGTCAGAAATACCTTCGATATGTTTTGCTAATGCACGTAGAGAGTTTCCGTGAGCCGCAACTAAGACAGTTTTGTCGTCTTTTAATGCTGGGGCGATTTCATCTTGCCAGAAAGGCAATGCACGTTCTAAAGTAACTTTTAAGTTTTCTCCACCAGGTACGTCGCGAGGGTCAAGCATTGCATAACGACGGTCGTTTGCAGCAGAACCTTCATCTGAAGCTTCCATCAATGGAGGTAAAACATCGTAAGAACGACGCCAGATGTGTACTTGTTCGTCACCGTATTTTTCAGCAGTTTCTTTTTTATTTAAACCTTGTAATTTACCGTAATGACGTTCGTTTAAGCGCCATGATTTGATCGTTGGTACCCAAAGTTGATCAGAATATTCTAAAATGTAATTACAAGTTTTGATGGCACGAGTTAAAACAGATGTGTAAGCAACGTCAAATTCGATGCCTGCTTCTTTGATTTTACGTCCGCCTTCGATTGCTTCTTCGACACCTTCTGGCGCTAGATCAACATCAGCCCAACCGGTAAACTGGTTTAATTTGTTCCATTCGCTTAGTCCATGACGAGAAAATACTAATTTTGGCATGTAAAACTCTCCTTTAGATATTCGATATTTTTCTGAAATTTTCAATTCCGTATTTATTGTACACTCTTTCTCAAAGAATTTCCATGGTTTTGGAGGAAAAGCTGGGGGAAAACGCCATTCTTAAGGAAAAACAAAAGGGGATCATTAAAAAGAGGACCGCTTTTGTTTCATGCTGTTCTAGGGGGAGTCGACAACTATGAACGTAACTTGTTCCATTCTTCTTCGGATAATTTTATGTATTTATAGCATGTACCTACAGAAACACCGCATTTTTCAGAAATATATTGAATCGTTTCTTTTTTCTCGTAGTACAATTGACGGATTTTTTTGATCGTTTTCGGATCGATTTTTGGACGACCGCCAATTTTGCCTTTTTTGCGGGCTTTATTTAAGCCGACCAGCGTGCGCTCTTTGATGAGTGAGCGTTCCATGATCGCAAGTCCTTCCATTAAATTGAAGTAAACCTGTCCCATCGGACCGCGGGTATCGATTTGTTCTGCCAGTGAAACCAGATGAAGCTCTCGCTGTTTTAATAGATCAGTGAGATCGGTCAGTTGTCTGGTGGTTTTCCCTAAACGATGCAGTTCCGTAACGACTAAGGTGTCGCCGGGCTGCATTTGTGCCACCACTGACTCCAATGAATGATTTTCTTCACTTTCTTCCACGCTAAATGTCTCATGGAAAAATTCATGACACCCAAATTCTTCGAGCTTGTTTAATTGTTCACTTGTTGAGTTGTCGGTGATCGTTGAACGAGCATAGCCTATGATTTTCATAAACCCTCCTACCTTTCCCTTTTTATTGAATGTATCATAATTATTTCTTAAATGATAGGGTAATTTGCACAAAAAATAATAAAAATTAAGTCGATTGAAGAAAAATAACGAAAAAAAGAGAAGCATTATTGCTCCTCTTTTTTGTTTCCTTTATCTAACGTGCTTGGTACTCGGGCCTTCAGGCAATCCAACAATGATCGTATGGACCATATCCAAAAACAGACCGTGTTCAACCACGCCCACTGTAGCATCTAATTCCTGTGCCAACTCAGTAGGGGCGGTGATCGTTTCTAGATGAAGATCGATGATGTAATTGCTGCAATCGGTTTTTAACGGTTCGCCTTCTTCATTCAGACGCAGTTTTGGATGGTAGTTTTTCTTCTCGAACAGACGCAGCAGCTGTTGGCTGCCATAAGGGATCACTTCCACTGGCAACGGGAAGGCACCAAGTGTTTCGACCATTTTCGATTCATCAACGATCCACAAGACTTTTTTTGAGTTAGACGCCACGATTTTTTCGAATAAAAGGGCTGCACCGCCGCCTTTGATGCCATGATAATCCTTGCTGATCTCATCTGCACCGTCGATCGTTAGATCCACAGCGTCCACTTCATCGATGGTGCGAATCGGGATACCTAATCCTTCTGCTTGTTTTTTCGATGCCCAAGAAGTTGGGACACCCGTGATCGATAGACCTTCTTCTTTTACACGTCGACCCAGTTCTTCAATCATGTAGTAGGCTGTTGAGCCAGTGCCCAAGCCAACGACCATGCCATCTTTTACATAACTAGCCGCTTCAATGCCGACCATTTCTTTTAGGTTCATTTTCTTCCCGCCTTTTTTAAATAAATGCTTTGTCTCTATTATATAGGAAGAAGCGCAAAATTTGCGGATTTTTTCGTAACAGATTTCTTTTGAAAAAAGCTTAGGAGGATACTTGACAGGTAAGAATAAGCATGATATTCTATCAAAGGTGCTTTATCTACAGGTCTCTCGTTGGAGACGTGCTGACTGTCTATCAAAGCATAGTTGATATGAATGCAGAGAATGCATTATTTTTTATCGCAAAAAAAGAACCACCTGGATGTGTGGGACTATAAAGCGAATCAAGGAAGGAGGACAACTAGGGATGCCTACAATTAATCAATTAGTACGTAAACCTCGTAAATCCAAGGTTGAAAAATCAAATTCACCAGCATTGAACAAAGGATATAACAGTTTCAAGAAAGCTCAAACGAATGTTAACTCACCTCAAAAGCGTGGGGTAGCTACTCGTGTGGGAACTATGACACCGAAAAAACCGAACTCAGCTCTACGTAAATATGCGCGTGTTCGTTTGTCAAACTTGATTGAAGTGACAGCTTATATTCCAGGTATCGGACACAACTTACAAGAACACAGCGTGGTCTTGTTACGTGGTGGACGTGTAAAAGACTTACCAGGGGTACGTTACCATATCGTTCGTGGTGCATTGGATACTGCCGGTGTTAACGATCGTAAACAATCTCGTTCTAAATATGGTACAAAACGTCCTAAAGCTTAATCTTTAAGACAAACAGATCAAATGAATCTTATTTAAATCAGAACTGATATCTCGGAAGGAGGAGTTACGGATGCCTCGTAAAGGTCCTGTTGCAAAACGTGATGTTTTACCAGATCCTATTTATAACTCAAAATTAGTAACTCGTTTGATCAACCGTGTAATGGTTGATGGTAAACGCGGTGTTGCTGCAAATATTATCTACAATGCTTTTGGCATTATCAAAGAATCTACAGGAAATGATCCATTGGAAGTTTTCGAACAAGCAATGAAAAACATTATGCCTGTATTGGAAGTTAAAGCTCGCCGTGTCGGTGGTTCTAACTACCAAGTACCAGTAGAAGTACGTCCTGAACGTCGTACAACTCTAGGTCTTCGTTGGGTGGTAAACTACGCTCGTTTGCGTGGCGAACACACAATGGAAGAACGTCTTGCAAAAGAAATCATGGATGCAGCGAACAACACTGGTGCTTCTGTGAAAAAACGCGAAGACACACACAAAATGGCGGAAGCCAACCGCGCATTTGCTCACTATCGTTGGTAAGATCCTCACTGCTTTTTATTGGAAGGTACTGAGACAACCTTAGCTTAAGTTAAGTAAGAATGAGAGGGGAACAACCTAGAATGGCAAGAGAATTTTCGCTAGAAAAAACTCGTAATATCGGGATCATGGCCCACGTTGACGCTGGTAAAACAACGACAACTGAACGTATCCTTTATTACACAGGTAAAATCCATAAAATTGGTGAAACACATGAAGGTGCTTCTCAAATGGACTGGATGGAACAAGAACAAGAACGTGGGATCACAATCACTTCTGCTGCGACAACTGCGCAATGGAAAGAAAACCGCGTAAATATCATCGACACACCAGGACACGTGGACTTCACAATCGAAGTGCAACGTTCATTGCGTGTACTTGATGGTGCTGTAACTGTGTTGGACTCACAATCAGGTGTAGAACCTCAAACAGAAACAGTTTGGCGTCAAGCGACAGATTACCGCGTACCGCGTGTTGTATTCTGTAACAAAATGGACAAAATTGGTGCAGACTTCTTATACTCTGTATCAACTTTACATGATCGTTTACAAGCAAATGCTCACCCAATCCAATTACCAATTGGTGCGGAAGATGACTTTACTGGTATTATCGACTTAGTAAAAATGAAAGCTGAAATCTACACAAATGACTTAGGAACTGAAATCCAAGAGACTGAAATTCCTGAAGAATACGTAGAATTAGCTGAAGAATGGCGCGAAAAATTAATCGAAGCTGTTGCTGATACTGATGAAGAACTAATGATGAAATTCTTGGAAGGTGAAGAAATCACTGAAGAAGAATTGAAAGCTGGTATTCGTCAAGCAACATTGACTGTTGACTTTTTCCCTGTTCTTTGCGGATCTGCCTTTAAAAACAAAGGGGTTCAATTGATGTTGGATGCAGTCATCGACTACTTGCCTTCACCACTTGATGTTCCTGCGATTAAAGGGATCAATCCTAAAACAGACGAAGAAACTGATCGTCCGGCTGACGATGAAGCACCATTTGCTTCATTAGCATTTAAAGTAATGACTGACCCATTCGTAGGTCGTTTGACATTCTTCCGTGTGTATTCAGGTATCTTGAACTCTGGATCATACGTATTGAATGCTTCAAAAGGCAAACGCGAACGTATCGGTCGTATCCTACAAATGCACGCCAACACTCGTGCTGAAATCCAAACAGTATACTCAGGCGATATCGCCGCTGCTGTTGGTTTGAAAGACACAACAACTGGGGATACACTATGTGATGAAAAATCACCAGTAATCCTTGAATCAATCGAATTCCCAGAACCAGTTATCGAAGTCGCTGTTGAGCCTAAATCAAAAGCTGACCAAGATAAAATGGGGGTTGCTTTACAAAAACTTGCTGAAGAAGATCCATCATTCCGTGTGGAAACAAACGCTGAAACAGGCGAAACTGTTATCGCTGGTATGGGAGAACTTCACTTGGACGTCTTAGTTGACCGTATGCGTCGCGAATTTAAAGTTGAAGCAAACGTAGGTGCGCCTCAAGTTTCTTATCGTGAAACATTCCGTGCAGCAACACAAGCGGAAGGTAAATTTGTACGTCAGTCTGGTGGTAAAGGTCAATACGGTCACGTATGGGTCGAATTTACACCAAACGAAGAAGGTAAAGGCTTCGAATTCGAAAACGCGATTGTCGGTGGTGTGGTTCCTCGTGAATACATCCCAGCAGTTGAAAAAGGACTTGAAGACTCAATGGCGAACGGTGTCTTAGCCGGTTACCCATTAGTAGACATCAAAGCAAAACTTTATGATGGTTCATACCATGATGTCGATTCAAGTGAAACTGCCTTCCGTGTTGCAGCTTCTATGGCTTTACGTGCTGCAGCGAAGAAAGCAAACCCAGTAATTCTTGAACCAATGATGAAAGTAGTTATCACTGTACCAGAAGATTACTTAGGCGATGTTATGGGTCACGTAACTGCTCGTCGTGGACGCGTAGAAGGAATGGAAGCACACGGTAACTCACAAATCGTGAACGCAATCGTGCCATTAGCTGAAATGTTCGGTTACGCAACAACACTTCGTTCATCAACACAAGGTCGCGGTACGTTCATGATGACATTTGATCACTATGAAGATGTACCTAAATCTGTTCAAGAAGAAATCATCAAGAAAAACGGCGGCAAAGCTGAATAATTGATGGAAGTATAGGAAATTAAGTAAAAAGCTATATTTTTTTCTGAGTTTCGTGTACAATATTATCGATGATAAGGGATGGGGAGCTGCGGCTCCCTACCTATCAAATATAAAAAATAAACTGCATTTTTAGGAGGAACATTTTAAAATGGCAAAAGAAAAATTTGACCGTTCTAAACCCCACGTAAACATTGGTACGATCGGACACGTTGACCATGGTAAAACTACACTTACAGCTGCTATCACAACTGTATTATCTAAAAAAGGTTTGGCTCAAGCTTCAGCTTACGACCAAATCGATGGCGCTCCAGAAGAACGCGAACGCGGAATCACTATCTCAACTGCTCACGTTGAGTACGAAACTGAAGCACGTCACTATGCTCACGTTGACTGCCCAGGACACGCGGACTACGTTAAAAACATGATCACTGGTGCTGCTCAAATGGACGGCGCGATCTTAGTAGTATCTGCTGCTGATGGTCCTATGCCTCAAACACGTGAACACATCTTGTTATCACGTAACGTTGGTGTACCATACATCGTTGTTTTCTTAAACAAAATGGATATGGTTGATGACGAAGAATTACTAGAATTAGTTGAAATGGAAGTTCGTGACTTATTGTCAGAATATGACTTCCCAGGCGACGATGTTCCTGTAATCGCTGGTTCTGCTTTGAAAGCTCTTGAAGGCGATGCTTCATACGAAGAAAAAATCATGGAATTAATGGCTGCAGTTGACGAATACGTTCCAACTCCAGAACGTGACACTGACAAACCATTCATGATGCCAGTCGAAGACGTATTCTCAATCACTGGACGTGGTACTGTTGCTACAGGCCGTGTTGAACGTGGACAAGTTCGCGTTGGTGACGAAGTTGAAATCGTTGGTATTGCTGAAGAAACTGCTAAAACAACTGTAACTGGTGTTGAAATGTTCCGTAAATTGTTAGACTATGCTGAAGCAGGGGATAACATTGGTGCATTGCTACGTGGTGTTGCTCGTGAAGACATCCAACGTGGACAAGTATTGGCTAAAGCTGGTACAATCACACCTCATACAAAATTTAAAGCTGAAGTTTACGTTTTAACAAAAGAAGAAGGTGGACGTCATACACCATTCTTCACTAACTACCGTCCTCAGTTCTACTTCCGTACAACTGACGTAACTGGTGTTGTTGAATTACCAGAAGGAACTGAAATGGTTATGCCTGGTGATAACGTAACAATCGACGTTGAATTGATCCACCCAATCGCTATCGAAGACGGAACTCGTTTCTCAATTCGTGAAGGCGGACGTACTGTTGGTTCAGGCGTTGTAACTTCAATCCAAGCTTAATTTGATTGATCGAAGAGCAAAAGCGTACGCGCTTTTGCTCTTTTTTTGACTCTTGTAGAAAAAAAGCCGCTCTCTCTAGCGT
Organism: Enterococcus sp. DIV0421; assembly: GCF_051713745.1. Classification (NCBI taxonomy): domain Bacteria; kingdom Bacillati; phylum Bacillota; class Bacilli; order Lactobacillales; family Enterococcaceae; genus Enterococcus; species Enterococcus sp. DIV0421. The sequence goes on from NZ_JBIOQM010000001.1 coordinate 1,831,695, forward strand.
GGATGAATCCGTTACGGTTCATCGAAGCTAAAGAGAGCGGTGCTTTTTATTTTATTAGATTTTGCTTCTTCAAGAAGGCGTCAAATCCTTGGTCAGGACGATTGCTGTAAAAGCCAGCGAATTTTTCTGACCATGGTTTGGTCTCGCGGGCTTCTCCAAAAGCAGTCATCGTTTGATCGTACGCTTCGATCGCCTCATAAGAATAGTTCTGGTAGTGATTGTAATGAATGACCGCTTCTTCTGGCAAGCGAGGTTTGACCTTCATTTCTACGATTGGTTTACCAATGCTCAAGCCAGCCACAGGATAGACATATTCTGGTAAGTGCAACAATTCAGCGATTTTGGCGCTGTCTTTGCGGACGCTGCCAGAAATGACGGTGCCTAAGCCCAGTGATTCAGCAGCGATCGCACCAGATTGCAAAGCGATGCTGGCATCAGTGGTGGCGATCAATAGTGGCTGATAGCCCTCATCGATTGGATAGGGGGTCTGTTTTTCGTCAGCAACTTTTTTGGTTCGATTTAAATCAGCTAAAAATAGCAGAAAGAGTGAACTTGCTGCGATATGAGGATTGCCAGGATTCCATTCGACCATTTGTTGGCGAATCTGCGGGTCGTCGATCACTAAGATCGAATAGGCTTGCCCGTTCATCCAGCTAGGTGCTTGACGAGCCGCAGTCAAAATCGCGGTTACTTCCTCTTGGCTCAAGCGGTAGTCAGGGTCAAATTGTCGGTAAGTGCGGTGATTGTGCAAAAGCTCAATGGTTTCGTTCATAGGTTTGCTCCTTTAACTGTTGGGTGATTTTTGTGAATCGTTCTTGAAATAGCGGTAAATCATCTTTGGCTAAGCGGGTATAGTTCAAACGCAAGCCATTCGTATCGTTACTGAAAAGAAACGCAGGTGCTACTAAGCAATCGTTCGCCAAAAAGAGTGACCAATCTTTGCGAGTCAATGTGCGGTGACGCCAAGTCAACCACAGGTAAAGACCACCTTTCGTCGACTGCCATTGCCAATCCTCCTGAAATGCCTGCAAGAGTTGGAGTAAGTCTTGCTGGCGCTGGGCCATTTCTGCAAGCAGTGTCCGCTGCTGCTGGTGGTAATCAGAGGAGCGTAAGGCGATGTTGGCAAGGACTTGCGGGAAGATCGTGGTATCGATCGCCATCCGTTTTTTCGCTTGGGCAAATTGGTCGGCTAACGCTTCTGGCACCAAAAGCCAGCCGATTTTGATGGATGATCCTAGTAATTTTGAAAGCGAGCCTAAATAAATGACGGTTTCGGGAGCCATGGATTTTAGCTTGGGTGGTACTTTCTCAAAAGCCAACTCGCTAAAAACATCGTCTTCTATGATCGGTACTTGGTAGGTCTGGCAAAGGCGGATGATCGCTTGGCGCCGATGGTCACTCATAGTATGTCCCGTTGGATTTTGGAAGGTAGGATTCAGATAGACGAATTTGATCTTCTTTTCCTTCAACACTTTTTCCAATGTCGCAGGCCGCATTCCTTCGCTATCTTGCTTGATCCCGATCAACTGGACATTCATCGTGGAAAACAAGGGGAGAGAGAACAAGAAAGAAGGGTCCTCTGTCGCGATACAATCCCCCGCATGCAATAAGACTTGCATTAGCAAGGTGATTCCTTGTGTCGATCCAGCAGTGATCACTAGTTTTTGTCCGTTGGTGGGCAAATTGAAGGAATCAGCAAGGTGCTGCAATAAGATTTCTTGCAAAGGTTCATAACCCGTCGGTAATACTTTGGTGCTTTCTTTGCGAATCTCTTCCCAGGTAAAGGCAGGAAACGTGAAATCGGGGATCAGATCGGCAGGTAGATCACCTGTGTACAGATCCAGCACATCCTTCTCAGTGCGCAAATGCTGAATCTGTTGAACGTAAGGGTCTTGCTGCAGATAAGGGCTGCTTAAAGACGAGCGCAAATAAGAAAGTGGCGTTTGGCGGTTCCCCCAACGACCTTCCAATACACGAGAGCCGCTGCCTTGTTTTCGTTCGATCCATCCTAAGCTTTTCAATTCATCTAACGCTTTGACGACGGTGGAACGATTGACGCCAAAAGTCTGGGCGAGACTGCGCTCTGGTGGCAAACGATCCCCAGGTCCATAGATTCCCGCTTGGATCTCTTCGATAAAATGAGTCACGATCTGCTGGTAAATCGGTTGTTTCTTCTGTTTGTCGATACTTGATGAAGCCATCCTGCACCACCTTTTTCAATTGGATGGTTTAAAAATAAGCCAAATGGCTCTTTTCGTCAAGGGGAAGATTGACTATACTTAGCAAAAAGCACAAGGAGATGAGGAAGATGGAAAAAGTCCTATCAATTGCTGGGTCGGATTCAACCGGAGGTGCCGGTATCGAAGCAGATTTAAAAACATTTCAGGAATATGGTGTCTTTGGTTTTGCCACGATCGCTTCGATCGTCACGATGGACCCACAAGCAGGTTGGAGCCATGAAGTAACGGCGATGGAAACAGCGCTTGTCGAAAAACAAATGATCTCTGCTTTTGCAGGTGATCCGATGGATGCTCTAAAAACGGGCATGTTAGGCAATGAAGACAATATTGTCCAAGCTGCGCAGATGATCCAACAGCAGCAAGTCAAAAATGTGGTGATCGATCCTGTCATTGCTTGCAAAGGGACTGCAGAAATCTTACAGCCAAAAAGCGTCGATGCCATCATCACGCATTTGTTGCCGTTAGCAGATGTTGTCACCCCCAATTTAGTAGAAGCGGGGATTCTTTCAGGTTTGGGTGATTTGACGAGTGTGGAGGCCATGAAGCAAGCTGCTGAAAAAATCCATGAATTAGGTGCTAAATACGTCGTGATCAAAGGGGGGCATCGCTTGCCAGGAGCAAAAGCCATTGACCTCGTTTATGATGGGCAATCCTTCCTCTTGTTAGAAAGTGAAAAAATCGCTACCGATTTCAATCACGGGGCAGGCTGCACCTTTTCAGCAGCGATCGCTGCGGGTCTTGCAAAAGGCAAACCCGTCGTGGAAAGCGTTCGGTTAGCGAAAGCCTTTGTCACAGCGGCAATCAAAGAAGGAGTGGTGATCAATCCTTATGTGGGTCATGTGTGGCATGGTGCCTATACTCACGCCCAAGACCGTATGCAGGAGGAAGCGCCGCAATAGCAGGTTTTCTTCTATAATAAATGGGAAATGAAGAAGTGCTTGAAAGAAGCGGTCAACGCTTCTTTTTTTGTGTTACGAAACCAAAAGAAAATTTTCTGAAAGAAATGCAAAAGAATCCCGGTTTTTCCATAAAAAAAGCTTGCAATCAATGTTTATCCGTAATATAATCATAAAGGTGCTGTTTACGTAAATACGTAAGTCACACTGGCAGCAAAGAAATTTTCTGCCGGCTACGAAACGAGAGGTTGCGACACGCCCGGACGCTTTGCCATGGACGAGCGTGACGGAAAATTTTCGTGGAGCTATGTCTACTTTTCAAAATAGGCGAAGGAGGGAAAACAATGGCAAAACAAAAAATTCGTATCCGTTTAAAAGCGTATGAACATCGTATTTTAGATCAATCAGCGGATAAAATCGTAGAAACTGCAAAGAGAACTGGAGCTGGCGTATCTGGTCCAATTCCATTACCAACTGAACGCAGCTTGTACACGATCATCCGTGCGACGCACAAATACAAAGATTCACGCGAACAATTCGAAATGCGTACACACAAACGTCTAATCGACATTGTGAATCCAACACCAAAAACTGTTGATGCTTTAATGAAGCTAGACTTGCCAAGCGGTGTTAATATCGAAATCAAACTATAATAATTAAGATGGAGGTGTAATCATGACCAAAGGAATCTTAGGGAAAAAAGTGGGAATGACTCAAATCTTCACTGAATCTGGCGAATTGATTCCAGTAACTGTAGTAGAAGCTACACCAAACGTAGTGCTACAAGTGAAAACAATCGAAAATGACGGCTACGAAGCAATTCAAGTCGGCTACCAAGATATGCGTGAAGTTTTGTCTAACAAACCTGCGAAAGGTCATGTTGCAAAAGCAAACACGGCTCCTAAGCGCTTCATTCGCGAATTCAAGAATGTAGAGCTAGAGGGCTTAGAAGTAGGATCAGAAATCAAAGTTGATATTTTTGAAGCAGGAGACATCATCGATGTAACCGGCACTTCGAAAGGTAAAGGATTCCAAGGCGTTATCAAACGTCACGGACAAAGCCGCGGACCAATGGCTCACGGTTCTCGTTACCACCGTCGTCCTGGATCAATGGGTCCAGTTGCACCTAACCGTGTATTCAAAAACAAACGTCTTGCTGGACGTATGGGCGGAAATCGCATCACGATCCAAAACTTGGAAATCGTACGCGTAGACGCAGAACGCAACGTTATCTTGATCAAAGGTAATGTACCTGGCGCGAAAAAATCATTGATTACAATCAAATCAGCTGTGAAAGCTAAATAAGTAGATAGGAAGAAAGGAGGAACTAAGGAATGCCGAATGTAGCATTATTCAAACAAGATGGAAGCCAAAATGGCGAAATTACATTGAACGAAGAAATCTTCGGAATCGAACCAAATGAATCAGTTGTCTATGATGCAATCATCATGCAACGCGCTTCATTAAGACAAGGAACACACGCTGTGAAAAACCGCAGTGCCGTTCGTGGCGGTGGCCGTAAACCATGGCGCCAAAAAGGAACTGGACGTGCCCGTCAAGGTTCAATCCGTTCACCACAATGGCGTGGAGGTGGCGTAGTCTTCGGACCAACACCACGTTCATACAGCTACAAACTTCCTAAAAAAGTTCGTCGCTTAGCAATGAAATCTGTATTGTCAGAAAAAGTTGCTTCAAATAACTTGGTAGCAGTAGAAGGATTAAGCTTTGATGCTCCAAAAACAAAAGAATTCAAACAAGTTTTAGCTAACTTGACAATTGACTCTAAAGTATTGGTAGTTTTAGAATCTGAAAACGACTTTGCCGCTTTATCTGCGCGCAACTTGCCAAAAGTTTCTGTAGTTACTGCTGATAACATTAGTGTTTTAGACATCGTTTCTAACGACAAAATGTTAGTGACACAAACTGCTCTTACTCAGATCGAGGAGGTGCTTGCATAATGAACTTACTAGACGTTATTAAACGCCCAGTGATCACTGAAAAATCAATGCTTGCCATGGATGACAAGAAATACACTTTTGAAGTGGACACAAAAGCTAACAAAACTTTAGTAAAACAAGCTGTAGAAGCTGCCTTTGACGGAGTGAAAGTGGCAAACGTGAACATCATCAACGTTCGTCCGAAATTCAAACGCATGGGTAAATATGCAGGATATACAAAAAAACGTCGCAAAGCTGTTGTGACTTTAACTGAAGATTCTAAAGAAATCCAAATTTTCGAAGCTGCTGAATAAGCAACTCACGCATAAACTTTACATGGGAGGGAAAAAGACGTGGCGATTAAAAAGTACAAACCTACCACGAACGGCCGTCGTAATATGACAAGTTCTGATTTCGCTGAAATCACAACTTCAACACCAGAAAAAACATTGTTAGCTCCTTTGAAAAACAATGCTGGTCGTAACAACAACGGACGTATCACGGTTCGTCATCAAGGTGGCGGTCACAAACGTCAATACCGTTTGATCGATTTCAAACGTAACAAAGACAACGTCGTTGCTACGGTTAAAACGATTGAATATGATCCAAACCGTTCTGCTAACATTGCGTTAGTACATTACGAGGATGGAGTAAAAGCATACATCTTAGCACCTAAAGGATTAGAAGTTGGCATGACTGTCGTTTCTGGTCCAGATGCAGATATTAAAGTAGGGAATGCATTACCACTAGAAAACATTCCAGTCGGTACTGTTATCCACAACATCGAAATGAAACCTGGTAAAGGTGGACAATTGATTCGTTCAGCTGGAACAAGTGCTCAAGTACTTGGTAAAGAAGGCAAATACGTATTGATCCGCTTGAACTCTGGTGAAGTACGGATGATCTTAGCATCATGTCGTGCAACAATCGGTTCTGTTGGTAATGAACAACACGAATTGATCAACATCGGTAAAGCCGGTCGTTCTCGTTGGATGCGCAAACGCCCAACTGTACGTGGTAGCGTAATGAACCCTAATGATCACCCACACGGTGGTGGTGAAGGTAAAGCACCAATCGGACGTAAAGCACCAGTTTCTCCTTGGGGACAACCTGCACTTGGTTACAAAACACGTAACAAAAAAGCAAAATCAGACAAACTTATCGTTCGTCGTCGTAAAACTAAGTAATATACTTGACCGTGTGTCGCACATTTTGAGAGGAGGTACACCATGGGTCGTAGTTTGAAAAAAGGACCTTTTGTCGATGACCATTTGATGAAAAAGGTCGAAGCACAAGAAGGCGCTGAAAAGAAAAAAGTGATCAAAACTTGGTCACGTCGTTCTACAATTTTCCCTAATTTTATCGGATTTACAATTGCTGTGTATGATGGACGGAAACATGTACCAGTTTACATCCAAGAAGACATGGTAGGACACAAATTAGGTGAATTTGCACCAACAAGAACTTATCGCGGACATGCTGCCGATGATAAGAAAACAAGACGCTAATTTTGAGGGGAGGATATCCAAAAATGGCAGAACAAATCACATCAGCGAAAGCAACTGCTAAAACAGTCCGCGTTTCTCCTCGTAAATCTCGTCTAGTTATTGACTTAATCAGAGGGAAAAGCGTTGCTGAAGCAATCGCGATCTTAAAGTTCACACCAAACAAAGCAGCTGGAATCATCGAGAAAGTCTTGATGTCAGCTATTGCCAATGCAGAAAATAATTTTGACTTAGATGTTGAAAACTTGATTGTTTCTGAAGCATTCGTAAACGAAGGACCAACGATGAAACGTTTCCGTCCACGTGCGAAAGGTTCAGCTTCACCGATCAACAAACGTACAAGTCATATTACTGTAGTCGTATCAGAAAAATAAGGAGGGACAATCAGTGGGTCAAAAAGTACATCCAATTGGAATGCGTGTAGGCATCATCCGTGACTGGGATGCTAAATGGTATGCTGAAAAAGAGTATGCTGAATTTCTACATGAAGATTTGAAAATCCGTAAATTTATCGCATCTAAACTTGCTGATGCCGCTGTGTCTACAGTTGAGATCGAGCGTGCAGCAAACCGCGTGAATATTTCAATCCACACAGCTAAACCAGGTATGGTTATCGGTAAAGGCGGATCTGAAGTCGAAAACCTAAGAAAAGAATTAAATAGCCTAACTGGCAAACGAGTTCACATCAACATCGTTGAAATCAAAAAACCAGATTTAGATGCTAAATTAGTAGGCGAAGGAATCGCACGTCAATTAGAGAACCGTGTTGCTTTCCGTCGTGCTCAAAAACAAGCGATCCAACGCACAATGCGTTCTGGCGCTAAAGGAATCAAAACACAAGTTTCTGGCCGTCTAAATGGTGCGGATATCGCTCGTTCAGAAGGTTACTCAGAAGGAACCGTTCCACTTCATACATTACGTGCGGACATTGATTACGCATGGGAAGAAGCAGATACAACATACGGAAAACTAGGAGTTAAAGTGTGGATTTATCGTGGAGAAGTTCTTCCAACTAAAAAGAACACTGAGAAAGGAGGGAAATAAACATGTTAGTACCTAAACGTGTAAAACACCGTCGTGAGTTCCGCGGAAAAATGCGTGGCGAAGCGAAAGGCGGAAAAGAAGTAGCATTCGGTGAATACGGCTTACAAGCTGTTGAATCACACTGGATCACAAACCGTCAAATCGAAGCTGCCCGTATCGCAATGACTCGTTATATGAAACGTGGCGGGAAAGTATGGATCAAAATTTTCCCTCACAAATCTTATACTGCCAAAGCTATCGGGGTACGTATGGGTTCTGGTAAAGGGGCTCCTGAAGGATGGGTATCACCAGTTAAACGTGGTAAAATCATGTTTGAAATTGCCGGTGTACCTGAAGAAGTTGCGCGCGAAGCGTTACGTCTTGCTTCTCACAAATTACCAGTGAAAACGAAGATCGTAAAACGTGAGGAAATGGGTGGTGAATCGAATGAAGGTTAAAGAAATCAGAGAATTAACCACTGCCGAAATGCTAGATCAAGAAAAACAATTGAAAGAAGAATTGTTCAATCTTAGATTCCAATTAGCAACAGGTCAATTAGAAAACACTGCACGTATCAAAGAAGTACGTAAATCGATTGCACGCATTAAAACAGTATTGCGTGAACAAGCTAAGTAATAGTGGAAGGAGGCCATTTAGCGTATGACTGAAGAAAGAAATCAACGCAAAGTTTACCAAGGTCGCGTGGTATCAGACAAAATGGATAAAACTATCACTGTTGTCGTTGAAACAAAGAAAAACCACCCTATCTACGGCAAACGTCTGAACTATTCTAAGAAATACAAAGCACACGATGAAAACAACGAAGCAAAAGTTGGCGATATCGTGAAAATTATGGAAACTCGTCCATTATCAGCTACGAAACGTTTCCGTCTAGTAGAGATTGTTGAAAAGGCAGTGATTATCTAATCACACGAGATTTTCCTATATAGATTGTGAATTGCAAAATCTGAAAGGAGGATACACATCGTGATCCAAGCAGAAAGCCGATTAAGAGTGGCGGACAACTCAGGTGCCCGTGAAATTCTAACGATCAAAGTCCTTGGCGGATCTGGTCGTAAAACTGCCAATATTGGTGACGTGATTGTTGCTACGGTTAAACAAGCAACGCCAGGTGGGGTTGTCAAAAAAGGTGACGTCGTTAAAGCCGTTATCGTTCGTACTAAATCAGGAGCTCGTCGTACAGACGGTTCATACATCAAATTCGATGAAAATGCTGCGGTTATTATCCGTGACGATAAGAGCCCTCGTGGAACTCGTATCTTTGGCCCAGTTGCCCGCGAATTGCGTGAAGGCAACTTTATGAAGATCGTTTCCCTAGCACCAGAAGTATTGTAATAGTGATTCTTATCTAAAGGAGGTGCGAAACAAACATGTTTGTTAAAAAAGGCGATAAAGTTAAAGTTATCACTGGTAAAGACAAAAACAAAGAAGGCGTTGTGCTAGCAGCGTTTCCTAAAAAAGACAAAGTCGTTGTTGAAGGTGTCAATGTTGTCAAAAAACACCAAAAACCTTCTCAAACTGCTCCTCAAGGCGGAATCGTTGAAATGGAAGCACCAATTCATGTTTCTAACGTGATGGTGGTTGATCCATCGAACGGTGAAGCTACGCGTGTCGGTTACAAAGAAGTTGACGGCAAAAAAGTCCGCGTTTCTAAGAAAACCGGAGAAGTTCTTGATAAATAATCTGATGAAGGAAGGAGGGGCTAACAGATGAACCGCCTTAAAGAAAAATATTCAAAAGAAGTTGTCCCATCATTAATGGACAAATTTAACTACAGCTCAATCATGGAAGCACCAAAAGTTGATAAAATCGTTATCAACATGGGTGTCGGTGACGCTGTTTCTAATGCTAAAAACTTAGACAAAGCTGTTGAAGAATTACAATTGATCTCAGGTCAAAAACCATTGATCACAAAAGCGAAAAAATCTATCGCAGGATTCCGTTTACGTGAAGGAATGCCAATCGGTGCGAAAGTAACACTACGCGGCGAAAGAATGTATGAATTCTTAGATAAACTAGTAAGTGTGTCATTGCCACGTGTCCGTGACTTCCACGGTGTGAGCAAAAAAGCGTTCGACGGACGCGGAAACTACACTTTAGGTATCAAAGAACAATTGATTTTCCCTGAAGTAGATTATGATTTGATCGACAAAGTACGTGGTATGGATATCGTGATTGTAACAACAGCAAACACAGATGAAGAATCTCGTGAATTGTTGACACAATTAGGCATGCCATTCCAAAAATAAAAAAAGGAGGCGAACTACGTGGCTAAAAAATCAATGATTGCTAAAAACAAACGCCCTGCTAAATTCTCAACGCAAGAATACACTCGTTGTGAACGTTGCGGACGTCCACATTCAGTTTATCGTAAATTTCATCTTTGCCGTATTTGCTTCCGCGAACTTGCCTATAAAGGACAAATTCCCGGCGTGAAGAAAGCTAGCTGGTAAACTATACTCGCATAAAGGAGGTAAATTATCCCATGGTCATGACAGATCCAATTGCAGATTTTCTAACGCGCGTGCGTAACGCAAACATGGTTAAACACGAAAGCCTAGAAGTACCTGCTTCAAAAATCAAACGTGATATCGCTGAAATCTTGAAACGTGAAGGTTTCGTCCGCGATGTTGAATACATTGAAGATGACAAACAAGGCGTGATCCGCGTATTTCTTAAATACGGTAAAAACGGTGAACGTGTTATCACAAACTTAAAACGTATCTCTAAACCAGGCTTGCGTGCTTATGTCAAAGCTGACGAAGTACCAAAAGTATTGAATGGTCTAGGAATCGCGATTATCTCAACTTCTGACGGTGTAATCACTGACAAAGAAGCTAGAGCAAAAAATGTTGGCGGCGAAGTAGTCGCTTATGTATGGTAATTTAAAATATTCCACAAGGAGGTGCCTCTAAGTGAGTCGTATCGGTAATAAGATCGTCGTTCTTCCTGCTGGTGTTGAAATCAAGCAAAACGGAAACGACATTACAGTTAAAGGACCTAAAGGTGAATTAACACGTACTTTCTCTTCTGATATCACAATGAATATCGAAGGAAACGAAGTAACATTCACTCGTCCAAATGATAGTAAAGAAATGAAAACTATCCACGGAACTACCCGTGCAAACTTCAACAACATGGTTGTTGGTGTTTCTGAAGGTTTCCAAAAAGCGTTAGAATTAATCGGGGTTGGGTACCGTGCTCAATTACAAGGGAAAAAACTTGTATTGAACGTTGGTTACTCTCATCCAGTTGAAATCGAAGCGCCAGCTGGAATCGAAATCGAAGTTCCTTCAAACACTTCTGTGATCGTTAAAGGATCAGATAAAGAAGTCGTTGGCGAATTGGCTGCCAATATCCGTGGCGTTCGTCCTCCAGAACCTTATAAAGGCAAAGGAATTCGTTATGTTGGCGAATTTGTACGCCGTAAAGAAGGTAAAACTGGTAAATAGTCGTAATTCTTTACGACTAGCAGCTTAGGCTAGCAAAATTAAAAGAGGTGACAAATTGTGATTACAAAACCAGATAAAAACAAGACACGTCAGAAAAGACATCGTCGTGTACGTAACAAAATCTCTGGTACTGCTGAGTGCCCACGCTTAAACGTGTTCCGTTCGAACAAAAACATCTACGCACAAGTAATTGATGACGTAGCGGGTGTGACGCTAGCAAGTGCCTCTGCCTTAGACAAAGAAGTTTCAGGTGCAACAAAAACTGAACAAGCACAAGCTGTCGGTAAATTAGTCGCAGAACGTGCAGCAGCAAAAGGTATTAAAGTAGTAGTCTTTGACCGTGGTGGATACCTTTACCATGGCCGTGTAGCAGCTTTAGCTGAAGCAGCTCGCGAAAATGGACTGGAATTTTAAGAGAAGGAGGAACACCATTCATGGTTTATATTGATCCAAAACATTTGGAATTAGAAGACCGCGTTGTTGCGATCAACCGTGTAACTAAAGTTGTTAAAGGTGGACGTCGTCTACGTTTTGCTGCATTAGTTGTTGTCGGTGACAAAAACGGACACGTAGGTTTCGGTACTGGTAAAGCACAAGAAGTACCAGAAGCAATCCGTAAAGCAATCGAAGACGCGAAGAAAAACTTGGTGGAAGTACCAATGGTTGGTTCTACAATCCCTCACGAAGTTATCGGTGTATTCGGCGGCGGACGCATCCTTATGAAACCTGCTGTAGAAGGTTCTGGGGTAGCTGCTGGTGGACCAGTTCGTGCCGTATTGGAATTAGCTGGGGTAGCTGATATCACATCTAAATCTTTAGGTTCTAACACACCAATCAACGTTGTTCGCGCAACAGTTGAAGGTTTAAAACAATTAAAACGCGCTGAAGAAGTGGCAGCACTTCGCGGCAAATCAGTAGAAGAATTAATCGGTTAAGGAGGACACTATAATGGCTGAATTGAAAATTACTTTAAAACGCAGTATTATCGGACGTCCCCAAAACCAACGTGATACTGTAAAAGCGTTAGGTCTTACAAAGTTGAATTCAACAGTTGTAAAACCTGCTAATGATGCAATCAAAGGCATGGTTAACACTGTTTCTCACTTAGTGGACGTTGAAGAGGTCTAAGGATCAGCAGATCTAGTTTGATTAAGGAGGTGCCAAACCTATGAAACTTCATGAATTAAAACCATCAGAAGGCTCACGCCAAGTACGTAACCGTGTCGGTCGAGGAACTTCATCTGGTAACGGTAAAACAGCTGGACGTGGACAAAAAGGTCAAAAAGCTCGTTCAGGCGGCGGAGTACGTCTAGGATTCGAAGGTGGACAAACACCATTGTTCCGTCGTTTACCAAAACGTGGCTTTACAAATGTGAACCGCAAAGAATATGCAGTCATCAATCTTGATGTCTTGAACCGCTTTGAAGACGGTGCTGAAGTAACACCTGTTGCTTTACACGAAGCTGGAATCGTTAAAGACGAAAAAGCTGGAATCAAAGTATTAGCTAACGGAGAATTAACGAAGAAATTGACTGTGAAAGCAGCTAAATTCTCAAAAGCAGCTGAAGAAGCAATCGTTGCTGCTGGTGGATCAATCGAGGTGATCTAATGATCAGACTATTGAAGGATGCCTTTAAGGTTAAGGATATTAGATCCAGAATATTGTTCACCGTCTTAATCTTGTTTGTCTTTCGTCTGGGAACACATATTACTGTGCCAGGCGTAGACGCAAGTCGCCTAAATACCATCGCGGATCTACCATTTTTAAACATGTTAAACTTGGTAAGTGGTGGCGCCATGCAACAATTTTCGATTTTCTCGATGGGGGTTTCGCCTTACATTACTGCCTCAATTGTTATTCAGTTGTTGCAGATGGATATCGTCCCTAAATTTGTTGAATGGTCGAAACAAGGTGAAGTGGGTCGTAAGAAACTAAATCAGGCAACACGTTACTTGACGTTGGTATTGGGCTTTGTCCAATCCATGACATTAACGGCTGGATTTAACTATTACACTCAACTCGGGTTTGTAAACAATCCTAATATGGCAACCTATATCGTGATCGGTCTGATTTTAACAGCCGGAACGATGTTAGTCACTTGGTTAGGAGAGCAGATCACCGAGCGTGGTATCGGAAACGGTGTGTCAATGATCATCTTTGCAGGGATCATTTCACGCTTACCAGCAAGCATCAAAGAATTGATTGAAGATTACTTCATTAACGTGGATCAATCGGATATCTGGCTAAATGCTATCTTTATGGCGCTGCTTGTGATCGCTGTGTTGATCGTCATTACTTTAGTAACGTATGTTCAACAAGCAGAACGCAAGATTCCGATCCAATATACAAAACGGGTAGCAGGAGCGCCTACCAGCAGTTACCTTCCTTTGAAAGTAAATGCTGCCGGGGTTATCCCAGTTATCTTTGCCAGTTCTTTTATTACAACACCAAATGCGATCATTCAAGCATTAGGTAGTTCATATAGAGGAGAAACTTGGTACGAAGTGGTGCAAACGATCTTTAGTTACAACACTGTACCGGGTGCGATCATCTATACTGTCTTGATCGTTGCGTTTACTTTCTTCTACGCATTTGTTCAAGTAAACCCTGAGAAATTAGCGGAAAACTTGCAAAAACAAGGAAGTTACATTCCGAGTGTGCGTCCTGGTAAAGGAACCGAAGAATATGTATCACGTTTGTTGATGCGATTAAGCACGGTTGGATCGATCTTTTTAGGATTGGTTGCTTTACTTCCAATCATCGCTCAGATGGCTTGGAATCTACCGCAATCGATCGGTCTAGGTGGAACGAGTCTATTGATCATTATCGGTGTGGCACTTGATACTGCCAAGCAGTTAGAAGGGCTTATGCTGAAACGGAAATATACTGGTTTCATCAATTAAAGTTATTGAAGTGTTGAGGATTTCCTCAACACTATTCAAAAACTTACAGGAGGAATTAGAATGAACTTCATTTTAATGGGATTACCTGGTGCTGGAAAAGGTACTCAGGCAGAACGTATCGTTGCTGAATACGGTCTTCCTCATATTTCAACAGGCGATATGTTTCGGGCTGCGATGGCGAACGAAACAGAACTAGGCCTTAAAGCAAAATCATACATGGATCAAGGCGCATTAGTTCCTGATGAGGTTACAAATGGGATCGTTAAAGAACGTTTAGCTGAACCTGATACCGAGAAAGGTTTCTTATTAGATGGTTTTCCTCGTACATTGGATCAAGCAAAAGCGTTAGATGAGATGCTAGCTGACCTTAACAAAAAACTTGATGCCGTTATTGATATTCATGTTCCTGAAGAAGTTCTTGTAGAACGTTTAGCCGGCCGCTTCATGTGCCGCAATTGTGGGGCAACTTATCATAAATTGTTCAATCCTCCAAAAGAGGAAGGAACATGTGATCGTTGTGGAAGTCATGACTTCTACCAACGTGAAGATGATAAGCCTGAGACGGTCAAAAATCGTCTAGCTGTCAATATCAAAAGCAGTGAACCAATTTTGACTTATTACAAAGACAAAGGGTTATTGCAATCGATTGATGGGGATCGCGACATCGACGCTGTATTCGAAGATGTTCAAAAGATCATTGACTAATCATAGATTGCCCGAGTCCAACTTGCAGCTTAAAACTTTCTCTTGAAATCTTTGACAGGATATGATAGAATATGTCAGTCCGACTTCTACTTTTTATTAAGTAGGAGCATAGTTTGAGAATATCAGGTGGGAACCGAGTTTCCGCCATTTTATCGTGTGAAAATCACAAGTACAAGGAGGTACTGTGCGTGGCAAAAGAAGATATGATTGAAGTCGAAGGTACAGTCGTCGAAACTTTGCCGAATGCAATGTTTAAAGTAGAATTGGAAAACGGACACCAAGTTCTAGCGACCGTTTCTGGTAAGATCCGGATGCACTACATTCGTATTTTACCTGGAGACAAAGTGACGGTGGAATTATCCCCGTATGATCTGAACCGTGGCCGCATTACTTATCGCTTTAAATAATTGTACTCCGTAAAACCACAGGAGGTATTATCATGAAAGTAAGACCATCAGTAAAACCAATGTGCGAACATTGTAAAGTAATTCGTCGTAAAGGACGCGTTATGGTGATTTGCCCAGCAAATCCAAAACATAAACAACGTCAAGGATAATCGGAGGTGTAACAAATATGGCTCGTATTGCAGGAGTAGATATTCCTCGTGATAAACGTGTGGTCGTTTCACTTACTTATATCTATGGTATTGGTAACACGACTGCAAAACAAATTTTAGCTGACGCTGGCGTGTCTGAAGAAGTTCGCGTTCGTGATTTAACGAATGAACAAACAGATGCTATCCGTGCGGAAGTTGATAAATTAAAAGTTGAAGGTGACCTTCGTCGTGAAGTGAACTTAAACATCAAACGATTGATGGAAATCGGTTCTTACCGTGGAATCCGTCATCGCCGTGGATTGCCAGTTCGTGGACAAAACACGAAAAACAATGCACGTACTCGTAAAGGCCCGTCTAAAACAGTCGCAGGCAAGAAAAAATAATTCCTAAGTGAAGGAGGTTAAAACTTCATGGCAGCAAAAAAAGTGAGTCGTAAACGCCGTGTGAAAAAGAATATTGAAGCGGGTATTGCACATATTCACTCAACATTCAATAATACAATCGTAATGATCACTGATACTCATGGTAATGCATTAGCATGGTCATCAGCTGGTTCATTAGGTTTCAAAGGAAGCAAAAAATCTACTCCTTTTGCCGCTCAAATGGCAGCAGAAACAGCTACCAAAGCAGCAATGGAACACGGATTAAGAACTGTTGAAGTAACAGTTAAAGGACCTGGTTCTGGACGTGAAGCAGCAATTCGTTCATTACAAGCAGCAGGTTTGGAAGTGAGTGCGATCCGTGACGTGACTCCAGTCCCTCATAATGGATGCCGCCCTCCAAAACGCCGTCGTGTTTAATGAGTGCTGCTCATTTTGAGTGTAACAAATACGTCATTGAACAAGACACTTTTCGTTTTGAAAGGGGTAATAGATAAGAATGATTGAATTCGAAAAACCAAGAATCGCAAAGATTGATGAAGACAAAGATTATGGCAAGTTCATCGTGGAACCTCTTGAAAGAGGCTACGGAACTACACTAGGAAATTCCCTACGTCGTATTTTATTATCTTCTTTACCTGGTGCGGCAATCACCAATATTCAAATCGATGGAGTTTTACACGAATTCTCAACTGTTAAGGGTGTTCGGGAAGACGTTGCTCAAATCATCTTGAATATTAAAGGTCTTGCATTGAAAATGTACGGGGATGAAGAAAAGACCCTTGAAATTGATATTTCAGGACCTGCTACAGTAACTGCTGGCGATATCATCGTTGATAGTGATGTAGAAATCCTTAACAAAGATATGTATATCTGTACCGTTTCTGAAGGTGCTACGTTCCATGCTCGCTTAACAGTGAAACCTGGCCGCGGCTACGTTCAAGCGGACGAAAACAAAAAAGAAGACATGCCGATCGGCGTTCTTCCAGTCGATTCAATCTATACACCAGTACGTCGTGTCAACTACCAAGTAGAAAACACACGTGTCGGTCGTCGGGATGATTTCGACAAATTAACGATGGAAATATGGACTGATGGCTCAATCGAACCATTGGAAGCAATGAGTTTGTCTGCGAAGATCATGACTGAACATTTAGACATCTTTGTTAACCTAACGGATGAAGCGAAAAACGCTGAAATCATGGTTGAGAAAGAAGAAACACAAAAAGAAAAAATGTTGGAAATGACGATCGAAGAATTAGACTTATCTGTTCGTTCATACAACTGTCTAAAACGTGCAGGAATCAATACTGTACAAGAATTGACAAACAAATCTGAACCAGAAATGATCAAAGTAAGAAACTTAGGCCGTAAATCTCTTGAAGAGGTCAAAGTGAAATTACATGATTTAGGTTTAGGACTACGTAAAGACGATTAAACCGTTTTCGATTACGTTAGTTCGGTTCGTCTGACCGATACAACATTCGAAAGTGAAGGAGGGAAACCACGTGAGTTATCGTAAACTAGGACGCACATCTAGCCAACGTAAAGCGATGTTGCGTGATTTGACAACTGATTTATTCATTAACGAACGTATCGTTACGACTGAAGCTCGTGCGAAAGAAGTTCGTTCAACTGCAGAAAAAATGATCACTTTAGGTAAACGTGGTGATTTGCATGCACGTCGTCAAGCAGCAGCATTCGTTCGTAATGAAGTTGCAAGTGTACGTGAAGAAAACGAAGAAGTAGTTATTGAATCAGCATTACAAAAATTATTCAATGATATCGCTCCTCGTTACACAGATCGCCAAGGTGGATATACTCGTATCTTGAAAACAGAACCAAGACGCGGAGATGCTGCACCAATGGTTATCCTAGAACTTGTTTAAAATCACACTTATCATCACTTTATAGATGTTTACTAAGAGTGTTATGATGTTGGAAGAAACTTTCCGAGTCTAGCTCAGCGCCTACACCTCGATGTATTTCGAGGTGTACGCACTCATCATAAAGTGCTTTTTTTTTACTTTCGATTACCTGTCAAGACAGGTAATGGCAAGTGAAAAAAAGATCTGGAGACAAATCGTGCGTGAATCATTGAAAAACGTGCACTTTTTTGGTAGTGTTAGAAAGAATTAATCGCAAATGAAGGAGTCTATCATGAAGCCAATCATTGAATTGAATGCTATTACTGTGCGTTATAGCGAAGAAGAGCGTGCCGCGTTAAATAACGTATCCTTTTCCATCAACAAAGGGGAGTGGGTGGCGTTGATCGGCCATAACGGCTCTGGTAAATCAACTTTAGCAAAAACCATCAATGGCTTGATCTTGCCGCAAGAAGGCAGTGTTTCTGTCGGCGAATTGCCTTTGAATGAAGAAAATATCTGGAATATTCGAAAAATGGTCGGTATGGTCTTTCAAAACCCTGACAATCAATTCGTTGGTTCGACGGTGGAAGATGATGTGGCTTTCGGTTTAGAAAATCAAGGAATCCCGCGAGAAGAAATGCTGGTTCGTGTCAAAGACGCTCTGGAACAAGTACGGATGAGCGAGTTTGCGACCCGGGAACCCGCGCGTCTTTCTGGTGGTCAAAAACAGCGGGTAGCCATTGCTGGCGTCGTTGCATTGCGCCCAGATATCATCATTCTTGATGAAGCCACTAGTATGCTAGATCCAGAAGGTCGTGAAGAAGTGATCGCAACGATCAAAAAAATCAAAGAAAAAAACAATTTGACCGTGTTATCGATCACCCATGATATCGATGAAGCAGCCAACGCCAATCGGGTGCTGGTGATGCGTCAAGGAGAGCTCGTCCGCGAAGGGACACCCGCAGAGATTTTTTCTGCAGGTCCAGAACTGATTGAGCTAGGCTTAGATCTGCCATTTCCTGAAAAATTAAAGGCAGCGCTAAAGCAGCGGGGCGTCACGGTACCGCAAGCGTACTTAACTGAAGAAGGGATGGTGGATTGGCTATGGACATCCGTTTTGAACAAGTAGGATTCACCTACCAACCGCATTCTCCGTTTGAACAACGGGTTTTGTTCGATATTGATTTAGAGATCAAAGAAGGCTCTTATACCGCCTTAGTCGGTCATACAGGGAGCGGAAAATCTACGTTGTTGCAGCACTTGAATGCATTATTAAAACCAACGACTGGCACGGTCACGATCGGTGAGCGAGTCATCAAACCCGAGACAGACAACAAAAATCTAAAACCGTTACGTAAAAAAGTCGGGATCGTTTTTCAATTTCCTGAATCCCAATTATTTGAAGAAACCGTTGCGAGAGATATCGCTTTTGGACCGAAAAACTTTGGGGTCTCCGAAGAAGCAGCCAAAGGTTTAGCCCAAGAATACATTCAATTGGTAGGTTTAGATGAAAGTTTTCTGGAACGTTCACCATTTGACCTTTCAGGGGGCCAAATGCGCCGTGTAGCGATTGCTGGGGTCTTGGCTATGGAACCAGAAGTTTTGGTCTTAGACGAGCCGACAGCTGGCTTAGATCCACAAGGACGCAAAGAGATGATGGAAATGTTTGATCGCCTGCATCGGGAAAAGAACATGACGATCATTTTGGTGACCCACTTGATGGATGATGTGGCAAACTATGCTGATTATGTCTATGTGTTAGAAAAAGGCCGTCTCGTCAAAGCAGGCACGCCGTCTGTTGTGTTTCAAGACACTGCCTGGCTGCAAGAAAAGCAGTTGGGGGTACCGACAGCAACCGCATTTGCGGAGCAACTACAAGCCAGAGGATTGGCATTTGAGCAGTTGCCGCTAACAGCTGATGAGCTGGCGGATGTTTTAGTAGCAAAGGGGGGCGACTGCCCATGATGAATAAACTGATTTTCGGTCGTTTTATTCCCGGAGACTCCTTGATCCACCGTTTAGATCCACGAGTCAAATTGATTGCTAGTTTTTATTTTATCGCGATTATCTTTTTGGCGAATAATTGGCAAAGCTATTTATTAGCGGGTGCTTTTACGCTCTTTTGTATCTCCTTTTCAAAAATCGATTTTGGCTTCTTTATTCGAGGCGTGCGACCTTTGATTTGGCTGATTTTATTTACTGTGGCGTTACAGATTTTATTTACTACCGGCGGCGACGTCTACTGGTCTTGGTGGATCTTTAATATCACAGAATTTGGTGTCCAAAACGGGATTTTTATTTTTTGCCGTTTTGTTTTGATCATTTTCATGTCGACCTTGTTGACGTTAACGACGCCTCCATTAGAGCTTTCAGATGCGATCGAATACATTTTGCGTCCTTTAAAAGCGATCCGTTTCCCTGTCCATGAAATCTCACTGATGCTGTCGATCGCGTTGCGCTTTGTGCCAACCTTGATGGATGAAACAGAAAAAATTATGAATGCTCAGCGTGCCCGCGGGGTCGATTTCGGCGAAGGGGGACTGTTGCAGAAGATGAAGGCGATCGTTCCTTTATTGATTCCTTTATTTGTCAGCAGCTTTAACCGTGCGGAAGATCTAGCTACCGCTATGGAAGCCAGAGGCTATCAAGGCGGCGAAGGGCGTACGAAGTATCGTATTTTGCACTGGCATCAACGGGACACATTGGTTGTCATCGTTTTTGCGCTCTTTACAGTCGCGTTAGTGTTCTTACGAGGATAATCGAAGACCTATGATTGAAGTCAACCCGCGAAAGGTTCTTAACGAAGCAACGAGGCTGCTGGCGATCCCAGCGGCTGGTTCGAAAAGGCCTGTCGATCGATCAGACTTTTCTCATAGGCTTTTTTGTGAAAAAATAGAAAGAAACAGGTGATTCAATGGTCCGCTATAAAGCGACGATCGCTTATGATGGCACGAATTTTCAAGGATTTCAGCGTCAACCCAATGGACGAACGGTTCAAGAAGAGATTGAAAAGACATTAACGAAGATGAACAATGGGCAGCCGATTCAGATTCATGGTTCTGGCCGCACTGATGCGGGGGTCCATGCGCATGGGCAAGTGATCCACTTCGATTTCCCTCAAAAGCGCCCACTGGAAAAAATGCGCTTTGGTTTAGATACCCAAACGCCAGAAGATGTTGCGGTAAAATCGGTGGAGATCGTTGATGATACCTTCCATGCCCGCTACTTAGTCGTTGAAAAAACCTACCAGTTTCGAGTGGACATTGGGAAACCCCGCAGTCCTTTCCGCCGTCATTATGCCAGCTATTATCCGTATCCGCTAGATTTGGAAAAAATCCAACGAGCGTTGCCAGATTTTTTAGGCACCCATGACTTTACCAGTTTTTGCGCGACGGGCAGTTCCGTCGATGACAAAACACGGACGATCCATGAGGCGTCCATGGCGGTCAATGACGCTGCAGATGAGTTGATTTTCACCTTTCGCGGCGATGGATTTTTGTACAAGATGATCCGAATCATGGTGGGCACATTGTTGAAAATCGGCAATGGACGACTCGCACCTGACAGTATTCCTGCAATCATTGCGCAAAAAGACCGAAATGCGGCAGGACCCACAGCTCATCCAGAAGGATTGTATTTGGTTCACGTTGCCTATGAATAAGGAAAAACACAAGCTTCGCTGCTCTTGTCCAAAAAGAGAAAACGAAAGCTTGTGTTTTTATTTTTTTTCAGGCAAAACAGGGGTGGTTTCTTGCCAATTCTCAGTTCTTTCCGCAGCGGTTTTAGACGCAGCAGTGGGGGGGGTTTTTTCTAAGGTACTGGCAGCGACTAAAGCGGCGATGGCTACCAAAAATGCGAAAAGCAAGTAAAGCAGCCAGCTCCAAGCCACGTGATAGCGATTGCCGATGCCTAAAAAGACCATTTGTCCGACGGGCCCCCCTAGCATCACAATGGTGGAAAAGATCCCGCTGCTGATGGCGAGATGTTCTTCATCGATCTCACGAATCAGATGTGCCGAAAAGCGGGGATTGATTTTTCCAATCAGATAGCCTTCAGCAAAGAGCAGCACAATCATAAGCCAACGATTATGCAGGAAGAGAAAATTCAAGGTCAATAGACATAAAACGAAAGAGGTATACGCAATCAAGCGAACCAGACCAGTATTCTTGAACCAGTCGGCAGCAAACAAGGCGCCAGCGACCATGCCGATGGAAGTGGCGATGCCTGCCATCGCAACGGTGTTGCCATAAGTGGCAAACCAAAGCGCAAGGTCATCCAACAGCTGGAGATTTAGTAGACCGCTCGTGCTAGCAGCTAAGGTATTGATCAGTAAGGCAAAGAGGATCATCTTTTTAAGAAAAGCTGTACCAGTCAATAATTTAAAGGTTTCCGAGAAATTCTGAAAGAGTGGTGTTGGTGCTTGATTGATTTTCCCTGGCACCGCATAAAAGAGCGAGCGGTTCCAGAAGATCACGATGGCGGCTAAGAAAAACGTCACGGCATTGATCAAACCAAAAGCGGCAAAATTATTATTCAGTAAAATGATCCCCCAAGCACCGATCCCTTGAAAGACGATTTGAACGGTGGTTTGACACGCCATTTGAAAGCCCATGGCACTGTCTAAGGCGTCAGCAGGCACAAGACGGCGAACATAGGGCAGCTGCAACCCAGAACAATAAGCGCCCAAACAATCAGATACAATGTTGATGCCTAGCAAAAGGAAGAAAGACCATAAACTAGGCGGCAGTTGGATCAAAAAAGCGAGTGCCACAAAAAGGACCCCTTGTAATAGTCGACTGCTGATCATCCATTGCACTTTGTTTTTGGTACGATCGGCTAGATAGCCAGTCAGGATCCGTAAGAGATCAGGGACTAACAGTGCCATGGAGGCTAAGGAAACAGCAAGGGCATTAAAGGGTAATGTACTGGCATAAACTACAAAGACGATATTAAATAAACTCATGCCGATGCCGCTGAGTAAGGCGGCGTTGACTAAGGCACGATAGCCTTTGTTTTGTTGATATTCTTTCATCGAAATCATCCTTTCACGTTCTACGTTGTAAAATCAGTATAGGATGCTTTATACTAAGAGAAGAAAATAATCCACTATAGTGGAATTTAAATGTACCAGGAGCGTACCAGAGGTTACTGTCACGAGTGGCTAACAGCTAAAAGAGTGGCATGTAAATAGGGTACCGTAGATTTTGTTCCTCAACATTTTATAAGGTTGAATCTAAATTTGAATCTAAAATAGTAGCATTTAATGGCAGAGCTTCATTCGTAAAGCAAGTTTGGTTTGGCGTTTGCAGACTGATCGCTAGGAGGATGGTTATGGAAGAAGGAAAACTGTACCGACAATTGCGCAAAGAGCGCGGCTATACGATCGCTCAAGTGGCGGATGAACAAAACAGTCGCTCGTTTATCAGTAAATTTGAGCAAGGTGCTTCAAGTATCAGTATTCATCGATTGGAACGCTTATTAGAAAATATCCATGTCACGGTGGAGGAGTTTTATTATTTACGTGCGCAGCAAAAAGGCATAAAAAGTCACGACAACCTGATGAGCTTCCCCAGCTATATGACGAGCGAATTTATGGATTTACTGGATCGAATTTTAGGGATCAACAAAGAAGCTTTCTTGAGTAATGCCCACGCCCAGCGAAGCAAAGAAGGACTGGAGGAAATGCGCAGCGAACTGATCGCCGCTTCCAAACAGCATTCTTTTGTTTTTCTGTACCTTGAGATCACAAAGGAGATACATGAAATCAATCTCTCAGGTCCTAAACCCAATCACTCTTCTGGTGACTATATGGAAAAGCTGCGCACCAAAACTCGCCCCGTCATTTCCTACCTTACGAAAGTAGACAACTGGGGCGTTTATGAGATTTTACTGTTTCGGTATTTTCAATTCTTGTTTCCTGTCGAAACCTCCTATCACTTACTGCAGATCGCTATTTCCCGCACAAAAAAAGAACAAGGCTTGTCCTTGATGCGAGAAATTCAAATGGATTTGATTTTTAGTTGTTTTACGACGTTTGTCAATTTTCGCCGCCTGGAGTGGGCAAAAGAGGTGTTGACCATTGCAGAGGAATTATTGGCAGAGCGCGGAGACATGCTAAACAGCACGCATCTTCTTTGCTATCAAGGGTGGTACTGGTATATTTATGGCGATCAAGAAAAAGGACTGTTGAAAATCGACCAAGGGCTTTCGATCTTTCGCGTCTTGAAACAAACCAAAATGGTTAACTTATGGGAGCGATCGTTGCACTCCATCAAGAAAAATGCGGAAGAACCTAACAGTTATCTTATGTTTCGCTAAACGTTCTAAGGGCTAACGGGCTAGGCATTGCCCCCGCATCGAAGGGGATCTAGTCGGCAGTGGAGGCTAAGACCACTAGAGCGAACAACTGCGGAACGCCAGCACAAAAAAAGAACCAAACTCACCGATCATTGAGCGACACCCATAAGTCAGCGATTGCTCTAACTTATGGGGAGCGCCTCAAAAAGACGAGTTGGTTCTTTTTCGATTAGGTTTCTGGTGGTTGATCCATGAGTTGACGTTGGTCGTCTAAGACTTGCTTTTTGGCTACTTGTTTCTGGTAAAACCAAGCAAACAGGATAAACAATGCGATGCAGCCGAAGAACAAGCAAACACCGATAACAAAGCCTTGCGGCAAGAAGGACAGTTCCAAGTGATGGGTGCCACTTGGGATCGTCACACTGATAAAGCCGTCTTGAAAGGCGGTGATTGGAACTTCTTTGCCGTCAAGCGTAGCAGTCCAGCCCTTGTCATAAGGGATGGTCGTTACAAGCTGCTGCTCTTTTTCAGTCGTGATATCGGCTTTGGCACTGCGCTTGCCGACCGTCATAGCGACCCCTCGATCTTGGATCGCATCAATTGCTTGTTGGTAGGCGTTGGTATCCAAGGTCACGACTTGCGGGTTTTGGAAGGAGATTTCAGGCGTTCCGTAGAAGCTGACGGTGAATTGAACCGTCGTATCGGTCTCATAGTGCCCTAAGTCGTAGTATTGACCGTTGATACTGATTTGCGTTTCTCGCTGCTGACCGTTGACTGTCACGGTGGCAGATGAGCTTTCCAATTCCCCAAAGTTGGCAGGGAAAAGACTCAAGTATGCTTGCGAGTTCGCTGGAACCTCCACTTGCCAAGTCACTTCTTTTGCGACATTGCTTTCTTGCTCGGTAAATTTCATATACATGCCGTCATTGGTGATATCTGTATTTTTACTATGGATCACCTTGATTGGCTGAAAGGCAAAATACTCTAAATTTAAATCCGCCAAGCCATTGAAAAGATTTTTCTGGCTCGTCAAGTTGTCATTTTGCGGCTGATCAATCGATTCAATGGTTGGTTCAGCCAAGAAACCTAGCGGTAACGCATTTTGATTCTCATAAAGCTTGTATTCACCAGATTCCCCCACACGTTGAAAGCCGTATTTGGTGAGATTTGGCTTGGAGATATTGTATTTGATCCCTGTAAAAGCATCCATCAGCAAGGTATTATTCGGATAGCGGATATTTAAATTGGTGCCGCGGGACCGAAAGCCCAGCTTATCCAGGTAGCTTGAGGAATTGCGGTTACGGATCGAAGAAAACATGCTGACACCGCTGTAGCCATAATTGATACTGTCGTTGGAAGAAACAGGATCAAGGTTTTCTAATCGGAAAAAGGTATCATTGTCTTCGTTGGCTTGAGTGACTAGTTTTTTGATGTCCGGATAAGGTTCTGTATACAAACTGCGAGAAGCATAGTTCCAATCATTCAAAATTCCGCGAACCATACCGCTCGTATTGACGGCCATTTCTCCGCAGACGAAGATCAGCATCAAGATCGTCACTCGTTTTTGTGTTAAAAGACCTAATTGCCCGAACCCAATACATAACAAGTAAAGAACAAAGAATACGATCGTTAGAGCAAAAGAAGTAGCGGAAACATATTCATAGGTTCCAGGTCCTTTCAATGCGTAGGAGAGAGCAAACACCACGATCGTAGAAAGACCAATAATGAGAAACAATCCGCGATCTTTTTGCTGCAGCTGCTCCCACCCGTATCCCGCCAGCATGATCACTAAGAAGGAGAACAAATAGGCATAACGGAAAAGGAACATATTTGGGGCATGCATCCCGTGCCAAAAAAGATTCATCGGCACGATATAAAAACTGGCGATCAAAACAGCAAACATGCCAGCGTATAAGAATTTATCCTTCAAGCGGATTTTCTTCGAAACAAAATATAAAATACACAACAGCAGCGGCAATAAACCGATATAGATGAAGGGAATGGAGCCGTATTTTGTCGTATCGTAAATACCGATCATGTTTTTCATCACGAGGTCAAAGACATCGGTGGCTTCGGTTTTAAAGGAAGAAATCGTTGTTAATTCTTCCCCGTTTGAGCGCAAATCCAATAAGGCAGGTAAGATGATCACCATTGAGGCGCCGCCAGCTAACAAGGAGGTGATGCCGTAAGGAATGATCGCCCCCCGAGCTTGCTTCCAGTTGCGCCCCAACTGAACCAAGAAATACATTACGGAAAAGAGACCGATCATAAAGCCCATGTAAAAACTGGATAAAAATAACAGCAGATAACTGATAAATAACACGACTGGTTTTTTCTTTTTCACTAAACGGTCAATACCTAAAATCACTAGCGGTAGATAGATCATGGCATCAAGCCACATGATCAGTTCCGAATGGGCGGTGATGAAGGACATCAAGGCATAACAGACGGCTAAGGTCACATGCTGCCAACGTTGGATCTTAAAGGTTTGGCTGGCATAAAACCAAAACGCCAAGCCCGCACTGCCGATCTTGATCAAGGTCAAGAAGTACAACGCATCTGGCATCAGCTGATTTGGGAAAAACAAGACCAGAGGAGTGAAGATCCCACCTAAGTAATAGGAGATCAGTGCCAGATAATTCAAGCCTAAAGAGGCATTCCATGTATAAAAGATACTTTGCTTGCCTAAGAGCATATTGCGAAAGCTGGCATGAAAGTTTGAGAATTGCGAAAAGGCATCACTGGCTAAGACACTGCGGCTGCTGCCAGGGTAGATGCCGATGGTCAAATAGATCACTGCCATGATAAGAAACGGCAAGAAGAAACTAGCAAGCATATAAGGCCAATGTTGTTTGGCAAATGTTTTTATTTTCGTCACAAGAAGTCACCTGTTCTTTATCAATTTTTTCTTAGTTTACCACAGGTGAATCGATTAAAAAAACAAAGACCTGTTTTCTTTAATGAAAACCTAAGTGAAAGCGCACCAAAGAAAAAAGGGTACAAAAAAAGCCGTTCAAAACGAACGGCCGAAAAGGTCTAATTATACGCGCTCAACTTTTCCAGATTTCAAAGCACGAGTTGACACCCAAACTTTTTTAGGTTTTCCGTCAATCATAACGCGAACTTTTTGCAAGTTAGGTTTCACAGTACGTTTTGTCGCATTCATTGCGTGAGAACGATTGTTTCCACTTGTAGTTTTACGTCCAGTAAAGTAACAAACTTTAGCCATGTGGTTATTTCCTCCTTTGCCTTGATGTTGGAGCGCTATTTCAGCTCATACCATCTGAATTTATCACAGAAAGGTGAAAAAAGCAAGAGTAATTTTCAAGAAACATTGACTTTTCCCGGTAAACATTGTAAATTAAACAAGGTCGAAATGCAAGACGTTTGGTCAGAAAGCCCCTTTTCATATGTCTCATCCTTTTATTTGCGGTACAGCTATGATAAAATATGTAAGAAGAAAGATGGGTCATGTCCATTGAAGGAGGCTATAAAATGGCTGTAAAAATTCAAACCTCATCAGGTATTATTGAAATCAGCAATGAAGTCATTGCAACAGTGGTCGGAGGCGCAGCAACAGATGTGTTCGGCATTGTTGGTATGGCTAGCAAGAAACAAATCAAAGATAACATCAATGAAATTTTACGAAAAGAAAATTATTCTCGCGGTGTCGTTGTCCGCCAAGAAGAAAACGGCATTGCAGTGGATGTATACACGATCGTCAGCTATGGAACAAAGATTTCCGAAGTTTCCCGCAACGTGCAGGAAAAAGTGAAATACAACTTAGAAACGATGCTAGGTGTATCTGCGAACTCGGTAAATGTATTTGTTCAAGGCGTACGTGTACTGCCAGATTAGGCAAGGGATCCGTTCATGGCGGATGATTTTAAGGAGGACTATCTAAGTGAAGGTAACGAATATCAGCGCAAGTCAGTTTCAAGAAATGGTGCAGGCAGGCGCGGCTCGTCTACAAGTTAATGCAGAGTTTGTCAACTCATTGAATGTGTTTCCTGTTCCAGATGGAGACACTGGGACAAACATGAATCTATCCATGACCAGTGGAGCAAAAGCGGTCGCAGATGCGACTTCAGAAAACGTCGGCGATCTTGCCGCTACACTTTCAAAAGGACTATTGATGGGCGCACGTGGGAATTCTGGCGTCATTTTATCTCAATTATTCCGCGGTTTTTCTAAAGCTATCCCGACCGCAGAAACACTCACTGCACCAGAATTGGCTCAAGCCTTTACTCATGGAGTAGAAACCGCCTATAAAGCAGTCATGAAACCTGTGGAAGGAACCATCTTGACTGTGGCACGCATCGCAGCTGAATATGGCGAGAAAAAAGCACAAACTACCGATGATTGTATCGAAGTGATGAAAGCCGTGGTTCACGGTGCAAAACGTTCATTGGCGAAAACCCCAGATCTATTGCCCGTCTTAAAAGAAGTCGGCGTGGTAGATAGCGGCGGTCAAGGATTGTTGTTCATTTATGAAGGCTTCTTAAATGCGTTGACGGGTGAATACCCAGCCGATGAAATCTTCGAACCTTCCCCAGCGGCTATGGATGAAATGGTCAATGCCGAACATCATCGCAGCGTTCAAGGACACTTAGCGACAGAAGATATCACCTTTGGTTACTGTACAGAAATCATGGTGAAGATCGGTGAAGGTCCGACTGTAGATAGTGAATTTGATTATGAAACATTCCGTAATTACTTAAATGAGTTAGGGGATTCCTTATTAGTGGTCAACGACGATGAGATCATCAAAGTCCATGTCCATACGGAACATCCTGGCGAAGTCATGAATTATGGTCAAAAATTCGGCTCATTGGTGAAAATCAAAGTTGACAACATGCGTCTTCAGCATGAAACGATTTTGGAACACGACCAGCAAGGTGCAAAACCTGCACCAGTGAAACGTCCACGGACACCATTTGCGATCATCGCGATCGCGGCTGGCGAAGGCTTGAAAGAGTTGTTCACTAGCCTGGGTGCTTCATATGTCATCAGTGGCGGCCAAACGATGAACCCAAGTACGGAAGACATTTTGTTGGCGATCAATGAAGTTAATGCCGACCAAGTGATCGTTCTACCAAATAACAAAAACATCTTTATGGCTGCACAGCAAGCAGCGGAAGTTTCCGAAATTCCAGTAGCGGTTGTTGAAACACGGACGATCTCACAAGGGATGACAGCGATGCTGGCATTCCACGAGCAATCCACACTAGCTGAAAATCAGCAAGCTATGACCGATGTCTTAGCAAGTGTTGTCAGCGGATCAGTGACTCATGCGATCCGTAATACATCAATTGATGGCATCGAAATTACAGAAGGCGACTTCTTAGGAATGGTCGACGGCAAAATCGTTGTTTCTGTTCCGGATCGTTTCTCTGCTTCCATGACTACCTTAGAAAAAATGATCACAGAAGATACTGAGATCGTCACCATCATTATCGGTGAAGAAGGCAAAGCCAAAGAAGCAGCGAAAATTGAAGAAGCGATCGTTGAGCTGCATCCTGAGATCGAAGTAGAGATCCATCAAGGCGATCAGCCAGTTTATCCGTATCTTTTCTCAGCAGAATAAACAAATTAGGCGGCGGGGGCAAAAATCGTAGATGATTTTTGGCTCCGTCTTTTTCTATGAATGCAGGAATCTCTGCAATAAACAAAATTACTTTGGAAAAGGAGGGTACCTATGCTGAATCAGCCACTTACGGTATTAAAGGGTGTCGGAGAAAAACGCGCCCAAGACTTGGCGAGTTTAGGGATCGAAACCATTGAAGACCTGCTGAAGTATTATCCGTTTCGTTATGAAGACATTCAAGAACGGCAATTAGCGGAGATTCAAGACCAAGAAAAAGTAACGATCAAGGGGATCGTCGTTTCCCCGCCGGTCGTCAATCGCTTTGGCTATAAGAAAAGTCGGTTGCAATTTCGCATGATGCAAGACCACGATGTCTTTAATGTCTCCTTTTTCAATCAGCCTTATTTGAAGGATAAAGTAGAGGTCTCAGAAGAGATCGCCGTCTATGGCAAATGGGACGCCAAACGCAAAGGACTGACGGGAATGAAAATTCTCGGCAGCAAGAGCGCAGAAGACTTTGCCCCCATTTATCATGTCAATAAAGCCGTGCGTCAAAGTGTGTTGATCGAACTGATCAAACAGGCATTCCTTGATTTTGGTGATCAGATCACAGAGATCTTGCCTTTGTCATTGATTGAAAAATATCGCTTGTTGGATCGGAAATCCGCGATGTTTGCGATGCACTTTCCTAAAGATCCCCAAGAGAGTCATCAAGCGAAGCGTCGGGTGATTTTTGAAGAGTTCTTTTTGTTCCAAATGCAGATCCAAGGACTGAAGAAAAGCGAAAAAGCCGAGAAAAACGGCTTAGCGATCGATTATGATGTGCAACGCTTGAAAGAATTTACTCGTAAACTGCCCTTTGAATTGACGAATGCGCAAAAGCGCGTGACCAATGAAATCTGCCATGACCTGAAAAGTCCGCAGCACATGCAGCGACTCTTGCAAGGAGATGTAGGAAGCGGGAAAACAGTCGTGGCGGCGATCGCCCTTTATGCCACGATGACGGCTGGCTTTCAGGGCGCACTGATGGTGCCGACTGAGATTTTGGCCCAGCAGCACCTAGAAAGCTTGAATCAGCTCTTTGACCCCTTAGAAGTGACCACCGCTCTTTTGACAGGCTCGACCAAACCAAAAGAACGGCGAGTCATCTTAGAACAATTAGCAGCCGGGGAGATCGACATCATCGTTGGGACCCATGCGCTGATTCAAGAAGGCGTGGATTTTGCACATCTTGGCTTAGTCATCACCGATGAACAACACCGTTTTGGCGTCAATCAGCGAAAAGTCTTACGGGAAAAAGGCTATCTGCCTGATGTGCTCTTTATGACCGCCACACCGATCCCTCGTACGTTAGCGATCACGGCTTATGGCGAAATGGATGTTTCGGTGATCGATGAAATGCCAGCAGGACGGATTCCTGTAGAGACTCGCTGGGTCCGTCCGCCGCAGTTTGAATCGATCTTAGAGTGGGCGCAAAAAGAATTGGCACAAGGGCATCAGATGTATGTCATCTGTCCTTTGATCGAAGAATCCGAAATGCTGGATGTCAAGAATGCCACGGAGATTTATGAGCAGCTGCAAAGTTACTTTTCTCCTACTTATCAAGTGGGGATGCTGCATGGGAAAATGAAGAATCAAGAAAAAGACACTATTATGGAAGCATTCAAAGAAAATCAACTGCAGATCTTGGTTTCCACGACGGTCATCGAAGTAGGGGTCAATGTTCCCAATGCGACAGTGATGCTGATCATCGATGCTGATCGTTTCGGATTAGCCCAGCTCCACCAATTACGTGGACGGGTAGGGCGCGGCGCCGATGCTTCTTACTGTATATTGATCGCAAACCCGAAGAATGAAACAGGGGTCGAGCGAATGAAGATCATGACAGAAACCACCAACGGCTTTGTAGTCAGCGAAAAAGATTTGCAGTTGCGAGGACCAGGAGAAGTCTTCGGCAATCGACAATCGGGCTTGCCAGAGTTTGCGGCTGCCGATTTGGTCGCAGATGCCCATATTCTAGAAGTGGCACAAGTCGAAGCTGCCCAGCTTTGGCAAAAAAATGGCTGGCAGCTGTTGCCAGAATTTTCGGCATTGGCGAACTATTTAGCAGCAAAAAAAGCAGACAAACAATTTTTTGATTAAAGAATATGCTATACTGATTGGGAAAATGAAGGGAGTGGCAGCGAGATGCGGATTGCTGTTGATGCAATGGGCGGAGACAACGCCCCAAAAGCGATCGTAGAAGGAGTCATGCTGGCAAAAAAAGACTTTCCAGAGATTGAATTCCTCCTTTACGGAAAAGAAAATGAAATCAAAAAATACATGACGGATGATAAAAATGTCACCATTATCCACACGGATGAAAAAATCAATAGTGATGATGAACCTGTCAAAGCGATCAGACGAAAAAAAACCGCCTCAATGGTCTTGGCAGCACAAGCGGTCAAAAATGGTGAGGCAGATGCGATTTTTTCAGCTGGAAATACTGGGGCCTTATTAGCGGCTGGTTTGTTTATCGTCGGTCGGATCAAAGGGATCGACCGTCCCGGATTGATGTCCACGATGCCAGTGATCGGCAAAGATGCTGGCTTTGACATGCTGGATCTAGGTGCCAATGCCGACAATAAACCAGAACATTTGGCAAACTATGCCGTCTTAGGGTCCTTTTATGCCCAAAAAGTTCGCGGGATCAATCGACCACGGGTCGGCTTGTTAAATAACGGAACGGAAGAAACCAAAGGCAGTGAATTAACGAAAAAAGCCTTTGAACTGCTTTCGCAAGACCCGACGATCCACTTTATCGGCAATGTCGAGGCTCGGGAATTATTGGATGGTGCAGCTGACGTCGTCGTGACAGATGGCTTTACTGGAAATGCTGTTTTGAAATCGATCGAAGGAACCGCCTTGAATTTGATGGCGCTGTTGAAACAATCGATTCTCGATTCCGGTGCCAAAGGGAAATTAGGCGCATTATTATTAAAAGATGCGTTGCGGAAAGTGAAAAATGAAATGGATTATGCGAAACACGGCGGTGCCGTATTGTTTGGGTTGAAAGCCCCAGTCATCAAAACCCATGGTGCGACAGGACCAGAAGCGGTGGCGTACACCATCAAGCAGATCCATACGATGTTAGCGACAGATGTCGTGGCACAATTGGTCGCCCATTTTGAAGAAATGCCGACTGACAAAGACGAAACGCAATCATAATGCAATGATTGTAATGAAATTGCAAAAATATCTAGACAAAAAGCATAGAAAGCAGTACAATGTTTGTTAGCCATTCTATGTTTTGTGCAAACGCGTGGAGGTGAAGCCAGTTGACACGAGATGAAGTATTCAAGAAAGTTGCGGTCGTGATCGCCAATCATTTTGAAATTGACGCAGAGAACGTAACGGATACGATGAGCATTAAAGACGACTTGAACGCTGATTCGATCAGTGTGATGGAATTCGTCCTTGAACTAGAAGATGAATTTGGTACCGAGATTTCTGATGAAGATGCCGAGCAGATCGAAACAGTCGGTGGAGCGGTTGATTATATTTCAAGCCATCTTGCTTAAGACAGACATAAGAGCTAAGTCCTAGATGACTTAGCTCTTTCTTTCTCATAATTGATCCGCAGTGATTTTGAGCGGCTTTTCTTTGGTAGCGGAATCTAAAAAACGGTCGTTAAACCTGACATGACGGCGTTGAAAGCATAATGTAAATTTTCTGAAAATTCAGTGTATTAACTTTTCTGGGACTTGCATTATTGGTGGCATTTCTATATAATTATTAAGAATATATTATACAATGTTAAGAAAGCTTTTGGAAATGAAATGCATGTTCCTTCTTTTTTTACATTAAATTGCAAGACATCTTAGAAAGTAGAGAGGGGTATTCGATTGTCCAGAGATAATCAATTACTAGATGTTCAAAACCTTCACACAGGTTTTCGTATTAAAGACGATTACTATGACGCAGTAGATGGTATTTCTTTTACACTGGATCGCAATGAGATCTTAGCGATCGTAGGAGAATCTGGTTGCGGCAAGAGTACGTTAGCTACAACGATCATGGGGCTGCATGACCCAAACAACACGAAAATCACCGGAGAAATCTTATATAAAGATTTAAACTTGTCAAACTTAAACGAAACGCTGTACAACAAAATTCGCGGAAATGATATTGGGATGATTTTCCAAGATCCATTGTCTGCACTGAATCCTTTGATGCGGATCGAAGATCAAATCAAAGAAGGGTTATCTTACCATACGGATATGACCGCCGAACAGCGTCAAGCACGAGCATTAGAATTATTAGAACAAGTGGGGATTCCCAATCCACCGCGAGTAGGACGTCAATACCCTCATGAATTGTCAGGTGGGATGCGTCAGCGGGTCATCATTGCGATCGCGATTGCTTGTAAACCACCAATCATTATTGCCGATGAACCAACGACCGCGTTGGACGTGACGATCCAAGCACAGATCCTTGATCTACTAAAAGATTTGCAAGAAGAAACGCAAACGGGGATCATTTTGATCACCCACGATTTAGGTGTCGTAGCAGAGATGGCCGACCGAGTAGCCGTAATGTACGGGGGACAGTTTGTGGAAGTCGCAACAGCCGAAGAGTTGTTTGCCAATCCGAAACATCCATACACCCGCTCATTGCTTAACTCGATCCCTCAAGAAAATTCACAAGACAGTGAACTGCACGTGATCGAAGGCGTAGTTCCTTCATTGAAAAATATGCCACGGACGGGTTGTCGGTTTGCCGCACGGATTCCTTGGATTCCTGAAAGCGACCACGAAGCAAACCCAGTCTTGCATGAAGTAGCACCTGATCATTTGGTCCGTTGCACATGCTACAAGCATTTTCATTTTAGAGACGAAGAAGGAGAAGTGTAGATGACAGAATTAATTACAATTAAAGATCTGAAAGTCCACTATCCTATTCGCAGCGGATTTTTCAACCGCGTCACGGACCATGTGTATGCCGTTGACGGTGTGGACTTCATCATAGAAAAAGGAAAAACCTACGGATTGGTTGGTGAGTCTGGTTCTGGTAAATCCACGACGGGGAAAGCCATCGTTGGGTTAGAAAAAATCACCAGTGGCGAAATCATTTATGACGGGCAAGACGTGACCAAACGTTCCGTCCGCAAAAAAATGAACTACAACAAAGATGTCCAAATGATTTTCCAAGATTCAATGTCCAGCTTGAATCCTAAAAAACGCGTGGTCGACATTATCGCCGAACCATTACGCAACTTTGAACGCTTAAGCGATCAAGAAGAGAAAAAACGAGTGAAAAGCCT
Organism: Enterococcus sp. DIV0421; assembly: GCF_051713745.1. NCBI lineage: Bacteria > Bacillati > Bacillota > Bacilli > Lactobacillales > Enterococcaceae > Enterococcus > Enterococcus sp. DIV0421. Next base: position 1,866,368 of record NZ_JBIOQM010000001.1, read on the forward strand.
TCTGGATATCGTTGGGATGCCAGAAGATGCCCTATACAAATATCCTCACGAGTTCTCTGGTGGCCAACGTCAGCGGTTAGGGGTTGCCCGCGCGGTAGCATCCAATCCAAAACTGATCGTCGCCGATGAGCCGGTTTCAGCCCTTGACTTATCCGTTCAAGCGCAGGTACTGAACTTTATGAAACGGATCCAGCAAGAATTTGGCTTAAGTTTCTTATTTATCTCTCATGACTTAGGGGTCGTAAAACACATGTGTGACAATATCGCCATCATGTACAAAGGCCGCTTCGTTGAGATCGGGACACGGGAAGACATCTATCAAGACCCGCGTCACATCTATACAAAACGTTTATTATCAGCGATTCCTCAAATCGACGTAAAAAATCGCGATGCTCACAAAGAAAACCGCCGCAAGGTCGAGTTGGAATATGTGACCCATCAAAAAGATTACTACGACGAAACTGGCAGAGTGTATGACTTGCGTAAAATCACCGAGTCGCACCAAGTCGCATTGAAAAACGGGGGTGCTGAATAATGTGGAAAACAATTCTACGTCGTTTGTTGTTGATGATCCCGCAAGTCATTATTTTGAGTATCTTGATTTTCTTGATCGCACAAGCAATGCCTGGGGATCCATTTACCGGTTTGATCAATCCAAACCAAGATCCAGCTGTTATTGAGCGGATGCGTGAAGCCGCTGGTTTGAATGACCCATGGTATACCCAGTATTTCCGTTGGATCGGAAATGCCTTAAAAGGGGACTTTGGTCAAAGTTTCATCTTTAAATTACCTGTTTCAACGTTATTAGCAGGACGTATCAGCAATACATTGTGGTTATCTTTATTGACGGTCATTTTGACTTACGTGATTGCCATTCCTTTAGGGATGTGGGCAGGACGTTACCAAAATTCATTGCTTGATAAAGTCGTCGTTGTTTACAACTTCTTCAGTTTCGCCGTACCGTTGTTTATCTTTGCGTTGATCGCATTGTTCATCTTCGGTTACCGATTGGCTTGGTTCCCAACGGGTGGTTCCGTTGCACCGGGGGTCAGCGGCATGGCTGAGTTTTGGAGTCGCTTGTATCACCTACTATTACCGGCGATCACTTCTGCATTATTAGGAACAGCAGTGACGATCCAATACTTGCGAAGTGAAGTCATTGATTCGAAATCATTGGATTTCGTTCGTACCGCTCGTTCAAAAGGGGTACCAACGAATAAAGTCTTCTCACGTCACGTTTTCCGTAATGCGTCGTTGCCGATCGCATCACAAATGGGCTACGAGATCACTTCATTGATCGCAGGTTCTGTGGTCATTGAGAAAATCTTCGCTTACCCAGGTGTCGGAAAACTGTTTATCGATAGTATCGTCCAACGGGACTATGCCGTGATCACTTCACTGACATTGATCTTAGGACTAGCGACCTTGATCGGTACGCTGCTATCAGATATCATCATGAGTATTGTCGATCCAAGAATCAGAATCCAGTAATAGGAGGGGATAAATGTGTCTGAAAAGAAAGAAAAAGTACTAAAACAAGAGAGCATCCCGCCTATGGGATTAAAAATGATTTTTCGCGAATTCTTAAAAGATAAAATGGCTATCTTTTCATTAGTGTTGTTAGTCGCAGTTTTATTGTTCGTGTTTATCGGCTCAGCAGTTATCGACCAATCACAAGTGATGCGTGTCAGCATCCTTGATAAATACGCTGTACCCGGCGCGATTTCGCCAAACGGCGGCACCTACCTTTTAGGGGCGGATGAAGGTGGCCGTGATGTTTGGGGACAATTGATCATCGGTGCGCGTAACTCAATCTTGATTGGTTTTTCAATCACGATCATTACGTCGATCGTTGGGGTCGGACTAGGGATCATCTCAGGTTACTATGGTGGCATCATTGATAACATTTTGATGCGTATCGTTGACTTCGTTATGATTTTGCCGATCATGTTGATCATTATCGTTATCGTATCGATCGTACCTCGTTATAACGTTTGGACCTTTATATGGGTCATGAGTGCCTTTTACTGGGTCGGAAAAGCAAGGCTCTTCCGAAGTAAGACCCTTTCAGAAGGCCGTCGCGACTATGTTAGTGCATCGAAAACCCTCGGAACCAATGACTTCGTCATCATGTTCCGCGAAATCATGCCGAACCTTAGCTCATTGATCATCACCAACTTAACAATGAACTTTGCAGCGAATATCGGTATTGAAACGACACTAACATTCTTAGGTTTTGGTCTGCCGACCAATGTTCCAAGTTTGGGAACACTGATCGGATATGCCAGCAGCGGTGATGTGCTGGTCAACAGACAGTGGATCTGGTTACCCGCATCAATTCTAATTTTAGTCTTGATGTTGAGTATCAATTACGTTGGTCAAGCATTTAAGCGTTCAGCGGATGCGCGTCAACGACTAGGATAAACAAGGAGGATACAGGATGAAGAAAAATATTTTTGGTATGGTCACTCTTTTGTCAGTGTTAGCATTGGCAGCTTGTGGCAGCAACGGCGGCGGAACCGATTCTTCTGGTGGCGGCAGCAATGCAGCAAACGATACGGAAGATGTAAGCAACTTCCCAATCGAAGTTAGCAATGATGCAGAGGCAATCGAAGGTGGTACTTTGGATGTTGCAGTAGTGATGGATACGCAATTCCAAGGGTTGTTCCAAACAGAATTTTATCAAGATAACTATGATGCACAATTTATGTTGCCAAGTAATGAAAGTTTATTCGTCAATGACGCTGATTTCAAAATTGTTGACGGCGGGGCTGCAAACCTTGAGCTAGATGAAGACAACAACGCAGCAACAATTACTTTACGCGAAAACCTGAAATGGTCTGATGGCGAAGATGTTACGGCAGATGATATCATCTTCACTTACGAAGTAATTGGTAACAAAGATTATACTGGTATTCGTTATGATAGTAACTTTACTAACATTGTTGGTATGGAAGATTACCATGATGGCAAAGCTGATACTATTTCTGGTATCACCAAAGAAAGTGACAAAGTCGTTAAAATTCAATACAAAGAAGTTCACCCTGGTATGATGCAAGCAGGTGGTGGTATTTGGGCTTCAGCATTACCAAAACACGCCTTTGAAGGAATCGAAGTCAAAGATATGGAATCAAGCGATCAAGTTCGTAAAAATCCAATCGTCTTCGGACCTTATGTAATGTCAAATATCGTAGCTGGTGAATCCGTAGAGTACGTTCCAAACGAATACTATTATGGAGATAAGCCAAAACTAGATAAATTATCATTTAAAGCAGTTCCAACTTCATCTATTGTTGAAGCGATGAACGCAAAACAATATGATATGGCTTTATCAATGCCGACAGATACGTATCCTACTTATAAAGATACTGACGGTTATCAAATCTTAGGCCGAACAGATACTGCTTACACTTATTTAGGTTTCAAATTAGGTAAATGGAATGCCGATGAAGGAAAAGTTGAATACAATCCTGATTCAAAAATGGCTGACAAGTCATTGCGTCAAGCAATGGGTTATGCATTAGATAATGATGCTGTCGGAAGCCGTTTCTACAATGGCTTGCGTACAAATGCAACGACATTGATCCCACCAGTATTTGGCTCATTACACAATACAGATGTTGAAGGTTATACTTTAAACATCGACAAAGCAAATCAATTACTTGATGATGCTGGCTACAAAGATGTCGATGGCGACGGTATGCGTGAAGACAAAAATGGTGAGAAATTAACCATTAACTTTGCTTCAATGTCAGGTGGCGAAACAGCACAACCATTAGCAGATTACTACATCCAACAATGGAATGAAATCGGACTTGATGTACAATACACAACAGGTCGCTTGATCGACTTCCAAGCATTCTATGACAAATTGGAAAATGATGATCCTGAGATTGATGTTTACCAAGGTGCATGGAATACTGGTTATGACCCATCACCAATGGGCTTGTATGGACCTAACTCTGCGTTCAACTACACTCGTTTTGAATCAGAAGAAAATACGAAATTGCTAGAAGCAATCGATTCAAAAGATTCGTTTGACGAAGCAAAACGTAAAGAAGCATTTGATGCATGGCAAGAATATGCTGCTGATGAAGCGTTTGTTATCCCAACACTTTACCGTAGTGCGGTGTTACCTGTATCAAATCGCGTCAAAGACTTCACATGGGCTTATGATGTGAATTACAATCCTTGGGCAACAATTTCAGTTACAGCTGAATCTCGTTAATCAATGATCGATGAAAAGACGTCCTTTCCAGGACGTCTTTTTTTTCTGTTTTTTTGCGGGTATCTGAGGAAAACAGGCTTTTTTATACAGGAGAAGATTAAGTAAATAAAATTTTATTACAGTCTTTCCAAGAATTTGGAGGAAACATTTCATAATTCGGCAAAAACCAGTATAATAGGGAAGTGTCGATAAACTAATGAAGGAATGTGACAAATGAATACACAATTAACGAAAGAACTAAAAGAAAAGTTTGATATTGTGTTCCATGATGTAGATCTGCTTGAACAAGCGTTTACGCATTCATCTTATGTGAATGAGCACCGCAACTTGCACTTGTCAGATAACGAACGTTTAGAGTTTTTGGGCGATGCTGTCTTAGAGTTGATCGTTTCACGGTATTTGTATCGTGAATTGCCAGATCTGCCCGAAGGTAAGCTGACGAAGCTACGGGCGGCAATCGTTCGCGAAGACAGTTTATCCATGTTTGCCAAAGATTGCCGATTCGATGAATACATTCGTCTAGGCAAAGGGGAAGAAAACTCTGGCGGTCGTAAACGACCTTCTTTGCTTTGTGATCTATTTGAAGCCTTTTTAGGTGCGTTATACTTGGACCAAGGACTGGAAAGTGTCAGCGGCTTTTTGACGAAAGTTGTCTTTCCAAAAGTAAAAGCAGGTGCTTTTTCCCATGAGATGGATCACAAGACCCGCTTGCAAGAAGTCTTGCAGCGTGGCGGCGATGTTTCCATCAATTATCGTTTGATCAAAGAAGCAGGCCCCGCCCATGAACGGATTTTTTGGACGGAAGTCTATTGCGATGACACCTTGATCGGAAAAGGACAAGGAAAATCGAAGAAATTATCAGAACAGGACGCCGCTGCGAATGCCTTGGCGGATCTTGAACAGTAAGAGAGGACTGGCGGAGTGTATTTAAAACGAATAGAGATTGCCGGCTTTAAATCCTTTGCCGACCGCACAGTCATTGATTTCGAACATCGAGTGACTGCAGTCGTCGGACCAAATGGCAGCGGCAAGAGCAATATTACCGAAGCGATTCGTTGGGTTTTAGGAGAACAATCTGCCAAAAATCTACGTGGTGGCAAAATGCCTGATGTTATTTTTGCAGGTTCTGACACCCGCAGAGCGCTAAATATAGCGGAAGTGACGATCGTTTTAGACAATAGCGATCATTACTTGCCGATGGATTACAGTGAGATCAGCGTGACTCGCCGCTTGAGAAGAACCGGCGAAAGCGACTTTTTCTTAAATAAACAAGCTTGCCGCTTAAAGGATATCCAAGAGTTGTTTATGGACTCTGGGTTGGGGAAAGAATCATTTTCGATCATTTCCCAAGGCAAGGTAGAAGCAATTTTCAGCAGCAAACCAGAAGACCGTCGTGGGATTTTTGAAGAAGCGGCGGGGGTATTGAAATACAAACAGCGGAAAAAGAAAGCCGAGCAAAAATTGTTTGAAACGGAAGACAATTTAAGCCGTCTACAAGATATTATTTATGAACTAGAAGATCAGTTGGTGCCTCTGGCAGCCCAAAGTGAAGCAGCCAACCGCTTTTTAGCGTTAAAAGAAAAATTGACGACGGTCGATGTGGCCTATGCGGTCTTAGAGATCACGAAAGCAAAAGAAGCGTGGGAGACAGCCAAAGCTCAACTGAGTACCTTTAACCAAGAACTGGCGCAGATTTCCGAAAAGATCAACCAAGGGGAACTGTCGCTACATTCTTTGCGGCAACAACGTACTGCTTTTGATGAAACGTTGGAGCGTTTGAATCAGCAGCTTTTAGAGGTCACCGAAGGACTGAAGCAAGCCGAAGGGCAAAAAGAAGTCTTAGATGAACGTTCAAAGCATACGCAAAAAAGCTCTGCCGAATACCAAGAAACTTTAGAGGAAGTCACAGAGCGGGTCACACTTTTAAATGAAGAAAAAACGGAACTGATCGGCTTGCTTTCACAAAAGAATCGTAGTGTGCAGGAAGTTGAAGCAGCGATGCTGGCGTGTCAGCAAGAGCAGGAAAAGTACCAACGTTCAGCAAAAGAAATCATTGAAGAGTTGCGCAGCCAATATGTCGAAGCCATGCAGGAGCAGGCAACGATCGGAAACGAATTGAAATACTTGGAGCGTCAATACCAACAAGAAGCCGCGAAAAATCAAACGGCGCTAAGCAAGCAGACGCAAATGAATACGTCGTTGAAAGAAAAGACGACGGAAGCGCAAATCGTGGAAGAGCAGCTGACGCAGGCTAAGGCGATTTTAGAAGAACAACGCAAGCAATACATCCATCTTCAAGAAAAAGCTCAGACCAACAAAAAACGCTTTGATGAAGAACAAAAGAAAATGTATCAGTTAATGAGTCAAGTGCAGCAGGTACGAGCGAAACAGCGCAGTCTGCAAGACATTCAAGAAAATTATAGCGGCTTTTATCAAGGCGTTCGCTTGATTTTGAAAAACAAACAGCAGATCAGCGGTATCGTTGGCGCAGTAGCGGAGTTGATCGATGTGCCGCAAGACTATACCGTGGCGATCGAGACCGCATTAGGCGCCGCTGCACAGCATGTCGTCGTTGAAAATGAGCGGGATGCGCGAGCAGCCATCACGTATTTGAAAGAAAATCGAGGGGGGCGTGCAACCTTCCTACCGCTGACGACCATCAAAGCCCGTCATTTGCCAGATTATGCCCGCAATCAAGCCAAGCAAGTGTCTGGATTTATCGGCGTTGCCAGCGAATTGGTCCAGTCGCCCGAACACGTCCAAACGATTACGGATAACTTGTTAGGCAGTATCTTGATTGCCGAAGACTTGCAAAGTGCCAATGCGTTAGCACGGGCATTGAACTATAGCTATCGGGTCGTTTCCTTAGAAGGGGATGTCATGAATGCTGGCGGTTCCATGACGGGTGGCGCAACGAAGAAAAATGCCGGTAGTTTGTTTAGCCAAAGCAACGAGCTGCAACAATTGACGGCACAAGCGGCGCAACTGGATGAGCGGCTTTTAAAAACGGAAAAGCAAGTCCAGCATTTTGAAGCAGCGACCAAAGAAGCACAAGCAGCATTAGAAGAATTGCGGACGCAAGGAGAACAGGCTCGCATGACGGAGCATGAGCTGCAAAGCCGCTTACAAAATCTTGAGAATGACCTGAGCCGCTTGAAGCAAGAGCAGCAAGTGTTTGATTTTGAACATCGCGAAGTGCAAGCCTTCTTTGAGGAATATGATGAGAAGAAGACGAGCTTGGAAGAACAGCAAAAGAATATTGCAGCGCAATTGGCGAAAATCGACCAAGATATTCATCAAATGAATGCCGAAGAAGACTTGATCGAGGAAAAACGCCAAACCTTAGCACAAGAAAGTGCGCGCTTGCAGGCAGCTTTCGCAGTTCAAAAAGAACAAGTGGCGCATTTGCAGCAAAAAATTGCCGCTACGAATCAAGCATTAGAAGAAAACGAAGCGCGTCAACTCTCCTTAGAACGGCAGTTAGCTGCCTTGACAAGCAACGTCAGCGATCATGAGTTTTCAGAAGAAAGCATTCTTCAGCGAATTGAAGCCTTCACAAAAACCAAGCAGCAGGTAACAGCGGAATTGACGGTGATTCGTGAACAACGTCAAGTCGTTCAACAAGAAATCGGCGCATTAGACGAAGCCCTGAGTGCTGAAAACTTAACGCAAAAAGAAAAGCTGTCAGAAAAAACCGAAGTTGAGATCGAAAAAAATCGCGCAGAATTGGTGATGGATAATCGTTTGTTGTATTTACAAGAAGAATACAATCTCACCTTTGAAAAGGCAGCGCAAGATTTCCCTGAAATTGAGGATGCAGAACAAGCCAAAGTCGACATTCTGGAACTAAAACAAGCGATCGAGCAAATTGGTCCAGTCAATTTAAATGCGATCGAACAATATGAGCAAGTCAATCAACGGCATTTGTTCTTGACGAGTCAGCGAGACGATCTGCTGTCGGCTAAAGCACAGCTGTTTGATACGATGTCTGAAATGGATGAAGAAGTCAAAACCCGTTTCGGCGAAGTCTTCGATGCGATCCGTTTGCAATTCAAACAAGTATTTCCTAATATGTTTGGCGGCGGTCATGCGGAATTAGTCTTAACAGATCCGAAAGATTTATTGAACACTGGGATCGAGATCGAAGCCCAACCACCGGGCAAGAAATTGCAAAACCTCAGCTTGCTATCAGGGGGCGAACGGGCACTGACTGCGATTGCGTTATTGTTTTCCATTATTCAAGTTCGTCCAGTACCGTTTTGTGTGCTTGACGAAGTGGAAGCAGCATTGGATGAAGCCAATGTCTCTCGTTTCGGTCATTACTTGAGTGCTTTCCAAAATGATACACAGTTTATCGTCGTAACTCACCGTAAAGGAACGATGGAGGCAGCAGATGTGTTGTATGGTGTGACCATGCAAGAATCTGGAGTGTCGAAGACCGTGTCCGTGCGCTTAGAAGAAGTGCGTGAAGGCGGTAGTTTTGCAGCAGATCAAGCATAGAGGAGGAATGATATGATTAAACTGATTGCGATCGATTTAGACGGAACGTTATTGAATGACAAAAAAGAAGTGACTCCTCGCAACAAAGAGGTACTTGCTCGTGCCAAAGCACAAGGCGTAAAAATCGTCATTTGTACGGGACGTCCATTACGGGCGATCCGTCCGTACTTAGAAGAATTATCGCTGAAAGAACCCGGCGACTATAGCATCACCTTTAACGGCGGTTTGGTTCAAAAAAATGAGACTGGCGAGATTATTGAAAAAGCAGCGATGCAGCTGGCAGATATCCATGAATTGGTTTCAGTAGCGGAAGACTTGAATTTGCCTCTAGACGTGGTATCCGAAGAGATCGTCTTGAGTTTACCCACTTCAGCAGCGCATCCATCGATTTATGGCTCGTTAAATCCTTTATTGGATTGTCGTCCTTTTGCCGTAGCTGATCTTGATGAATCGATGCTCTATAATAAAGCGGTGATCGCCTACCATCAGGAAGTCTTGGATCCTAAGATCCCTGAGATTTCCTCAGAGATCCGCGAGAAATATGAAATCATCAAAAGCCGGAATAACCTGTTGGAATTTATGCCTAAAGGAATCACCAAAGCCTATGGTATCAGCCTATTGGCGCAAGATTTAGGGATCAAGCAAGAAGAAGTGATGGCGATCGGTGATGAAGAAAATGACTTGCCGATGATTCGCTATGCTGGGATTGGCGTAGCGATGGCCAATGCCGTGCCAATCATTAAAGAGGCGGCTGACGTTGTCACCGTTTCAAACCAAGAAGACGGTGTGGCAGCAGTGATTGAAGAATATGTCTTAAAAGGAGGTGCGTAAGATGGGATTTTTTGACAAAATCAAAAAAGCGCTGATTGGAGAAACCAAAGAAGCAGAGCAAGAAACCGACAAACCGTTAGTCGATGCTGACTCACCAGAGGCACAGCGTTCAGAAGAAAGCCAGCCAGCACAAACTCCTGCTGAACAAGGCGCTTCAGAACCAGTGGTACCTGCAGAAACCGCCGACTCCAGTGATTTGGAGGCAGAGCAAGAAACTGCTGAAGTGTCCCCGCAGCAAGAAGCAACGACAGCGAATAAAGGAGAAGAAGCACCAAGTATTCCAGAAGAAGTGGCTAAGGATACACCATCAAAGCAAACCCCAGCGGCTACACCAATCCTTCAACCAGCGCCAGAAACGGAAAGTGTGCAGGATAAATACACCAAAGGATTGACGAAATCACGGAAAACCTTTGGGCAACGGATGAACGAATTGTTTGCCAACTTCCGTACGGTGGACGAAGACTTCTTCGAAGAAGTGGAAGAAACGCTGATCGGCGCAGACGTCGGCTTCGATGCGGCGATGAAGATCGCGGATGCATTGAGGCAAGAAGTCAAACTACGTAATGTGAAGAAAACGGCAGATGTCCAAAATGTCATCATCGAAAAATTGGTTGACCTATATGGTGAAGCGGGTGTCGGTGAAGTCAACGAGTTGAATATGCAGTCAGGGTTGACCGTCATTTTATTTGTTGGCGTGAACGGTGTTGGAAAAACCACCAGTATCGGGAAATTAGCCCACCAATTCAAAGCCGAAGGCAAGAAAGTCTTATTGGCTGCAGCGGATACTTTCCGTGCCGGTGCCATCGATCAATTAGTGGTCTGGGGTGAACGAGCTGGTGTTGAAGTCGTTCGTGGCAATGCAGGAGGCGATCCAGCAGCAGTCGTGTTTGATGCGATGGAGCGCGCAAAACGAGAAAATGCTGACGTTTTATTAGTAGATACCGCGGGTCGTTTGCAAAACAAAGTCAATTTGATGAACGAACTAGAAAAAATCAAACGGATCATTCAACGAGTGGACCCAACGGCCCCTCATGAAGTCCTGCTCGTGTTGGATGCAACAACAGGTCAAAATGCGATGAATCAAGCAAAACAATTTAAAGAAACGACGGATGTTTCTGGTCTCGTCTTAACCAAACTTGATGGAACAGCCAAAGGGGGGATCGTCTTGGCGATCCGTAACGAGCTGCGGCTGCCCGTCAAATTAGTGGGACTCGGAGAAGGCATCAATGATTTAGAACCATTTGATCCAAATGAATTTGTCGTTGGCTTATTCAAAGGCTTGATCAAAGAATAAAAAAACAGAGCCCTGTGTTAGGTGATACACCTACACATGGCTCTCCTTTATTGTTGCTTTTGTGAGATCAAAGGGAAGAGAAAACGGGTCGTCGTCTCTTTCCACGAGCTTGACTTGTGACGTAAAGCTGAGAACACTTGGCGTGGCAAATGTGGGTACAGCGATGCACGACTTTGCCAAAAAATCAGGAAAAGCAGTTTGAAGGCTTCGTTTTCTTCTGCACTGTCTAAAAACTTTGGGAAGTATCAGGCAGAATACAACGAGTTGAACGATGGGGAAAGATTATTTCTTAAGTTCCCCTTGGCGCTCAGTGATCATTTTTTCCAAGTTGTTCAATGTATCGATATCTTTATTGGTTTCGATAAAGTTCGTAATCAAATTCAATAAAGATTGATCAGACAATTCTGCTGCTAAGAAGTCTTCTTGGGTCACATTCGGAGAATACAACCGAGTCAAAACAGTACCGCTGTAGCCGATATCCGCTACTTTCAATAAGTCGTGGTTTTTTAGTTTACGTACGACTGCTTGAATGGTATTCTTGCTTAGATCTTGCTGTTGGACAGCAATGTCATTTGCAGAAAGAGGTTTGTCTGAATTCCAAAAGATATTCATGATTTGACGTTCGCGTTTGGTAAGATTAAGTGGCTTCATTCACTATTCTTCCTTTCAAAAAAGAGTAATATGGACATAATAATTTACTGTTCTATAAGCAGTATACTTTATTTTGAAGGTAAATATCAAATTTATTCAAGTATTTTATAAATTCTTGGTAATTTTAGTAAGAGATATTACAAGTGAAGAGCAAATTTCTGCATTTTTCACCAGTTTTCACTATAATAGATGGAAAGAAATAGCATTTGAGAAAAAATTTAGTAGAAGAACATAGAGGGCAGTCGAATGAAAATAAAAACATTGTTATCACATAAAGAGCTTTTTCCCTATTTATTGAAAGGACGCTACGGGATTGAGCGTGAAGCGCAGCGGGTGCGGCTCGATGGGACGTTTGCAGGTACCGATCATCCTAAAACGTTAGGCAATCGACGCTTCCATCCGTATATCCAAACGGATTTTTCCGAAAACCAACTGGAACTGATTACGCCCGTTGCTGATTCCGTGGATGAATTGTTCCGTTTTTTAGGGGCTATTCATGATGTGGCGTATCGTTCGATGTCAGCAGAAGAAATGCTCTGGCCATTGAGTATGCCACCAGCTTTACCAGAAAAAGAAGAAGACATCGTCATTGCTAAATTAGACCAATTTGAAGATGTGCTCTACCGCCGCTATTTAGCCAAAACATATGGTCGCCGCAAGCAAATGGTCAGTGGGATTCATTTCAATTTCGAATTTGCGGAAGACTTTTTGCAGCAGCTGTATGCTTTGTCTGAAACGAAGGAAAGCTTCCAGACGTTTAAAACGGCACTTTATTTGAAAGTAACTCGCAATTATTTGCACTATCGCTGGTTTTTGACGTATTTCTTTGGGGCGACTCCTGCATCAGAAGCCAATTATTTTACGACAGAAAACGGACCGCAAGAACCAGTCCGTAGTATTCGCAATAGCCGCTATGGGTACACGAATCACGAAGACGTCAAGGTATCTTACGCTTCGTTAGAGACCTATCTTGCAGATATTGCCAAATTAGTGGAGACGGGAAAGCTTTCAGAAGAAAAAGAATTTTATGCGCCAGTGCGTCTACGTGGGGGAAAACGGGTCGCAGATTTAGCCTCAGCGGGTATCCGTTATATTGAGTTAAGAAATATTGACATCGATCCCTTTGCCCGCTATGGGATTTCCAAAGAGCAAGTCGCATTCTTGCATTTCTTCTTATTGTTTTTAAGTACAAAAGAAGAAGGCAGCGATGCGGATGCGTGGATCGAAGAGGGCAATCAGAAAAATGATCAGGTCGCATTAGAACATCCGCTTGCACCTTTGACTTATCAGCAAGAAGCGCAAGCGCTGATTACTGAAATGATGGACTTTGCCCAAGCCCTTGAGCTGCCGCATCCACCATTTTTGGATCAGCTCTCAGAAATGCTGGCTGAACCAGAAAGAACCTTCGCGGGACGTCTTTTCTCAGCAAGTCAAGCAACCAGTCAAGCGCAGACAGCAACATTGCTGGGACAAAAGTATCATCAAGCTGCTTGGGAAAAACCGTATCAATTAGCTGGCTTTCGAGCAATGGAATTGTCGACCCAGATTCTCTTGTTCGATGCGATCCAAAAAGGAATCGAAGTGACGGTACTGGATGAAACGGATCAATTCTTGAAATTAGCCGTGAAAGACCACATCGAATATGTTAAAAATGCCAATATGACCAGTAAGGATCAGTACATCGTCCCATTGATCATGGCGAATAAAACGGTCACTAAAAAAATCTTAGCCGAAAATGGCTTTCATGTACCAAGTGGCGCTGAGTTCGCTTCGGCAGAAGAAGCGATCGCGTTTTATCCTCAGATTGCCCACAGCGGGTTTGTGGTAAAACCGAAAACCACCAACTATGGGATCGGTATCTCGATTTTCAAAGAAGGTGCCTCTTTAGCGGATTATCAAGCGGCGGTCGCCATTGCCTTTGCGGAAGATGATTCGATCCTCGTTGAGACTTTTTTGTCAGGGACGGAATATCGGTTCTTCGTGATCGATGGGCGAGTCGATGCGATTTTACTACGTATCCCTGCCAATGTCGTGGGTGACGGCAAGCGCACGATCACGGAACTCGTCGCAGAGAAAAATCTTGATCCATTGCGCGGCACCCATCATCGGACCCCATTAGAACTGATCCAATTAGGGGAACTGGAACAACTGATGTTAAAAGAGCAAGGGTATCAAGTGGATTCAGTACCCGAAGAGGGGCAGATCGTTTATTTGCGAGAAAACTCGAATATCAGTACTGGCGGTGATTCTATCGATGTGACGGATGACTTCAACGATGATTACAAACAAGTAGCAGTCGATGCGGTAGCCGCATTACAAGCATCTATCAGCGGAATCGATCTGATTATTCCAGATAAAACCAAGCAAGCCAATGAACCGGGGGCTTATGGAATCATTGAAGCCAATTTCAACCCAGCGATGCATATGCACGTTTATCCATACAGCGGGAAAGGCCGACGCTTAACTATGTCTGTTTTACGCCTGTTGTTCCCTGAAGTCTTCGAGAGCTGATGGAAGTACAAAAAGCAAAGAACTGCACACTTTGGAAGGAGAGTTCCTTTCAAAGTGTGCAGTTTTTTTTATATCGTTGTTTGATTCCTGATCTGACAGTTAGCACAATAGTTAATTCCCTCGCTTTTTTGTCTTTATTTATCAAAAAAATATTTATTTTAATAGGAATACTGGAAAAATAATTGTATTTTTGGTAATCTAAAGAAAGGAAGTTCTAGTTTTTTTTATACACGATTAAATAACTATCGTTTTTTGAAGAGCCGCTAAATTAGGTCAGCATGTATAAAAAAGATATGAACATAGATATTGTCTTTCAACTATGCTTTTACATATAACAAAATGGTTGGCATCAAAAAAGCGGCAAAGGCAGACGGGTTCTCTTATCTTTGTTATTGACAAAAGAAGTGCAAAGATTGTTTTCAATTGAATCAAAAATGAAAGTTCATCATCGGAAACGGAGTTGAATCGATACTCAATGTTCAAGTTATTAGGAAGTAAGGCAGGTTTTATAGCCGAAACTGATTGTGGTTCGATGAGTGACTCCTAAACATAGGCGCATTGCTTTAAGAATTTGCGGAACGGTCCTTTGGCAGCACCTTATAGGTACACAAAGGATATGGATGATTTTTTCCGATCCCTGCGAATGTTTGACAGTGCTTTGTCGGTTCTTCATTCAGTGTGCAGGCTTTTTTCGTAGGCTTAAATCAATGGTTTTAGTGCTTCCAACCGAGGAATCACTTTTTCTTTAGCCGCTCTTTTCTGTCTTTCAACGGGCTATGATTCACACGAGCCCTTCTGCGTAGATAAGTATACTAAATTTATTATACTGATCCATCCTGAAATTTTAATCAGGTTATGGTGTGTAATAAGTTGAATATAATAGCATTACAAAAAAGGAGAGTACGGAATGAAAAAATTTAATGGTAAGATTGTTAAAACGTTGGCATTACTAGCAACAATTTTTACGGCTGGTGCGTTATCAAATCAAGTTTCAGCATCAGAAGAAACAGCATCCCCTATTTCCGCAAGCGTATGGGTTGCCAGAACACCCGAACAAATCAAAGCTGATATTACTGGGAATGAATATACGATTGTTTGGGGTGATACACTTAGCGCCATCAGTAAAGCGACAAATATTACGATCGAACGTCTAGCACAATGGAATAATATTTACAATATTGATTTGATTTATGCTGGCAACAAATTAGTGTTTGATGGAAATGTGGTTTCTCTAAAGGATGCAGAGGGTAATACGATTAGTCAAGCAGTGATTCAAGATACTGACAAAATTGATCCGACCAAACCAATTGGGGGAGGAAGCAATACAAATCCTGGAAACAGTAATAATGGATCAAATGTCTCTACAAAACCGACACCTCCAGCAACAGATAACGGATCAGGAGACGGATCAACAAAACCAACGCCGCCTGCAACAGATAATGGATCAGGAGATGGCTCCACAAAGCCAACACCACCAGCAACGGATAATGGTTCAGGTGGAGATAATGGTTCCACTAATCCACCAGCTGATCGAGAGTTTGAAGTGACAGTCGTTGCAGAAAATGAAGAAATTACACGCCTCCGTGTCGGACCATTCTTAACTACCGATGAAGTGGCGGCATGGCTGCTTGAAAACTATGTTGGCTTAGTTTCAGACCTACAAATCTATCTAGAAGGAAACTATATCTATATTGAGTTCAATATTCCGACACCTGATAATGGAGGCGCGACTGACCGTGAAATTGTAGTTGAAGTTGTCTATGAGAATTCATATTATACTCGTCTACGTGTCGGACCATTCCTAAGTAACGAGGAAGCTACTGCTTGGAAGCATGAAAATTATCCAGGAGTAGTTAAGGGGCATGAAGTTCATTTTGTAGGTGATTATATCTATATTGAATTTGGTGTTGGTAATAAAGATAACGGTGGAGCAATTGATCGTGAAATTACGATTACCGTTGTCTATGAAAATTCATATTATACACAACTGCGGGTCGGTCCATTCTTAAACACAACAGAAGCCTCCGCATGGCTGCGTGAGAATTACCCTGATGTAGTCAAGGGCTACGCTGTTTATCCAGAAGGTGATTACATTTACATTGAGTTTGGTACATCAAGCCATGGAACTGGCGGCGGCGATATCGGAACCGACGGTGGCGGTACAGACGTAGACGGCGGCGATAACGGAACCGACGGTGGCGGTACAGACGTAGACGGCGGCGATAACGGAACCGATGGTGGTGGTACAGATGTAGACGGTGGCGATAACGGAACCGATGGTGGCGGTACGGATGTAGATGGCGGAGAAGATGGCTCTGGCGAAACAGATGTGAATACTCCAGTCAATCTGGGTAATAGCGGCATTTTTGCAGCTACTAGTGCAGAAGCGAGTGCAAGTGCATATTCTTTATGGGCTGAAGGGAAGTTTTTAGAGTTTACAGGCTTTGTTATTCGGCCAGCGCTAAATGCAAATGGAGATCCAATTGGTTTTACAGTTGATTTTTACTAAATAAAAAAAGTTAAGTTGATTCTTTGATGTTTCATATAAATTAAGAAGAATACAACTTAAAACTAATAAAAACCAGTCAGAAACTGCCTCTGACTGGTTTTTATTTGAAGAAATCATGAGAGATACGTTATCGTCCTGCTTTATGGTTCGCTTCATTAGCAATCTATTATATCCAGTACTTTCTATCTGCAGGAAGTATCGTGAGCCTTTCTTTATCTTCTTATCCTTCAAAAGCAGCGATCTCAATCGTTTGTTTCGTTTCTTCCACCTTGAGACCCGTTCGGGCTTCCCACCATTGTTTCATTTCTTTTTCATACGTGGTAGGAAAACGTTGGATCAAGGTTAATAACGGTACGCCTTGAATCGAGGCGTAGGGAAAGTTTAAAACCAGATTGTACTTCAGTTCCGACAGGAGGCTATAATATTGAAACATCATAAAGTTCATTTCATTCTTATCCTCCAGCAGGAGTACTTTCGGAGCGCGATCCAGCATAAAACCCAAGCTGCGCATCATGAACAATACGCCATCTAGATGGCTGGATTCGATCGTGGGTGCCGTTTTAAACAAATCGATATGCAGATCCAAAGCATCAAGCAGTTCTTTCTTTAATGAAAGGTAGGGCGGTGTTGATTGTTCCATGATAGTTCCTCCTTTTAATGGAAAAGACGTTTCCAAAATGACGTTTTCTCTGGTTGTTCCTGCTCTTTATCCGATGGAGCGGCAGCTGCAGGGAATTTTTTTTCGATATCGATGACGTCTTCATTGACGGCTTCTTTCCCAGCAATCAGCAAGCCGATACTGTCTGGACCGGCATCTTGGGCATCGGAGACGATCCGAAATTCCATCTGTTGCTTGGTCAGTAAAGTGATGTAATCGGTCTGGATCGATTCTGGCAATTTTCCATTAAGCAGCACGAGCGCTCCTTGATAATCTGGTAAGGCGTTCAAGAGCGTTTTCTGGTTGTCCTTCTTCTTCATTTCTGTTACTGTCATACTAAGATAACACCGTTCACGAAACGTGCCTAAATACTTGCGCTGTTCATCTGGGTTGACGCGAGGCGTCCCATACATTCCTGTATCAAGGCGTTTTTCTAATTCGTCTGACATTGAAGTATCCTCCTCAAAGCGTTTACTTATGCTTATTATAGCATATCCAACAAATAGCAAAAGAGGGGTGCGATCGTGAGAGAGTTCTGATAGAAAGTAGGGATCCTATGACAACAAAAGAACGACATTTGCTATTGTTAGCAGAAAATCAACGGTTGGAGACACCGAGGCTGCTCTTGCGTCCTGTTTCCTTGGCAGATGCAGCGGACATGTTTGCCTATGCAAATGATGAAGAAACGACGACCTTCGTCTTTGCTAGACATGGGTCGGTTGAAGAAACAAAACTACGCATCGCCGAGTATTTTGTTGCTGCACCCTTAGGAAAATTTGCGATCGAAGAAAAAGACTCAGGAAAAATGATCGGGACCATCGATTTGCGGGTAGAATCAGAAAAAGAGATCGCTGAGCTCGGTTATACATTGAGTCGCGATTATTGGGGGCAAGGGATTATGCCAGAAGCGGCAATGGCACTGCTGCATTTCGGTTTTGAAACACTCGAATTGATTCGAATTTTTGCTCGACATGATGACCGAAATCCCAAGTCTGGACGGGTCATGGAGAAAATTGGGATGAAATTGGAAGCAACGATCCCAGCTGCCCGCAAATCGGGTGAAGAAATCATCGATGAAGTCACGCGTGGCATCACCCTGGAGGAATGGAAAAAACGTATCATGTAAAGGAGGGCTCTCGTCATGGAACTGAACATTGAGCCAGCAGCAATTGAAAAAATAACCCCTTATGTGCAGCCAGGTGATCGTCTCTACTTGGATTTTGAAGACGGCGTTGGTCCGTTTCCTGCAACGGAGATCACCTGCCGTTTGGACATCCATTTTCGCCTGATCATCGTGCCGCAAAGCTATCCAGAAGAAGGATTGGCGATCTACGACACCCCTTTAACGACACCCTTAGGCACGATTTGGTTGAAGCAAGGGGCTCAGGTGTATTTAGAAGAACAGACTCGGATGCAGGTGGAACCGACCTATCAACGGTTGCAATTGGTGGGAAATAGCGGGATCTTAGCTAACGATGTCCAATTGTTACGGATCGAAAAGCAGACGGCGGGCCGCTGAGATGGGCACGCTGGCGGTTATTAGCGACTTGCACGTCGATATCAACCAATTATTTGATCCCCATCTGCAGCTGATCGCTGATTATTTGCAGCAAAATCAGGTGACCCATCTGCATCTGGCAGGAGATGTGGCGAATAAAAAACAACGGCTATTAGACGTGGTCGCATTTTTTCAAAGTCGACAGGTGCCAACGACCTTTCACTGGGGCAATCATGAAATGGTGGACTTGACGGAACAAGAGATCGAGGCTTTCGATGATCCCGCCTTTCTTAATTTTCAGACGTATCGCTTATCAGAAAAAACACTGCTGTTGGGAATCAATGGCTGGTATGACTACCAATATTCTGATCTGACCAGTGAAGCTGAGATCTTGCGGCTGAAAAATTTGTTTTGGTATGACCGCATGATTCAACGAAAGGGATCGGATAAGGAGATCAGCCAAGCCATCAATGAGCGTTTAGCGGAAACATTGGCCCATTTGCCGCAAGACCAAGAAATTCTTCTTTCTACGCATTTTGTGCCCCAAGAAGCGTTTATTGTGCGGCAGACCGGCAAGTACGCCCGCTGGAACCACCTAAATGCGTTTTTGGGGACGCCTGATTTTGGCGCAGTGATCGATCAGTACGCCAATGTGCGGGCAGTCGTCTTTGGGCATACCCATCGACGCTTTGAGAAAAAAGAACTTGCGGGAACCAGCTACTATTGCCGTCCCTTCGGCTACTATTATGAATGGCAGTTGACCCGACGCTTCGTTTTGGAAAATCACTTAGCAGAAGCATATTCTCCAACGAAAGTTCGGACGCTGCTGCGAAACCATCATGAGGCATTTGAGGACTATAAAACGGCGCATCTTGTAGAGGAATTGGCGCAAGCGATCACGCTGCTGCCGTATTAGCGCAGCAAACGAGTCCTGCTTGTTTTCGTGATTGAATTTCCAAGCAATTTAAACCATTAGAAGAAACACGCAAAGGAGAAAAATCATGACATTTGAAGAAATCTTACCAGAATTAAAAGCCGGCAAAAAAATCATTCGTGAAGGTTGGGGCGGCTTTGAACTTTATGTGACATTCGTTGAAGGCGAAGTGTACGACAATGCCCCAGTCACCCCTTACTTTTTGATCAAAACAGCAGATGAGGGATTCTCGAGTTTCGCACCGACTGTTTGCGACATTCTTGCGGAAGATTGGAAAATCGTGGAATGACGGCAGCGTGGATCGATGACAAAACGATTGTGTTTGTCACAGGGGCTGCTTCAGGCATCGGTAAAGCGCAAGCAGAGGCGTTTCTTGCAGAAGGCGCTCAAGTATTTGGTGTTGACTGCCAATCGTTTCCTGATTCGCTTTTAGCCCAGCCCCGCTTTTTCGGCACATGTTGTGACTTAGCGGTGAAAGAAAATTGTCTTGCAGCGGTCCAAGCTTGTGTGACGCACTTTGGCGGTATCACAGTCTTGTTAAATACAGCAGGAAAGCTTGACGGCTATCATACGATCGCTGAGACGACGTCAATGGAGTGGGAGGAGATATTTCAAACCAATGTCTCCAGCATGTTTTATTTAACGAAAGAAATTTTGCCGCTGATGCAAGCCAATTGCGGCGGAACGATCATCAATATGGCGTCGATCGCTGGAATGGTCGCAGGTGGGGGCGGGATCGCCTATACAACCGCAAAACACGCGATCGTCGGGTTTACCAAACAGTTGGCGTTGGATGTTGCAGATCAAGGGATCTCGGTGAAGGGCATCGCGCCCGGTGCGATTCAAACGCCGATGAATGCGGCTGATTTTGCCGGTGACGGGAAAATGGCGCAATGGGTGGCAGAAGAGACGCCAGTCAAGCGTTGGGCGCAACCAGAAGAAGTTGCAGCGCTGACCCTTTTTCTTGCCAGTCCGCAAGCTAGTTACTTGCAGGGGGCGATCGTGCCCATCGACGGTGGTTGGACCTTGAAATAACTAGCCTGAACCCATTAGAGGAGGACGCCAATGAAGGAACAAGCGATCCAGAACTTGTTTGCAAAAAATCGTGAATGTCGACAACTGCTTACGATCATTGAAGCGTTGCAGCTGTCGGATTGCTGGCTGTGTGCTGGGTACCTGCGGAATTATTTATGGGGGTGTCTCAGTGGGAAAATAGCGGAGGTGCCAATAACCGATATTGATGTCGTGTTTTATGATCCGACTGTAAGCATAGAAGAAACAGCAGCGATCGAAGCGCAACTGCGCCGTTCGTTTCCCGAATTTCCTTGGGAGGTTCGTAACCAAGCGTTGATGCACCAACATAATTTTGCCGAGGAGCCGCCTTATACAAGTACCTTCGATGCATTAACGAAGTTTCCAGAGCGTTGTACAGCGGTAGCGGCACGAATGAATCAAGGCAAGCTTGAATTGATGGCGCCTTTTGGCTGGCAGGATATTTGCAGTTTTCGGGTGCGTCCAACACCGCATTTTGCCCAAAATGAACAGTATCTTGCGGTTTATCGACAACGCCAAGCGATGAAGCAGTGGCAGAAAATTTGGCCGCAGCTCTCGATTGAAGAAGGGAAGAAATAAAAAAGAACACTCGCGTGATGCGGCGATTTTCAAAAGTTAGACGAAAAAGCTAACTGATGGGAATCGCTGCATATGACGCGAGTGTTTTTTATTAACGTAAAGCCAATGGTTGCGCCAAGCGGTTTCTTAAAAAGATACCTAGATAAGCTGCGGCAACGGCTTTGATGATCCCAGGGATAATAAACAGAACAAAGCCACCGTTAAAGGCAGCCGGCCATGCCATGCCCGTGCTCCATTTCAGCCATAATGTACCAAACAACAAAGTTGCCAGCGCACCGACAATATTGCCGATCACTGCTCCTGTGTAGTGAAACGCTGTTTTTTCTACGATCAATCCAGTAAGCAATCCATTAAAGAGGAAGCCAACTAAATAGCCACCAGTTGGTCCTAACAAAACACCGACACCGCTGGAAAAACCAGCGAAAACGGGCAAACCGATCAATCCTAACAGCAAGTAGATGACGATCGCCATCGTTCCAGTTCGCGTGCCGAGGAAAGTCACCGCTAGCCCGATCGCAAAGGTTTGTCCTGTCAATGGGATCAAACCTAATGGAATCGTCAGTTGGGAAAGACCAGCAATAATGATCGCAAATAAAGCGGCATGGATTTGTTCACGTAATGATAATTTCATCGAATCCTTCTCTCTAATAATAATTTCGTTAACCTGAAATTAGTTTATTTGGTTAACGAAATTATAAACGGTGGTTTACCAAAAGTAAAGAAGAATCTTGTTTTTTTAGTGTCCTTTTTTAAAAAGGACAATCAAGTTCTTTGAGGAGAGGAAAGGGGCGATCTCTTCCAGCTCATCTGTTGAGAAGGGCAGTGCTTGAACGAGCCGGCAGATCGTTGCTTCTGTCAGAAACGGCAGCAGTTCTTCGATTTCATCATAAGCCAAGCGTTCTGATGCGGAAACGTTTGGCTGTTCCAAGGCGGTCAGCAGGAGTTCATCCAGATAAGGCGCAGGTAAAAAGGGTAGCAGTTCTTCAATCTCAGAAAAGCGGAAGTCAGGATTTTCAAGCCAGCCTTTGATTTCTCCCGCCAAAAAGTTGGGGGGTAAAAAGGGCGCCGCCTCTTCCCAAAAAGCCATGGAATAGTGCTTGCCTTTCAAGAGCTCTTCTACTTGGGGCTTTTTCAAAAACGGCAGGAGTTCTTCCAGTACCTCTTCTGGGATATTCTCGGCGCCATTTAACAGGTGTTGTAAGTCGGCGCTGGTCAAATGAGGTGCTAGCCTAGGCAATAAGTCTAGGTCTAAAGAAGTTTCTTGAAACGGTTCTTCTTGAATCAATGCTGACAATTCTTGCGGTTTGATCAGTGGAGCTAGTTCGGCGATTTCTTCTGGTTGTGCGGTTCCTGCTTGATAATGTTGCACCGCAGCTGCTGGCTTTCCTAACAGCTCATCGATGGATAAGTCTAAAATCGCTGCTAGCTGCGGCAATTTTTCAATGTCCGGCAGTGAGTTGCCCCGCTCCCAATTACTGACAGCCTGATAGCTGACAAGTAACTGGTCTGCCAAGTTGCTTTGGGTCAGATTTTTTTCTTTGCGTTTGGCAGCGATCTGCTGACCGATTTTTCTCATGTTGAATTCACTCATAAATGAATTCCCCCTTTCATGCTCTAAGTATAGTTTCTCAAAAGGTGGAAACGCAATCAAGCTGTGGTTGAGCAGGCAAATGCCGACTCAATCACAGCTTGAGTTTACGAATGGATGAGCTGAAGGAGGTGTTCACCAAACGCTTGTGTCGTTAAACAGACCGCTTCTGGCATCAACTGCGCGAAGTCGGCAGTGACGTGTTGACTTTGCAAGGCTTGTTCAATGGCTTGTGTTAGGATTTGAGCTGCTTCTGGCCAGTTCAAATGTTCTAATAGCATGCACGCTGACAGCAGCAGCGAACAGGGATTGGCTTTGCCAAGTCCTGCGATATCCGGTGCTGTTCCGTGGGTAGCTTCAAAGATGGCTGCCCCAGTAGCGTAGTTGATATTGGCACCGGGGGCGATCCCGATGCCGCCGACTTGTGCTGCAAGTGCATCAGAAATGTAGTCGCCGTTCAAATTACAAGTGGCAATGACGTCGAATTTTTCTGGATACAAAAGGATCTGTTGTAAAAAGTTGTCTGCGATCACGTCGTTAACAACGATTTTCCCAGCCGCTTTTGCCGAGGCAAGGGCGGCTTCGGCTGCCTTTGAGCCGTTTTCTGCTTTGATTTTGTTGTATTGATTCATTGTAAAACACTGGTCGGCGTATGTGGTCTCTGCAAGCTGATAGCCCCAGTTTTTAAAGCCGCCTTCTGTAAATTTCATGATATTGCCTTTATGCACCAGTGTCACCGTGGGCCGCTTTTGAGCGATCGCATACTCAATGGCAGCAGCGATCAAGCGCTGACTGCCTTCTAAAGAGATCGGCTTGATGCCGATAGCGGCAGTTTTAGGAAAACGAATCGCCTTGACAGCAAAGTCTGCTTGCAGTGTCTGGATCAGACGCTGCGTTGCGTCGTCGTCTTTGGCAAATTCGATGCCAGCATAAACATCTTCAGTATTTTCTCGAAAGATCACCATATCGGTTTTTTCTGGTTGTTTTAAAGGCGAAGGGACCCCTGTAAAATAGCGAACAGGTCTGACACAGGCATAAAGATCCAGCGTTTGCCGCAAGGTGACATTCAAGGAGCGAAAGCCCTCGCCAATTGGGGTAGTCAACGGTCCTTTTAAGGCGTATTGTTGAGCCTTGATCGTATCGATGGTTGCTTGCGGCAGCCATTCCCCCGTCTGTTCAAAGGCGGCTTCTCCAGCTAAAACTTCCAGCCATTCGATGCGGCGTTGATTGTCATAGGCTTTATTTACAGCGGCATCAATCACAGGTTGCGCAGCCTGCCAAATCTCGGCACCGATGCCGTCTCCTGCAATGTAAGGAATGGTGATCGTCGTTGCTTCATGGGTTGTTTGGTCAGGCATGGGCAGTTCCTCCTAATTCAGCTTTTTTTCGAATGACCATCGGTAAAATTCCTTGATGCTTCCAATAGCGAATATCTGCAGGGGCATCAAAGCGCAGGCGGGTCATAAAGGAGACAGTCCCGCCGTCGATCCGTTGCGCAGTGACTTCGATCAGCTGCTTGACCACTGGCTCTTCTGGCAAAGCGATCGAGAATGTTTCGCTGCCGTCCAAATCAAACGATGCGGCACTTTCACCAGCAAGATATTCAAGCGGAATGATCCCCATCATGACCAAGTTGCTGCGATGGATTCGTTCGAAGCTTTCTGCTAAGACGACTTTAACGCCTAACAATTGTGTTCCTTTGGCGGCCCAGTCGCGAGAAGAACCCATGCCATAATCTTTACCAGCTAAAATGATACAGCTTTGACCAGCTTTTTGGTAATTCATAGCTGCGTCAAATATCGACAGGGTTTCCCCTGTTGGAAAATAATGCGTGACACTGCCAGTACTGCCAGGCACTAGCTGGTTTTGCAGACGGATGTTGCCGAAAGTCCCCCGCATCATAATCTGATGATTGCCGCGTCGCGAACCAAAGGAGTTGAATTCACGATACGGAACTTCTTTTTCTTGTAAAAATTTTCCAGCTGCAGAATCCATACTGATGCTGCCAGCAGGAGAAATATGGTCAGTGGTGACGGAATCACCCAATTTTGCCAAGACTTTCAGATCAGCTAAGACATCTGGTTTAGGCAACTCTTTGGTCAATGTTTCAAAGTAGGGCGGATGAGCGATGTAAGTGGATTGCTCCTCCCATTCATAACATGCGCTCGTGGTGGTTTCGATCGCATTCCAGCGTTCATTGGCATCAAAAAGATGCTCATAGGCAGCGCGAAATGCTTCTGGTCCGACGTACTCTTGAACGTAAGCATTGACTTCTTCATTGCTAGGCCAAATATCAGACAAATACACCGGCTCGTCATTGACGATAGCTAACGGTTCTTTTGTGAGATCTTTGCGAATGCTGCCAGCGATGGCATAGGCAACAACTAATGGCGGTGAAGCCAAATAATTGGCTTTGATCTGTGGATGGATTCTTCCTTCAAAATTTCGATTGCCTGACAGAACCGATGCCACCAGTAGATTTTCTGCCTCAATTGCTTCAGCGACCTGCGCTTCTAAAGGACCTGAATTTCCGATACAGGTGGTACAACCGTAGCCCACCAAATAAAAGCCGAGTTGCTCTAAATACAGCAGCAAACCACTGTTTTGCAAATAGGTGGTCACGATCTGGGAGCCCGGTGCAAGGGAGGTTTTGACCGTACGAGAGACGGTCAGACCTTTTTCAATGGCTTTTTTAGCCAATAAGCCTGCCGAGAGCATGACGAAGGGATTGCTCGTATTCGTACAGCTAGTGATCGCCGCCAAGACGATATCGCCGGTCACTAATTTGTCAGGTGCAGCATCTGGCCAGGTAACGCTGGCTTCTTTTTGCCATTCGTCCTCTGAAAGACCAAAGCCCTTGGGACCGACGGCAGCCGTGACCGATTGTTCAAAATCCTGACGGACTGCTGGAAGCAAAATCCGATCTTGCGGGCGCTTAGGGCCTGCTAATGCTGGCTGAACTTCTGCTAGATCGATGGTGATCGTCTTAGTATAGGTTGGCACGATCGCTTCATCATAAAAGAAATGGTTGGCTTTGGCGTAAGCGGCAACGAGTTCGATCAGCTCGCTGGAGCGACCGGTCGTTGCTAAGTAGTTCAAGGTCTCTTGATCAATCGGACAAAAACCGCAAGTCGCACCATATTCGGGAGCCATGTTTGCTAACGTTGCTCGATCAGCTAAACTTAAATGACGATAGCCAGGACCGAAGTATTCGACAAATTTTCCGACCACTTTTTCGATCCGCAGCACTTCAGTTACTTTTAGTGCTAAATCGGTGGCGGTGGTACCTGCAGGCATCTCGTTGATAAATTTCACCCCGATGACTTCAGGCGTAGGGAAGAAAGAAGGTTCGCCAAGAATCGCAGCTTCCGCTTCAATACCGCCAACCCCCCAACCGAGAACCCCCAAGCCGTTGATCATCGTGGTGTGAGAATCGGTTCCTTGCAATGTATCAGGAAACAGCAGTCGTTGATCTTCGTGTGCTTTTTGCAAGATCACATCAGACAACGATTCGATGTTGACTTGATGAATGATCCCTGTTTCAGGCGGTACGACTTCGAAATTGTCGAAAGAACCTTGCGCCCATTTCAAGAATTGATAGCGTTCTGCATTGCGTTCAAATTCCCGCTCCGTATTAAAAGCGATCGCCCCAGGAGTACCGGCTTGATCGACTTGCACAGAGTGGTCGACGACGAGTGTGACGGGAATCTCAGGATTGATGTCTTCTGCGGCACCGCCTAAAGCGACCATCGCATCCCGCATGGCAGCCAAATCAACGACTGCGGGTACCCCAGTAAAGTCTTGCAAAACGACCCGCTCTGGTTTGAATGGCACGACACCAGTAGGGGTTTCTGCCTGCCAGTTCGCTAAAAATGGTAAATAATCCTCTGTAATTTCCTCGTCTTGATGACGAGCAACACTTTCCAATAAAACTCGAATGGAGTAGGGCAAGCGAGATAAATCAGCCCCTAAGTCTTGGGTGATTTTCGCTAAGTCAATATACGTGTATTGCGTATCATTGACGGTGAGTTGAGATTGCCACTTCATAAGAATCCTCCTTTTTACGAAGATAAACGTACTTATTAGGAATAATTATACGTTGATAATTTAAAAAATCAATTAAATTTATGAAAAATATTTCATTTTCTAAACATCGTGCTATAATGTGTGAAAGTTTGTTAAAAAGCAACGATTTTATAGGATGACTATTTTAACGATGTTTGTATACGGTTAAATAACATTGTAGTCGATAGTTTGTAGAAAGATTGGAGGTAACATCACCGTGGAAAGATTAGAAAAGAAAGAGAAGATGTCCTATCTTGCATCGCAATGTCAGAAATACAATTTGATAGATGTGAATCTTTATTCAGAATATGATGTGAAACGTGGACTGAGGGATTTAAATGGCACGGGGGTCTTAGCAGGGCTTACGACGATCTCCACCATTTATCCAGAAAAAATCATTGCTGGCAAGCCAATTGAAGCTTGTGGCGAGCTGCGTTATCGCGGAATTGACATCAACGAGTTAGTTGCAGGGTTCGTCAATGAAAAACGCTTTGGCTTTGAAGAGGTTGCATATTTATTACTTTTCGGCGAACTGCCAAACAAAACAGAACTTGCAGCCTTTCATTGCCTATTAGCAGAAAAACGTACATTGCCGACCAATTTTGTTCGTGACGTCATTATGAAAGCACCTTCTTCTGATATCATGAATAGCTTATCTCGCAGTATCTTGACACTGGCAAGTTACGATCCACAAGCAGATGACATCAGCATTGAAAATGTATTGGAACAAAGTCTGATGCTGATCAGTGTCTTTCCGCTCTTGGCAATCTACGGCTATCATGCCTACAATCATTACAATCAAGGGGAGAGTATGTATATCCACCGTCCGACCGAAGAGTTGAGTACAGCTGAAACGATTTTGACTATGCTACGTCCAACGAAAGAATATAGCTTCCAAGAAGCCCAAACATTGGATATGGCACTGGTTTTGCATATGGAACATGGCGGCGGGAATAATTCGACCTTTACGACACGAGTCGTTACCTCCAGTGGGACGGATACCTATTCAACGATTGCTGCAGCGCTAGGTTCTTTGAAAGGGCCTAAACATGGTGGTGCTAATATCAAAGTGACGGAAATGATGGGAGATTTGAAGCGCAACGTTGCTGACCTTACCGATGAACAGGCGATCCGCAGCTATTTGGAAGCAGTCTTAGATAAAGAAGCATTTGATCGTAAAGGATTGATTTATGGCATGGGCCACGCGGTATACAGCGACAACGATCCCCGTGCGGCGATTTTTAAAAATTATGTGGCAAAACTGGCCCAAGAAAAAGGATCAGAAGCTTGGCAAGAATATCAATTGTATACGATGGTCGAACGTATTGCTCCTCAAGTCATCAATGAAAAGCGCAAAATCTACAAAGGAGTCAGTGCCAATATCGACTTTTTCAGCGGGTTTGTTTATAACATGTTGGATCTGCCAGAAGAACTGTATACACCAATGTTTGCTATCGCGCGGATCGTCGGCTGGTCCGCCCATCGGATCGAAGAGCTGGTCAACGCACAAAAAATCATGCGCCCCGCCTACAAAGAAGTGTCAAATGATCGCGAATATATCGATATAGAGTCAAGATAGATCAAAACAGCAGGGAGGAAGCTCGCTGCTGTTTTTGTTTTGTTCAAAATCCTAGTGCTTATACGACCATCCAATTACTCAGAAGAGGTTTGTTGTTTTTTATTAATGAAAGCGTTGACAACGAATAAGTTTAACGTTAAACTTTGTCTTATAGTTTAACGTTAAACCTTCAAGAGACAGACTAAAAAATTGATTCACTTCTAAGTAAAAAACAATCAGGATACGTGGCCAATGATTGTTTTACATTCGTTCTATAGTAGACGAAAGGCTATTTGGAGGAGTAGTTACTTTTTTCCTATCTCTACCGTAAAAAATATGAAAAGAATGATTTTCTTTGTAGGAGGGTTACATGTGCAAAAAAAAAGCAACGCAAATTTTCACAAGAATAAAATGAAAAATAGTCTTTCTTTGTACGTCTTATTAGCGCCAGCTTTGATTTTATTAGTCATATTCACTTATATTCCAATGTATGGTTTAGTAATTGCATTTAAAGATTACACCCCATCACTGGGTATTTTGGGAAGTCCGTGGGTTGGTTTTAAGCATTTTTCTCAATTTTTTAATTCGTTCCAATTTGGAGTAACCCTTAGAAATACGCTAACTATTTCCCTCTACAGTATGATTGTCGGCTTTCCATTGCCAATTGCATTAGCAATTCTTTGCAATCAAATTCGTGTAGAAAAATTCAAGAAGTTTTTCCAAGTCACCACCTATTTATCTCACTTCATTTCTACAATGGTTATGTGCGGGATGTTGATCTTGTTTCTATCACCTACCAATGGTTTGATTGTCAACCTCATGCGGCTTGTTGGCATAGAATTGCCTTCCTTGCTTTCTCAGCCAGGAAGTTTTGCAAGCGTATACGTTTGGAGTGATGTCTGGCAACATGTTGGGTGGGACAGCATTATTTATCTAGCGGCTTTATCAGCGATCGATCCCACTTACTACGAAGCTGCGACTATGGATGGTGCCACAAGACTACAAAAAATCAAGCACATTGATTTACCACTGATTCTTCCCACCGCAATGATCTTGCTTATATTAAGAGCAGGCAGTTTATTGAGTGTTGGGTTTGAAAAAGTGTTGCTGTTACAAAATGCCTTGAATTTAGCAGGAAGTGAAATTATCTCCACATATGTTTATAAAGTAGGGTTAATAAACTTTCAATATAGTTATTCAACTGCTATCGGCTTATTTAATACAGTGATCAATATAATTATATTGATCTTAGTGAATGCATTGTCGAGGCGCTTGACGAAAACTGGGCTGTTTTAGGAGGAGATTATGAAAAAAAGTAAAAAAACTGGTTCTGAAAGGATATTCGATTTCTTTGTTTATGGGGTAGCCATTTTGTTGATCCTTCTAATCATTTATCCGCTTTGGTTTGTGATCATTGCTTCCTTTAGTGATCCAGCGGATGTCGGGAATGGAAATGTTTGGTTGTGGCCAAATGAATGGCGATTAGATGGGTATATCCGCTTGTTTGAGCAGAGCTTATTCTGGCGAGGCTACTTGAATACCATTTTATATACCATCGTAGGAACCGCTGTCGCATTATTCGTTAATATCCCCGCTGGTTATGCCTTATCTAGAAAAGATTTGCACGGTAGGAAATGGCTGGCTTTATTGTTTATTATTCCCATGTTCGTTTCGGGCGGCTTGATCCCGATTTACTTAACGATCAAGAATGTCGGTCTCTTAGATACGTTTTGGGTAATGGTCATTCCTTTTGCAGTATCTAGTTACAATATCATCGTAGCTAGAACATTCTTCAACAATAGTATTCCTGCTGGTTTATGGGAAGCAGCTCAAATTGATGGTTGTGGAACGATCCGTTATTTCTTTAGCATGGTGTTACCACTTTCAAAAGCGATATTGGCTGTTATCGGTTTATGGACAGCAGTTGGTATTTGGAACTCGTGGTTCAATGCATTGATTTATTTGACCAATGACAATCTACAACCACTGCAATTGATACTTAGACGATTACTAATAAGTAATCAATTACTACAAACACAAGCAACCGGAGAACTTGCATCTGAGCTAAGAGCAACGGCAGACATGATGAAATATGCAGCAATTGTCGTATCAACAGCACCAATTATGATGTTATACCCGTTTTTACAAAAGTATTTTAATCAAGGTGTCATGATCGGCGCGTTGAAAGAATAAAAAATGGAGGAATGATGATGAAACAGTTTAAATGGAGGTATTTGTTTTGTTCTTTAGGAATTTTAGGGATGATGACTGGCTGTGGAAATGAAGGAGCCGTAGAGGAGCAAGGAAGTGACACGAATCAATTTAAAATCACCA
The DNA here is from genome assembly GCF_051713745.1 of Enterococcus sp. DIV0421. NCBI lineage: Bacteria > Bacillati > Bacillota > Bacilli > Lactobacillales > Enterococcaceae > Enterococcus > Enterococcus sp. DIV0421. Next base: position 1,897,159 of record NZ_JBIOQM010000001.1, read on the forward strand.
CTGTTCGCTGGTCAGACTGGGGAGATGATTTTACAAAAGGCTTTTTAGAAGAAGCAGAAGAAAATGCAGGGATTCAAATCGAATGGGATATTCATCTTTCAGCAGATTGGGGTGAGAGAAAGTCTGTTTTGATGGCTGGAGGCGATTTGCCTGATGCCTTTTTAGGGTCAATCACCTTTAATGATGCCGAAATAGCCCAAAATCAAGATGTGTTTATCCCTTTAGAAGACTTGATTGCAGAAAACATGCCTAATCTTACTCGCATTATGTCGGAAGATCCGAAAATTAAAGCAATGATCACCTCTCCAGACGGGCATATCTATAGCTTACCGAAAAAACTACCGATGCGTCCGCTCATTGCGAACCAACTATTTATCAATCAAACATGGCTTGATAATCTTGGCTTGGAGATGCCTGATACGTATGAAGATTTTATTGATGTCTTAACAGCTTTTAAAGAAGAGGACGCCAATGGAAATGGAGATGCAACGGATGAGATCCCGTATGGTGTCGGAAACTTTAGTGAAACCTTCTCATTCATTTTACCGTTTAACAATCGGCTTGGAGCTGACAATACGTACGAAATGTCAATGAAGGATGGAAAACCAATCTATTTACGCATGGAAGAAACCTATCGTGATGGCATTGCTTGGATGAGTGAGGCGTATCAAGCAGGATTGATTGATCCAGAATTGTTTACCCAAGATACATCCATGAGTGATGCGAAACGAATGAATAAAGATACCGCTCTTGTAGGGGTGGCTGCTGGATGGACGGCGGATGCAACGTTTGGCTTACATGCTGAGGAGTATGTTGCACTACCACCATTGAAAGGACCAGATGGACAACGCTATGTCATATCCGATCCAGATCATTATAACTACGGTCGGAATGAGTTTATGATAACAACGAGTTGTGAAAACCCTGCTGCGCTCTTAAAGTGGGCTGATCAATTCTATACAGATGATGCAAGCATTCAAACCTTTTATGGCTCATTTGGTGTTGGTGTTGAGAAAAACGGGGACCAGTATACAGTTTTACCACCACAGGATGGGAAATCAGCGGATGAATGGGCTTGGATCAATTCATTGCGCGATTTTGGACCAAAATATGTGGATGATCAATTTAATGAGCGTGTGACGATTGATGAAACACAAGGGGATGGATTGAAATTGATTCTTGATAGTGAAATCAATCAATACGTCCAACCTGCATTTCCGAATGTGATTTACTCGCAAGAAGAATTGGCTCGGTTGTCAGCACTTTATGTAGATATTAGTTCTTATGCTTCGCAAATGGCTGCCAAATGGGTAGTAGAAGGCGGAATTGAAGAAGAATGGGAGGGCTATCTGGAACAATTGAACGCAATGGGGATCGAAGAGTTTATGGGGATCCAAAATGATGCCTTTGATCGATACTCAGCAATTATAAATTAGATCGTGCGGGCTGAAGTAGAAATACTGCTTCAGCCTTCCTATTCTAGGTGAAAGGAGTATACATGAAAACTTTGTTTCGATTTGATACGCCATTGATGAAAGGATTAACAAGGATTACCGATATATGCTTGCTTAATGGCTTATTTCTTCTTACTAGTCTGCCGATCCTTACAATCGGCGTCTCTTTGACAGCCATGAACACTTGTTGGCAAAAAATACTGGCGGGGCATGAAGAAGGGCTCGTGCGACACTACTTTTCTACGATAAAAAGGGATTTTTTTGAAGCAACAATTATTTGGGTAGGTATTCTTTTTTTTACAACGATCTTTTCACTCAATTTCTATTTGTTTACCCTTCAAGATATAGTCTTTAGGGTGATTGGCTTAGCCATTTTATTCCCTTTCATCGTCTGTCTCTTATTATTGTTTGTCATGCTATTTTCTTATATTGGTAGATATGAAGATGGTGTGTGGCGTAGTATCAAGAACTGTTTGCTGATAGCGATTCAAAATGGGAAGCAAGCGGGTTTGCTGTTGCTCTTTAATAGTATGATGATGTATTTTAGCTTGAGTAGTCCCGAAAGATTGTTGACTGCTATTTACGTTTATACGTTTGGTGGGTTCGCCATGACTTCATTGATCAATAATCTACTCTTAAAAAAAATGTATCAAAAGACTGAGCGAACCATCGCTGAACCCCAAGAAATTTGATGAGTTCGTAGTTAGCTAGAGACCTTGATCCATGTGCTGTGCCCCTTTGTCCTACAAAATAGAGAGCGTAAGAAGAACTAAAGGAGGAAAGAGTCCACTTTCTTAAATTGTCATTGTTCTAATAAAGGGTACCCATTCTTGTTGGCTATCCTTTGATTGATGCTTCTCGACAATGCGGTATAATAAGGAAAAACAAGTACTATCGAAAGGACAAAGCGCATGAGGATTACAATTAAAAAAATTGCAGAAGAAGCAGGGGTCAGTGTGACGACAGTCTCGAATGTTATAAATAAAAAAGCGCACCGTGTGTCCCAAGATAAGATAGAAATGATCGAAGGGATCATAAAAAAATATAATTATTCACCAAATATGAATGCACGAGCGTTAGTCAAATCTTCTTCTCGCTTAATTGGGGTACTGTATTTTTCAGATCAAAAAAATTTGGACTTTGCGGACCCTTTTGTGACAGAAGTTCTAGATGGTATACAGCGAGTGACGAAAGAGCACAGCTTTTTTACATTCGTCCATAGCGTGACCAAAACAGATGATATTGGAGAATTACAGAAAAATTGGAAATTTGATGGGTTTATTGCAGTAGGATTTAGTCAAGAATTATTTGAAGAAGTCAATCGGATTGTCCAGGTCCCAATCGTTTTCATTGATACGCATCTAGAGGATGAAGTGTTCAATCGAATCACGGACTATCCGAATAGTTTTTTTATCAATACGAATGATCAAAAAGCGGCATATGAAGCGACTGCCTTTTTACTTGAAAAGGGTCTGACTAAGATCGGCTTTTTGTCCTATGAATTTGATCAATCAAAGACATCGGTTATTCAACAAAGGTATCTAGGCTATCATCAGGCTTTGCAGGATTTTGGTATAAAGCCTGATGAGGGATTAGAGTATACAGAAGAACAACAAGCAACAATGATCAGCAGCATAGACAAGTTTCAAGCAGTGCTCGTTACAGCAGACTACTTAGCGATCAAGTTTATTCATAAATTAAAACAAGAAGCTATTTTTTATGAAAAGAAACTGTCGATCATCAGTTTTGATGATATCCGTTATGCAGCTTTAAATGATCCTCCGTTAACTACGATCAGATTAGATCAGATTAAAAAAGGGGAAGCAGCCATGACTACCTTGGTCAATATCATTGATAACCATTCGAATGAACCGCAAATCACATTACTCAATGGGAAATTGATTGTAAGAAAAACAACATACTAGAAAGGAACGTGTTATGGGGAAGATTGCAGATAGATACTATACGGTTGATCCGTGGAGTGTTTCAGAAGAAGGGTTTGATAAAGAACGAAGTGAAGTGTCCGAATCGATCTTTTCTTTGGCAAATGAATATATGGGCATCCGTGGTTATTTTGAAGAAGGATATTCGGGAGAACGATTGCTAGGTAGCTACTTCAATGGAATCTACGAAAATAGCCCTAAGGAAAACCGCGTAAAGTATAAGGGGATCATTTCGAGGAGTCATTTTATGGTCAATGCGGTCGATTGGCTATATACCAGAATTTGGTGTGGTGAGGTGTTACTAGATTTAGCTTATTCAGATATCGAATCTTTTCAACGACGACTTGATCTTAGAACAGGTATCTTGACTCGTAGTTTTTATTGGAAACCTGAGAAGGATATCAAATTAAAAGTGACTTTTGTACGTTCACTAGATAGAGAAACGGTATCATTAGGGTATCAGCAGATCTCGTTAAAAGTCATTGAAGGTAGTCCATCCATCTCAATTTTGATGGGGATTGACTTTGCCACGAGCCATCTATCTGAAGGTCAAAATTTTTGGGTGGAACGAGAAAAAGAATCTTCAAACAGGCATGCGTTTTTAGCAGCAGAAACAAGAAGCACCAAGCAAACCATTTATGCTGGCTTTTCTTTATCCGCCACTGAGTCCCTCGACACGCAACTTGTGGAAAGGGATAAATTTATCGGCCGCAAGTTTAACGTTAAACTAGAAGAAGGGATGAACTTTCAAGTAAACCGAAATGCGGTAAATATTGCCGATAAAACCGGACTTGATTTAAATCAACTAAAACACCATTGTCTCACCGATCTGGAAAAAAGTCTTTCCTTTGATGAGATGGAACGAAAGAGTCGCACCTATTGGCAAAATGTTTGGGCTAAGGAAGACATCCAAATCGATGGTGATCCAAGTAATCAACAAGGGATTCGCTACTGCATCTTTCAGCTACATCAAACATACCATGGTCAAGATCCTAGTCATAATATTGGTGCGAAAGGGCTCACTGGTGAAGCATACGGTGGCCATGCTTTTTGGGATACGGAAACTTCCTGCCTTCCTTTTTACTTATTGACAAATCTTGATGCTGCAAAAAATTTATTAGAATTTCGCTATCATACTTTGGCGGAAGCAAAAAAACGAGCACGCCAGCTTGATTGCCAAGGAGCGTGTTATCCCATCGCTACATTGAATGGGAACGAAGCCAGCGATCTTTGGCAGCATGCCAGCCTTCAGTTTCAGCCAAGCACTGCTGTTGCTTATGGTATCTGGCACTACATGCAGGTAGCAAAAGATACTGAATTTTTGTATGGACACGGAATCGAAATGCTGATTGAAATTTCACGCTTTTTGGCTTCTAGAGGTGATTGGTCTCCAGAAGGTGAATTTGGCTTTTTTGGGGTGATGGGACCAGATGAATTTCAGATGATGGTAAATCACAACACGTATACAAATTATATGGCGAAAAGAACATTCGATTATACTGTAGAGGTATTGAAAAAATTGAAAACGAGTGATGAAACTAGATATAGTACCCTTCTATCAGCGCATGGTTTGAGTGAAAAGGAGATTGGCTACTGGCAAATTTGTAGCAAAGAAATGCTTATTTTAAAAACGGAGTATGGTTTGTTTGAACAACATGATGGTTTTTTCAAATTACCTCATGTGGATATCCGGTCGATTCCCATCGAAGAGTTCCCGCTTTATGATCATTGGTCCTACGATCGAATCTATCGTAACAATATGATCAAACAACCAGATGTCTTAATGTTTCTTTTCTTGTATAACCAATCTTTTCCGAAAGCGGAAAAGCAAGTCAACTATGATTACTATGAACCAAGGACGATTCACGAATCCTCGCTGTCACCTTCAATTCATTCTATTTTGGCGGCAGAATTGGGCATGGAAAATGAAGCTTATCATTTTTTTGAATTTGCCACTAGAATGGATCTAGATAATTTCAATCGTAATACTCGTGAAGGATTGCATATGACTTCGATTGCTGCAGCTTGGATGAATATCGTCTATGGATTTGGTGGCGTGAGAACTGATGGAGAAGGAATAAAAATAGCCCCCACAATTCCAGCAGACTGGAAAAAATATACATTCAAAATTACGTATAACCAATGTTTGATTGACGTGTCAGTCAACCATCAGTCAATCAAAATTTCGCTAATAGAGGGTAGTGCTATTCAACTACAAGTCTATCAAAAGAAAGTGACGCTTACTCAAAACCCCATCGTCATTGAGCGAGCAACGAAAAGAATCGTCTGAATTTCTTGGCGCTCATTCGCATAAAAAACAACGGTGAAGAACAGCACCGTTGTTTTTTGTTTTTTTGCAAGCAAGAGGAACTTCTTGTGCGTAATTAAAGATAGGGAAGAGTAGCGAAAAATCAAGTTTTTCTCGTTTTTCATATAGGAATGCAAAAATTGATTACAAAGTTTCTTGCATTTTTTGTATGATAGAGGGAGGAATAAAGGAGGAAAGTTCACGAATGAAAATAAAAAAATGGATGGCGATTGCCATTATTACCAGTCAATTTTCAACAATGCTGCCAGTATCGGCTGCCGCATCTGTTTTGACGAACGAGTCTACTGCAGGTCAAAATACAGCTGAGTCAACGGTTCCGGGAGTGAACGGGCCAACCATGGGCTTGGTCCCTGAAGATGCCGCAACGGTACCAGGAGAAAACGGCGAAGTAGTTCCAGGAGAGTCAACACCTGCTCCTGAACAGCCAACACCAGAACCTTTGCCAGAACCAACCCCGACACCAGAACCAACACCGGAACCAGAAGAGCCGACACCAAATCCTGATCCTGAGCCGAATCCAGAACCAGAACCAACACCTGAGCCGGCGCCAGAACCAGAAGAACCAGAACCAAATCCAGCACCAAATCCAGAACCGGAACCAGAACCGGAACCAGAACCGGAACCAGAGACAACACCAAATCCAGAGCCAGAATCAACACCAAGCCAGCCTTCGCCTGACATCAAAGAAGTACCGAATGTACCAGAGTTGACAGTAACGCCGCCACAAGAAGATGAGCCAGCAAAATTTGAAGTCACGCCAGTCAAAGAAACGTGGGACTTTATTATGGAGATTGGAGAAGATGCTCGTAAAGTTGGACAAGAAGAAGATCTTTACGCATCGGTCATGATTGCCCAAGCGATTTTAGAGTCTGGCAGCGGAAGAAGCCGTCTGAGCCAGGAGCCTTTTTATAACCTATTTGGTATTAAGGGACTTTATGAAGGGAATGGGATTTCCTTCCAAACGCAAGAAGACGATGGTTCTGGTAATTTATACACAGTTCATGCCACTTTTCGCCAATATGACAGCATCGAATCTTCTTTGAAAGATTATGCGAAATTGTTGAAAGAAGGATTGGACCACAATCCGAATTTTTATAAAGGTGTTTGGAAATCAGAAACGGAATCTTATGAAGACGCCACGGAATATCTGACCGGACGTTATGCATCAGATACACAATACAATGAGAAGCTGAATGCGCTGATCGAAGCGTATGCCCTGACGAGTTATGACAAAGAGAAACCAGAATTACCGACAGGCAGCGAAAAGATGATCTATCCTGTCAGCAATCCAGTTGTCTCCTCTGTCTTTGGTCCACGAGGCAATGGGTTTCATCGTGGAGTGGACTTCGCCGCACCGCAAGGAACGCCAATCATGGCTAGTCTTTCAGGAACGGTGATCCGCTCAGAATATCATTCTTCATGGGGAAATTATGTTGCCATCGAGCACAAAGATGGGTTGACGACATTGTATGCCCACAATCATCGCAATTTAGTGGAAGTCGGTCAAACGGTCGAACAAGGCGAGGTGATTGCTTCCATGGGAAGTACGGGGAACAGTACAGGCCCGCACTTGCATTTTGAAGTCAGTCTTTCACCAAGTTTAGCGCGGCACCAACTGATTGATCCGTTGGAAGTTTTGTCAAAATAACACGAAAAAAAGAGAGCGTTGTAGATGCTTTCTTTTTTTTTGTCAAGAAAAACGAATCATTTCAGGAAAATTATGCTTTGAGATTTTTTTAGCGCATTCATTTTATCTTGCACGATAAATTTATTCCGAAAACAAGTGTTTTTCTTTGTAAAAAAAACAAAAAGAATTTATGCTAGAAAGGTAGGGAAAAAAATTCCCAAGAGGAATGTCCACTTTAGACAAGGTCGTGTATGCGACTTTGCGATGTCTCTAGTATCCTTTCTTATTTAACCAAGGAGTGTGAAAAATGACTGACGATCAGCAAACAACGAATGTGTCTAATGAAGCAGCGCAAGCAAGTCCACTGTCCTTTGAAGAGAAAGTCATTGAAACAATTGTTGGTGTCGCTTTGCAGTCAATTGATGGCTTGATTAGTGTAAATGGCAGATTTCTTTCAGATATGACCGAAAACCTTGAAGAACAGCCGCAAGTCGCTTCTGGCATTGATGTGGAAGTTGGCAAAGAAGAGGTTGCAGTTGATTTGGAAGTAATCGTGGCTTACGGCAAAGATATCCCCAAACTCTTTGCGCAAGTCCAAGAAGTGGTCTTAGAAGAAATTAGCCGCTTGACTTCTTTGAAAGTCAAAGAGATCAATATTCGAATCGCCGATATCGTCAAACAGGAAACGATCGATCAAATCGAAGGTTGAGCACCAAACAAAAAATCGAAGTACATCAAAGAGAAAGGAAGAATGAACAAATGATATCACTATATACAACACCCAGCTGTACGTCATGTCGTAAAGCCCGTGCATGGTTGACCGAAAATGAACTACCATTTAAAGAGAGAAACATTTTTAGCAATCCATTAAATAGTGATGAACTAATGGAGATTCTTTCTTTAACGAAAAATGGAACGGAAGACATTATATCTACTCGTTCGAAAGTGTACCAAAAGCTAGATATTGATTTAGAAGAGTTGAAGCTAGAAGAGTTACTTTCATTGATCGAAAAATACCCGAACTTATTGAAACGACCAATTATCTTAGATGAGAACAAGCTCCAAGTGGGATACAATGAAGAAGACATTCGTAAATTCGTGCCACGAAACTTACGAAAGATCATTTTCAAACGACGCCAAACAGAGCTGCTCATGTTTAATTATCGCCAAAAGCAAGAAGAAGGCGAATCTGTTGCGAACTTTATCTAAAATAGGAACAAAACCGGCAAATGAATACAGCGATGTATCATTGTCGGTTTTTTTGGTATTTTTCAAAGGTCTTCTTAAAGGGATCCGTAAATCCGCTGAGTCCACAAAAAAACACGATTCCCAAAAGGAATCGTGTCGGTTGAAATCTTAAAGTTTTTGGTTGTAGAATTCAACGACTAGTGCTTCGTCAACTTCTGCAGACAATTCATCACGCTCAGGTAAACGAGTTAATGAACCTTCTAATTTTTCGCTGTCAAAGCTTACAAATGACGCGCGGCCAGCTGTTGCTTCAACTGCTTCTTTGATTGTTGAGATGTTTTGTGATTTTTCACGAACGCTGATGACTTGTCCAACTTCAACGTGGTATGAAGGGATATCAACGCGTTTGCCATCAACTAAAACGTGACCGTGGTTTACTAATTGACGTGCTTGACGACGAGTAGTTGCTAAACCTAGACGGTAAACAACGTTATCTAAGCGTTGTTCTAGCAAGATCATGAAGTTAACACCGTGTTTACCTTCTTTGATTTTGCTTGCTTTGATAAACAATGTACGGAATTGACGTTCGTTCATGCCATACATATGACGCAATTTTTGTTTTTCAGTTAATTGCATGCCGTATTCTGATTTTTTGCCACGGCTGTTTGGTCCGTGTTGACCTGGAGCGTAAGGGCGACGTGCCAATTCTTTTCCAGTTTCTGATAAAGAAATTCCTAAACGACGAGAAATTTTCCATGATGGTCCTGTATAACGAGACATAATTTAGTTCCTCCAATAAAATAGTTTGGAGTAAAATAATCCGTTGAAAAACTCACATTCGTGCAGTTCGTTCTTCAATCTTCACCTTTGCAGCCGCGGTTACGCAATTGCACCCGAGGGGCAACGAACTGGTGACGAGCTGTTATTTTCCTGCTGCATTATTTTACACAAGGAATAGTATACGACAAACTAGGGGCAAAAGTCAAGATGGAGCTGGCTTTGGATTTGATGAAAACAAAGCTGGAAATTTTTCATTAATTACTTATATTTTCAAATATCTCTTTACAAATCAGCATTTCGTCATTAGAATATGGAAGTATTGTGCAAATTATAACGAAGTAAAATTTTTCATAAAAGGAGTAGAAAAATGAATCCAGTATCCCCATTATTTGAGAAGATCGATTCATCCATAGAAAAGAAAATCGATTTGATCAAGAGTAGTTATTTGCGTTACGCTGTACGTGCGATGATGGCTTGTTTATTCTTAACCCTCGGAACAGCTATTGCTTTTGCGATCGCTATGAAAGGTGAATCAATGGTTCACGGGTTAGGAAAAATTTTGTATGCATTTATGTTTAGCTGGTCTTTAGTCATGATTCTTTATATGAACGCAGAATTAGGAACATCGAATATGTTGTATATGACTGTTGGGGTTTACCGTAAACGTCTAAGTATTCCTTTGGCATTGAAAATTTTGCTTACGTGTGTCTTATTCAACTTGATCGGCGGGGTGGTCTTCGGCTCGATCGTTGCGCTAACGGGACCTTTTCAAGGGCTGACCGCAGACAACTTTATGCTGACCTCGATCACTGCAAAATTAGAAAAATCCACTATCCAAATTTTAGTGGAAGCGATGTTCGCTAATATCGTGGTAAACACAGCCGTGTTGGTCAGCATGCGGATGAAAGACGATGCTGGAAAAGTCGCAGCAATCATTTTCATCATCTTCATCTTTGCTTTCTTAGGCTTCGAACACGTCATCGCTAACTTCCCAGCGTTTACCTTAGCTTTCTGGGCTTCAGGTGGACACTTGGCAGGCATGACTGTCGGCAGTGTGATCCATAATTTAGTTTTTGCCTTTATCGGTAACTATATCGGCGGTGGCTTGGTCATGGGACTGGGTTACGCGTGGTTGAACAACTCAAAATCGACCTATGTCGACTAATCAGAACCTACAAAAAGAAGCAGCGATGCTTCTTTTTTTCTTTTCTCTAACATTTCTCCAGGAAGAAGCTATCATCCCTTAACGGAGCGTTGAAATCAGCGGTCATTTGTGTTAAGAATAAGTATGTACGGTTTTTCTTGCTGTTTTTTGTAAAAATGACCGCAACCAAGACCAAAATCTTAGTTACTTCTTAATAGAAAGCGAGCCTTAACCTTTTATGAATCGGAAATTCTTTGCCTTTGATATTGATGGAACCTTGCTTGACTCGAACAAACAGCCACTAGATAGTACGCTAAAAGCCCTTGACCTTCTGCGAGATGCTGGCCATTTCGTGACCGTTGCCACTGGGCGCAGTCGTTTTCACGCCCAAGACATTATTCGTTCATTGTCCTTTGATAATTACATTCTATGTAATGGGGCAGCCGCCTTTCTTTCGCATCAGCAGGTGTATAAAAATTTGCTCGATGAAACGCAATTGGCTGCTTTCGTGGCAGAAGCCCAAGAGCTTGGGATCGATACGGCCTTTGTCGGGATGGATACAGCGAAACGAGCGTCTTCGTTGGATATTGCTAAAATGGAAGCAGCGATGCATTCCTTTGGTGCCCAACTTCCTGAGTTGGACATGGACTTTCCTGAAGAAAAAGAAGTCTATCAAGCATTGGCTTTTTACGGAAAAGAGTATGAGCATTTCTTTGACGAGAAATACAGCAAACTGCGTTTTGTACGTTGGCATGAAAACAGTGTGGATGTCGTTCCAAAAGAAGGCTCCAAAGCAGCAACGATCCTGTGCGTCGCGGAACAATTAGGGATAGCACAAGAAGATGTGATCTGTTTTGGTGATGGCCAAAACGATCGTGAGATGCTGACTGCCGCAGGTGTCGGTGTGGCAATGGGCAATGCGGTCCCTGAGATCCAACAAGTCGCAGATATGGTGACTGCTAGCAATGATGAAGATGGCATCTGGTTAGCCTTGAAAGAATTACAACTGATTTAAAAAGGAATCCTTTAGACATAGCACAGTCGATTTGCGGCATCTGTGCTATGTTTTTTTGTTTTTTCTCGGTCGCAAAGAAAATAAATTGGTACAATAGAAAAAAGGGGGAATGCAGCAAATGAAAATCGCATTGATTGCTCATGATCGAAAAAAGGATGTAATGGTAAAATTAGTGACTGCCTATCGAGAAATTTTAGCGCAGCATGAACTTTTCGCAACAGGAACTACGGGGAAGAGGATCGAAGAAGCAACCCAGTTGCCTGTCCACCGCTACAAATCAGGGCCGCTGGGAGGAGACCAGCAAATTGGCGCCATGATTTCGCAAGATGACTTGGACATGGTGATCTTTTTGCGCGATCCTTTAGCCGCACAACCCCATGAACCAGATGTAACGGCATTGATTCGCTTGTCAGACGTGTACGAGATTCCTTTAGCCACCAATATGGGAACGGCAGAGATCTTGCTGCGCGGGTTAGCACCTGGCTTTGCTGATTTTCGACAAGTGATCCACGAAACGGACAATCGTCCCCTGTCGTTATAAAGATAGTAGAAGAATTGAAGAAAAAGGACGTGCAGAATTGAAAGCAATCTTAAAGGATTTTTTGACCTATGCAAAAATGAATACTCGCTCGGATGCCACGAGTCAGACCATCCCAACGACGCAGGGACAAGTTGAGTTGGCTCTTTTATTGAAAGATCAGTTGATCGAGATGGGGTTAGCGGATGTTGCTTACTATGAAAAGAATAGTTTTGTGATCGGACGTCTACCTGGCAATCCTGAAAAAACGGCGATTGGCTTTATTGCCCATGTAGATACGGCAGATTTCGAAGCTGAAAATATTCAACCGCAGATCCATGAAAATTACGATGGCAAGGATGTTTGTTTAAATAAAGAAAAAGCCATTTATATGACAACTGCTGAATTTCCTAATCTCAAAGACTATGTCGGCGAAACGTTGATCACAACGGATGGAACGACCCTGCTGGGTGCAGATGATAAAGCTGGTATCGCAGAGATCATTGATGCGCTGCGGATCTTACAAACGATGGATGCGCATAAGCGTGGCGATGTCTGGGTCGCTTTTGGCCCTGACGAAGAGATCGGGACTGGCGCTGATCGCTTTGATGCGGCGGATTTTCCAGTGGCATTTGCTTACACGATGGACAGTGGTCGCGTGGGGCATATGGAATATGAAACCTTTAATGCGGCTCGTATCGATATAACGATCGACGGTACGAGTGTGCATCCTGGGACTGCCTATGGTCGTTTGGTCAACGCCTTGAAAATCGCGCACCAAATCGACGATGCCCTTCCAGCAGAGGAAGTTCCTGAACGCACCCGCGGGTATGAAGGCTTCTACCTGCTGCACAATTTGACGGGACATATTGGTCGAGCAGAAGTTTCTTATATCATTCGTGATCACGATCATACGCTTTTTGAACAGCGAAAAGCCAACATCGTAGGGATCATTGATGAACTGAACACAGCCTATGGGCAAGAACGTATCACCTATACGCTGTATGATCAATATTACAATATGGGGGATTTGATCAAGAAAGATCCCCGCAGTATCGAAGCTGCCCGAGCAGGGATGCAAGCGATTGGCGTGACGCCGATCGAAGCACCGTTTCGTGGCGGGACCGATGGCTCGAAAATCACCTATAAAGGGATCCCAACACCGAACTTATTTGTCGGCGGTGAAAACTTCCATGGCCAGTATGAATTTATTACCGTGGAAGCGATGGAAAAAGCCCGTGATTTGATCGTGGCGATCGTAGAACATGTAGGACAAGAGGACACCACTGTTTCCTAAGAGAATTGAGCGAAACGCTAGACTGATGCGAAAGAGTCTAGCGTGTTTTTTTGTCCTGCTGCAGGGAAGAACCGCAAGTGAAAGAACCTTTTTTTTCTGGACCAAAACCCTTATAATAGAAAAGAAGCTAAAAGAGAAGAGGAAAAATGTGTGCGGGTATTATTCATTGGAGATGTAGTTGGTTCATTAGGAAGAGAAACGATCACGGAGTACCTTCCAAAATTAAAAAAGGCGTATCGGCCACAGGTGACGATCGCAAACGGCGAGAATGCGGCGGCGGGTCGTGGGATCACTGGTAAAATCTATAAGAAATTTTTGCAAGATGGTGTCGATGTCGTGACATTAGGCAATCATACATGGGACAACCGTGACATTTTTGAATTTATTGGCGATGCGAAGAAAATGATTCGTCCAGCCAATTTTCCAGAGGGAACACCGGGCGTCGGCATGGTATTTGTGAAAGTCAACACCATTGAATTAGCGGTGATCAACATGCAAGCTCGCTCGTTCATGGTAGACCTTGATGATCCGTTTCGCAAAATGGATGAACTGGTTGCGATTGCCCGCAAACGTACACCGTTTATCTTTGTGGATTTTCATGGGGAGACCACCAGCGAAAAACAAGCGATGGGCTGGTATTTGGATGGCCGTGTTTCGGCAGTCGTCGGCACGCATACCCATGTCCAGACCAATGATGCGCGGATTTTGCCCCAAGGAACAGCTTATTTGTCAGATGTCGGCATGACTGGTCCTTATGATGGGATCTTGGGGATGAAACGCGAACCAGTCATTGAAAAATTTTTGACGGCGTTGCCGCAACGGTTTGAAGTGATTGAAAAAGGCCGCAGTATTTTGTCGGCTTGCTTGCTTGAGATTGATGAAGCCACTGGTAAAGCAAAATCGATCCGTCCGATCCAAATCAGTGAAGATCGCCCGTTTACAGAATAGGAGAAGCATGGAAGAGCAATTAGCCAAGGAACCACACGTTGCCCAAGAGCTGGCTGCTTTGCAAAGGCTCTTGTCTGATCATCCGATCGTTCAAGAATTTCAAGAAATTCAAGCACGAGCTTTGCAAAACCAAGGGCTATTGGAGCTGGAAGCAGCGCTGAAGCAAGCGCAAAAAGAGATCGTTCAATTTGAGCATTATGAGAAAACCGAAGCAAAAAAAGCTGCCGAGCAGCGTTATGCGTCATTGACAAACGAATACGAGCAGCATCCTTTAGTGGTTGCTTATCGCCAAGCGTTACTGCAAGCAGATGAATTGCTGCAATATGTCACGACGGAGATCCAAAAGAAAATGAATAAAGCCATCGAGGAGGATGAAACCAATGCCTCAAAAAACTAAAAATACCCCGATGATGGAACAGTATTTAAGCATCAAGGCTCAGTACCAAGATGCTTTTTTATTCTATCGTTTAGGGGATTTCTATGAATTATTTAATGAGGATGCTGTCAAGGCAACACAAATTTTAGAACTGACGTTAACCAGCCGCAACAAAAATGCGGAGGAACCGATCCCTATGTGTGGGGTGCCTTACCACGCTGCCAGCAATTACATCGACACCTTGATCGAGCAAGGCTACAAAGTAGCGATTTGTGAGCAAGTGGAAGATCCAAAAACCACCAAAGGAATGGTCAAACGCGAAGTCGTTCAACTGATCACGCCGGGAACGGTGATGGACAGCAAAGGCCTATCCGCCAAAGAAAACAACTTTTTGACAGCTGTTTTGCAGCAAGGGGAGCGTTTTGGCTTTGCCTATGTCGATCTAAGTACCGGTGAATTAAAAGCAGCGCAATTGGAAGATGAAGAAGCTGTCGTCAATGAGGCCGCCGCTCTGCAAACGAAAGAAGTCGTTTTGTGCAGCGAGATCCCTGAGTCATTGCAAACAACACTGACCAATCGCTTGAATGTCGTGTTTTCTAAGCAAGAAACGTTGGAAGAAAATGCCGAATTTCAATTTTTAACAGAACCTCTCTCCCAAGAGTTAGAAAAAGTAGTCACAGGGAAGTTGCTAAGTTATTTGGCGATCACCCAAAAACGCAGTTTAGCGCATATTCAACAAGCCGTGGAATATCAGCCCGATCATGCCTTGAAAATGGATCATTATTCCAAATTCAACTTAGAATTGACGCAGTCGATTCGAACCGGCAAAAAACAAGGGACTCTTTTGTGGTTGCTGGACGAGACAAAAACCGCAATGGGTGGCCGTTTGTTAAAGCAATGGTTAGACCGTCCCTTGATCCAGCCAAAGAAAATCACTGCCCGCCAAGAAATGGTCCAATCGTTACTGGACAGTTTCTTTGAGCGAGCAGATCTGCAAGAAGCGCTGACGAAAGTCTATGACATGGAACGCTTAGTCGGACGGGTCGCCTTCGGAAATGTCAATGGCCGCGATTTGCTGCAGTTAAAATCTTCTTTGAAGCAAGTGCCTTTGATCGCGCAATTGTTGCAAGGCATCAACCGTGGCGAGTGGAATGACTTGCTGCTGGAATTAACGCCCCTAGATGATTTGGTTGCACTGATCGAAGCGGCGATCGATGAAGATGCCCCGTTGCAGATCACAGAAGGCAACATCATCAAAGACGGGTTCCATCAACAATTAGATGAATACCGTACAGCGATGCGTAACGGCAAGCAATGGCTGGCGGAATTAGAAGCCAACGAACGCCAAGCGACGGGAGTCAAAAACCTGAAAGTTGGGTTCAACCGCGTCTTTGGCTATTACATTGAGATCACGAAAGCCAATCTAGTGAATTTAGATACCTCTCGCTACGAGCGCAAGCAAACGTTAGCCAATGCGGAACGGTTTATTTCACCCGAGTTGAAAAAACTGGAGACTTTGATTTTAGAAGCCGAAGAGAAATCGGTGGATTTGGAATACCGCCTGTTTCTTGACGTCCGTGAAGAAGTGAAAAAGAGTATCACCCGTCTACAAAAGCTAGCCAAAGCCGTCAGTGCGGTCGATGTCTTACAAAGTTTCGCCACAGTTTCGGAACGCTACCAATACGTGCGGCCAACAGTAGCGAAAAAACGAGCGGTATCGATCATCGACGGCCGTCATCCTGTAGTGGAAAAAGTCCTTGGTCACCAAGAGTACATTCCGAATAGTATCGTGATGGATGAAGAAACAGAGATCTTGTTGATCACAGGCCCAAATATGTCTGGGAAAAGTACGTACATGCGGCAGTTTGCCTTGCTAGTCATTATGGCGCAGATCGGCTGTTTCGTACCCGCACAATCTGCAGAGATGCCGATTTTTGATCGGATCTTTACTCGCATCGGTGCCAGCGATGACCTGATCGCCGGTCAAAGCACGTTTATGGTGGAGATGATGGAAGCCAACCAAGCGCTGCGTCATGCAACGCCTAACAGCTTGATTTTGTTTGATGAGTTAGGGCGTGGGACTGCGACCTATGATGGGATGGCATTGGCACAAGCCATCATTGAATATATCCACAAAGAAGTTCATGCCAAAACACTTTTCTCCACCCATTATCATGAGCTGACGGTTTTAGATGAGGAATTGGCGCACTTGCGCAATGTCCATGTTGGTGCCGTTGAAAAAGAAGGCGAAGTCGTCTTCTTGCATAAGATGATGGAAGGTCCCGCAGATAAAAGCTATGGGATCCATGTAGCCAAAATCGCTGGACTGCCAAGTGCACTCTTACAGCGCGCAGCCACGATCTTAAAAGCGCTGGAAGAACATGAACCGACGGTACAACCAAAACCCGTCGTCGAAGAAAGTCAGCAGTTGTCGTTGTTTAGTGAAGTATCTACGGAAGAAATCGGCGTCATCGATCAATTGAAGAAATTGAATCTGTTGGAAATGACCCCGATGGATGCTCTGAATACATTGTACGAGCTGCAAAAACGAATTTAGAAAGAAGGTCAGCAGATGGGAAAGATCCAAGAGTTATCCGAACGTCTGGCGAACCAAATCGCGGCAGGAGAAGTCGTTGAGCGACCGGCTTCTGTCGTCAAAGAATTAGTTGAAAACGCCGTGGATGCCGGCAGTACCCAAATCGATATTTTTATTGAAGAAGCGGGCTTGCGTAAAATCCAAGTCATCGATAATGGCGAAGGAATTGCAGAAGAAGATGTCTTGACTGCCTTTAAACGCCACGCCACCAGTAAAATCCACAATCGGGATGACTTGTTTCGAATACGTACCCTCGGGTTTCGCGGGGAAGCTTTGCCTAGTATCGCTTCGGTTTCGATCCTCTCGATTGAAACGGCAGTCAAAGGCGCCCAACAAGGCTCCTTTGTGCGCTTAAAAGGCGGCGCTGTTGAAGAGCATCTGCCTGCCAACTTGCGGCAAGGAACCAAGATCACTGTGGAAAACCTCTTTTACAATACACCGGCACGTTTGAAATATGTCAAGACGCTGCAAACGGAACTAGCGAACATCGGCGATATCGTCAATCGGATCGCCCTGAGCCATCCAGAAGTGGCTTTTCGTCTCGTTCATGAAGGCAATAAGATGTTGAGCACCACTGGAAGTGGGCAGTTAAAACAAACCATCGCAGGGATCTACGGGGTGGAAACCGCCAAAAAAATGATCGCGATCGATACTGAGGACCTCGACTTTAAAGTCACTGGCTTTGTGTCACTGCCAGAAGTCACCCGAGCCAGCCGCAACTATTTATCCACGATCATCAATGGTCGTTATATTCGCAATTTCGCTTTGAATAAAGCGATCGTTGCTGGTTACGGATCAAAATTGATGGTCGGTCGTTTTCCATTAGCTGTCCTTGAAATCAAAATGGACCCCTTATTAGTCGATGTCAACGTTCATCCGACTAAGCAAGAAGTTCGTTTGTCAAAAGAAGAAGAATTGACCAAGCTAATCAGTAAAGCCATCAATGAGGCGCTGCGGGAAATCAATTTGATTCCTAACGCGGCTGACAATCTGCGTTTCAAGAAAAAAGTGGCCGATCAGCCAAAAGCCCAGCAGCTTGGCTTGGAACTGGAGTCAGCAGGAAATTCGACTTCTGGGTTGTCTTATAATCGCGAAACAGGGAAATTTGAGGTGCAGGGCAACACTTATCAACAGACTGTGGATAACTCTGTGGAAAAACCTGTGGAGGAAGGTGGAAAACTTCCAGAAATGCCACAGGAATCTAGCGAAAACCTGTTGGAAGAAACCGAGGAAACCTTTCGCAGTTTGGAAGAGACGCTGCCAAATAAGCCTGTCCGAAAACCATTTGTGGAAGGCCAGACGGAAACAAAAGCGTCGCTGCCAGAAGCGCCAGTCTTTCTCCCAGATGAGACGCCAGAGCTTACGGCGCAAGATCTGCAAAGTCAAGCGACTCTGCACCCTGAAATGCATGGGGATGACCGCAACTACCTGAAAACGGTCGAACGGTTGCTGGAAGAAGAACCAGCGAAGGAGCGTTTTCCCCAACTGGATTATTTTGGGCAGATGCATGGGACTTATTTGTTTGCCCAAAGCGAGGCGGGTCTATATATCGTCGACCAGCATGCGGCACAAGAACGAATCAAATATGAGTACTACCGCGAAAAAATCGGCGAAGTGACCAATGACCTGCAAGAATTGTTAGTGCCGATCGTTTTGGATTATCCCAACAGCGATGCGCTGCAATTGCAGGACCAAAGTGAAAAGCTGGCAGAAGTCGGGATCCATCTGGAATCTTTTGGGACCAATAGTTTCATCGTCCGGGCGCACCCGACGTGGTACCCTAGCGGTGAAGAAGAAGCCATCATCCGCGAAATGATCGATATGTTATTGACCACAGGAAGTGTCAGTGTCAAAAAGTTTCGTGAAGCAACAGCGATCATGATGAGCTGCAAACGATCCATCAAAGCCAATCACTATTTGAATGAAGCACAAGCCCGGATCTTGTTGCAAGATTTAGCGAAATGCGAGAATCCCTTCAACTGTCCCCATGGTCGCCCGGTGCTGATCCATTTCACCAACAGCGACATGGAGCGGATGTTCAAACGGATTCAAGATCCTCATCGAGCAAGGAGTGGCATGGAATGATTATTTTGGCTTCACAGTCGCCGCGGCGCAAAGAATTATTAGCGGAGTTAGTCTCGGAATTTGCGGTCATACCAGCGGATATCGACGAGTCGGTCCGACCAAACGAAGCGGCGATCCCTTATGTCCAACGGATGGCAGCCGAAAAAGCGGCGGCTATTGCGCAAACCTATCCTGAAGATCTGGTGATCGCGAGCGATACGACGGTCGTGGTGGGTGAAGAGATCTTAGGAAAGCCAGTCGACCGTAAAGATGCTCGGTCGATGTTGCGAAAAATGAGCGGACGGACCCATTGGGTGCATACCGCCGTCGTTTTGCAAAAAGGCAAACAGCAACGCGAAGCAGTGGTTTCGACGGAAGTTGTGTTTCGTCCTTTGACGGATCAAGAGATCGACAAGTATCTTGCCTTAGATGAGTACCAAGACAAAGCGGGCGCCTATGGGATCCAAGGGGGAGCCAAAATATTTGTCTCATCGATAAACGGCGATTTTTATACGATCGTAGGATTTCCTGTCGCTACGGTCTATCAGTTGTTGCAAGAGTTTACGGAGGAGGAATAAGGATGGATGTTTCTGGTAGTTGTCTTTGCGGCAAAGTCACGATCAACTTGACGGGAGTTGCGAAAGAAATCACGGTTTGTCATTGTAGTCTCTGCCAGAAATTTCACGGCGGACCAATGTTTGCTCTTGCGCCATGCGCTGAGGACCAGATGGCTCTTCAAGGAGCGAAGTGGCTGCGACGTTACGATTCTTCTGAGTGGGCACAGCGAGGATTCTGCAGTCAATGCGGCTCGAGCCTGTTCTTTTACCTCAAAGAAGCACACACCTATTTTTTTGCGGCTGGGTTGTTTGGCAACTTGCCAGAAGCTGTCTTAACCGAAGAAATCTATACAAAAGACCAACCGCATTTTTACCACTTTGCGGAACCAACGACTCGTTGGCAAAAGCTGCAAAACCCTTAAGCAATTTGAGCAAGTCATTTTACATTCGCTAAGAAAAAAGGCATGATAGAGCATACAGGATGAGTCTAGAGGAAAAGCAGGTGAAAAAATGACAGATAAAAAAGAATTAAAAGAAAAATTGTCGCCGATCGAATATGCGGTGACCCAAGAAAATGCAACCGAACGCCCCTTTACTGGCGAGTATGATGATTTTTATGAAAAAGGGATCTATGTTGATATCGTCAACGGAGAACCATTGTTTGCTTCTACTGATAAATATGACGCAGGTTGTGGCTGGCCGTCCTTTTCGAAACCGATCAGTCGCCAAGATATTCAAGAAAAAGCCGATTTTTCTCACGGCATGCATCGGGTAGAAGTCCGCAGCAAAGAAGCTGACTCTCATTTAGGACATGTTTTTTCAGACGGTCCTCAGGACAAAGGCGGTTTGCGCTATTGTATCAACTCGGCAGCATTGAAGTTCATCCCTTTAGCAGAAATGGATGAAAAAGGCTATGGCGAATTCAAATCACTCGTTGAGTAAGTATTAGGAACTGTGTGCGAAAAAAAGACGCAGCAGCATGTCTCGTTTGAAAAAATGCGACTGAAACAACGGTTTTTCCTCCGTTTGTTTCCTGCTAAGCCTTTTCCTTCGTTCACAGTCCTTTTTTTGCCCTCTCGTCTGTGCTACAATAAAGGGAACATATGTACAGAAAGGAAAGCACATGTACGAATATATCATAGGAAAAGTAACGGATATCTTACCGGCGTATATCGTCGTTGAGACACATGGCATCGGCTATCAGATCGCTTTTGGCAATCCGTATTCATTTAGCGGCAAGTTGAACCAAGAAGTAAAAATCTATCTGCACCAAGTGATTCGTGAAGATGCTCATAGTCTCTACGGCTTTGCCACGATCGAAGGCAAGCAGTTGTTTTTAAAATTGATCAGTGTCTCAGGTATTGGACCAAAGAGTGCGTTAGCAATCATGGCCAATGAAGACCATACAGGGTTGATCACGGCAGTCGAAAATGGGGACGTCAATTATTTGACTAAGTTCCCAGGTGTCGGTAAAAAGACGGCGCAGCAAATGATCCTAGACTTGAAAGGCAAAGTGGCTGAACTGGTTGGAGAAGAAGCGATCGTTCCTCTAAGCGTAGCAACGACTGCTTTAGATGAAGCGATGGAAGCCTTGAAAGCATTGGGTTATAGCGAAAAAGAAGTCAAGAAAGCCGAAAAACAATTAGCGGCGAATACCACAAAATCGACGGATGAGTACTTGCGGGAAGCTCTCCGATTGATGATGAAAAAGTAAGGAGCAAGTAAACGATGGATGAACGAATTGTTTCGCCAGAAAGCACAGAACAAGAAGAGATCATCGAAAAATCCTTGCGTCCGCAAACCCTTGCCCAATATATCGGACAAGACAAAGTCAAGCAGGAGCTTTCGATTTATATCCAAGCGGCGAAAAATCGAGAAGAAGCGTTGGATCATGTCCTCTTATATGGTCCGCCAGGCTTAGGGAAAACAACGATGGCAATGGTGATCGCCAACGAGATGCAGGTCCAAATCAAGACGACCAGCGGTCCTGCGATCGAAAAACCAGGGGATTTGATTGCAATCTTGAATGAGCTGCAGCCGGGGGATGTTCTGTTTATCGATGAGATCCATCGCTTGCCTCGTGTCGCCGAAGAAATGCTTTATTCGGCAATGGAAGATTTTTATGTGGATATCATGGTGGGGCAAGGGACAACGGCTCACCCAGTTCATTTTCCGCTCCCGCCGTTTACCTTAGTCGGCGCAACGACGCGGGCGGGGATGCTCTCGGCGCCACTACGGGATCGTTTCGGGATCATTTCTCATATGCAATATTATGAAGACCATGATTTAAAAGAGATCGTGCAGCGGACTGCGTCGATCTTTGAAACGGATATCGTGGAAGAAGGGGCGATCGAAATCGCCCGCCGATCCCGAGGCACTCCACGGATCGCCAACCGGTTGCTTAAACGAGTTCGCGATTATGCGCAAGTGCAAGCGGATGGGTTGATCGATCGCACCGTTGCTGACCAGGCATTGGCGCTTTTGGCAGTCGATCATGCTGGCTTGGATTATATCGATCAGAAATTGATCCGCACGATGATCGAATTGTATCAAGGCGGCCCGGTGGGATTAAGTACGATCGCTGTCAATATCGGGGAAGAAACCGAAACAGTGGAAGATATGTACGAACCGTTTTTGATCCAAAAAGGATTTTTGAAACGCACCTCGCGTGGGCGGATCGCAACGCCGTTAGCCTATGACCATTTTGGCTATCCCCAAAGAAGTGAATAGAACGAAGCAGCAATCAGCGATGGTTGCTGCTTTTTTGTGTTCTTGGTGAAACGTTTCTTTTTATTTTTTAATGATTTCTGAGAATTAATCGATGTTGAAAAAATACAATATTTGTGAAATTTGATTAAACGGAAATGTTTGTAAAAATTATTTCTTTTGAAAAAGCTGATATGAAAGCTTTTTTATTTGTGAGGAACCCAACAAAATTTGTGAAAAAAGAAAAGCTGAAAAAAATAATTGGAAAGGCTTGCATTTTCGATTGGCAGCGGATATAATCTTTTTGTAGAAACGTTTCACCAAAATGTGGAGATATAGGTAGTGTTGCGAGGATAGAAAGAAGGAGATTTTGTGTATGAGTAAACTGCAAAAGTTTTATAGTCAACGGCAGCTTCACTGGATGGTTTTTCCCGGCGTGGCATTTATGATCGTATTTAATTATATTCCGATCTACGGAATTATAATCGCTTTCAAAAACTATACGGTGATTGACACGATTTCATCAGCACCATGGGTCGGGTTAGAGAATTTCCGTATCATTATGAATGACAGTTTTTTCTGGGAAGCGGTTAGAAATACGTTAGCCATCAGCTTATTGAAATTAGGTTTAGGTTTTGCGATCCCGATTGTGTTAGCCATTATGATTTTTGAAATGCAAGATGGCCGCTTGAAGAAATTTATTCAAACGGTTTCATACATTCCCCATTTTTTCTCATGGATCGTGCTAGGTGGGATGATGATTTCTTGGCTGTCAACGAACGGCTTTATCAACCAAGTGCTGATGTCTGTAGGATTGATGGACAAAGGGGTCAATCATCTATTGGATCCAAGCAAATATTGGTGGATCGCGGTCCTTTCTGATCTATGGAAAGAAGTCGGCTGGGGAACGATCCTTTACTTGGCAGGTATGTCGCGGATCGATCCAACGTTTTATGAAGCCGCACGAATCGATGGTGCCAGCAAGCTAAGACAGATTCGTTCAATCACATTGCCATTACTGACACCGATCATCTCCTTAAACTTGATTCTGAATGTGAGCGGTATCTTAGGGTCAAACCTAGATCAAACATTAGTTTTAATGAATTCACAGAACCAAAACCGTTCAGAAGTCATCAACTCCTTCGTTTATAAAATGGGGTTGACGCAAGGTGATTTCTCTTATGCAACTGCTGTCGGCTTGGGGATCGCGGTCATTTCTGTCATCTTATTGGTGATCACGGATCGAGTGACCCGCAAGTTGAACAACGGCAATTCAGTTATCTTATAGGAGGAAAAAACATGATCAAAAGAAAAGCAAAAGAAAACACGTGGTTTTACTTCTTCAATACCGTGATCTTGATTTTATTCTCATTGATGATCATCGTACCGATTTGGAATATCTTGGTTTCCTCCGTGTCTTCTAGTTCTGGATTAGCGGGCAACGGCCTCGTGTTATGGCCCAAAGGCTTTACCTGGGAAAACTATCGGAAAGTTTTTTCTGACGCAAGTATCCCCCGTGCCTTCTTGATCTCAGTGTTAAAAACGGTTCTTGGGGCTGCGACCCATACCTTGTTTTGTGCGATCGTGGCTTACGGATTGAGTAAATCACGCTTGGTCGGCCGCAACATCTATACAACGATGGGGGTCATCACCATGTACTTCAGTGGTGGGATGATTCCAACATACTTGCTGATTCGCTCGCTAGGATTACTGGATTCTTTCTGGGTCTACATTATTCCAGCCTTGTTCAGCTACTATGATGTCGTGATTTTAATGAACTTTTTCCGTGAGATTCCGCCTTCACTCGAAGAATCTGCGAAGATCGACGGTGCAAGTGAATTCCAAATCTTCTATAAAATCTTCTTACCATTAACGAAACCGGCCTTGGCAACCATCATCTTGTTCAACGGGGTTGGCCAATGGAACGATTTTATGACGACAAAACTGTATATCACAAAAGAGTATCTCTATCCGCTGCAAATGAAGATTTATGAAATCATCGTCCAATCCAACTTGAGTACGATGACTGAAAGCGGTAGTACCGACTTTATCGTCCAAGCAACGACCCGTGGGGTTCAGTTGGCTACGATCGTCATCACGACAGTGCCAATTTTAATTATATATCCATTGCTTCAAAAACACTTTATCGGCGGTATGATGGCCGGTGCAGTAAAAGAATAGAAAGAGGGATAGACATGAAAAAAGTAGTAGGCGGTTTATTGGCAGCATCAGCATTACTCAGCTTAGCAGCATGTGGCGGCAGCTCAGACAATGCCAGCAGTTCGGATTTTTCTATCAAAGATCGGTATGAGTTAGATGAAAAGACACCAGCATGGAAACTCGATACCAAAGAAGAACCAACCAAGATCACATGGTACATCAATTCAGACTGGACAGCTTTGCCATTTGGTGAAGATGTGACGACAGCCCAAATCAAAAAAGATTTGAACATTGATATTGAATTTATTTCAGGGGATGATTCGAAATTAAATGCTTTGATTTCAAGTGGTGATATGCCTGATATCGTGACGTTGATGGATAAAACCAGCCAAGCAGCCACAAAAGCTGATAGTTGGGCATACTCATTGAACGATTTAGCGGAACAATACGATCCGTATTTGATGAATGTCGTGACCGAAGATACCTTCAAATGGTTTGCTTTAGATGATGGCAAAACTTATGGCTATCCAAACTATTCCAACACAGCAGCAGACTACGAAAGCGGCAATATTCCCGTCAACGACAACTTTGTGATCCGTGAAGATGTCTATGAAGCATTAGGCAAACCAGATGTTTCGACTCCAGAAAACTATGTGAAAGTCATGAAAGAAATCAGCGAGAAATTCCCTGATTTAACACCAATGGGCTTCACAACGATCGGCGAAACAGCAGGACCATTCTTAGATAAATTGCAAGATTTCTTAGGTGTTCCATTAGAAGATGAAGATGGTGCGTTCTACGACCGTAATTTAGATGAAGAATATATCTCATGGTTGAAAACCTTCAATCAAGTGTATCGTGACGGCAACATCAGTGATGACAGCTTTACCGATGACGGTCCAACCTATGATGAAAAAGTAAAACAAGGGGACTATGCAACGATCTTAGTCGCAGGAACGAGCGGACAAGGTGGGAACTTCACTGAATTCATGAAAAACTCTGACACACGCTACATCGCAATCGATGGCCCTGCCAGCACGTCTGGTCGTGAAGCAACCTTGAACCAAACAGGAATCTCTGGCTGGTTGATCAACTACATCACAAAAGATGCGGCGGATCCAGCAAAAGTAACCCAACTCTTCACGTACTTGATCGATGAACCAGGACAAATTTTGACAAAATTCGGTGTTGAAGGCGTGACGTATGAATACAACGATGAAGGCAAAATCGATTACTTGCCAGAAATCAAAGAAATGGAACAAACCGACAACGAAGGCTACAACAAAAAATATGGTATCAGCCGTTTCAACTACTTTAACAATGACCGTGTCAATGCACTGAAAGTCAAAACCGAAAATGCGTTGACTCAAATGCAAGAGTGGGGCGAAGGCAAATTGTATCCACACTTTGTGATCGAAAATACGGATCCAGATGCTGGAACTGCTGAAGCACGTTCAAACACAGCCATCAAAACCAAAATCAACAGCACGATCATCTCATTGATCCGTTCAAAAGATGAAGGAACATTTGACAGCACACTAACCGACTTTGAAAGCTTCTTAGATTCAAACAACTGGGATGCAATCAAAGACATTAAAACTGAAAAAATGGCCGAAAACCGCGAACGACTAAAATAACCCCCATAGGAGAGGAAAGGAAGCCAAAAAAAAGACCTTTCCTCTCCTTTGCTTTGAAACACAGGTTTTGCGCGTACTTTGCGCAAAATCTGATGTTTCAAAGTACTAGGCGACCGCAGGGAGCGTAGTGACCGTACAAAGAATCACTGCGATTGGCTCACGTAGTGAGACATGCAAGCTGCAAGCTGCAACCCAGAAAACTGTACGTTGAGAAACGACCCAAATTCACAAGAAGGCAAGAAACAAGTTTACGTAGCACCCGCAGCACAAATCAGCAAGTTTTGATTGGAGGATCATAATGAATCGACTATTTTCTTATGAAGGATGGTACTATCGGGTCTTTGCTTTTTTAGCAGATATGATCATTGTTAGTTTTCTCTTTATGATTCCAGCGATGACGCTGATTCTCGCAGGACCAGCATTGATCGCGCTGTATCAGACGATCGATCAATTGTACAAGGAACGGGATGTCCCGATTTGGCAGCGATACAAGCAAGCATTCTTAAGCAACCTCAAACGTGGGCTCTTCTTAGAAGGTCTTATTATTGCGTATGTCGCAGTCTTTGCTGGGTTGATCTATTCCTTGATGATGATTACACCTTACTTTGGCGTTTTAGCCGTGATCCTCGTCAGCTTGGCTGCGCTGTATCTCGTCGTGTTCGTTCTCTTGTACAGCTTGTTTGCCCAATCATTGCAAGAAACAGCAAAAGAAACGGCCTATGCGGTTCTTAGCAGTACGGCGAATGCGATCATTTTATTGGTGATCCCCATTCTTGTCTTTGTATTGTGCAGCAAAGTGAACCTATTCTTATTTATTTGTTTAGGGATCTCAGGCTCAGCCTTTGTCCAAGTGTTGTTTTTCAATAAAGTATTAGCGAAGGGGGAAGAGACAAATGACTGAATCCACAGCGACGGATCGATCCTATTTTTGGGCTTCGGTCCAACAAGAACTTGACACCCTTCCGCTAGCCTTTGAAAGAACCAAACAAGCGCCTTTGCTGAAAGGGATTGATTGTTTTACGATTTCTTTTCAAAGTCTTGGTAATGAAACGATCTATGGGCATCTGCTGCTGCCAGAACAAGCGGCAGATTGTCCAATCGTGATTGATTTTTTAGGCTATATGAATCATGTGCAAGAACCGTTCCAATTTGCTCATTGGTTATTGATCGGCTGCGGCTGTCTTGTCATCGACAATCGCGGACAAGGGGGACGCACGCAAGATCAGGTTCCCTATGAAACCACGCAGCATGAAGCACCTTTTGGACGCGGCATCTTGAAAAAAGAAGATTTTTATATGAAGCGATTGGTCGCAGATAGTTTGCGCACACTAGAAGTCCTTCAACAGATACCGGAAATCGATCCGCAGCGCATTATTTTAAGAGGCGGCTCACAAGGAGGCGGCATCGCCTTATTGGTCAACGCATTAACGAACGTCCCGATTTTTGCGACGTTTGCCGATGTGCCAAGCCACTCCAATCTTGTCCATCGGATCGAACAAAAAACAGGAAGTTACCAGGTGATTCAAGAGTATATCGAACAATTTCCAGAAACGCGGGAAACGATCTATCAAGTCATGAGTTATTTTGATTTGAAGTATTTTGCTCATCAGATAACTGGTCCTGTTTATACATCGGTCGGCAGTGCTGATCCCATCTGTCCCATGGAAGATTTCTTCGTTTCCTATAAAAAGATTCCTGGACCGAAAGAATTACGTATTTACTTAAATAAAGGGCATGGCGGCGGCGAAGCGAAACAAATCCGACGTGAGATGCAGCAAATCACAAAATTACTCAAAGGAAATGAATGCAGATGAAAGCAGCAACCTATAATCTACGAGTCGATACCGACTATGACCAAGAATGGCAATGGCACTATCGATCGGAGGCGGTCTGCTCCTTGATCGATTACTACGACTGGGATGTTCTGGCGATCCAAGAAGCTCGTCCCAGCCAATTTGCAGATTTAGCAAAGTTAGCGCAGTATGCTTCCGTCACGGCTGAACGTGACGGTGATGGCTTAGGCGAAGGCATCGGACTGTATTATCAAAAAGAGGCTTTCGAGTTATTAGCTTCAGGTTCGTTTTGGTTGTCATTGACACCGACTGAACCAAGTATTCATCCAGAAGCTGCGTATTCACGCTTATGTGTTTGGGCAGTCTTGCAGGAAAAAAAGAATCCGCCGTTTCTTGCTATCACGACTCATTTAGATAATATTTCAGAAATGGCTCGTTTTGAAGGGATGAAAGTGATCCTTGAGCAGCTGGCAGATCAGATCGAACGCTATCCTGTATTGCTGATGGGCGACTTGAATGCGGAGCCAACGGAGCGGGTGCATCGGTACTTAGAGCAGCATTTTCAAAATGCCAAAGAACATGGACAAAAGCCCCATCATGGGCCAAAAGGCTCCTATCAAAATTTTATTTATACGTTACCATGGCAAGAACTAGAAGAAATTGATTATATCTATACGAAAGGCTTCACGGTGGTCAAAACCGCCTGTCTAACGGATTCTTATGATCGTCGTTTTCCCTCCGATCATTTCCCTTTAGAAGCAGAAGTCCAATTTGAAGAAAGCAAAGGATGAATAAAAATGGAACAGCAGAAATTAACCGAACTACTTTCAGAAATGACCTTAGATGAAAAAATCGATCAGTTGCTGCAACTGGCAACGGCTTTTTATTCAGATAAAGCAGAAGAGAAAACAGGTCCGATGGGCGACTTAGGACTGACACAAGAAAACATCAACAACGCGGGAACAACGCTAGGTGTTTCTGGTGCAAAAGAAGCGATCCGCGTCCAAAAAGAGTATATCGCCAATAACCGCTTGAATATCCCGACGATATTGATGGCGGACATCATTCACGGCTTTCGGACGATTTTCCCGATTCCATTAGGATTAGGTAGTTCATGGGATTTGGCAGCAGCGGAGAAAATGGCGGAAGTATCTGCCAAAGAAGCAGCTGTTTCTGGCTTGCATGTGACCTTTTCACCGATGATGGACTTAGTAAGAGACCCACGCTGGGGCCGTGTCATGGAATCGACGGGGGAAGATCCTTACTTGAACAGTCGTTTCGCTGAAGCCTTTGTCAAAGGCTATCAAGGGGATGATCTGCGAACGGATTTCAACCGCGTGGCTGCTTGTGTCAAACATTTTGCGGCTTACGGTGCGGCTATCGGTGGTCGCGATTACAACACGGTCAATATGTCAGAACGCCAACTGCGAGAAAGTTATTTGCCAGGCTATAAAGCAGCCCTTGATGCTGGTGCCAAGCTGGTGATGACCTCCTTTAATACGGTAGACGGCATTCCAGCAACGGCCAATCGCTGGCTTTTCCGCGATGTTTTGCGAGAAGAATTCGGGTTTGAAGGCGTTGTGATCTCTGACTGGGCAGCAATCAAAGAAGTGATCGCTCATGGCGCAGCGGAGGATGAAAAACATGCCGCTGAACTAGCCATCAAAGCTGGGGTCGATATCGAGATGATGACGACTTGCTACACCGATAACTTGAAAGAGTTGATCGCAGAAGGCACCGTTGAGGAAGCCTTAGTCGATGAAGCGGTGCTAAGAATCTTGACCTTAAAAAATGAGCTAGGGCTATTTGAAAATCCATACCGCGGCGCTGATGAAGCCGCTGAAGCAGCCACTGTTTTGTCTCAAGAACACCGAGAGATCGCCAGCGATATCGCAAAGAAATCAATGGTGTTGTTGAAAAATGAAGGTGTCCTGCCGTTGCAGAAAACCGAAAAAGTCGCGATCGTGGGCCCAGGCGCTCACTCCCGTGATCTATTAGGTGCTTGGTCTTGGCAAGGGAAACAAGAAGAAGTAGTGACTTTAGTGGAGGGTGCCCAAGCCTTGGGTGCGGATCTGTTGATCGGTCAAGAGCCCTTTGATTATTTTGCACCGTCTGAAACGGCGATCCAAGAAGCAATCGAATTAGTGAAGGCAGCCGATAAAGTGGTCTTAGCACTAGGAGAGCAGGAATGGATGAGCGGCGAAGCTGCCAGCCGCAGCGACATTCGTTTGCCGCAAGCCCAATTGTCCTTGGTTGAAACCTTAAAAGAATACAACGAGCAATTGATCGTAACTCTTTATAACGGTCGTCCTCTTGATTTGCAAGGTGTAGATGCAGCCAAAGCGATCGTCGAGGCTTGGTTCCCTGGAACCGAAGGCGGAAACGCACTTGCTCAGATCCTGTGGGGAGAATACAATCCAAGCGGTCGCTTGAGCATGTCATTCCCAGAAACCGTTGGACAAGTTCCTGTGTATTACAACGTTGACAATACCGGTCGTCCTTATGAAAGTGCACCGGATGAAAAATATGTCTCGAAATATTTGGATGTCTCCAATTATGCCAAATATCCATTTGGGTTTGGCTTGAGTTATAGCCCAGTTGCGTATTCTGCGGTGACGTTGGATCAGCCGACTATGACCAAAGATCAAACGGTCACGGCTTCCATCACTGTTACGAACCAAGGAACAGCAGCGGTCTGGGAAACGGTCCAATGCTACATTCGCGATTTAGTCGGTGAAGTGGTTCGCCCAGTGAAAGAACTGAAAGGCTTTAAGAAAATTTGGCTAGAGGCTGGCGAATCAGCAACCGTTCAATTTGAGATCACGGAAGAACTGCTGCGCTATGTCCACAGCAACCAACAATTAAGCAGTGATCCAGGGAAATTCCACATCATGATTGGTGGGAACAGCCGAGACACCCAACAAACAACCCTGCAATTAGTTAGGTAAGATAGGAAGGTTTCTATGACGAAAAAAATAGTGATGAATAACGCAAATACGACCGTGACGTTTTTACCAAACGGTGATTTATATGAGATCCAAAGTCACGGTGTGATGATCAATCAGTTGAACGGAAATGCGCTAGATGGTAGTTTGAATCAAATCTATCTACGTCTGCGTGAGGCGGGGGAGTTGTCCTTTATTCCCTTGATCGGTTCAAATGCTAACAGTGCCTTTGCCTACTCAGAAAAACAGCTGACTTGGACTGGGACGTACCAGTCCATCGATTACCAAGTTGATTTCCAATTGGCACAAGATTGCTGGTTCTGGCGGGTTCAATTGAGTGGTTCTGGGGAAGCGGAACTAGTTTACGGACAAGACCTTGGCAATGCCACCAAAGGTGCTGTTCAATCCAATGAAGCCTATGTTTCGCAATATATCGATCATCATGTTAGCCATGATAAGGATCGCATCGTGCTTTCTTCGCGCCAAAATCAACCACAAAATGGTCAATTTCCATTGGTGGAACAGGGCAGCTTCCAAGCCTTAAAAGGTTTCTCGACGGATGGCTATCAATTTTTCGGTCGCAGCTACAAAGAAACGAATCAACCAGCTGCACTTAGCCAAGAAACGTTAGCCAATGAAGTGTATCAATACGAATTTGCCTATACGGCACTGCAAACGCAATGGTTGACGGTAAGTGAGACGCCTACGGAAATCGTTTTTTACGCAGCGGTCAAAGCCAATCAAGCGACGGCAGTCAATGAACCGCAGTTTGCACTTGAAACGCTAAAAGAAACGTATCAAGCCTTGTCCTTTGACTCGTTGCAAGCAACGGCGCAGCAACGAAAAAACTTCGGTCGACCGCTCACAGGGCTGACATTTTCCACAGAAGAAATCAACGAGCGGTTCCCGCAGCAAGAAGCAGTGGAAATCGTTGACCAACAGCTTTATTCCTTTTTTACCCCTGACTATCACCATGTCGTATTGAAGGAAAAAGAAGCACAGATGGAACGCTCCCATGGGCATATTTTGATGAGCGGACAAGAGTTGATCGTCGATCAACCCATTTTGAGCACGACTGTTTACATGACGGGGATGTTTAACTCCCAAATCGTATTAGGCAATACGAACATGAATAAATTGTTGAGTAATAGCCGCAACTCATTGAATCTGTTCAAACGTTCTGGTCAGCGGATCTATCTGAAAGACGGCGATCAATGGCGGATTTTAACGATGCCATCTGCTTTTGAAATGGGCTTGAATTCGGCGACGTGGTACTACAAAACAGCGGATGATGTCATTCAAGTAACGACCTTCACGAAAGCAAACGGACGCACGATCGCAACCACCATCACCAGTGAAGCAGGACGTGCCTACACCTGGGCCATCACTAATCAATTTGTGATGGGGATCGATGAAGCCGCACCGACTGCTGCTGTTACGCAAGACCAACAATTGCTCACCATCAAAGGAACAGCGGATTCACCGATTGCGGAAACTTATCCAGAATTGACGTATTATCTCCATGCAGCTCAGCCTTTTGAACTGACCGATGAAGCAATATTCAATGTGGCCGCTGCTGATAGCACGACCGTATTGACCTTTGCAGAACAGGCGACGGTTTCCTTCGTGATCCAAGGCACACTGACTGGTGAACCCTTTGTTTCCGAAACGTTAGATCGCCAGCAAGAAGACACTGCCTATACGGCCTTTGTCGATGATTTGTTGAATCAGTTTGAATTGAAACATTCGCAGGCGGACGTTACATCCTTCAATCACTTGGCACGCTGGTACACCCACAATATGCTTGTTCATTACTTGTCTCCTCATGGTCTTGAACAGTACGGTGGTGCTGCTTGGGGGACTCGAGACGTTTCCCAAGGACCGACTGAGTATTTCTTAGCACTTAATCGTCCTGAAATGGTGGCGTCCATCATCGAGCATTTGTTTGAAAATCAATTTGCAGATGACGGCAACTGGCCACAATGGTTTATGTTTGATCGCTATGAGAAACAAAAAGCCGATGAGAGCCACGGAGATGTGATCGTCTGGCCAATGAAAGTCGTTAGTGACTATCTCGAAAAAACCAAAGATTTCACGATTTTGGAAAAAGAACTGCCTTATACGGATCGCGCAACCTTCCTGAAAACCAAGACCAAAGCTTCGTTGTTTGATCATTTGAAAAAAGAAGTGGCGTATATCGAAGCGAACTTCTTGGAAGGAACGTACCTGTCTTGTTATGGCGATGGCGATTGGGATGACACCTTGCAGCCAAATAACAGTAAGTTGAAGAAACAAATGGCCAGCAGCTGGACCGTTGCCTTGACCTATGAAGTATTGAAAAAATTAGCCAGCCAGTTGCAGGCATTTGACCCAGAGTATGCCAAACATTTAACAGAACTGTCTAAGGGCATCAAACACGACTTTGAAAAATACATGTTAGCTGCTGATGGCACTTTGCCAGGATTTGTCTATATGGAAGATAGCGAGCACGTGGAACTGATGGTCCATCCGACTGACAAGAAAACTGGTATCCAATACCGCTTGCTGCCGATGCAACAAAGCATGATCGGTGAGCTGTTATCTCCCGAACAAGCCGATCATCATGTGGCGATCATCAAGGAGCATTTGCAATTTCCAGATGGGGTGCGCTTGATGAATCGTCCAGCGACTTATGCGGGTGGTGTCAGCACCAATTTCAAGCGAGCAGAACAAGCAGCCAACTTTGGACGAGAAATCGGTTTGCAGTACGTTCACGCCCACATCCGCTTTACCGAAGCGATGGCGAAATTAGGTCGAGAAGAAGAGACTTGGCAAGCGCTTGGGGTCATCAATCCGATCCAGATCGCTCAACGGGTCGAAAACGCGGAGATCCGTCAAGCAAACGCGTATTTCAGCAGTTCTGATGGCGATTTCAAAACAAGGGTTGAAGCCCAAGAAAATTTTGGTAAACTTAAGGAGGCAGCAGTCGGCGTCAAAGGCGGCTGGCGCATCTATTCTAGTGGCCCAGGGATCTATATGAATCAGTTGATCAGCAATGTGTTAGGCATACGTACTTTTGTTGATCACGTTGAACTTGATCCCGTCTTGCCAGCGGAGCTAGCAGGGTTGACACTGACGTATCGACTCTTTGATCGGCCGGTCGAAATCGTCTATCATTCGGCAAGTACGCCGAAAGTATTGATCAACGGGGAAGAAATGTCCACTGAGTTTGCGGAAAATCGCTACCGTCAAGGTGCGCTTGTCCTGAAGAAAGCAGCACTTTGCGCCAAATTAAACGAAAACCAAACCAATACGATCGATATTTATCGTTAAGAAAGGAGAAGCCATGGTAGGAATCAAAGATATTGCCCAAAAAGCGGGTGTCTCCATATCCACCGTTTCGTATGCATTGAATGGCAGTCCAAAAGTGACCGAGGAAACCCGCGCGCGGATTCAAGCGATCGCAAACGAATTGAACTATGTTCCGAACATGGCTGCTCGCACACTGAAACGCAGACAAACCAATATCATCGGTGTTTATCTCGCCGATTACGCCGGAAGTTTTTATGGGGAATTGCTAGATGGCATCAAGAAAGGGCTGGAACTTTTCGGCTATGAAATGATCGTCTGCAGCGGCAAGAAATCACACTTGTTTATTCCTGAGCGGATGGTGGACGGTGCCATTATTTTGGATTGGACGTTTCCAGCAAAGGAAATCGAGCAATACGCCCAACGAGGGCATCAAATCGTCGTGTTAGACCGTGTCTTGTCTCATGAAAACATCCATCAAGTCTTGTTAGACAATAAAGGAGGGGCTGCGCTGGCGATCGATCGCTTGATCGCTGGACAAAGCCAAAAAGTCTTCCTCTTAGCAGGGCCAGAAAAAGGCTACGACAGTCGGGAGCGCTTGGAAGCCAGTACGAAAGAATTGACGCGCTTTGGTATTCCTTATGAAGTCATTCCTGGTGACTTCACGGAACCTTCTGGTTATCGAGCGGCAAAACAGCTCTTAGCAAATGATCCCCAGTTTCCCATTGATATCTTTGCCTTCAATGATGAAATGGCGATCGGTGTCTACAAATATGTCCGCGAGACCGACTATCGCATCGGAAAAGAGATCCGCATCATCGGGTTTGATAACACGGAATTAGGCGCTTTTGTGCAGCCGCGCTTAGCGACGATCTCCTATTCGAAACATCGATGGGGCATGGTGGCAGCTGAGAAAATCGTACAATCGATCCAAGGGGATCCAGTGGCGGACGAGCATATTTATACCACTTTTGTGGATGGCGGATCATTTATTTAATTGATCCATTAAAGAAAAAATAGTTGAAAAAGGAATGGTGAAATGGGAAGGATTTTATCTTACAGAACATACCAAAGCAATTGATGGAGAAAGAACTATTGAAAGAAGTAAACCAATTCAAAAGTTCCAGATGGATGTTAATGAGATCGCCGAAACTTTAAATCAGGCAACACTCAAGAACAAATCAGTAGCTATCTAAATTGAAGCGCATGATCGAGATGGGAATTACTTTCCTGATATAGTTGGCCATACTTAGGGGGCATGATGAACTAGAAATATATGTTGGTGGTAATAAGGTTGGCTATGATAAAATTAGGAATATTAAAATAGCCAACATAACCAAGTGGTCGGACAAAAGTAACCTCTTATAAAAAGTACTCACAAATTATTAAATTATATTAGCGATAATTATTTAAAGCTAGCTTTCTGATATAATAGTTTGTAAAGGAGTGCTAAGATGATTAACTTTTTAAAAGGTTTAAAAATAAGAATCCTATATATATATTCAATGATTTCGCTACTTATAGGTGTCTATTTAAGTGTAAATTGGATTCCTGTAAGCGTTGAAGGACTAAGCAAATCCCAAAAACAGGAGCTTTTAAGAGAAGGATCAATCAACTGGGAACTTGGTGTAGTTTTTAAGGTATTAGCCCTGATACTTTTCTTGGGTGCACTAGTAAAATCCATTATATATATCTTAAACAAAAAGAGATAAGCGTAAAGCTCATCTCTTTTTATACTATCTAGAAACTTCGTGGATCACTTCGATTTTATAAGGAATGATAAAGCCTGCTCTTTGCATTGCATAACAATAATTGTTTCCGAATCCCACCTCGAAGTTGCCATCATAACCATTTAGCTCCCATTTGAAATCAAATATATCCGTAACCTTTACTTGAGTCCAATAATTTCCATTGGCTTGTTTCTTATAAGTTACTGTGTAACTAACTCCACGTAACGCTGTGTGAAGTTGGCCGCTTAGAAATGTATAACTTCCTGAGAAAGAACCAGATTTTTTACCTGTAGAAAATGCTTCTTTTTTAAGTCTAGAATAATAAGCGGTCATTAACTCCTCGCCGTCTACAGTCTTTGCCCAGCTATCGTTTTTATTAACATATGTCGAAGGTTTCCATGTTGGATTCCAATAGTAATTCTCAGCAGAAATAATGGCGTGCTTCATATAAGCAGCAGTCTGATTGTGACCTTTTTTCTTAACCATTGATATACCTTTATTGTATGCAGCAATTGCAGCCGCATAAACTGGATTTGCAGGAGTTACCGATGATCTAGCACCTATCTTAGACTTTGGTTCAACATAAAAAGGATCAACTGATTCGGCAACGTCCGCTTTATACTCTTCCAACAATGCATCTTGTTCGGCATCATAGGAATTTAAAACTGTTAAACTCTCATTTAAAGATGCGTTGAACTCTTCAGCACTATCAGAATCTTCAAACATTCTAATTACACCATCAATATACTCTCTATTGGACTCTTCATTGGATATTGCCTCATTAATTAATGATTGATTAGTTTCATCTATTTCAAAACCATTCTCATCTGCATAACCATTTATTTGACCAAAACTTAAAACTGATATACCAAACACTACACTAATTAAAAACTTCTTCATTGTTTTAATCTCCTTTTTCATTAATAATTTACTAACAAAATTAATATAACATACTATAATATATAAAAAGTGTTTTAAGTTATATTTATATCCTAACAATTTTGTAATATGTAGGAAAGGATGTAAAATTGAACAAAGTTGAATACAATAATATGCAAGTAAACCTTCGTTCTTTGCGGCACAAACTTGATTTTCAATGCATAATATTCGTTATACTGTATTATTAAAAAACGAACATAATAGGGTATTTATGAAAAAAGTATAAAAATATTAGGGTTTACTTGTTGGTTATAATTGGATTTGTAGGAGGCTATTTTCTATCTGTAGATCCAGCTAAAGACTTCTATGGTGATTGGTATGGTGTTGCTAACGAGGGGAAGGAGAGTTTTATTTTAGAATAGATAAAGAAAAAAATAATCGATTATGGAAATGATGATTATAATTCACCTGGTTTTCCTTACACAGTGAAAAAGTCTGGAAATGGATTTTATATTGAAGTGTCTGATGATGAGCTAAAAAATATTTTTCCCGAATTAATAAACTTTAAGTATAAAAACAATATGACATTTTTACTGAATGATGATGAAGAATCAATTGAGTACTTTGTGGCTATAGATGGTTTTTTGAATAATGTAAAACTACATAAAACATCCTTTGAAGATTCGTATAACAAAACCGAAGAGTCAACCTCACAAAGTCTAATAGCAAGTGAAACAGAAACTTCTTACAGTTCTTTGCTTAATGAAACTCATTCATCAGAAACGACATCATCAATTGATTCTCCAAAAGTATCAGATCTAAGTGAAAAAATTGATTCATTTATTGCGAATTATACGTCAATTCCACCAGATTAGATTATGGAAAAGGAACTTGATGGAATTACAATAAGAGCAACAAACTTTGCTGCAACAAATGAAGCCGAGGCATCATCTATTCAGTATCATTTGCTAATGGAGAGGCAACATCTTGCAACGATGTATACGCACAAGTCATTGGAGAATAATAGCTATTTTCAATAGAGGCTAATATGCAAAAAGATAAATCTGAGCAGGATGAAACTCATTCTAGCTCAGATTTTTTTGAATATTATTTTCCTTGTTTTGTATTCATATTTGTAGAATCATTCATACCACTTATCGTCCTCTTAGTTTGTTTATTTTGTCGTGATTTAATCATATTAGAGAACGATATTTTTTTTAATACCGAAAATGAAAATGAGGCTGAAGAATCAATTTTGACTCATCAGTCCCATAAATTATAGAGCCTTTCTTGCGGCTTTCTTTTATGGGCTTTTGTCACAGTCTCTTTTTTGCGTTATTTCAAAAATAACTTTACTTATTTTATCAAAATCAGTGATTTATAAAAAAAATAATAATTTTTATTTTGTTATTTTATATGCAATGGAATTTTTAAATAACGTTTTTTATTCATTTTTGATTATAACATTATCATTATCTACAGTCAGAAGATAGGAAGCGTTCTTTTAACTTATTATTTTAGGTCGTTAGAAAAGAGTTTTGTGCCGCTGAATTTTGTCAAATATTATAACTTTTTATTTATTTTTCTCATCTTAATTTAATTATGAGTGTTGATTTATCCCTCGTTTTTTGTATGATTTATGAAAGAGAAAAGCAGTTTTTTTGAAAAGAATCGATGATTCATCCTGATAATTTGCGCTTTTTTTCAATCGATGAGTCACAGATAGCTCTAAGATGTGGAAGTTACAAAAATCAGAATTATGAAAAATAAATTATAATCATAATTTTGAATGGAAGAAAAAAAGAATTATAATTCTCTTTCGCCAACTCGCTAAACTAAGAGTTGTAACACAGGGCGTGCACTGCGCGATACGTTTATTTTTTTAAGATAGGAGGGATAAAGTGAAACGGTTTTTAACAACTTTACTTGTTTTTCTACTAACATCAGGTCCGTGTTTTTCATATGCAATGGTAGTGGCACAAGCCGAAAGTGTTACAAAAACAAGTGAAGAACAAAGTATGTCTTCTTCTGACCCTGTCGTTTCATCGATCGACAGTCTGGAAGAGACGAACGAAACTGAAGTGCAAGCATCTAGTGAACCTGCTTCGACAGATTCGTCTACAGGAGCCACTGACACAGCTTCATCTGAAACAGAAGCTTCATCGGAAGCTGTAGAAGAAGTACAGGTGACCTTTCTGACAGACACGGAGCATCTATTTGCTACCGGGGAAACCCGCACTCAGATCAGCAAAAACAAAGGGGAAGCACTAAAAGAAAGTGAGTTGCCAGTTTTTGAAGATGATACTGCTTTTGAAGGCTGGTCGTTAGATGGCACGGTCTATACAAGTCAAGCGTTGACCGAATTGATTCTCACGGAGAACCAAACCTTAACTGCTGTTTTTAAACCGACGGTTAAGGCAAGAGCGGCGGACATCTCGTTGGCAGAGCAATCGATCAAAGAGATCATTGCAGAAGCCGATAAAACGAAAGTGATCGCTGTACCAAGCCCAGCTGGAGATGGATCAGCATATGCGGAATACACCAATAGTGCTGAAGGCATTCGTCAAGCGTTGTTTGATATGTATCAAAACGGCAATGGCCAAGAATTTGCTTTGTATGTTGGCTCGGGTGGATCGCTATCACTGCCAACGAATCTGACTTCAAAGACGATTCCAGCCACAGTCGATAATACGAACATGACTTTTTATGCGCTACAAGGAAAAGTCAGCCGCTTGATCATCACAGGGCATAGTGATGATCCCATCACAGATGCAACAACGTTGACCACTGGGAGTCGCACGGTTGCACTTGGCACGGACATTTACTTCGGTTCTGATGTAGTGATTCGAAACCTCAACTATAGTGGTACGAGGATGTACATGAATGGGTATAGCCTTTCATTGAACGGTGGGTCCACCGGGAATGGTCTTGCGATTTATGGGGGAAGCAACAATGGCGACCTTTCGGGAAACCCAACAATCACATTGAATGCGACAGGTTCAGGAACTTGGAACATTTATGGGGGGAATCAAAACGGTGGTACGTTGACCGGGAATACAGCGATTGTCGTAAATAATACAGTAGGTAATATCAGTACGATCGCTGGAGGTGCCAATATCGGTACGATTGATGGGAATACCAGTGTCACGATCAATCGTTTGAATGGGACCTTAAGTAATTATTATGGGGGCGGTGTCGGAACCACTACTTCAAATACAGCCAATGTTACTGGTAATGTCGCAACAGTCTTTCAAACAACGAACACCAATTTCCGTTTAGGAACCTACTATGGCGGTGTTCAATACGGCAACATTGGTGGAACAGTCAACAATACTCTCACAGGAGTGGGTGGTTGGACCGGCACAGGATTGAATTATTATGGTGGTTCCAGAGAAGGAAATATTGGACTGACACGAGAGCAAACGGCCATTACGAACCAAGTAGACACTAGCGCCTATTCTACAGGAGCGGCCTATTTTATTGGCGCCAATCGAACCAATGGAACGATTACTGGGAGTATTGAAAATACGATTAAAGCAGGAGACTACAATCAAGGGTCTTTCAATCGTGTCGATGGTGGAGCAGGAATGGACGTGAGTGTTACCAGTCTACAAACTGGATCCGATAGTGTGTATGACGCGATGACACCTGATGATCGTCGGGCTTACGCTGAAACCACAGCTCGCTTTAAGGTATACGGAGATATTACGACGAAAATCCTAGAAGGCTGTGTCAGTTATGGAGGAGACAACTTATCCTATACGCGGGCAGCTGGGTACGGCGGTTTTATTGATGGCAACACAACTGTTGAAGTAGGGGTATTAAATGATTCCCGAACGGTTGGTGGTCCTGGATTTGTCTATAGTTATGGAGGACGGTCCTATAAAAATGGTGTGGCCTATTCAAACAGCTTGAATTCACGTGCGAATGGTGTCGGAACGTTTGATATCGTAGGCGGAGGCGGTACCAATGGTGTACAAGCAACCAATCTTTATATTTATGGGGATACAAAAACAGTCTTAAACAATGTAGTTGCTCGTTGGACCTATGGCGGTGGCTTTTCAGGGATCATCGAAGGAAACACGTCAAACATCTTGAATGGTGGGATCGTTGATACGTTAGAAGGTGCAGGATATACCGGGAAACGTGTATTCGGTGATTCACATGCTGAAGTAAATTACGGTCAAGTTGACTGGTTTCTCAGTGGTGGTGGTTGGGGTGATGCCAAAATTACAGGGGACGTTTCAGTCACTGTTCATGATGGTATCATCAATGCCTCAATGGGTGCCTCGTATGGGTATTTTTCAGGACACACGATCAATGGTAATTCTGATAATCGAATTTACGGCGGAGATTTTTCTGGAACACCTCGGACAGGTCCAAGTGCTTTTTCCGGGGGAATCACGAATGCAGGATCGCTGCTAGGGGATGCACAATTAACAATCGATTTAAGAAACTATGATGGAGAATTCAAGCTTCCTTCTGGAACGAACATCTCAGGCGGTAATCCGTTTAACAGTACAAATATCGTTGGGACCGACAGCTCCAATACGATTACATTGAACATTTACACAAAGCCGGGGTCAGATGCGCTGAATGGGGCAACGATCTATGGTGATGGCGGACGGACTGCTAGCAATACGAGAAGCGGCAAAATTTATATGAATATCCAGGCGGAAGGATCAAGTATCGGGAATTTATACACCACGTATTATTCCAATATTTCTTCCAATCAAATTTTAAGAGATGTCGAGATGCGACTTCAAGGAGCCAAAAGTATCAATGGGATCTCAGGCGGAAACGCGTCAGATAACTTTACGAACACGATCGTAGCCAACAGCAGTAATCAAGTGAAGATGAACTTTGGTGAAAATGTCGATGGGACAGCTTCTTATCAAACTGATCCAATCGCTGTGACGGGTCTGGGGATCGTCAACTTTACCGAATTGAATGTGACAAACGGCATCAAGCTGATGGCCAATGGGGGAGACATCAAAAATGGCCGTTCAGCGACTGCTGCCAATCACGCAACGACCTATCATCAGTTCGGTAACATCCATCTT
Organism: Enterococcus sp. DIV0421; assembly: GCF_051713745.1. NCBI lineage: Bacteria > Bacillati > Bacillota > Bacilli > Lactobacillales > Enterococcaceae > Enterococcus > Enterococcus sp. DIV0421. The sequence continues at coordinate 1,939,195 of NZ_JBIOQM010000001.1, forward strand.
TCCAAGGATGCTGGTATCGGGATTTCTTCCGCAACGAATTTGATTTCAGGAGCGAAGTTAACGGTAGAAGACAAAGGGACGATCGAGTCGCCGCCGGGAACGGGGCGAATCAATCTCTCGGATTTCGCCACACCAGATACGGATAAAGATCATTTAACGTGGCTGAAAACGACGACCAATGATGCAGGTTCTCGAGTCAACAGTCAAGGAACGTGGTTTGGTGCGGTTAGTGCCTATCAAGTACTGACCATAAATCCAACTGCTGCTAATGCTGCAGCGATCACGCCAATCAATTTCAGCGGGATCGAAAAAGCGACTGGGAAAACCTTCATCGGGGACAACGATGTGACCAATGCAGCCAACGGGTACGGTATTGCGATACCAGGTTCGATCATTAACTACGAAGTCGAAACACCCGGAGTCGCGAATGGGATCGGTGCCATTAGTCACAATGTAACGGCAGTCAAAGAGAACAATACGCCGTTGACTTTGCAAGCATGGGGAACTGAGCAGGCGGGGACACAGGTGCAAAAAGGGCGTTTATTGATTCCCTACACGGTAACGGAATTGCCAACATTGACGTTCACACCAGAAACCCAAACGTCCGGTTCATGGGTCTATGGGGGTCAAATCAAATCCAGCAAGCTGGATAGCACGGATCAGCAGTTGACGGAACAACCAGATTCAGAGCCAGTTGATTGGACGAGTCCTGATGGGGAGTATAGTTACGATATCAGTGTCCGCTACTCAAATAAGGCGGAAGTCCAAGCCCGCAATGTGATTCTTACAGAACAAGAGGCACAATCGCTGACCAAAGAACAAGCTGTGACTTATCTCGAAGCTAGTGGGCGTCCTTTCTTTAAGGATACGCTGACAGATGAGGTCTTAGATTCGATTCAAGAACCGTTAGAAACAGCGGTCTATCGCAAACAAGCGATCACTTTCTCAGTAGGGGAAAACGATCAGAATCAGGCAGAAACTACCGTGAATCTGGTGGTGGTCAAAAATGAAAGTGTCATTTCTGCTGATCGGCAATTTGCCGTCTATGCAAAAGATGTCCGTTTGACCTTACCAGAAGCAACGGCGCTGAGAGATGAAGCCGCTTTGGCAGACTATACCCAAGCAACCACGATTTTTGCAGATAATCGGGCAAATGTACCACCGACTGTCGATCCGCAAGCTTTTGCCGCGATCCAGCAAGCAACGGAAGCTGAGCTGTTGAAAAATGTGTCAACGGCTTACCATTATGAAGCAGGCAGTCAACGGGCAGAAAAAGTCGTCAATGTCGCAGTTGCCGGCGAGCTTATTTTAAGCAGTGTGCCAACAGACTTTGATTTTGGGCAGCAGAAAGTTGCCACAGAAACACAAGATTATTGGCCAACGATCACAGGCGAGCTAGCAGTGAAAGATACGAGAGGGTCCGAACGGAGTCCATGGCGCTTGACGGTCAAAGAGCAACAGCCATTAACGGATGGGACAGATCAATTAACCGATGTCTTCCGCTTTGTGACAAACGGTCAAGAACAGATGATAACCAGTGGGGAAATGATCATCGAGGAAACGGAATTGACAGAAAATGGCACATACGTCGTGAATCAGCACTGGGGCGAAAGTCAGAATGAAGGAATCAAGCTTACCGTTCCAGTCGAACAGCAAAAAGTCGGGGACTATCAAGGAACCTTGAGCTGGCAGCTAGTTTCGGCACCTGGCAACCCATAAAGGCAGGAAAATAAATGAAAAAAATCATGATCGGTATTATTGCTGGCTGTCTATTAATGTTTCCTCAGCTCGTTTCAGCAGCCGAAGCAGGTGCCTATGACAGCAATGGCATTACTTCCTTTTTCGGTGTCTATGAAGAACCAGTTGAGGAGCCAGAAGAGCCCGTAAAAGAACAGCCAGGGAATAAACAAGTAAATCAAAAAGGCAACAACATTCTGCCGGCAACAGGGTCGGATCACTTTAATAGCTATCAAAGCAGTGGTCTTGTCGTTTTGTTGGCAGCAGGAATCATTTTAATCAAAAGGAGAACAAAAAATGAAAAAACTTTTCTTGACGGCAGGCATTCTATTGATGAGCACTGCTCTGTTACCAACAACCGTTAATGCCGCTGAATACACCTCAAATGGAGCAATCACTTTTGAAGCGGACCCGAATCCAACCAATCCAGTTGATCCGACCGATCCAGAAAAACCAGTGGATCCCGTCGATCCAACCGATCCAGATGGACCAAACCCTGGAACAGCTGGACCATTATCGATCGATTTTGCTTCAAGCTTTCAATTTGGCAACCAACTGATCACTTCCGAAACAAAAGATTATTACGCACAGCTGCAAGAGTTCACAGCTGGCGCTGCTGGACCAAACTATGTGCAAGTAACAGATAAACGAGGAACACAAGAAGGCTGGTCATTGAGCGTTGTGCAAAACGGACAATTCAAAACGGCTGATGACGAAGAACTAGTCGGGGCTTCATTATCGATCGCCTCAGGTGCAGCAACTTCGGTCACCGATATGCAGTATGCACCAACGGTTACGGCAAGTCATACCTTTGTACCCGATAGTGAAATCACATTGGTCAACGCACCTGTCGGAAAAGGAATGGGCACTTGGATCTACAAGTTTGGGAACGATGCAACGGAAGGGTCAACGGCAGTAAAATTAAATGTACCAGGCAGTTCCGTAAAATTAGCCAAAGAGTATCGGACGACATTGACTTGGAATTTAAAGAATGTCCCTGAAAGCAATTAAAATCACTGATTTTCAGTAAAACAGATAAAGGAGTGTCAAATAGAAATGAAAAAAACAGCATGGGTCTTTTTAAGTCTTGCCGTATTGGCAGCAGCGAGTGCAGCAACTGAGGTTTCAGCAGCTGAAGCGGCTTCTTACACCTCAAATGGGGCGGTTGATTTTATTCCAAATACCGATCCGACGAACCCAGTCAATCCAGAAAATCCAGATCCAGAAAACCCAGTCAATCCTGTGGATCCAACCGATCCAGATGGACCAAACCCTGGAACGAATGGACCATTATCGATCGATTATGCCTCTAGCTTAGATTTTGGCGTCAATAAAATCTCCAATAAAAACGAAGTCTATTATGCACGAGCACAAGGGTATTTGAATGACGATGACACAGTTTCTACATTAAAAACTGCCAATTATGTCCAAGTAACGGATAATCGCGGTAGTAATGCCGGTTGGCGGTTGTCTGTGAAACAAAATGGGCAGTTCAAAAATGAGTCAACGTTGAATCAAGAATTGACAGGTTCTGTCATCACCTTAACAAATCCTGAGGTTAATTCTAATGCAATTGGCGTTACTAAACCAGTGGCAGAAGCAACGATCACATTGGATGCAGCAGGTGCTGAATCAGTGGTGATGACTGCAGCAAATCAAACGGGGGCTGGAACATGGGTCAATGCTTGGGGAAGCGTTGAGACGGTCACTGAAATAGATAAGGATGGCCAAGAGGTACAAGCAGATGTTACCAAAGCTGTCGCACTTTCTGTACCCGGCAGCACACCAAAAGATGCCGTTAGCTACACGACTACACTAACTTGGGTATTATCAGATACACCAGGAACGGAAGGATAAGGAGTATAGACATGAAAAAAACACTAGCATTTCTCTCAGTATTAGGGCTAAGCTTCGCTGCTCCTGTGCTGGCACAAGCAGCGGACAGCGCAGAATACAATTCAAACGGACAGATCACTTTTGAACCAAATACAGACCCAACCAATCCAATCAGTCCAACAGACCCAGATCCAGAAAATCCGATCAAACCAGTTGACCCAACGGACCCAGATGGACCAAATCCAGGAACCAACGGACCGTTATCGATTGATTTTGCTTCAAGCCTTTACTTTGGTACACAAAAAATCACCTCGAAAACAGAGGTCTATCATGCGGAAACCCAAAAATACGTGGATTCAGCAAATGTGAATCAAGAAGGACCAAATTTTGTCCAAGTGACAGACAATCGGGGAACAGAGAGCGGTTGGACATTGAATGTTCGCCAAAATGGCCAGTTCAAAACAGCGGAAGACCAAGAATTGACTGCTGCGCAAATTCGTTTGACAAAGGGAACTGTGGTAACACCTTCCTTGTCACCAAAACCATCAAATGTGAGCGCAACGATCACATTGAATCCGAATGGTGCCCAATCCTTAGTGATGAGTGCCCAAGATGGTGAAGGAGCAGGAACCTATCTAATGAGTTGGGGCGATAGTTTAGCTGCAGCTATGGATAGCATTGAGTTGGAAGTTCCAGGCTCAACGACAAAATATGCCAGCCAATACAACACCACGTTTACTTGGTTACTGACAGACACACCAACAAACCCATAAGTACCAGCTTTCTCCTTGAACCCTTTCGAGGTTTAAGGAGAATACATAGAAAGAAGGGACATCCATCATGAAAAAAATCAACCAGCTTTTGGCGCTCCTATTCGCAAGTATTTTCTTTTTTGTACCAACGATAGGAACCGCTTCTGAATTTAACTTTGCCGTCAATCCCGTAATTCCAGAAAATCAAATCGATAAAGAAAAAACTTATTTTGATTTGAAAATGGCGCCAGGTACGGTACAAACCGTTGAAGTCCAATTGCGTAATGACACCGATCAAGAGGTCGTCATCGCGCCAGTGATCGCTTCAGCTACCACAAACTTAAACGGAGTCGTGGAATATGGCGAAAACGACATCGAAGCGGACGAAACCTTGCCTTATGATATGGCTGATTTGATTGAAGTGGATGAAGAGATCACGATCCCCAAACAATCCCAAATCACCTTGCCCTTAAAGATCACCATGCCTTCAGAATCCTTTGAAGGGGTCATCGCAGGCGGATTGACCTTAAAAGAGACGACAGAGGAAGCCGATACTGCTGACAGTGAAGAAGAGCAAGGGTTAGCTATCAAGAATGAGTATGCCTATGTCGTTGCGATTTTACTGCGACAAAACACAACAGAAGTTTCACCGGATCTAAAACTGCTAGATGTTGGACCAGGTCAAGTCAACGCCCGAAATACTATCAATGTCACCCTTCAAAATCCTGAAGCAGCTTACTTGAATTCATTACGCCTGATCAATGAAGTGAAGAAAAAAGGTGATAGCGACGTCTTGTATTCTTCGGATACCTCACGAATGCAAATGGCACCTAATTCCAACTTCTCGTACCCAATCTCTTTAGAAGGACAACGTTTAGAAGCAGGGACCTACGTGTTGACTTCCGTTGCCTATGGTGGAAAAAGCGATGAAGGGCAATACAAAATTGAAAATGAAGAAGGCGAAGAAGAAAGCTATCTCTATAAATGGACCTTCGAAAAAGAATTTACAGTGACGGGAGAGGTCGCACGTGATCTTAATAAGAAGGATGTGACGATCGAAACAGATTACACATGGCTTTACTTCTTGATCGGCGGACTGTTGCTACTACTCGCCTTGCTGCTGCTTTTATGGTACCGACGAAAGAAAAAAAATGAAACGGATGAAGCGTGAGCGCCTTGAGAAATGCTTGATCGATGGGTTGATCATCTTAGGTATTCTTTTGCTGGCACTGCCTTTTCTAAAAGAAAGCATCGTCAGTTGGCAATTACGCACCACGCAATTGACGATAGCCACCCAGCTGCCGGCAACGATCCCAGAAGAAGAAACGATCCGAATGCCGGCTCTGTCAGATGTAATGGCGCCTCAGCCGACAACGATCACTGGGTACGGCTTTGTCGCAATCGAGGCGATCGATTTCCAGCAGCCGCTGTTGGTGGGACTAACGAATCAACAGCTGCTGAGAGGCGGCGTCGTGATGTTTCCCGAACGTTCGTTGAAAAATAGCAATTTTGTCGTTTTAGGGCATCATCTTGGCAGACAAAGTTTGTTATTTGGTCAATTGCTAGAAGCACAGGTGGGGATGGAAGTATCAGTGACCTATCTCGAGGAGAGTCAACAGTATATCATCACGGATAAAAAAATCGTAGACGAATCGGACTTGGCGGTGCTAGAGGAAGAACAGACACCAAAATTGACCTTGATCACTTGCCCTACGCCTACTCGAACAGAAGAACGGTACGTGCTGACAGCGATTCCTGTTGAGCAGGCAACTGCCGATCATCCACAAAAACCAGCGGCGACAATCAGCACGACGAAAGCAGCAAAAGTGATGGTTGAAAAACAAGAAACGGTATGGAAACAACAATCAATGAAAAATTGGTTTCTTTTATTTGTTATTTTATTTATAATTAGTGGATGTCTGCTGGGCGCCCATAAGTTGTTGGACCGTTCAGCGTCGTAGAAACATCATCAGAAGATGCGCTGATGATAAGGAGGGTGAATAAAATGAAACGCAGATTTGGCTTTGTCATTGGTGCGTGCATGATTATCGGAATGATCGATCTTGTTACAGAACAAGTCGTTTTTGCGACCATTTATAATCCGCTGGACCCCTCAGAAGAAATCGTCCCGACGGACCCACCAGAAGAAATACCAGAAAAAGTGGAGGAACCGCCAACTGAAATGGAAGAATCCAAAGAACAACCCGCGCCTGAACCAGAAACCGTTCCGAAAAAAGAGCCGGAGCGATCCTCACTGTCAGAAAGCAGTTTTTTGGAGAAGCAAAAACATTTTGCCCAACGAGTCATGCTGGAGGATGTCTTTGCGCCGGATCGTTTGAACGTCGATCTAGCACTGCCAGGAAATAATACAGATGGTGATGGCGATGATAAGCCTTCTTATCTTGCCAGCTTGTGCTACTTATTTTCAGGAAACGTCCTTTATGGCCAAAAAAACAATGGAGGCTTGAAAACGCATGTTTGTGACATTTTTGAATAAGGCGGACAAACGAAAATTGGTGATGCTGCAATATTTGGAAAACGCAGTCGCTCTTTCGGAAACGAAGGAAACATTGATGGATCAATTGACCATGTCGGAATTTTTGATCAACAAAACCGTTCAAGAATTGAATCTTGATTTTTATGAACTCGGATTGAATGAGGAATTTGAGATCGTGACCGATGGGACGGTCATTAAACTGAATGCCTCGGGGCTGGCAACTTCCGATACACTGCTGACCTATTATTTGGATCAAGCGTTGAAATTTTCCATGTTGAAAGAATGTTTTTTTGAGCAATTGTCTTCTTTATACGAATTTGCTACCAATCACTATTTAAGCCATAATCCCGTCTATAAAGAATTTAAACAGTTCAAACTGATCTTGAAAGAATATGATATTGAAGTGACGAAAGAATTTCAGCTGGTTGGGGAGGAAAGTGAGATCAGGGAATTTATTTTTCTCTTTTTTATGAAGGAATACTATCTGAATCATTCGCCTTTTCCAAAAGAAATCCTAGAAAAAGAAAAGACCTTTGATCGTTTTAATGAAAGCACCTGGCTTAAACCAGAACAGTCTGCTCGCATGCGGATTCGCAAGAAACATTATCTAGGAATCGTTTTGGCACGGATGACGAATGGTCATTACCTGCAAAACAGCGTGGAAAATGATTTAGTCTTGCCCAAGCATCTCGTGATCATTGAGGAATTGAAACGCTGGCTGCAGGAGATTTTGACGATCACCGATCAAGAAGTGCTAGAGCGTGAAGCTCGAGATATTTTGCGCTTTTTGATCGTTGAGGGCTGGCTGATCGACAACAATAGCTACATCGATCAAGAACAAACCTATATCCAACAATTAAACGAGCATTTTATTCAAGCCGTCCAACAGCAGTTTTCCTTAACCGCGGACACGTTGGCACTTCTTCATGCTGAAACGACAACGATCCATTATCAGCTCTTGTCGTTTTCCTTTAGTTCTCGCTATGAATACCAATATATGGATGTGACGTATTTTCTTGAAACCTATCCAGAATATGCTGCCTTTTGCCGTAACTATCTGGAAGAAAGCCGCAACCGGCCGATCTTATGGAACAATAAAGAGTTTTTGTTTTTCAGGTACCTGATTCTGTTGATTTCCACGATTCCGCTAAAAGAGATTTTGGTTCCCTTGTATGTCTGCGTGGACTTTTCATTTGGCGATTCCTACAATCAGATGATCCAAAAGAATATCGAAAAAATCCTCGATTTAAATGTCCAATTCCAAAGTTACCCAGATGATCATACGCATCTGATTCTTTCAAACTTACCCTTTTATGGTGCATTGGGGATCGACCATATCTTATGGCTGGCACCACCTAGACCCATCGACTGGGCCAATTTCACTGAAAAAGTCAGTGTGATTCGAAGAGAACAGTTTCAAACCAAAATGGCACAATGAGCAACCTGCCGTTTAACTATCGAAAGCAACGTCTGCCTCAAATGGAGGCAGGCGTTTTTTGTAGAAACCTGTCCTATTTAAAAAGCGCCCAGGAATCTATTGCTCTGATGAAGGTTTCGGGGAAGGTCTGTGAAAAAGGACCATTTGTGAAGCGACCCCCAAAAGTTAGACCAAAAATCTAACTTTTGGGGGTCGCTATTTGTATGGCAAAATATCCTTTTGAATTAAAACTAAAAATCGTTAAAGAATATCTTAGTGGTGTGGGTGGATATCGGCATCTTGCCAATAAATACGGTATTTCAAGCAAGTCTCAAGTAAGTGATTGGGTGAATGCCTATCGTGAATACGGAGAGGAAGGTCTATTGAGAAAGCATCAAAATCAGAAATATTCTGTTCAATTTAAGTTAAATGCGATAGAGTTATATCAAACAAGTGAGATGTCCTATCGAGAAGTTGCCAGCACTTTAGAAATGAACAACCCTGCGCTTATTGCCAATTGGATGCGTAATTTCAGAGAAGCAGGTATTGAGGGGATCTCAAAAGAGAAAGGACGACCACTTACTTTGGCTAGAAAAAAAGAGAACAAAAAAGAAAATACAACAACTGAAGAACGCGATCGTATCAAGGCATTAGAAAAGCAAGTCCGATCCCTTCAAATTGAGAATGCCTTTTTAAAAGAGTTGAGGAAGCTGCGAAAACAGGAAGCCCAGCAAAGACGCAAGAATCAATCGCACGAATCATCGCCAGCCTCCGAGGATCATTCAAACTAGTTGAGCTTCTTGAAACATTGAAATTTCCTAAAGCAACCTATATGTATTGGCAGAAACGGTTTGACAGACCAAACCCAGACCAAGAAATTGAAGAAAAAATGATTGAAATTCGCAAGGAGCATAAAGACTATGGCTGTCTGCGACTAAAAAAAGAATTAGAGAATCAAGGGATTCATGTCAATAAAAAGAAGATTCAACGTCTGATAAAAAAACTAGGTATCGAAGTAAAGTCTTACACTCGAAAATCTCGACGGTACAATTCTTATCGTGGGAAGGTTGGCACTGTCGCCAAAAATCGTATTCATCGTCGGTTTTATACAAATATCTGTCACCAAAAAATTACAACTGATACCACAGAGTTTAAGTATTATGAAGTAGACACCACAGGTGTCGTTCGTCAGAAAAAGCTGTATTTAGATCCTTTCATGGATTTCTACAATAGTGAAATTCTATCTTATCGGATTTCTGAAAAACCAAACGCACTAGCCATAATGGAAGGATTAGAAGAAGCAATCCAGATGACAAATGATTGTCCATTTCGTAGAACCTTCCATTCAGATCAAGGATGGGCCTATCAAATGAATGCTTATAAGAATAAATTGAAGCAGCATAAAATCTTCCAGAGTATGTCTCGTAAAGGGAATTGTTTAGATAACTCACCTATGGAAAACTTCTTTGGTTTATTAAAGCAAGAGATTTTTCATGGAGAAGTCTATCGGAGTTTAGATGAATTGAAAACAAAAATTGACCAATATATCTATTATTACAACCATAAACGCATCAAAAAGAAATTAAATTGGCGAAGTCCAGTTCAGTTTCGAGAAGCTGTAAAAACAGCTGTTTAACAGTTAATTTTATCGTACAAAAAAGGAGTGGATTTCTCCACTCCATAAAAGTCTAACTTTTTGGGGTCACTACATTTGATAGGATTTTTTTTTGCAGGAAAATTTGGTATGATAGAAAGAGAAGAAAAAGAGGTGCCCTATGATGGATGGGAAACAAACGAAGGCTGTGATTGGCCAGACATTGATCACCCTTTGTGAGACCAAAGAAGTGAATAAAATCAGCGTACAGGAGATCGCCGAAAAGGCGCAAGTCAATCGGCAGACGTTTTACTACCATTTTCCTGATAAAAAAGCTTTGATCCAATGGATCTATCGGCAAGATGCCCTGATTTTTTTGACGACAGAAGATGTCTCCCTTGATAACTGGGAAGAAGCCGCCTTGCGCATGCTGAAAGCAATGAAACAAGCGCCGGCCTTTTACCGCAAATCACTGGCTTATGACCGCGAAATCTTAATGAACGGATTTCTACAGATCACAGAACCGCTTTTTCAGCGCTTGTTCTTGGAGGTCGATCAAGAGCAACAATTGACGAAACAAGACATTCTATTTTATAGCCGGTTCTTTTCCTACGGCTGCGGAGGCATTTTGGAAAATTGGATTCACAACGACTTTCCAGAGACCCCTTTAGAGATTGCAACGCAATTGTTTCGTTTGGCGAAGGATGTGGAATTTTTTGGCCACCAAATCTATGAAAAAGAGGAGCAGTGAGCGATGACGAAAGTTTTATTTGTTTGTTTAGGTAATATTTGCCGTTCCCCCATGGCAGAAGCTATTTATAAAGCAGAAATAGCAAAACGCAAATTGGATTGGCAGATCGATTCGGCAGCGACCAGCTCATGGGAAGTCGGACATTCTGCTCATCCCGGAACCAAAAAAAGATTGCGTCAAGCAGGCTTATCCAGCGAGGGACTCATTTCACGGCAGATCACAGAAGCAGACTTTGCCAAATTTGACTGGATCATCGGTATGGATCAAAGCAATGTTGAAACACTTCAAGCGCTGGCACCTGCCGATACCACCGCAAAGATTCGTTCGTATTTGAGTGTTGTTCCTGGCAAAGAAACCGCGGAAGTACCAGATCCTTATTATACAGGAGATTTCGAAGAGACCTATCAACTGCTACAAGAAGGAATTCCTTTTTGGCTAGAGGTTATTTCTTCTGAAAAATAAGGCGTGTTCGCTTGTATTTTACCAAAAATTTGCTAAAATAGAACCATGGAAATGCGAACGTATGTGTGGTTTTTATAAACTGCTGCAACGCGCAGAAAGGAATGTCCAATGGAAAAGAAACCATCGCCCATCAAACAATTGGGCAAACTCATTGTGATGACATCCACAACGTTGCTGGATACCTTTTTCAGTGATGATGCTGACAAGAAGAATCAGTCTGAAAAAGTCAAAGAAATCCAGCGAACGCTGCAAGAGGCAGCCGCTGCCAAGCACCTGGTCGTGCTGCAAGTAAAAACAGAGAAATTGGGTGGTTTTGAAACCGTTACCGGTTGGATCGTCGGCAAAACGGTAGCAAAAGAACAAGTTGTCTTGAAATTACAAAGCGACCGTCAGCAGCTGCGGATTATTCCCCTGCATCATGTGCTGAAAGTTAGCACCTTGAATACAAAACCTGGCTTGTAGACAAGCCTGTGCATAGCAAAAAAACCGCTGCGTCATTAGACACAGCGGTTTTTTTATTGCTGGTTAAGCGTGCTTGTTTTTGACTTCTGCGAGTCGCCAAGCGGTCATCACAGCGATCAGTTCGTAAGGGATCGGCTGTGCAAAAGGAAACTGAACCGCCCCTTTACTGGTTTTGTAGGGTTGTAGGTCTTCTTGGAAGGCCGTGATCGCAGAAGGCGTGGGATAAAAGCCAAGATGCTGTTTGGCGCAGGCAAAATGCACGATAGTTTCTCCCTGATGATAGGTAGGCATTTGATAACTGATTTTTTCAACCGCTTCAGGTAAAACGGCTTTGATGGTTTGACGGACCTTTCTTAAAATCGCTTGTCGTTCTGCTGGAGCTGTTGCAATGTATTGGTCAACTGTCGTAATGGCTTTTGTCATAGGACACCTCCTGGCTTTAGTATACGGCAAACCCCGTAAGAAAAAAAGGAGCCTGTCAGTGGGTAGCTGACAGGCAAGGAGTAAAAATGAAAAGTGTTAGTTAGGGTTGTTTGTTGGGTTATGTATACTATACTGTCCAAATATGAATTTTTTGTGGAGAAAAGATTGGAAAGTGTTTAAGTTTGCTGGCTGCGAAAAGAAGCAAAAAAAGACCCGTCGGTGGGTGGCCGACGGGAAGGAGTTAAAAATGAAAAAGTGTTAGTTAGGGTTGTTTGTTGGTATACATAGAGTATACGAGATAAATATGAATATTTTGTGACAAATCTTTTCGGAAGTTCTTAAGAAACCGTAACGGTTTGATTACAGAGAAAGGTTCTTTTCATCAAAACGGTTTTTCAAGGTACGATACAAATCAATGTATTGCCGATCATCTGCCGCATAATCCCAAATATAACTCATTTTTTCTGGTTTGAGTTTTTTCATCAACTGATTGGAACTAACGATGACATCATAGTTTTCTTGCTGGTTTAGATCATAAGGTTCTGCTGCTACGAAGGTCAAGTCATGTAAGAATTGATTCAATCCTTGAACGACTAAGAAATTGTCTTCTAACGCAACCCCTACCCGTAAACGATTCGAATAACGGATTTGATCATAAAACGGCAGCAGGGCGTGGGTATACATCGTTGCCATCTGCTCTTGGTTTTCATCGTTGATATAGTCCACCGCGGATTCTTCGCGATAACTCGTTAAGAATTCATCGATTTTTTGCTGCAGCTGCTCTTCAGCAGACCCGCGATTGATCGATGGCGTCAGCAAGCGATAGATATTTGGAAACGGCTGACGGAAAACGTAGTTGCCGAAAGTCACATTGATTAAATTACCCACGACCAATGGCTCATCTAACAGGCCAGGTTGTGAAGCAAAGAAGGTTGCTTTCATCTCTGCTAACAAGTCTGCGACTAATGGATAAACTGGGTTTTGTTTGCTTGAAAAGAATTGCAAGGTTTGTTGCAACGCTTCTTCTTCAGGACTCAAATAGAATGGGAAGATTTGCGCCATCAAGTAAATAAACCCTGATTCGCCTTTTAATTGTTTGTCTGTCATTGAAACTTCAGGATCAACGACTTGTGTCAAACGCTCAAAATCGAAATATGGATTATTTTTCATTAGGAAATTATACCGCTTGTCGTATTTGGCAAAATTTCCTTTTTTGATTCGTAAAAGAATCAAGGCGGCGAAATACTTCAACTCTAATCGGCCAAGATAAGAATGAGTCATTGGGAAGTACTCCGTGAATCGATCCACCATTTTTTCTGTCTCACTCTCAGCGATCGCAAATGGCCATTCTATTCCACGAGTACCTAACCAAATGATATTGAATAGGGAGAGCCGCACAAGACGCTCATCGCCCACCAAGTTTGATTCAGTGTACGTAAAGCGAAGCTGAAATTGCTTCAAATGTTTTTTTAGATGTTCAAATTTGCGAGACACCGTTGAACGACTGACATCGTATTTTGCACAAAAATCCGTGATCGTAGGATGGTCTTCATTCAGCATGTAAAGAACATATAAGAACGGAACGCTTTTATTCAATAAATAGAAGCGGTATTCATCGATCGTTACCGCGATATTCTGAGGCTGTAATTTACCGCCACGACCGAGTATCGACATATGATCCGGAGTTAACTCAGTTAGATCTTGGTCGATCTCAGTCAACTCTATAAAAGCTTGTTGGTAGCTTAACTCCATTTCCTTTGCCAATTGTGCGATTGGGTGGCTAGGGTTTTGCAGAGTCAGCATACGCCGGAATATTTTAAATTTAATTAATGTTTGCGGGTCCATCATAAGTTCTTCATAAAACATAGGTATCCTCCTTTGTGGCTCTATTGTATCTTTTTTTTACGAAACTGTCAGTCTTTTTAATCAAAAAAATAGCCTACCCTTTAAAAAAAGGTAGGTTATTTTCATCTTTTTAACTAATTTAGGCTGAAACAGGGTCTTTTTTGAACCACGACCATAGCAAACCGATCAAAAATCCGATCGCAGCCGGTACGACCCACCCCATCCCGATTTGGAAGAAGGGCAGATATTCTGACGCAAAAGACAAGATTCCTTGCACGAAAGCGTTGTTGGTAATCAGTGCAGGACTTGCATTTAAACCGTCGATGATTGCAGCGATCAATGTGAAGTATGTCGTCATTCGATAGACACTGGCACGATGATGAAACAAGGGACTGATGATCGCCAACAAAATCAACGTGATCGCCAGTGGATAGATAAACATCAAGACTGGAATAGAAAACTCGATGATATTGGTCAAGCCGACATTGGCGAAGATTGCTGGCAAGATACTTGTCAAAGCGATAAAGAACCCGTAGCTTTGCTTGGGAAACAATCCAGCAAAGGTTTCGGAAAAAGCCGTGATCAAACCAATGGCAGTTTTTAAACAAGCGGAGATAACGATCAAAGCCAACAGCAGACTGCCGACAGTGCCAAGGTAATGGTTGGCGATTTGTGCTAAAGCGATCCCCCCGTTTTCGCTGATAGGAAATTGCCCTAGACTTTTGGTTCCCATATAAGAAAGTAAGGTATAGATGATCCCCATCAACACGATGCTGACAGAACCAGAAAGGATCGTGTCTTTTGCGACCGTCGTAGGTTTTTCAACCCCCATATTGCGAATCGTCGAGACGATGATGATCCCGAAGGCTAAAGATGCCAGCGCATCAAGGGTATTGTAACCGTTGGTGAAACCAGTAAAGAAAGCATCGCTTTGATAGCTAGGATAGATCGGCGCATCGCTGATGGTTCCTAGAGGTTGCCAAAAAGCAAAAAACAGCAAAACGCCTAGTAAGACCAGAAATAATGGATTCAAAAATTTCCCTACATAATCTAAGATTTTGCTTGGTTTACGAGAAAACCACCAGGCAGCGCCAAAGAAGAGGGCAGAAAACAACGCCAATAACCAAGTTTGCATGTCAGATGAAACATGGGGAGCGATCCCGATCTCATAAGAAGTGGTAGCCAACCGGGGCAAAGCAAAGAACGGCCCGATCACTAAATAAAGCAAAATCGTAAAAATAAGTGCGTAGCGTCGATTGATTCGAGAAGCTAATTCAAAAACACCGCTGCTCTGGGAAACCCCAATGGCGATCACCCCTAAAAACGGTAAGCCGATCCCTGTTACTAAAAAGCCAAGATTGGCCAAGCCGACATTCGCACCGGCTTCTTGTCCCATGTGGACTGGGAAAATCAGATTTCCCGCACCAAAGAAAAGACCAAAAAGCATTGATCCAACATACATATAATCCTTAAACTGTAACTTTTTTTCCATAAATGAAAGCTCCTATAATTCCTTAGTTTTAAAAAAAATAACAAAGTTTCTAACAAATAGCAATGGTTTTTTGTGATTTTTTGATAAATTCTGACAATTGTCGTTTAGAGAATAAAAAAACACTTAGCATTGAATTCTTCCAAGCGTACTTAAAAAGGACGAAAAAGCTCGGAAGAAGACCGCTAAGTGTTTCAAGACAGAAAATTAATTCAACACACGGGAAAGGAATTCTTTGGTGCGCTGTTCTTTTGGATGAATAAAGATATCTTCAGGAGTCCCTTGTTCGGCAATGACACCTTGATCCATAAAGATGACCCGATCAGACACTTCTTTGGCAAAGCCCATTTCGTGGGTAACGATCACCATCGTCAAGCCAGTATGAGCTAACGTATTCATGGTCTTCAACACTTCACCGACCATTTCTGGATCCAGTGCAGAAGTCGGCTCATCAAACAACATGACATCTGGATTCATCGATAAGGCACGGGCAATGGCTACCCGTTGTTTTTGTCCGCCTGAAAGCTGGGAAGGCTTGGCGTTGGCATATTGAGCCATACCGACTTGCTCTAGATTTTCTTTGGCAGTCGCTTCTGCTTCTTTGCGATCACGTTTCAAAACAGTGACTTGTCCCGTCACGCAGTTTTCTAATACATTCATATTGTTGAATAGGTTAAAGGATTGGAAAACCATTCCTAGATGCGTACGGTATTTCGGCAAGTCGTAGCCTTTTTCCAGCACATTTTCACCTAAGTAGATGATTTGCCCACTGGTTGGTTTTTCTAACAAGTTGATGCAGCGAAGAAGTGTGGATTTTCCTGAACCAGAAGAACCGATGATCGTGACAACTTCTCCTTTATTAACAGACAAACTGATGTCTTTTAAGACTTCGTTGTCGCCAAAACTCTTTTTTAAATGGTCAATTTCAATGATTGCTGACATGTTCTTCCTCCTTATTCGTTCGGGTTGATGTCTTCTAATTTGACATACGCACTGGGACCGTCCATTTTGCGTTCAACAAAGCGCAAGATCTGGGTGGCACTGATGGTCAAGACTAAGTAGATCACACCGATGATCGCAAATGTTTGGAAGTATTGGAAGTTCGTTCCAGCAGCTGATGTACCTTGGAAGAAGAGGTCCGCAACACTGATGACACTTAAGACGGCAGTATCTTTGATATTGATAATGATCTCATTTCCGGTAGCCGGTAAAATATTGCGCATTACTTGCGGCAACACGACTTTGATCATGGTTTGCCAATGGGTCATTCCGATGGCTTGAGCTGCTTCAAATTGACCGTCATCTACAGCAAAAATCCCTCCACGAACGATTTCAGACATGTAGGCACCCGTATTGATAGAAACGATCAGCACGGCTGCCAGCGTGCGATTCATGGAGACACCAAAGGCTAGAGCCGTTCCGTAGAAAATAACCATTGCCTGAACCATCATTGGGGTACCGCGGAAAACTTCGATATAGATGGTCAGCAGGCCGTTGACGATTCGTTGGAAGAAACGTCCTACTGGATTTTCTGAAAGCGGCAATGTCCGAAAGATACCGACTAAAAGACCGATGATCAATCCGATGATCGTTGAAAGGATCGCGATGAATAAGGTCAAGCCAGCGCCTCGTAAAAAGAGCATGCCGTAATCATCAATGATTTTTTTGAAATCAGCGATCAGGCCTTGATCCGCCGTTTCTCCGCTGGCATCTGCAGGCTGATCTAAGACTGCTTGATCCATCAGGGAAACCCGATCTTCTTCAGAGATTCCTGCAAGGATCTCATTGACTTTTTCAACATCGGGATCGCCTTTGCGCATCCCGACTGCTACTTGGACGTCTTCTGGATTGGTTTCAAAACCGGCCCCTTCATCGAACTCGACCATCTTCAGATCAGGATTTGCCCCGACGGCAGTGACGCCTTCTGGACGTTCGCTGACGTAACCGTCAATGATGCCCGAAGCTAAAGCAACGCGCATGGAGGAGAAGTCCCGCATGGCTTGTTCTTTTTGGACCTCAGGGATTTGATCAATGACCGTATAATGGAAGGTATTCAGCTGAGCAGTGATTTTTGCCCCCGAAAGATCGGCGAGGCTTTTGGCATCGGCGAATGCCCCATCTTTACGTACTACGACCACCAAGTCGGATTCATAGTAAGGATCGGTAAAATCAATTTGCTCGCGGCGTTCGGCCGTTGGTGACATACCAGCGATGACGGCATCGATAGTCCCCGCCTGTAAAGCTGGCGGCAGACCGTCCCATTGGGTTTTAACGATCACTAATTCCTTGCCTAAACCTTCAGCGATTCGTTTGGCGATCTGGACATCGTAACCGCCGGCAAACGCCGAGCCTTCTTCCCCAGAAATCGGCACGGCACCATTGGCGTCCGTCGTTTGCGTCCAGTTGAAGGGGGCATAGCCTGCCTCCATACCGACACGGAATTGTTCCGCAGGCGTTTGGTCATCCGCTTGCACGGTTAGGGGCAGCTGAATGAGGGTTAGACAGAGGGCGAAGACCGCCCAGATCCAATTATTTTTTTTCATTTTATCTCTTTCCTTTCACGAGTTGGACAAGCAGGTAAGGATGAAAAAGCAAAAAAACAGCCGTACTCCATGATTGGAAAACGGCTGTTGACAGGTCATCGTCGACAAACCTTTCACAAAACATAGCGCAACTTAGACAAGCTAAGACAGTCCGCAAATTGTTCATTTGCGGCCCAACAAAATCGATGCAAGCAAAACCGATCTTGTTTCGGCGATATTCCCTAGCTCTGCTGTAAACGTGTTGCTTCACTCAGCAGGATTAATGAACCTCGCGACCTCTACCTAAATGTTAAAGGGTACTCGTATTTAATTTGATTCTTCTCAGAGTTTAGAAGAAAAGCACCCAAATGTCAATTCTTTTTAACAAAAAAACGACCATTTCCCTATTTTTATCAAAGAGAAAGCGGATCGTTTTTACGAGTGTCTATTGGAACCCTTAAGCGACTTTTGCTTTTGGTTCACGGCCTAAAACAGCTTGGATGACTGTCAAGCCAAGCAATAAGCCAAGTGCTAGATAGATGAGGCTTGAGTATTGTGTAACGCCCCAATCTTGTCCTAAGGTACGGTAAACCACAAGGACGATGGCTTGAATGATTGCTGTGATGACATTTAAAAAGCCGAATGCCCATAAATTGCCATTTTCTTTACGTGCTAAATAGAAGATAGAGAAATATAAGCTGACTGCCAACCAACCGAAACTGATAATGATCATTGCCCAATAAATAATAGCTGCTACCAATGTATTTCACCTCACTTTGATTCGTGACTAGTTTACCACGTTTTTTGTTCCTTGTCATGAAGGAATCTCTTTCTTTGTGAGGCAAAAAACAAAGCGCAAAAGCAGTAATGAAAAGATCGTCTGCTACATTTGCTATTGGTGGGTTTGCTGAAAAAGGGATGATTTTTCTCACTAGGGCTATTTTCAGCTGTGTATAATAGAAATAAGTTGTTTTTTTGCAAAAAACTACGAGTTAAGAATCAATTAATAATTAGTTAATAGCTGATTTAGATCTGCTTGCTAGAATGATCACAGAAGCAAGCAAGGAGGAAGTAGAAATGGAAAATGTTCTTAAAATCAAAGGATTAAACAAGCGTTACGGCAAACAGCTGGCGCTGCATGATGTCGATCTAACGATCGCCAAAGGAGATAAGTTTGAAAAAAATACGGATTAATTCGTTTACTAAGTTACAGAAAAAAGACCGCACAAAAATAAGAGGTTCAACGGTTATTTATCGGTCTATACCAAATTAAACAACTTGAAACCCGTGGCTTTTTGCAAATTGAACTGCTTCTTGAATTGACAGTTTTTTATTTGGAGCGACATATTCTTGATAGTGATAAAGAGCGGGGTTGTATACCTCATCTTTTTTGAGAATATGATAGATTGCCACAAGTAACCGACGAGCAATCGCAATTATTGCTTTCTTGTGCCCTCTACGCTTTTTAAGTTGTAGATATTTGTTTCGATGTTCGGGATTTTTTTCAGATTTCACCACGGCATTCGCTACTTCAACAAGCAAAGGTTTGAGATAGCGACCACCTTTAGATATCCGAGTCGAATACTTTTTACCAGCACTTTCGTTATTGGCAGGAACGACTCCCGCCCAAGAACAAAGATGACCAGCAGTAGGGAATTGGTTCATATCGATACCGATTTCTGAAATGACACGTAGCGCTGTTAACGGGTTTTTAAATCCAGGAACGGATTGAATCAACTCTTGTTGGTGAGAGTATTCTTTACCTAATTCAGTAATCATCTCTTCGAGATCATTTTTGCATAGGGTAATCGCGTCATAGTGAGCTTTGATCACACGCAGTTTTTCTGCTTGTTCCTCAGATAGCTCGCCATCCATCGAGAGTTCTAACTCATCAACAGAGGCTTTCATACGACGATGGATAAGCGAAGCAATATCCGGTTTCTCCTCTGGATTATCCAGTACACTTTGAATGATCTTTTGAGCTGATTTTCCAAATACGTCGGAAACCACACTCGCAATTTGGAGATTTGACCAAGTGAGACTGTTCTGATATCTATTTTTTTCACTGGTTTGAAGGTATGTTAATTTCATTCGATAGCGAAACAAGTCCCGCAGCTGACGAATTTTCGCAGGAGGAATAAAGCTTCCTGCAATTAAGTCATGTTTGTATAAGTCCGCAATCCATTGGGCGTCTTTCTTGTCTGTTTTTTTCCCTCGAATTGCCTTGACGTACTTTGGGTGAGCTAAACAGATGTCCATTTCGTCCTCAAGGACGTTATAGATAGGAATCCAATATTTCCCAGTTGACTCTAAACAAACATGAAAACAAGAGTGGAACTCAAGCCATTTTTTCAGCTCTTTCAACCCGTTCGTAAACGTTGAAAAGCGACGGCGCTTGTATTGAGTAATCCCTTCGCTGTCAGTGATTGCGATCACAGCGATAACGAACTGTTTGTGGACATCGATGCCACAACAATTTGGGTACACGATTTTTAACATCGTGAGAAACTCCCTTCATAGATTTTAGAAGAAGAACTGTATAGGGACTGCGAGGCTCTACACAAACGAGTCGCTTATCCAAAAATAAGTTTACGTGCTCTTTGTCACAGTTAGTTGTGCTTGAAAAGCCAAGCTACACATATATTTATACAAGGTCGAAAAGTGTGTCTTCGCACTTACTCACCTCCCCGTGATTTGTAGTGTATACAGGCTTCTTCAAGAAAAGTTTACTACAAGAGAAATAGGTTCCGCTAGGAACACAACACTTTTTCATTCGGTGTTGTGCCTTGAGCGGAATCGCGAAAGGAATGATTATATTTATGGATTGGTAGGGAGAAATGGTGCTGGGAAGACGACCTTACTAAAAGCGATCGTGCAGTTGATCCAACCCACCAGTGGCAGTCTGCAATTGTTTGGTGTTGAAGGCGGCAAAGCGTACATCCAGATGCTGAAACGGGTCGGTAATGTGATTGAGACTCCAGTCGCTTACGACCAATTGACGGCTGAACAAAATTTGAACTATTATTGCAAAATCAGCGGGGTGGTGGAACCTGATGCCGTTAGTAAGGCACTGGCGTTTGTTGGTTTGACCAATGTCGGCAACAAGAAATACCGTGATTTTTCTTTAGGGATGAAACAAAAACTGGGCTTAGCGATTGCTTTATTGAATCAGCCAGATTTTCTAATTTTAGATGAACCGATCAATGGCTTGGATCCTGTCGCGATCGTTGAATTTCGAGAGTTGTTTTTACGATTGAATCAAGAACGCGGCATGACGATTTTGATCTCCAGCCATATTTTAGAAGAGTTGTACTTAGTGGCTACACGCTTTGGGGTCATTAGTGAGGGGCGTCTGATCAAAGAGATGACCAAACACGAATTCGATCTGATGGCGAAACGGTTTATTCAATTAGAAGTCGATGATGTAGCCACAGCTAGCCGCTTACTGGACAGTCAGCTGATTTCTGAATATAAAGTTGTCAGTGACCACAAGATCCACATCTACCAAGAAAATGTATTGATTCGTGATCTAATCCGTCAATTGGTTTATGAAGGGATCGCTATCGACCAGATTTCTTTTGAAGGGGAAAACCTAGAGTCGTATTTCAAAGAGTTAGTGACAAGTGAAGGGGGAAATTAAGATGTTGAATTTTATTCGGGCAGATTTGTATCGTTTATCTAAAAGTAAAAGTTTTTGGATCACAGAAGGAATTATTTTATTGTTGGTGATTTTAGCGGTTGTTTCAAATGGTGACGTGGGAGTCACCCTGGGAGATAGTACGCAAACCACAGGCAGCCTTGCCGAAATGACGGGCTTTCTTGCGATCCAGACCAGCCTGTCTTCCATGCTATTGTATTATTCACTGCCGTTAGTGATGCAAGTTTTAGGGAGTGAGTACACGAAAGGGACGATGAAGAATATCATTACCGTCGGTGTTTCTAAACCCGCCTATCTCTTTGGAAAATTCTTGGTGTATGCGTTGGTACTTGTCTTGCAAATTTTGGCTATTTGCTTAGTGAGCTTTGTTGCGGGAACGATCATTGGCGGTACCGGCTTTGAAGACATCTCTCAGCTAGAAAACTTAGTGTATTATTTCGCTGGCTTTGTATTGATCTTACTGGCTACCTCATCCTTTGCCTTGTTGGTGTTGTATTTGACCAAAAATACAGCAGTCAGCGTGTTGGCGACGATCTTCATTCCGATGGGCTTTGCGATTGCACGTTTTTCTTTGCCAACCTGGAAATTCTTAGAATACTTGGATTTCCAAGGCGGATTAGAGATGGTGACTATGACCACTTTCAAAACGTGGGAAATGGTTCAACCAATTTTTGTCGGGAGTCTGATCAGTTTGTTGCTTTGTCTTTTGGCTGCACATCTGGTGTTTAAGAGACAAGAATTATAAAGAAAAGAAAAACGTCCAACAGGACCGACCGAAAAAGGTCAGACTGTTGGACGTTTTTGTCCGTGTAGCTAGTGTTTAATGGGACTTAGCAGACTGCTGCCAAGACAAAGTCAAACGAAACGTCTCTTCGGTTGTATCCAGTTGAATCTTCCCCTCTAATGCATGAGTCAATGCCGCAATGATATACAGACCAAGTCCAGCTTGCTGTTTGTGCCGTGAAAGGTCTTCCGTATAAAAGCGGTGAGTCAATTTTTCTGGGTGCTGGATCGGTGTCCTCAGCTGATTTTCCTGTTGGAAAACGATGCGATCTCCTTGTTGTTTCAAGCGGATCGTTCCCGTTTCATTGCCATGTTCCAGCAGATTACCAAGGACATTTTGAAAAATACGCTGCCAACTTTTTTTATCTGAAATGATCATGATATTGGGTTGGATCGCAACCGTCAGTGATAAATGGTTTTCCTCAAAAGAAGGATAGAGCTGGAGCAGTTCCTCCTCCAGCAAACGAGAAAGATCGAATTCTTCTAAGGTCAAAGCCAGTTGATTGTCTTTGAGGCGCTGATAGGTCAATAACTGTTCCAGATGATTTTCGACTTTTTCTAGGTTACTGCTGACTTTTTCCAACAACTGCAGCTGTTGGTTGTTGAGGGTCGTATCGGCTTGCAGCAGTTGTGTGTAGCCGCTGGCGACCGTTAAAGGTGTGCGCAAGTCGTGAGAGATATTTTGAATGGCTTGTTCCAACTGCTGATTTTCTTGCAGCATTTGATAGTGTTGCTGCTTATTTTTTCTAAGTATCTGATTGTTTAACAAGGCGATCGCTTTTAAAGCGGGTACGCGGGTCTGTAAATGGATCTCTTGATTTGTTTCGATTTCGCTGATTCTTGCTAATTGTTGGTGGTACTTTTTCAGATCATACAGTAAGAATAGCCAGTAACCGATCAATAAAGCAACGATCAAGGCAGCGAAAAACTGAAGTATATGCACGGGGTTCCTCCTTTTTAAGCTAACTTGATGCCGATGCCCCAGACAGTATCGATATACGCTTCCTCTGGATCGAGTGTTTTGATTTTGCTGCGTAAATGGCTGATATGGACATTGATCGTGTTTTCTTCACCGTAATAGGGTTCTTGCCAAACAGCTTCATAGAGCATTTCTTTCGTATAAACTTTTTTGGGGTTGGCTAAGAGCAGGGAAAAAATCTCAAACTCCTTTTTCTTCAACTGAACCGTTGCTTCTCCTCGTTGCAGCTGAAACGAGTCAGGCAACAGTTGAATGTTTTTATACGAGAGGCTGCTGGCAACAGGAGAGGCTTGTTTGTTTGTGCGCAACTGAACAATGATACGGGCTTTTAATTCTTCGACATTGAAGGGTTTCGTTAAGTAATCATTGGCACCCGCCAGCAAAAGGGTGGAAACATCGGCTGGTTCATCTAAGGCAGTCAAGATAATGACGGGGACCGTGGAGGTTTGGCGAATCTCTTGCAAGACTTGTGTCCCATCTTTACCAGGGAGCATTCGATCTAGCAAAATCAAGTCGAAAGCATCTTGCTGAAAAAGTAGCAGACCTTCCGTGCCTGAATAGGCTTGCTGGACAGTATAGTCAGCTGCTAAAATAGTAGCCAACATTTCGCTGATCTCATTGTTGTCTTCGATAATCAAAATTTTCATCTGGTTTTCCCATTCTCCTTGCATTTGTTGCATCTATTATAAGCAATTCCGCACGAAAAAGCATTAGTTGCTTTTAAAAAAGAAAATGGCTGATTTTTCGCAAAAACGGTTCTTTTTCGGTTAGAATAAGAGAAAAGCCATAAAGGAAGTTAGAACGATGAAGGTATCTATTGAGCAAGCAATCGCAGCGGTCACCGCCGCATCATCCGTGACCTTTTTGACGGGGGCTGGTGTTTCGACCCCATCGGGTATTCCTGATTACCGTTCCTTAAAAGGGGTCTATCAAGGAGTGGCACAGCCAGAGTATTTGTTAAGCCATGACTGTTTAGAAGACGAACCGGAAACATTTTATCAGTTCGTCAAGCACCTCTACCATCCTCAAGCACAGCCTAATATCATTCATCAAAAAATGGCTGAGCTGCAAGCGAAGAAAACCGTCTGGGTCGTTTCGCAAAACATCGATGGCTTGCATGAAAAAGCAGGCAGTCACCAAAGAATCGATTTTCACGGCTCCTTGTACAACTGTTATTGCCGAAAATGCGGCAATCAGGTACCTTGGCAAGCGTATTTACAAGATTGGCACCATGCAGGGTGCGGTGGTCAGATTCGGCCAGCGATCGTGCTTTACGGGGAAGGATTTACTGATGAAACCATTGAAGGAGCCATTCAAGCCGTTGCTCAAGCCGACCTGACGGTGGTCGTGGGGACTTCGCTGCAAGTCTATCCTTTTGCAGGGCTAGTCGATTACAGCCAGCAGGTGTTGGTCATCAATAAGGAACCATTGGCGATCCCGAATGAATATGGCATGTTGACCGCAGCAGCCGAAACGTTTTTCCAGAAAATTGAATGAAGGAGTTTATGATATGACACAACGTACCGAAAAAGAGAAAATGATTGCTGGCGAATTGTACTTTTCCCCAGATCCAGAATTGGTGGCAGATCGAAAATATGCCCGTGAACAAATGAACCTGATCAACCAAGAAACTGATACAAAAATCAAAGAGCAGTTACTAAAAGAAACTTTCGGCTCTGTGACTGGTCGAATCTATATCGAACCGAATGTCCGCTTTGATTATGGCTACAATATTTCTGTCGGCAAAAACTTCTATGCTAACTACGACTGTGTGCTATTAGATGTTTGTCCAATTACCTTTGGTGACAACTGTATGCTGGCACCCAATGTTCGGTTGTTTACGGCGACTCATCCATTGCATCCGGTCAAACGAAATAGCGGCTTAGAATTAGGGGCACCGATCGTGATTGGCGATAACGCGTGGATCGGTGGTGCGGCCAAGATTTTGCCAGGGGTCCGCTTAGGCAACAATGTCGTGGTAGGCGCTGGCAGTGTCGTTACCAAATCATTCCCCGACAATGTCGTGCTGGCGGGAAATCCAGCACGGGTCATCAAGACGATCGATTTAGAAGAAGAAAACAACCAGCAAGATCCCTTGGCTGTTCAGCGGGCAGCGATCGATGACATTGATTGGCAACTCACGCATCTTTTGGAAAAACGTATGAGCACGGTCAACGAAATCGTACAATTGAAGAAAAGCAGTCAATTGCCAGTATTAGATGAAAATCGTGAAGAGAAAGTGCTGGAAAACATTCGGCAGGCGATTTCTAATCAAGCCTATGAAGAAACGATTTTGGCTATGTTTCAATCAATTATGAACCACTCAAAAACCTATCAAGAGAATCAATTGGAGGAATGAGTATGGATGGAGGAACACGTCGAGAAAACATTTTAGCGGCATTGAAGCAAGCGGACAAAGCGATCAGTGCCAGCAAACTGGCAGAATCCCTCGGAGTCAGCCGTCAAATCATCGTTGGGGACATTGCCTTATTGCGAGCAGCTGGTGAAGCGATTGTGGCTACGGCTCGCGGCTATCGTCTGCAAGCGCTGTTGGATGAGGCAGGGCATGTAAGTAAGCTAGCGGTGCAGCATCGACCTGAACAAACGGAAGAAGAATTGCGCATCTTTGTCGCTTGTGGTGTGGAAGTGGTCGATGTCATCGTTGAGCATGAGATCTATGGAGAGATCACTGGCAATTTGCAGATTCAAACAGACCAAGACGTGACTGATTTCATCAATAAAACCAAACATGCAGAAGCCCGCTTGCTCTCAGATTTAACCAATGGGGTACACTTGCATACGTTGCGCTACACCGATCCTGCGGCTCTGGAAAAAGCCAAACAACAGTTAGCAGAAAAAGGCATGCTCTATCAAAATTGAGGCGTAAACCATTTTGGCAAGGACGCTTTGCGGAAGTCTTGGCAAATCCTCAGATGAAAAAATTGTGATTTTTTGTTGACAAGGCGTTCATTTTCCAGTAAAGTACTCTTCAACAAGAATAATGAATCTGTTGAGAAGGAAAGTAACTGCGGATACTTCAAAGAGAGACTCTGGTTGGTGGAAAGAGTCAAGTCAGAAGCGATGAAAAATGGCCTTGGAGGATTGATTGTCGATAAGTAGGCAATCACGGATGCGCACTACCGTTACAAAGTGCACCAATCTCTAGCACGACTAGACGTTGGGATGAGGGAAGGGAAACCTTCTAAACAAAAGGTGGTAACACGAGTATTCGTCCTTTTACTAGCAAACGCTGGTAAAAGGACTTTTTTTATACCCAAAATCAAATAGCACCACACACGAAGAATTGGTAAGTACAAAAGCACGTTTTTTCAACAGAGAGTTTCGGTAGCTGAAAAGAAGCATCAAACGACTTTTAGAAAATGGCCAAGGAGTGATTCGTTCCGAGCAGTAGTTTGCAAGGCGACGACGGTAGCGACCGTTATCTGGCTAGAGTATGATCGTACTCGAAAAGGAGCTGTATGCGAGTGCAGCTTAAACTGAGGTGGTAACACGCAAAAAGGCGTCCTCAAACAAGTCACAGGTGACTTGTTTGAGGATGCCTTTTTTTATTGAAAAAGACAAGAACTAGGGGGAAGACGATGATTTCATTAAAAGACATATCAGTAACATTCAATCAACCAAAGAAACCCGCGATCCAAGCGGTCAAAAACGTATCGATCGAGATCGACAAAGGGGACGTTTACGGCATCGTGGGCTACTCAGGCGCCGGGAAAAGTACACTCGTCCGTGTGATCAACTTATTGCAGCGCCCAAGTAGCGGCAGCGTCGTCGTCAATGGTACCGAGCTGACCACGCTTTCTGCGAAAGCCCTGCGAGAAAAACGGAAAACGATCGGAATGATCTTTCAGCACTTCAACTTGATGGACAGCCGCAATGTTTTTGATAACGTGGATTTCTCCTTAAAATATGGGGGACGGTCCAAACAGGAACGTCATCAAAAAGTAACCGAGCTGTTAGCATTGGTGGGATTGGAAGAAAAAGCCCAAGCGTTTCCTAGCCAACTATCTGGAGGACAAAAACAGCGGGTCGCGATTGCCAGAGCGTTAGCGAATGATCCAGAGATCTTGCTTTGTGATGAAGCAACCAGCGCCCTTGATCCGAAAACGACCTTACAGATATTGGCTTTGTTGAAAAAATTAAATCGAACCCTCGGCTTGACTATCGTGATCATTACTCATGAGATGCAAGTCGTCAAAGAAATCTGCAACAAAGTGGCAGTGATGGAAGACGGCGAAGTCATCGAGCAAGGTTCAAGCGTTCAGATTTTCAGTCAACCAGAAAAACCATTGACCAAAGATTTCATCCGAACGGCGACGCACATCGACCAGGCCTTAGAAACGATCCTTGGCAGTTCGAAGTTTTCTTCCTTGGCACCAAATGAATGGCTGGTGGAGCTGTCCTACGTTGGCGATCAAACCAATGAACCACTGATCGCCCAATTGTACAGCCGCTACAAAGTGACCACCAATATTCTTTACGGCAACGTGGAGATCTTGCAAGAAGTGCCGATCGGCAGCTTAGTCGTTAGCTTATCTGGCGAATACCATCAGCGTAAACATGCCTTAGAATACTTGAAGGATCAAGGAGTTTACACCAATATTTTAAAAGAAAATCATGCAGAACCATTAAACAATGTGATTAAAGGAGGATTTTAGATGGCTGCCTTATTAGAAAGATATTTTCCCAATGTTGTTGCGATCCAAGATGAATTTGTGACAGCAACGATCCAAACCTTGTATATGGTTTTTTGGACCTCTTTGATTGCGGGCATCTTAGGTATCTTGTTAGGGATCGTCTTGGTAGTAACTCGACCGAATGGGATTTTAGAAAATCGACCGCTCTTTGAATTTCTCGATAAAGTCATCAATGTGGTCCGCTCGATCCCCTTTATTATCTTATTGACGTTACTAGGAACCTTTACCCGATTCCTTGTTGGAACGACCATCGGCGAAACAGCAGCATTGGTTCCTCTGATTGCTGGGATCATCCCCTTCTTTGCTCGGCAGATCGAGATCGCCTTGCTAGAAGTTGACCCCGGTGTCGTAGAAGCAGCTGAAGCGATGGGCACCAGTCCTTTCGGTATCATTTTTCGGGTCTATTTACCAGAAGGCGTGGCGGGAATCATTCGGGTCTCTGCATTGACCGTGATCAATGTGATCGGATTGACCGCCATGGCAGGAGCTGTTGGCGCTGGTGGTTTAGGCAACTTAGCCATCACCCGCGGGTACAACCGATTCCAGACCGATGTCACGATCATGGCGACCTTGATCATCTTGGTATTCGTTTTTATCAGTCAATTTGTCAGCAACCTACTCATTAAACGAGTATCACACTGACCACCACTTACGTACAAATAAAAAATCAAGCAAGTTTATGGAGGAAGCAAAAATGAAAAAAATCGTACAATCAATCGTCTTAGGGGCAGCATTATTATTTATTACAGGATGCGGAAACAATGGCAGTGCCGCAGCCAATGATCAAGAAGAAGTGACGGTGAAATTAGGGGTGATCGGTGCGGACACCGACGTCTGGGACGATGTCAAGGATCGTTTGAAAGACGAAGGCATCAATTTAGAATATGTCCAATTCTCTGATTACAACCAACCCAATGCAGCTTTAGCTGATGGTTCCATCGACCTTAATTCATTCCAACACCAATTTTTCTTGGACAACTATAATGAAGAATTTGGTACTGATCTCGTATCGATCGGCAATACAGTCAATGCGCCATTAGGCATTTATTCCGACAAAGTGACGGATGTCAACGATTTGGCGGAAGGAGCTAAAGTTGCGATCCCTAATGATGTGACCAATGGTGGTCGGGCACTGCTTTTATTACAGTCAGCTGGAATGATCAAAGTGGATGAAGCAGCCGGACAAACACCAACGGTCGCGGATATTACAGAAAACCGTTTGAACTTAGAAATTTCAGAACTGGATGCAGCGCAAACCGCCCGGGCACTTTCGGATGTCGATGTTTCGGTCATCAATAGCGGCATGGCGGTGGATGCAGGATTTGTACCAACCGAAGATGCGATCTTTTTAGAGCCTGTTGATGAAACGGCCCGTCCTTACGTCAACATCATTGCCGCCCGTAAAGAAGAGGAAGACAATGAAGTTTACCAAAAAGTGGTCGCGGCTTACCAAACAGAGGATACGAAAAAAGTCATCGAGGAAACGTCAAAAGGATCAAGCGTTCCTGCTTGGGAAACCTTTGGAGCAAAATAAGCACCATGTAATTTGATAAAAAAACTGAAAAAGCATGTATAAAAAGGAGAGATTTGATTATGACAACAGCAACTATTACGAAAGCAGCCATCAAACCATTTATCCAAGAGCGTTTAGCCGCTTATCAAGCCTTGGCATTAGATATCCACAATCACCCAGAAGTCAGCAACTATGAGTTTTATTCAGCCGATGCCCTGATCGCCCAATTAGAAAAAGAAGGCTTTGCTGTTAAAAAGGATGTGGCAGGCCATCGCACCGGCTTTGATGCCCGCTATGTCAGTGGGAAACCGGGTCCGACGATTGCCTTTTTAGCCGAGTATGATGCGTTACCTGGCATCGGTCATGCCTGCGGACACAATCTCTTCGGGACTTATTCCGTCTTAGCTGCCAGTGCTCTGCAACCTTTCATCGATGAGCTAGGCGGGGAGATTCGAGTCTATGGGACGCCAGGAGAAGAAGGTGGAGAAAATGGTTCCGCTAAAGGCAGTTTTGTCCGTGAAGGGTTCTTCGATGATGTCGATGCCGCTCTTTGTGTCCATCCAGCCCATCGCTATGGCAAAACGACGGCTTCATTAGCCAATGATCCAGTGGATATCAAGTTCTATGGTCGGGCTTCCCATGCGGCAGCTGCACCAGAAAAAGGCATCAACGCGTTAGAAGCATTGCTGCAAGTCTTTAACGGGATCAATGGGTTGCGCCTGCATTTACCAAAAGATGTCAATATTCATGGTGTGATCACCGATGGCGGCGTGGCAGCCAATGTCGTGCCAGAATATGCAGCCGGTCGTTTTTATTTACGAGCTGCCAATCGAGCAACCTTGAATGATGTCTACGAGAAAGTCGAAAACATCGTAAAAGGAGCCGCTTTAGCTACGGGAGCGACCTATGAATTTGGTTTGTTCCAAAACTCCGTCGACGATGTGATCGTGACACCAAGTTTTGATGAGATCTTCTTCGCCCATGCCCAAGAAGCGGGCGTACCTGCCGATGAGATCGATACGGAAGCCAAAACAAGCCTTGGTTCGTCTGATGTCGGCAATGTCAGCCAAGTGATTCCAACGATCCAACCCACTGTTTCGATTTCAGATGATTACATTGCGGGGCATTCGGAAGAATTCAAAGCCGCTGCCAAGAGTGAAAAAGGCTTGCAATCGATCGCCATCGCGGCGGAACTTTTAGCGCTGACGGCATTAGACCTTTTTGAGCAGCCAGCGTTATTAGAAAAAATCAAAGCCGATCATCAAGAAAGCCTAGCGAAAGGCAATTAATGCCAAAACCGTGAAGGAAGATAGTCAATAGTATAGAAAAAAAGTCTCTGCCGCAAAATGTCGGTAGAGACTTTTTAGTTAGTCGATGACTAAAATGCCTTCTTTCAATGAAAAAGGATTTTGTTGATTGATATGATCGTAGAACATGACCCCGTTCAAATGATCGATCTCATGCTGAACGACGATCGCAGGATAGTTTTTCAAACGAACTTTTTTCTTTTTACCGTTGATGTCGTAATAGCTGATCGTGATCCGGGCATGGCGTACCACGTAGCCAGGGACTTCCCGGTCCACGGACAGACAGCCTTCGCCTTCACCCAAACAAGCTTCTTGCACGGAATGACTTAAAATTTTGGGGTTGTATAGAACATCTTTAAAATCAGGTTCTGTTTTTTCTGGGTCGCTGCTAGGAACGAGGACCGCTGTGATTCGTTTTGAAATATCTAATTGAGGAGCTGCTAGACCAACGCCGCCTCTTAATTCAAGTTCTTCTGCCTTGACTGGGTCTTGGCTATTTTCTAAAAAGGTCATCATTTCTTTTCCTAGTGCGATATCTTCTTCGCTCAAAGGAAAAGGTACTTCTTTTGCTACTTCACGCAAGGTTGGATTGCCTTCGCGAATAATATCATCCATTGTAATCATTGATGATGTGATTCCTCCTACTATGTAAAAATGACGAAAGCAAGTTTCGTTCCTAATAAAGTGTACCATAAGTGTAGAAAGAAGGGCATAAGAAAGTTTAAACGGTAAAGCTTTCTTATTAAATGAAACGATATTTCTATATTAATGATTTAATTATGAAATATAGTTGCGAATGGGAAAAGAATCAGTTATAATGCTTTTATAGAAAACGGTATCACGAAAGTGACCCATCAAGGAGGCAAAGAGATGTTCGGCTTTTCTGTATTTATGAACGAAGACTTGACGGTAGCAGAACTTGAGCAGATGACTGCGATGGCATCAGGCTTTAAAGGGATTTTCACCTCCATGCACATACCAGAAGATGATCGCAGTACTTATCGGCAGCGTTTGACGGACTTGGGAGGTTTCGCAAAAGACCATCAGCTGTCTTTAATGGTAGATATTTCTGGAAACGCATTAGCAGAAGCGGGCTTTTCCATCGACAATCTGGCGGAACTAAGGGAGATCGGTGTCACTGGTTTACGAATGGATTATGCGATCGACAATCAGCAAATCGCAGCTTTTTCAAAAGAAATGACCATCAGTTTGAATGCCAGTACATTGACGGAAAAAGACATTCGAGAGCTGCAGGCGTATGGAGCCGATTTTACTCGTTTGGAAGCTTGGCACAATTATTACCCCCGACCAGAAACGGGACTGGATGTTGGCTGGTTTCAGGAGAAGAACCGCTGGTTGAAAGCACAAGGCTTTTTCGTCCAAGCCTTTGTTCCAGGGGATGCCAAGAAACGCGGACCGTTATTTCAAGGATTACCCACACTGGAAAGACACCGCAACTGGTCGCCTTTTGCCGCAGCGATCGACTTATTGGCAACTGGCTCAGTCGATGCTGTTTACATTGGCGATGGCATGGTTTCTGAAAAAAGTGCCCAGCAGTTTGCGACGTATCTGCAAGAAGCGCGGATCGTTTTGAGGGTCAAAGATCTTGGTTCCACTTACTTTGAACACGTCTTAGGGAATCACCAAAATCGTTACGATGAAGCTCGGGATGTCTTGCGCAGCGCCGATGCCCGTTTCAATGCCATTCCAGAAGTCAAACCTGAACTTAGTCAAGAGCGGCCAGTGGGGGCTGTGACGATCGATAACCAAGAGTACTTGCGCTATATGGGAGAGATCCAGGTGTGCAAACGACCTTTGCCGGCAGACCCAAAAGTCAACCTCGCCGCTCAGGTGATACCAGCCGATCTGCCGTTGATCCAACAAATCAAAGCAGGGATGCGATTTAAATTAGAAAGAGATGATTCCGATGAATAAAATCAATTTAGACAAATTAACGACCGAACGACGCAATAGCGAAACGAGCAATTTAGATGAAATGACGATTTTAGAAGCGTGTCAAAAAATGAACCAAGAAGATCAAAAAGTTGCCTATGCGGTGGAAAAAGAAATTCCTAGTATTGAAAAAGTGATTGAACAAACCATCGTCGCTTTTAAAAAGGGCGGACGCTTGATTTATCTTGGCGCTGGGACGAGTGGTCGATTAGGCGTCTTGGATGCGGCCGAATGTGTCCCAACCTTTGGGGTATCACCTGAGATGGTGGTCGGTTTGATCGCCGGTGGCGAAGAAGCGATGACGGTCGCTGTCGAAGGAGCAGAAGACTCCTTAACGCTAGGCAAACAAGACCTTATCGATTTGAAGTTGAACCAAAATGATATGGTGATCGGGATCGCTGCCAGTGGCAGAACCCCTTACGTGATCGGGGCGCTTGACTATGCCAATGAGCTCGGTGCCACAACGGCTACGATCGCTTGTAATAAAGACGCGGAGATCTCTCAGCATGCCAGCTTTCCAATCGAGGTCGATTGTGGACCAGAATTTCTTACAGGTTCGACTCGTTTGAAATCAGGGACTGCCCAAAAATTGATTTTGAATATGATTTCGACGTTATCGATGGTAGGGATCGGCAAAGTCTACAATAATTTGATGGTCGACGTGAAAGCGACCAACGAAAAATTGGTGGAACGCTCAAAACGGATCATCATGCAGGCGACTGAAGCTGATTATGAAACAGCCGCCGCGGCATTTGAAGAAGCAGATCAGAATGTCAAATTGGCGATCGTGATGCTGTTGACTGATAGCACGAAAGACGAAGCACAAGCAAAACTTGCCACGGCACAAGGGTTTGTCAAAACGGCGTTAGGAGGAGAAAAGTAATGGCAAAAGAAACACTAACGGTAGAAGAGTTAGCGGAGAAGATTTTTCAAGAAGCCGGCGGAATGGACAACGTAGAAACAGTCAATCACTGTATGACTCGCGTACGAATGACCGTCCGCGACCACGACAAGGTCGATCAACAAGGGTTAAAAGAGATTCCCGGTGTGATGGGTGTGGTCAATGATGAGCAGCTGCAAGTCATTATCGGACCAGGGAAAGTCAACAAAGTAGCCAATGCAATGGTGGCAAAAGCCGGTGTTGATTTAGGGCAAGAGATCCCACCGCAAAAATCAGGCAAAGAGGCGTTATCAGAAAAAACGGCAGAGATGAAAGCAGCCCAAAAAGCCAAACAAAAATCATCGCCATTAAAGTCGCTGCTGAAAGATATTTCTAATATCTTTGTTCCAATGATTCCAGCCTTCGTTGGTGCAGGACTCGTCGCAGGGATCGCTTCTGTTCTGACCAACATGATCACGGCTGGCCGATTAGATGGAGATACTTGGAATTATTATGTCATGATTTTAAACGTCCTCAGAAATGGGATGTTCACCTATTTAGCGATCTTTACTGGGGTCAATGCAGCGCAGGTCTTTAAAGCCAATCCAACCCTTGGTGGCGTGATCGGTTCGATCATCTTGCTGACAGGTATGAACCCAGAAGCCCCGATCCAAAACTTGTTCACTGGCGAAGCTTTAGCTGCCAACCAAGGAGGGATCATCGGTGTGATCTTCGCAGTATGGCTTTTGGCGAAATTAGAGGCAGTGCTGCATCGAGTGATTCCTGAAGCGATCGATATTATCGTGACCCCGACGTTGTGTTTGCTGATCATCGGTTTGACGGAGATTTTCTTGATCATGCCATTGGCAGGTCTGATCTCTGACAGCTTAGTCGGTTCGATCACTTGGGTCTTGAACGTGGGCGGTGCTTTCTCTGGGTTTGTCTTAGGGGCGGCCTTCCTACCAATGGTCATGTT
Source organism: Enterococcus sp. DIV0421 (assembly GCF_051713745.1). Classification (NCBI taxonomy): domain Bacteria; kingdom Bacillati; phylum Bacillota; class Bacilli; order Lactobacillales; family Enterococcaceae; genus Enterococcus; species Enterococcus sp. DIV0421. Next base: position 1,973,746 of record NZ_JBIOQM010000001.1, read on the forward strand.
TGGTTTGCATCAAATTTTGACCCCGATCCACATTCAAATGATCGAAGCAACAGGCAGCACGCAATTATTACCGATCTTAGCCATGGCTGGTGCTGGTCAAGTCGGTGCAGCTTTAGCCTTATGGGTACGACTACGTAAAGACAAAGAGCTTTCTGAAATGATCAAAGGCGCATTGCCAGTTGGGATCTTAGGCATCGGCGAACCATTGATCTACGGAGTGACGTTGCCATTAGGTCGACCATTTATCACTGCTTGTATTGGTGGTGGGATCGGTGGTGCGGTCATTGGCGCTTTGACAAATATCGGCGCAACGGCGATTGGACCATCAGGACTAGCTTTGATCCCCTTGATTGCCAACGGCCGTTGGATGGGCTATATTTTCGGCTTGTTAGCAGGCTATGCTGGCGGCTTCGTTGCCACCTACTTCTTTGGGATTCCGAAGGATCGCTTAGAAGCAGTCAAAGAAAGCGAGGCAGAAGAAGCAAAACCAGCTGCAACCGTTACTGTGCAACCGCAACCAAAACAAACGAGTGAAACGGCTGCAAAGGAAACGACAGCAAATCCATCAAAAGAAACGATCGATACCCCTTTATACGCAGTAGCCACAGGCACGACAAAAGTGATCAGTGCATCAAGTGATCCGGTATTTTCGCAAAAAATGATGGGCGACGGGTATTTCGTCTTGCCAGACAATGGTGCGATCTATGCACCAGCAGCAGGAACCGTCACGACGATTTTTCCCACGAAACATGCATTGGGGATCAAGACTGCCAGCGGGCTAGAGATTCTGCTGCACATGGGTGTTGACACCGTCGAATTGCAAGGAGCACCTTTTGAGATCCTGGTGGAGGAAGGCCAAGCCGTGACACCAGCTACCCAAGTTGCCCAAGTCGATTTGGCACAGTTGACGGCTAAAGGCAAAGCTTCTGAGATGCTCGTGATCATCACCAATATGGAGCAAGTAGCCAATATCGAAGGGTTACCAGGAACAGAAACAAAAGCGGGTCAAGCCGTCATGCATGTGGCAACGATAAAATAATGTTAAAACCTCTATCGGATAAAGATAGAGGTTTTTTTTAAGAAGTTACTAAATAGATTGCGAAAAATTTTCCTTTATGTTACAGTTTCGTTACAAAGGGAGTGATCCCATTCGAGGAGGCAATGAGGATGAAAAAAATAATTTGGTTCGGACTAATGACGCTGGCTTTTTCACCACTGATGGTTCATGCAGATGAAACAGCTACGAGTGAAAATGGCAATCAGGCTACCGTTAGCGAGACGCTTTCATCAGAGGAGCAATCAGGAACGGATCAGACACAAGCTGCTGTCCAAGAAAGTACAGTAGAAAATCAAGAGACGGATCAATCCGCTGCTTCAGAAACTACGACTACCGAGAATCAAGAACCAGTCGATTCCGAAGCTGTTATTGCCTCGATCCAAGCAGAGACGGGGACGCAAAACGTCAATGAGATCAACACGTTAGCCGATGAACCTAGTTCGCTGCGTAGCGCCTTAACCCAAGGGATCACTGAAGGCAGTGTGACCGCATTTACCCAAGAACAGTTGGACCAGTTGACAGATGAAGAATTGACCAATGGCAATCGCCTAGCGCTACGTTATTCTAGTGATGCGATGGGCTTTGATATTGCTTACTTGGCAAAAATCATCGGCGCCTTGTTTGTCGATCAGACGTTATCCTGGGAAGCCATTGAGCCGCAACTGGCTTTTGATGCGAATAGCTACGCCAGTTTTGCTGACTTGATTCCTGTCGTGGATCAGTTGCAGGAATATTTAAGGGTCGTCTATCCAGCAGACGGAGTCTTTTTACATTTGAATCAAGCCGTTTCCAACGAATGGATGATTTCAATTTTGACCAATTTGAATCAGATGGAACAAGAGATGCAAGTCGATCCAGGTGCCTTTGTCCCAGGAAGGATCTCTTATATCATTCAAGCGGCAAATGATTCCATGTATCTGCCTACAGGCACGCAAACGAGTACGACTGAAGAAGCGACGGCAACATCGACGACTGCTCAAGAAACAGCGACAACGACTTCTTCGAAAGAGGCCAACGCTACTGCCGATGGTGAAAAAACATTACCTAAAACCAATGAAGCGCCAAGCTATACCTTACTGATCGCAGGTGTTATCCTGCTGCTGATCGTTTTCTTGATTCTATGGCGCCGCAAGAAAAAATGATCGTTATTTATAATCGGCAGAATGAAAAAATAGCAACCTTCGTTTTCCATCAGGGAAACGAAGGTTTTTTGTTTTCAGAAATTTCATTGGTTATTTCTTTTCAAATAACGTCCTTTATAAAAAGACCAGAATCGATTCCTTCATAAAAAAGTCAAATTTAAATTCTTGCATTCTCTGGTGAGGGGTGTATAATGACACAGTGTCATATGACAACGTGTCATATCGAGAGCTGTGATTTATTTTAAATTAGAAAGGAGTTGCTTGTGATGCCGACCGATACATTTTTTCACTTGCCGCCAGAAAAACAAAAGCGCATCTTAAATGCGGCGAAAAAAGAATTCTCAAGACTGCCGCTGAAAGACGCTTCGATCGCCAACATCATCAAAGATGCCGAGATTCCTCGCGGGAGTTTTTACCAATACTTCGAAAACAAAGAAGATCTTTATTACTATTATTTCCATACGTTGAAAAAAAATAGTCAGCGAGATCTGCTGAAATCGATCCAACATGAAAACGGGGATCTGTTTGCGGGGTTCGAATGGTACTTTTCACGGATGATCGCCGAGGTTTTCAAAGGCAAAAACGCAAACTTTTACCGCAATTTATTTATGAGTATGGATTATCGTTCCTTCCATAAAGTCGTGCCAGAGATGCAGCACAAGATGCATCAAGAAAACAAAGCCGATCGGCAGAAGCAGCAAGCCATCTTTTTGTCAGAGGTCGACAAAGATTTATTGAAAGTCAAAGACGACCATGAGTTGAAAATGCTGATCCAGCTGCTGATGCATACCGTCTTTTCGACGATTGCCGAAGCCTATCGCCAATCAGCGTTTGATCCAGACTATGATCCTGCCGAAGCGATCGCTGATTTCAACAGTAAAGTCCGCTGGTTAAGAGAGGGCGCAAAAAAAGAAAGAGGGGAAACCTATGATTAAGCTGATAAAACGCGTATCCGTCATTTCCATAATCATGGCAGTGGTGTTTATGGTGATCCAAGTCGTTTCTGATTTGTATCTACCGACATTGACTTCCAATATTATCAACAATGGGGTGGCGACAGGCGACATTGATTACATTTGGAAAACCGGCTTTTACATGATCGGCTTTTCATTGATCAGTATCATCGCCGCTTTAGGAAATACGTATTTCGCAACAAGAGAATCACAAAAATTAGGACAAAAACTACGTTCGGACATTTACCAAAAAGTTGAGAATTTTTCTTCTCGATCTTTTGATAAATTTGGGACCGCATCATTGATTACAAGAACCACCAACGACGTCAACCAAATTCAAATGGTGACGCAAATGTTTTTACGTATGATGATCAATGCACCGATCACACTGATTGGGGCGAGTTTCTTGGCCTATCAAAAAGATGCCCAATTAACACGAATCTTTTTAGTCGTTATTCCTATCATGCTAGTATTGGTCGGCGGTATTATGTATTTTGCCGTTCCTTTATTCAAAAGTATGCAAAAGAAAACCGACCGTTTGAACTTAGTCTTTCGTGAAGGCTTGACGGGGGTCCGCGTTATTCGGGCATTTGACAAGACGGATTATGAAGCGAATCGCTTTGATGAAGCCAACAAAGATTACACCCACACCGCGATTAAAGTAAACACCATCGTGGCATTGATGATGCCATTGATGACGTTGATCATGAGTGGGACGAACATTGCCATCACATGGTTTGGGGGTCATTATATTGCCGAAATGACTTTAGAAGTCGGAAACTTGATTGCGTTTATGACCTATGCAATGCAAATTTTGATCAGCTTTATGATGCTGTCCATGATCTTCGTGATGGTGCCAAGAGCCCAAGCATCAGCTGATCGGATCAACGAAGTCTTAAATGAAGAAGATGAAATTCTCGATCCAAAAACACCAGCGACATTGAGCTTACAAGGGGACCAAGCAACCTTGGCCTTTGACCATGTGGCGTATCGCTACCAAGGCGCTGAGAAATTGGCGTTGGAAGATATCGATTTTCAAGCAAAATCTGGTGATTTTGTTGCCATCATCGGTGGGACGGGCTCAGGGAAAACGACCTTAGTCAATCTCTTGCCTCGTTTGTACGATGTGGAGTCTGGTGCAATCAAAATCAATGGGGTCAATATTGCAGAAGTCACCCAGCACAATCTACGAGAAGTCGTGGGCTTTGTTCCGCAAAAAGCGGTACTGTTTTCTGGTACCATTCGTGAAAATATGAAATACGGAAAACCCGATGCATCAGATGAAGAAATCTGGCAAGCCTTAGAGATCGCCCAAGCCAAAGATTTTGTCTCCGAACTGGCAGATGGCTTAGATAGCCGTGTAGAACAAGGCGGCGGCAACTTCTCTGGTGGACAACGTCAACGTTTAGCGATCGCTCGTGCGTTAGTGAAACAAGCAGATGTCTATGTCTTTGATGATTCCTTCTCCGCACTGGACTTCAAAACCGATGCTAACTTACGAGCAGCGCTGAAACGCGACATGCAAGACAGCATTATGGTCGTGGTTGCCCAACGGGTCAGCACCGTCATGGATGCCGATACGATCTTAGTATTGGATGAAGGAAAACTCGTAGGAAAAGGGACCCATGAATCATTAATGGCAGACAATGAAACCTACCAAGAAATCGTTTCTTCACAATTGAGAGAGGAGGATCTTGCATGAGTGAAAAGAAAACAACAACACAACACCGTGGCGGACCAATGGGCGGCGGTCCAGGCCGTAACATCGGTGCCAAAGGACCAAAACCAAAAAACTTTTGGGGGACGGTCAAACGGCTTTTCGGGTACATGTCGAAACGCTCCATCGCTATCATTGCCGTCTTCGTTTTAGCGATCGCAGCCGTGATCTTCCAAATCCAAACACCGAAAATTTTAGGGGAAGCGACCACTGAAATTTTTAAAGGTGTCATGATCGGTGCGCAGCAGATGCAAGCCGGCCAACAGGTAACAGAATTTCCTATCGATTTTGAGAAAGTTGGTCAAATCATTTTGATCGCGATCGGCATGTATGTGATTTCAGCCGTCTTCAACTTTCTACAACAGTTTATTATGACCCGTGTCTCGCAACGGACGGTTTATGAGCTGCGTCGTGACTTAGATGAAAAAATGAACCGCTTGCCGATCTCTTACTATGATACTCACTCAAATGGGGATATCATGTCACGGGCGATCAATGATATGGATAATATCGCAAGTACCCTGCAACAAAACTTGACCCAATTTATTACGAGTGTCGTGACCTTTATCGGGGTTTTGTGGATGATGTTGACGATCAGTTGGCAACTGACTTTGGTTGCTTTAGCAACGGTTCCTTTAAGCTTGATCGTCGTGATGATCGTCGCACCAAAATCGCAAAAATTCTTTGCGGCACAACAAAAAAGTTTAGGATTGCTCAATGACCAAGTCGAAGAAACTTACGGCGGTCATACCGTTGTCAAAACCTTCAACCATGAAGCCGCCGATCAAGTCGTTTTTGAAGAAGAAAATGACCGTCTGTATTCCGCTGGTTGGAAAGCCCAATTTATTTCAGCGATCATTATGCCCTTGATGAACTTCATTAAAAACTTAGGCTATGTCTTCGTGGCTGTCCTTGGTGGGATCAAAGTGGCGAATGGGAACATGACGTTAGGGGATGTGCAAGCATTCTTGCAATACACCAATCAATTCTCTCAACCAATCACTCAAATCGCTAGCTTACTAAACACCATCCAATCAACCGTTGCATCTGCCGAACGGGTCTTTGAAGTCTTGGATGAAGAAGAAATGACTGATGAGCCTTCTGGATTGCCAGTGGAAGACAGTGAATACAAAGTTCGTTTCGATCATGTTCAATTTGGTTATGCGCCAGACAAATTATTGATGACCGATTTTAATCTGGATGTTAAAGCTGGTGAGATGGTGGCTATCGTAGGACCTACCGGCGCTGGGAAAACCACGCTGATCAATCTCTTGGAACGTTTTTATGATGTTTCTGGCGGTAGCATTCGTTACGATGGCAAAGATACCCGAGACTTGACTCGTGATGAGTTGCGTAGTAATATCTCGATGGTGCTGCAAGATACGTGGTTGTTTACTGGTTCCATCTATGACAACATTCATTATGGAAATGAAAAAGCAACCAAAGAGCAAGTGATCGCTGCGGCGAAAGCTGCCCATGTGGATGATTTTGTTCGCAAATTGCCAGAAGGCTATGATACGGTCTTGAATGAAGAAGCCAGCAACATCTCCCAAGGTCAACGTCAGCTGATCACGATCGCCCGCGCCTTCTTAGCGGATCCCGACGTTTTGATTTTGGATGAAGCAACTTCTAGTGTCGATACGCGGACGGAAATCTTGATCCAAAAAGCAATGGGTCGTTTGTTAGAAAATCGGACCAGCTTTGTGGTTGCTCACCGTCTCTCTACGATTCGTGATGCTGACAATATTATCGTGATGAATCACGGGTCCATTGTTGAGACTGGAAATCATGAGGAATTGATGGCACAAAACGGTTTCTATGCAGACCTGTATAACAGTCAATTTTCAGAAGAAGTGGCATGATCCACTGTTTGTAATGAAAGAAATTCTTCCCCAAATGATGATAAACAGACCGCCAAAGGTTGACTGAAAGAAAGCAGTGATTGTCACTGCTTTCTTTTTTTTATGAATTTTTATCGCTTTATTTTAAATATTTATTGCAATTAGCTGGATAAAAATGTATATTAATACATAATTTCGGATAATCCAAGACAAGGAGTGAACCCAATGAGTCATCTTTTTCCTAATTACAGCCGTTTACCCATCGATATCCAGCAAGGCAACGGCAGCTATGTGGTAGATTCGCAAGGCAACCAATATTTAGATTTAACAAGCGGCATCGGGGTCGTTAATCTCGGTTATGGGCATCCCAAAGTGCAAGCCGCGTTGATGACACAAGCAGAGCAGATTTGGCATGTGCCGAATTTGTATGACAGCCAGTTGCAAGAAGAAGTTGCCCAAAAGCTGACCCAAAATCAAAAGAGCGCCTCAGACGAGCCGTATCTGGCTTATTTTTGCAACAGTGGCGCTGAGGCGAACGAAGCTGCTTTAAAGCTGGCTCGCAAAGCGACTGGCCGCAGCAAAGTCATCAGTTTTGAACAATCTTTTCATGGTCGGACCTTTGGGGCGATGTCTTTGACTGGGCAAAGTAGTATCCATGATGGGTTTGGACCGTTAGTACCAGAGATGGTGTATGTACCCTTTAATGACCTTGAGGCATTGCAAGCCGTTTTAGATGAGCAGACAGCAGCCGTGTTTTTAGAATTGATCCAAGGCGAAGGCGGTGTGATCCCTGCTGAGGTGGCGTGGGTCCAAGCGGTGACAGCCCTTTGTCAGGAGTTGGGGGTATTACTGGTGGTGGATGAGATCCAAACCGGGATGGGGCGGACAGGAACACTGTTTGCTTTTGAAGGATATGGCATTGAACCTGATCTTTTTACCGTAGCAAAAGGGCTTGGTAACGGGATCCCTGTCGGAGCGATGCTAGGCAAAAGCCATTTGCAAACGGCTTTTGGACCCGGTAGTCACGGTTCGACCTTTGGTGGCAATAAATTAGCGATGGCCGCTGCTAGTGCCGTTTGCAGTGTGTTGCAAGAAGGGGACATTCAAGTCAATGTTCAATTGCGCCAGCAGCAGTTTCTCGACGGATTGCAAGGACTATCTAAGGTGCAGGCGATTCGTGGGAAAGGATTGATGATCGGTATCGAATTAGCCGATTCGGAAAGCTTGCAATCCGTGTTGACCCAACTGCGGAACCAAGGCCTCCTCGCATTAAAAGCGGGAACCAAGGTTTTGCGCTTGCTGCCGCCTTTAACGATCTCGCAAGAGGAAACGACAGCAGCCTTGGCGATTTTGCAAGCTGTCTTAGCATAATTGCATAAAAATAGATTTTTCGGGCTTTTTTTCTTATAAAAACCGAATAATAGCGAATTTATTTTGAATAGTTTTATAAATAATCATTGACAGAGCGATGGGAGTTTCTTATAATCTTAAGTAAATTCTTTTGAGGAGTGACGTGTTTGAAGGCAGCAATCGTTGGTGTAACAGGGTATACCGGAATTGAATTGATTCGTTTGATCCAGCAACATCCCCAATTGGAGGTGGGCACCTTGCATAGTCATTCTATGCATGAAAATTCATCAGTTTTGTATCCTCATTTAATTGGACTGACAGAGCGGCTGATCGAACCTTTTGATGCAGAAAAAATCCAAAAGGAAAATCAACTCGTGTTTTTTGCGACTCCTGCTGGAATCAGCAAAGAACTCGCAGCGACTCTTGTCGCAAATGACTTTCCAGTGATTGACCTTTCCGGTGATCTGCGATTGAAGGATCGGGATAGCTATCAAAAATGGTATCACCAAGAAGCTGCACCTGCCGAGTTGTTGGCACAAGCGACCTATTCGCTGCCTGAGTTTGCAACGACTCCTGGCAATTTGATCGCCAATCCAGGCTGTTATGCGACTGCTGCCATTTTAGCTGCTGCGCCGTTGGTTCAGCAAAAACTATTCAGCGGTACGTTGATTTTTGATGGCAAGTCGGGTTTGTCGGGTGCTGGTAAGAAATTGACGGACAGCAGTCACTTTGCAACCGCTGCGGATAACATGACGATGTATAAGCCAAATCAGCATCAGCATATTCCTGAGATCATGCAGCAGTTTCAGCAATGGGATCAGGCAATGCCGCCGATCCAATTTTCTACCAGCTTACTGCCTGTCAAAAGAGGGATCTTTATGACGCTTTATGCGCCTATCAAAGACGCGATTTCGCAAGAGGACATCTATGAGCAGTACGTAAAAACGTATCAAGACCATCCGTTTGTCCGAGTGCAACCGTTAGGAAAGCTGCCCGAGCTGCGGCAAGTGACGGGAACGAATTTTTGTGACATTGGCATATGTTTCAATCCGCTGACCCAAGTGTTGACCGTTGTCGCAGTGATCGATAATTTAGGCAAAGGGGCTGCTGGCCAAGCGATCCAAAACTTCAATCGATGGGCAAAGATACCAGAAACGACTGGTCTTATGCAAGCACCGTTATATCCATAAAATAGCCAACAGACGCGTGAGGATACTCGTGTCAGCCAGTGGACAATCCGCAAAAAGGTGGCAGTAGGAGGAAAGAAAATGAAAGAAATCGAAGGAACGATCGCAACCCCCAAAGGTTTTTTTGCCGACGGTCTGCATTGCGGTCTGAAGAAAGAGAAAGTCGATCTTGGTTGGATCGTCTCTGAAGTGCCAGCCAGTGCTGCGGCAGTCTTTACCACCAATCAAGTACAAGCGGCACCCATTCTCGTTACAAAGGAAAAAATGCAAGCAGGCACCTTGCAAGGCGTGATCGTCAATGCGGGCAATGCCAATGCTTGTACCGGGGAGCAAGGTTTAAAAGATGCACAAGAGATGGCCGAATTGGCAGCAGCCCAGCTGCATACGAGTCCCGAAGCCTTTGCGGTAGCCTCCACCGGGATCATTGGTAAGAGCTTACCGATGGAAAAAATCACTGCAGGGATTCAGCAACTAAACAGGCAAGGGGATGCCCACCGATTTCAAAGAGCGATTTTGACGACGGATCTGACTGAAAAAAGCAGTGTCATCCAATCAACGATCGCTGACAAAACGGTGACTGTTGCGGGCTGTGCCAAAGGGTCTGGTATGATCCATCCCAATATGGCTACGATGCTGGCCTTTGTTACGACGGATGCGGCGATCGCTCCAGCACTCTTGCAAGCACTGCTGAAAGAATTAACCGACGTTACCTTCAATCAAATCACGGTCGATGGCGATACATCCACCAATGATATGGTGTTAGTTTTAGCCAACGGGTTAGCCAAAAATCCAACGATTGAAGCTGACACGCCAGCTTATCATGAGTTTAAAGGGATGCTCAAAGCAGTTCTGACCGCACTAGCCAAAGCAGTTGCAAAGGATGGAGAAGGCGCCAGCAAATTGATCGAAGCTCACACGAGTGGAGCTGTGACCGATGAAGCAGCCCGAATGATCAGCAAAACCATCGTTGGTTCGCCACTGGTCAAAACAGCCCTCTTTGGCAAAGACCCGAACTGGGGGCGTATCTTATGTGCAGTGGGCTATAGTGGGCAGCCGATCGATCCAGCAACGGTATCGATTGCATTAGCCGACATTCCCGTCTTTGTCCAAGGGACACCGGTAGCTTTTGACGAAACCATCATGCAAGAACAATTGGCGGAAAATGAAGTCAAAGTCGTTGTCGAGCTGAAAGAAGGGGCAGGTGTTGGCACCGCTTGGGGCTGTGATCTGACGTATGACTATGTGAAAATCAACGCACTATATCATACCTGAAAGAAATCAGGTACTAGACAAAAAGGAGCGAGTAGATGGAAACGATCGTAGTAAAAATCGGCGGTGTCGCCTCAGACAATTTAACCCCGTCATTCTTTGAGACGATAGCAGACTGGCAAGCTGCGGGCAAAAAAGTAGTCATCGTCCATGGCGGTGGTCACTACATCTCAGAAATGATGGAGAAAATGGCGTTGACAGTCACGATCAAAGACGGCCTGAGGGTGACCGACCCCCAGACGCTTGAAGTAACTAGAATGGTCCTTTTGGGACAAGTTCAACCGCTGATCACGACCGCTTTCCAGCAAGCTGGGTTCCACGCCGTAGGACTGAATGCTGGCTGTGATCAACTGATTCAAGGAGAAGTCATTGATGAAGAAAAATTAGGACAGGTGGGGAAGGTTCAACAAATCAACGCTGCTTTCCTGAAGCTCTTGACAGAGAAAAAACATGTCCCGATCCTGGCACCGCTAGGAATTACCCCAGAGGGGCAATGGCTGAACATCAATGCCGATGAAGTAGCGTGTCAGGTTGCTGCCAGTTTACAAGCCGAAAAACTATATTTGTTGACGGATGTCCCTGGGATCAAGCAAGAAAGCCAGTGGTTATCGGCTGTTTCTTTTGAAGAGATCCCCCGTTTGATCACCGAAGAAGTAGTCACAGGCGGCATGCTGCCAAAACTAAAAAGTGCGCAGAAAGCCTTGAAAGCAGGGGTAGCTGCCGTTTGTATCACCGATCGAATCGATCATTTAGGAACCCAGATCCTCGCGGCAAGTCCAGCCGCAGCTGTCTGTAGCTGAAGCCATTAGCAACACCCAAATGCCTCTTCTCTACTCATAAAAATGCAAAATTCTGACTTTTCTGTGCTTTTCTTCTTATTTTCTCTAAAAAAAGAATAAAATAGGTAGGGATTTCATTTGCTAGAATTTCGTTTTATCAGTACAATGAGTACATATGTAAGTAGGGGGAGAAACAATGACAGATTTCTTATTGGGGAGCAGTACGAAGTTGCTGACTGTTGCAATCCGGGTAAAAGACCGCGATCAAGCGATTGCCTTTTATCGGGATGTACTTGGTTTTGAGTTGAAAAGAGAAGAAAATGAATTGGCCATCTTTGGTCTAAAAGGATTAGATAGAGAAGTTTTATGGTTGGAAGAAAGCCCGCGTGCCAACGATCACTTCGGCGAGATCAAAAAAATGCAGCGCATCGTCTTAGCCGTATCCTCATTAGAAGAAGCGGCAACTATCGCGAGCAATGCCCAACAAAAAGCGATTGCTTTCGAAGAAGCTCGTTATGAAGCGAATCAATTAGGCTTTATTATAGCTGATCCAGAAGGGAACAAAATTGAAGTCTTATTTACAGCACCCGCAGGAACTGCGGTACCAAAAGACGAAGCAGAATTGATCAAAGCGGCACCTGCAAAAGCGGCTGGCTTATCAAAAGAAGCTCATTTTGGCAAGCTGTATTTAAACGTCAGTGATCTAGCCAAAGAGCAGCTTTTCTTAGAAGAAAGCTTAGGCTTGAAAACAAAAGAAGCCGAAACGAAGGAATTTATCCTCAATGATGGTGACTTCCAAGTCGGCTTGACTGAAGCACAAGGTGGTACGATCGATTTGCCGACCCATGAGGTGCTTGGCTTAGACTTCTTGAAAATCTCCATCAGTCAAGAAGATATCGATACATTGGAAAAACACTTGTCTGAGAAGAACCAAGAGTTCTTCATCGACAAAAAACGGAAGTTGTTGACGACCTACGATGCGATCGGTATCGAATGGTGGTTTATCGTTAAAAAATAATAGGTTATGAAAGAAAAAGCAGAGAGGCCGATTCTCTGCTTTTTCTTTTTTTTGTCAAAAAAAGAAACTTTTGTTTTTATTTCGCACGAAAGAGTGCAAAAACCTGTTACATCGATTTGAAGACCAATCATTGAAAAAACGGTAGTTTATCTGTATTAGCAGAGCAGGTCCAATCTATTTGACTTTTCTTGTTTTGTTATTTAATAGTTTGGGTGCTTATTTTAAAACTTAATATAATAGCCATTATGATTCAAAAAACCTAAACATTATATTGAATTGTGGTTATTCTTAATTTATAATAAAAAAGAATCGAGATTCGATGGCTCTGGACGCAGAGATTGTTCGTTGTTTATTTTGTATGCGGTTTCTATTGTGGGTGCGACAAGGTGGAATTGGGAAGACAAGGAGTAGATGTGATGGAAAAAAAGTGGATACAGCGATATTTTGCTCAGTGGGATCTGCAGATGATGGTACTGCCTGCGATCTTACTGGTAGGCATTTTTAGTTATATCCCAATGTACGGGATTTTGATGGCGTTTCAACAGTACAATATTTTTGAAGGTATGACAGGCAGTCCATGGATCGGCTTTGATAATTTTCGGCGCTTTTTTAGTGAACCACGTTTTTGGGAAATTTTACGGAATACCATTATGATCAGTGTGCTAAAGATTGCTATTTGTTTTCCAGCACCGATTTTGTTGGCATTGATGCTTAACGAGGTCAAGAACGTTGCCTTCAAGCGTGTGGTGCAGACGATTACTTATCTCCCACACTTTTTATCATGGGTGATCGTGGCGGGATTTACGATGTCGATTTTATCGATGGATAACGGTAGCTTAAATATTGCTTTGGAGAGTTTAAACCTGATCGATGAACCAATCAACTTTTTATCGATCCCTCGCTATTTCTGGACGATCATCGTTACGACAAATCTTTGGAAATCGATTGGCTTTGGCTCGATCGTCTATATGGCAGCCATTGCTGGGATCGATCCGCAACTGTACGAAGCAGCATCACTAGATGGCGCAACGAAATTTCAGCAAGTCTTTTTGATCACTCTGCCTTCGATCGTTCCAATCATTACGATTTTTCTCATTTTGGAGATCGGCAACTTATTGAATGCGGGCTTTGAAGATTTGCTTTTACTGGGGAGCAATCCAGCTCTTAGAAATGTGGCGGATGTCATTGATACCTATGTGTATCGGGTAGGGATCAGCAACTCTCAATATTCATACGCAACAGCTGTTGGTTTGTTCAAAGCAGTCATTAGTGTCACTCTTTTGAGCGGAGCAAACTTTTTCGCACGCAAAGTGGGTCACAGCTTATGGTAATCAGCAGAGGAGGAAATGAACAATGAAGAAAAATTGGGGCGACCAAGCGATGATGATTTTTATTTACCTCTTCTTGATAACGCTTGCATTCTTGACGTTTTATCCCTTCTGGAATTCGCTGGTGATTTCCTTTAATTCTGGACGTGACACGGTGACTGGTGGGATCACGTTTTGGCCAAGAGAATTCACGTTGGAAAACTATCAGATCGTCTTTCAAGATCAGCGCTTGATGAATGCCTTTTTCATCAGTGTCTTACGGACAGTGATCGGGACGTTTTCATCTATCATGCTGACAGCGATGGCAGCATATGGAATGTCAAAAAGAGAACTGATGGGGCGAAAATTTATTACGATTTTTTTCATCCTCACGATGTTCTTCAGCGGCGGCTTGATTCCAACCTTTTTAGTGGTACGTTCACTTGGACTGATGGATTCTTTTTGGGTAATGATCATTCCTGGTCTGATCAGTGTTTGGAATATGATCATCTTCCGTACGTTCTTTCAGCAACTGCCGAAAGGATTGGAGGATTCAGCGAAAATTGATGGGTGTGGGTATTGGGGCACGTTTTTCCGAATCATTTTGCCGTTATCAGGTCCAGTCATTGCCACTTTGTCGCTATTTACCGCCGTTGGGCATTGGAATGATTGGTTTATGCCAAGCATCTACATTACTTCAGATCATCTCATTCCCTTGCAGACCTTTTTGCAACGAGTCTTGAATTCGAATACGGTGAGTTCGCAAATGAGTCAAATCGATTCTGGCTCAGCAGCACGTTTGGCGGAAATGACTGGTGTCACTGGCAAGTCCTTATCAATGGCAATTATGATGGTGGCGACTTTGCCGATCGTAATGGTTTATCCGTTTGTCCAAAAGTATTTTGTAAAAGGTGTATTGATTGGTTCGTTGAAAGATTAGCAGAGCAGGAGGAACTCTCTTGATTAGAGGGGAGAAGGAACGAAACGTTGAAAGGGGATAAAAGAATGAAAGCAAAGGTATTAAAAAGCGTGCTGTCAGTGACTGCGATGAGTCTCTTACTGGCTGCTTGCGGCAGTGAGTCAGGGACAAAAGAAAGTGATGGGGCGGCAGCGAATGACCGTGACAGTTCGGAGGTCTTTGAATTAGGTAGTGAACCGTTGGAGATCACGATGTTTGGTAATTATGATTGGTACACGATGGATCGTTGGGGAGATGATCCAGCAACTGCTGCTATCAAAGAACTGACCAAGGTAGATATTCGCGCAATCGATGGTGGCGGGAATGCAGCACAGCGGCTAAGCACAATGATCGCTGGCGATGATCTACCTGATTTTATTTGGCTTGATCGAGGGTCGGATGTGGAACGGCTGCGAGAAGCGGGTGCCTTAGTGCCATTTGATGATTACTTGGATAAGTATCCAAACTTGAAAGAATGGGCGGGAGAAGACATCCTGAACATGCTTCGTTCAGAAGACGGCAAACTTTATCAGTTTCCCAACTGGTATAGCTCGGAGCCTTTCGGGAATGCCGGTTATGTCGTCAATAAAGAGATCCATGATGCTTTAGGTGCGCCAGAATTGAAAACAACAGAGGATCTTTATGAGTATTTGAAAGAAGTTCAAACAGAGTTTCCTGATGTCATTCCATTTGAAACAGATGTCAGCGGACAAGGGATCAATGTCTTGTACTCCGCATTTGCAGAAGGGCGTTCACCAGCAGATATCCGCATTCGCGCTGTTCCTGAAGGCGACGTATTGACCTCGATCTTTGCCAATGAAAACTACGTAGAATCGATTGAATATGCGTCAAGACTGTACCGTGAGCGCTTGATGACCCAAGATACCTTGACCCAAGATGCAGATATGGTGGCAGAAAAAGTAACCAGTGGTCGTGTAGCTGTCTATGCGGCTGCCAGCCCGTCCAACTATGCTCGCGATGCCCATTACATCTTGCAAGAACAAAATCCAGATGCGGGGTATTTCTATATCGAGCCGATTGCAAAACCAGGACTAGACCCTGACAATATTTTCCCAGGTTCCTATGAAATGCTAGGGTGGAATGTCAGTGTCATTACTAGAAATGCAGAAGACCCAGAAAAAGTCTTTGCCTTCTTAGACTGGTTGACTGGACCGTTGGGCCAATCGATCTTGATGTTTGGTCCAGAAGGCCAGTATTGGGATGGCTTTGACGAAGAAGGCTATACGCAATTTACGGATGCCTATGCAGAAGACAGTGCAGGCGTTTCAGAGATCGAGCAAGCAACATCAAGTTTCCAATGGAACGGCAACTCCGCCTTTTTAGACAATACCAAAACAAAATTTGAGTTAAATCTTCCAGAAGATCAAATGAACTGGGCAACGAAATGGCAGCATGCCATCACTTGGGATACGCAAAAAGACGACACGGAATTTGCGGCGATCAACCCGATGCCAGACTCACCAGAAGGAATTATTCAGCAACGGATCAACGATATTTTTGAAGAAGCCAATGCTTCAGCGATCTTTGCTGACAGCGATGAAGAAGTGCGCGCCATCTTTGCTGAGGCGGAAGCCCAAGCACAAGCAGCTGGCTATCAAGAGTTGCTGGATTATCAAACAGAGAAATGGCAGCAAAATCTACAAAACTTAGCCCGCTAGAGGGTAAATCAGCTGATTAGAGAAAGGAGGCGGACTGATGGGAAATGAACGATGGTATCGTTGGTATGGTGCCAGTCAAGCGATAGCTAGTATGTTGCTTTTGAATGGCTACTGGTTACTGTTCAATCTGCCCGTTCTATTGCTAGCTTTGGGGCTGATTTTCCCCAGCTCTCCTCGTCAGTTTCTTTTCTCTTTGGTTGGTTTGATCATTAGTTTTCCTAGCATTCTTTTGCCAGCGACCTTTGCTTTATTTGGGGTCATGCGGCGTTGGTTGTACTATCAAGAACCACGTCAGGCCATCAGAGGGACCTTTTGGCGGCTCTATCGGGAAAATTATCGGCGCAGTTTTGCCGCAGGCCTCTTTTTCGGTAGTCTCGCTTTGCTGCTGTTAGGCTCTTATCGCCAAATCGATTCCTTTCAGTTGCCCTTATTGGCTGTCGGCTATTTGTTTTTAAGTATCATTTTACTCGTGTGGTTGCTGTATTTTATCTGCGACAGTGTGCATTTGGCGGCACCCCTGCGGCTCGCCTTGATCAAAAGCTTTTTCATCATCTTTTGGGCACCGTTGCAGACACTGATGTTGCTAGGGCTGTTGAGTGGCCTCGCTTTACTGCTCGTCTTGATCCATCCCTTACTCGCGGGATTGATCGTAGGGGGACTAGGTAGCCAATGTGCGTGTTACAGTTATTTGAGAATCATCCAAAAGGCGCAAGCAAAAGCTGCACCAGTCGACGAGTAATCTATGTAATACTGATTAGAAAAAAATCTGAAAACTATCCTTAATGGGTAGTTTTTTTCATTGGCGAAAAGTGCTAAAGTTAGAAGCAAGACAAGCCTGAAAGGAGCAAGTATGGAACGATGACAATGTACCCAAAAACAGTACAGCTCATTCAAGAAAAAATGCCGACCGTTTTCCCAGGAGCGGTGCTGCGTTTTATCGCTGGTGAAACCCAAGAGACCCATGTATTCGGACAGGCAGCGCTTCTTCCGAAAACCGAACCTATGACGAAAGATCATTTGTTTGATTTAGCCTCATTGACGAAAGTCGTTTGTACAACGAGTGTTCTGTTAAAATTGTGGGATCAAGGAAAAATCGAAATGGAGGCGCCGCTTACTCGTTGGCTGCCAGCGTTTAAAGACGATCGGGTAACGATCAAGCACTTGCTGACGCATACGGCAGCCATCAACACGTGGATTCCTTATCGAGACCAGTTGGATGCTGCTGCCTTGCGCAAGGCGTATTTGCAGCTTGAAAGCAGTGATACGATCGGTCAAACGGTCAACTATACGGATACTGGGACGATTTTGCTGGGCTTTTTATTGGAGGAGCTGTATCAAAAACCAGTGACCGAGATTTTTCAAGAAGAAGTCTTGACGCCTTTAGGCATGAAGAACAGCGGCTTTCCGCCTTTTCCTCCCTCACAGCTGCCAATGATCGTGCCTACCCAGCAGCCAGACGGCAGCATCCTTAGAGGAATCACCCACGATCCTAAAGCACGGGTGTTGGGAAACCATGCCGGCAACGCAGGGTTGTTTTCTACCGTGGATGACTTGACGCTTTTCGTTCAACTGTTACTGGCAAATGGTCAGCAGCAAGGGGCGCCGTTTTTCTCAGAAAAAGTCATGCAGGCGCTGGCTCAGCGGCAGACGCCTGAAAGCACAAAGCCCCGCACCTATGGCTGGGACTTATTGGGTGCGCCGTACCAATTATTTCATACAGGCTATACAGGCACGTTTCTCGCAGTAGATATCCCTAACAAAAAAGCGTTTATTTTCTTATCGAATCGGGTCCATCCAGTGGATCATCGAGAAAGCTACTTGGGTCATCGTGACGAAATCCTGCAATGTTACTTAAAAGAATCTGCCGAATAAGCGGATTCATGCTATAATATGCACGAACAACTAGAGAGGGGAACAATTATGGAACCATTGTTTATGAAACCTGTTTTTCAAGAGAAAATTTGGGGCGGCAGTCGCCTGCATTCTGTTTTTGGTTTTGATTTACCGAGCGACAAGATCGGTGAAGATTGGGCGATCAGTGCGCATCCTCATGGGGTGAGCGTCATTGAAAATGGTCCGTTTAAAGGCAAAACATTGGCGGATCTTTGGCAAGACCATCAAGAACTATTTGGTCATTCAGACGAACCAGTCTTTCCATTATTAATTAAAATTTTAGACGCGGAAGATGATCTATCCGTTCAAGTCCATCCTGATGACACGTATGGGTTAGCCCATGAAGGGGAATTAGGGAAAACGGAATGCTGGTACATCATTGATGCCGAACCAGGTGCGGAAATCATTTATGGCCACCATGCACAAACCAAAGAAGAACTTGCGGAAATGATCGAAGCGGGTCGTTGGGATGATTTGTTAACAAAAGTCCCTGTGAAAAAAGGCGATTTCTTCTATGTGCCAAGTGGAACGATCCATGCCATTGGAAAAGGGATCATGATCTTGGAAACCCAGCAGAGTTCGGATACGACTTATCGGGTGTACGACTATGATCGTACCGATGATCAAGGACAAACTCGGGAGCTGCATATCCAACAATCGATCGATGTGACGACGATTCCTGCACGGACGCCAGAATTATCGATCCGTGAGGTTAAACAAGGACAATCAGCAGTTGTTACCTATCTTGAAACGCCATTTTTCAATGTGTATGAGTGGGAAGTACGTGGAAAATTATCGTTGGCACAAAAGGCCGATTATACCTTGATGACCGTGATCGATGGGTATGGGCATTTGATGATCGACGGTCATTCCTATGAACTAAAAATGGGCACGAGTTGCATTTTGCCAAACCCGATCAAGAAATGGGAATTGGTTGGTGAATTGACTGTCATTGCCTCTGAACCTGGAAAAAAATAAAACGATCAGTAAGTGACGTGAGCCGCACAAGCAAAACAGCACACGTTCCTGATTTTTCGTAAGGCTGAACTCGTTCAGCTGCCTGTCATCATTGGCGATTTTTCCGCTTTTGACTGACAGGTTTTTTCGTATGGACACTCACGATAGACGTCTGAGGAAGATTTGTTATAATGGCAGTAATGAAGGATAGGTGAAAAGAATGGTTTACTTAGATCATGCAGCAACGACACCGCTGCATCCAGAAGTGATCAAAGTGATGAGTGAAACGATGCAGACATTTTTTGGCAATCCATCAAGCATTCATCATTATGGTCGAGACGCCCACACCCAATTAGAATTGGCTCGTCAAGCG
This sequence comes from Enterococcus sp. DIV0421, assembly GCF_051713745.1. Classification (NCBI taxonomy): domain Bacteria; kingdom Bacillati; phylum Bacillota; class Bacilli; order Lactobacillales; family Enterococcaceae; genus Enterococcus; species Enterococcus sp. DIV0421. The sequence goes on from NZ_JBIOQM010000001.1 coordinate 1,993,226, forward strand.
ATCGCTCAGCAGCTAGGAGTCAAAGAACATGAGATCATTTTTAATAGTGGTGGTACCGAAAGTGATAATACAGCAATCATCGGTACAGCCCTTAGCAAACAAGCACAAGGCAAACATATCATTACGACCCAGATCGAACATCCGGCGGTCATTGAGAGTATGCGCTATTTAGAAGGCTTAGGCTTTGAGGTGACCTATTTGCCCGTAGATCAAAAGGGGCAATTGGCCGTCAGTGAAGTTGAGGCTGCCTTACGTCCCGATACGATTTTAGTATCCATAATGACGGCAAACAATGAAACGGGCAATTTGCTGCCGATTGCAGAAATTGGGGCCCTTTTACGGGAGCATCCCGCCGTGTTTCATACCGATGCCGTGCAAGCTTATGGCAAGATCCCGCTTGAAATCAATGAAAACAGTATTGATCTTCTAAGCATTTCTGCTCACAAAATCAACGGACCAAAAGGGATCGGCTTTTTGTATAAACGAGATGGCTTGTCGCTGCCTGCGCTACTCCATGGCGGCGAGCAAGAAGAAAAACGGCGAGCAGGGACGGAAAACTTAGCAGCCATCATGGGAATGGCCAAAGCAGCTTCTTTGCATACCCCCGAAACGCAGCAAGCAGCGGCGGAACAATATCAAACGTTTGCCGATGTGCTGATGGAGACCTTAGCAGCACAAGGCATCGATGTTCAGTTGAATGGTGATCCAGCACACAAATTGCCGCATATTTTGAATCTGCGTTTCCCAGGTGTCAGCAGTGACTTGCTGCTGATGAAATTGGACTTAAAAGGGGCTGCGATCTCGACAGGCAGCGCTTGTACGGCGGGCAATGTGGAGCCCTCCCATGTGCTCGAAGCGATGGTGGGCAAAGAGCATCCAGCTATTCGGGAATCGGTCAGAGTCAGCTTTGGCTATGGCAACACATTGGCGGAAATCGAAGCATTTGCTCAGCTATTAGCAGAAACTGTCTTAGCCACGAAAAAGTAGGAGAACAGCTAGCAATCTCGCTGAAAACTATTTATAATGAAAGAAATGATGTTAAAGAGGTGAAGAACATGGCATTTGAAACAACAGCAACCGTTTTAGGCGCAGCAACCCAATACCGCATTGCTCCTGAAGCAAAAAAATATACGTTGCGGGACAATGGCTTTACAGAAACGAACGGCGGCAACTTCCAATTGATTCGCGGCCTTGAAGCAACACCCCAAAGCAAAGAAGGCTTTAAATTAAAAATCACTGTTGCAAAAGATTTGCAAACCTTCAAGATGTCCATCACGACAGCCAATGGGTTAAAAGCAGTCAATATTTTCAAAGATGAACAGCACAAAATGCTGCAAGAAAAATTTTACTTTTTAATGGATGGTTTTATCAGCCGCGGGTTGTTTGTCAAAGCGTAAGCTTTTGTCAAAAGCAGCTATATCGTTCAAAGGGCAAGAAGTGTGTCACTCCGCCAAGCAGGCATGGGATTGATACACTTCTTTTGTATCTTTGGCGGTTTCTTTTTATACTATAGAAAACAAACCCAAGGTGTTCGCAGGAACAGGATGAGTTAAGACGAGAAAGAGGGAATCAAGATGAAACGAACCTTAAACAAGCAATCAGTGCTAGCCGTCGGCATGGGGACTTGGCATATGGGGGATGACCCAGCCAAGGAAAAAGCCGAGATCGATGCGTTGCAAGCGGGCATCAAAGCTGGAGCGGCTGTCATCGATACCGCAGAAATGTACGGCGAGGGAAACGCAGAAACGCTAGTTGGCAAGGCGATCCAGCCCTTTACACGAGGGGATCTTTATTTGATTTCAAAAGTCTATCCCTGGAATGCCTCCGCAGATGAATTGCCGAAAGCTTTAGACCGCAGCTTAACGCGTTTAGGCACCGACTATCTTGATCTGTATCTGCTCCACTGGCGAGGAGATGTGCCGTTAGCAGAAACAGTTGACGCACTAGAAGCTGCCAAAGCCTCTGGAAAGATTCGTGCATGGGGTGTCTCTAATTTTGACGTGGCAGATATGGAGGAGCTGTTGCGGTTAGAAAACGGCGATCAATGTGCCGCCAACCAAGTACTCTATAATTTAGGTGCCCGGGGGATCGAATACGATCTTTTGCCTTGGCAGGCAGAGGCTGAGATTCCTGTGATTGCCTACTCACCCATTGCTCAAGGCGATCGGCTAGGGCACCACTTCAAAAATGATGAAGTGTTGAAAGAGCTGGCAGAAGCCAAAGGCTGCACGATCTTTCAGCTGCTTTTGGCATGGACCCTTCGACAACCCCACGTCTTAGCGATCCCCCAAACCAGTGACTCGCTGCATATGCTGCAGAACATTGAAGCTTGCAAAATCGTTTTTTCCCAAAGCGAATTGGCAGCAATCGATGCGCGGTTTCCTGCACCGACGAAAAAGCAGCCGCTAGCGATGATTTAAAGACGCTGATCACAGAAAAAGCACCAAGGTAAGGAGCGACTATGAAATTTTTTACGTCTGATACCCACTATTTTCATGCAGCCTTGCTCGGGGACAATGACTTTGCCCCACGCCCCTTTGAGACAGTGACGCAAATGCATGAAACGATGATCGCCAGCTGGAATGAGGTCGTTGCGGATAAAGATGTCGTCTATCATTTAGGGGATGTCGCGATGCACCCTGATTACGAAGCGGGCTTTCCAGAAATTGCTGCGCTGTTAGCACAGCTGCAGGGCAAAATCGTTTTTATCAAAGGCAATCATGATACCCGAGCTTTCTTTGCGTACTTGCGCAAGCATGATCCTGGTTGTTTGGGAGCCGAAAAGTATGCGTTTGAAGATGTCGGTGTCTTGCTGAAGTTTGCTCATCAGCAATTTATACTGACCCATTATCCTATGCTGCTGGGGATCACCAAAAACAGCCGTAATCTGCATGGGCATATTCATCATCACAGTGTACCGATCGCTGAGAATCTCAACGTAGGAGTCGATGCATCAGAATTGGCGTTTCTGCCACAGCCGCGTCCTTTTGGTCGGCCAGTTTCCGAAAATGAACTGGCGGTGTTGTATCATGCAAAACAACAAGAACTTACTAAGCTGGCTCGTTAACAGATAACAAAAAAAGCAAGCGTCCAAACAGATTTGGGCGGCTTGCTTTTTTTGTGATGACTTTGACAGCAAGCTTTGATTAAGGAAATTTTTTTGATAAAAATAAACTTTATATGTAAAAAATAATCGATTCCAAGAGTTATTATTTGATGGATATTTAAGAAATGTGTATGCTTTAAGTAGAAAGCAGTAAAGGAGGTTGCCAATGCGTAAGATTTCTAAAGTGATTTTTATCATCGGATTGCTTTTACTCTTACTTGTCTTTTATTTTGGGATCATCGCCAATCAGCAAGCGGCTTCATTGCCTGTTTACTTGATTCCTTTGGATGAATATCCTTGGGTCGGATCTTCCATGAGTATGCTGCTCTTTTGGTTATCTGTTGGCTTCGCCATTTTTACCGTGATCGCGCTCTTTGTCGTTTTGTTTTATCCAAAACGTTCGGACCGCTTGATCATTTCCCATAAGACAGGCGATTTAGTGATTCAGAAGAAGGCGTTAGAGCATTTTGTGCTTGAACGGGTGAAACAAGCAGATTTCATCCATCAGCCATCCGTAAAAATCAAAATCGTCAAGAATAAAGTATCCGTAAAAATCGATGGAGAAATGAAACAAACAGCAGCCATCCCGCAAAAACAAGAAGCATTGGTTGGTGAGATCAGCAGCAGTCTGCAGCAGCTTTTCGGTATCGAAAGCAATATCCAAACGGAAGTTGTCTTAAAAGATACGCAAGAAACGCCAGCAGCCCATGACCAGCCGCGTGTAGTTTAGGAGGAACAGGTATGAGTGAATGGTTCTACCACTATAAGATCCCGCTTATCTTTGCAGGTTTCGGTTTGATCCTAGCGATCCTGTTTCTAACGATCGGCTTTTTGAAAACCATACTGCTGGTGCTGTTTACGGCACTAGGTATGTATCTGGGATTTTATCTCAAAGAAGTCGGATTCTTTGAACAATTTCAAAGACCGCGCCGTTAACTTTGGTAACATTATTAGTTTAATTTATATCAAGATTATAGTAGGAGGAATGTACGATGGAAAACCAAACAAAACCAACAACAGGTGTTAAAGGAGAATTAACTTACGAAGATAAAGTGATTCAAAAAATCGTAGGCATTGCATTAGAATCTGTAGACGGACTCTTAACAGTCGATGGCGGTTTCTTCTCAAATATTGCAGGTAAATTAGTCAACACCGATGATGTGACTTCAGGGATCAACGTTGAAGTTGGGAAAAAACAAGTGGCAGTCGATCTTGATATCGTTGCAGAATACGGCAGCGACATGACCACGATCTACGACCAAATCAAAGAGGTTGTTTCAACACAAGTCAACAAAATGACGAATTTAGACGTCATCGAAGTAAACGTGAACGTAGCAGATGTCAAAACACGTGAACAATTCGAAAAAGACTCTGAAACAGTTCAAGACAAAGTAAGCAGTGCGGCAGAAACAACTGGCGACTTTGCGTCAAAACAAACACGTAAAGCCAAAGGTGCCTTCAACCGAACAACGACGCGTATTCAAGAAAACAACGAACCACGCGTTCAATAATAGTAAGATAAGCAAAAGACTAGCTTCGGCTAGTCTTTTTTTGTCGCTTCAGCCGATCAGAACATCAAAGCCAAAAGCTCCAATAATGGATTCCTTCTGCTTGAAAGACATCGTTAGGGTAGCTTTTCTCATAATGGGCTTTTTCGGGGGAATCATTAGGATCGAATACTTGAACATTTCCTTCTTTGTTCAAAGCCAATACCATGATATGTCCTGAGGTCGTAAAGGTTCCTGCTTGAACCGAGACCACAACGGGGATACCTTGTGTCATTTTCTCATAGGCAGCCGCAAAGGAACTTCCTAAATCGGCAAATTGGTAACCAAAAGCTTCGGCAAACTGAGGAAAGATTTGCCAACTCGTTCCTTGTTTGGGAAGATAAAATTGATCGCCAGCCCACTTTAATAATTTGTCAGGATTCGACGGATGATCCGTCCAAAAAGAATCGATCATCGCTAAAGAAGCAATAGCGCACCCGTTTGCTGCAAACGTATTTTGCGCTTCTCCATATCCATATGTGTCATTGCCCCAGCGTTGATCGGTTTGTACAATCAACGACAGTTGCTGCGTGTCTGCCATCGCTTGTTGAATCACTTGATTGGCTCGGTGAGTGAACTCTTTTGAGACAAGCGCTGTCTGATCAAACGCAACATCCCTGACCTGATCAATCACGTAATGAATGACAAAAACACCACCGATGAGAAAAAACAGCAGTGCAAGGCTCTTTCTTTTCTTTCCGTCGTTTCTCCTAGTTTTCGATATCCCTGTGTGTGATCTCATGAAATGCCCCTCCTCATAAAGTAGTATCTAAAAGAAGTATAGTCTTTTTCTGATAGCGGCATTTCTGCTTTTCCTGAAGAATTCCATACGATTTTATGACAAACGACCGTTTAAAAGGTAAAATGCGGCTTCTTAGCATTCGCTTATCTAGTTGTCTTTGAACAATGGGAGTCGTTTGGACGGCTATCGATAAGATACACAAAAAGCAGCGCTTCTTCTATTGGGCTGAATGGGGGAAGAACGAACAGCGGGTTTCCTCCAGATGACTTTTCTAAAAAAGGAATTTATAAGAAAAGACAGCAAACAGTGAACTTTTTTGTGTTTTGTTGTATAATGCAAATTACTGAAAAGTTGCGACCTTCAAATCGTAGATGATTTCAGAATCTATAATTGAAATGATGGTGAAACGATCATGTCTAACGAAAACACCCGTGTGGTGGTTGGAATGAGTGGCGGGGTAGACTCGTCAGTAACAGCACTTTTGCTGAAAGAACAAGGGTATGATGTTGTCGGGATCTTTATGAAAAATTGGGATGATACCGATGAAAACGGTGTTTGTACCGCAACAGAAGACTACAAAGACGTAGCCAAAGTGGCTGCGCAAATCGGGATTCCTTATTATTCAGTGAATTTCGAAAAAGAATATTGGGACCGTGTATTTGAATATTTCCTTGCAGAATACCGTGCCGGACGGACACCTAATCCAGATGTCATGTGTAACAAGGAAATCAAGTTCAAAGCCTTTTTGGATTATGCGATGGATCTTGGTGCCGATTATGTAGCAACTGGCCATTATGCGCAAGTGACCGTTGATGAAAACGGCGTGACTCATATGTTGCGAGGCGTGGATAACAACAAAGATCAAACGTATTTCTTAAGCCAATTGTCACAAGAACAATTGAGCAAAACCATGTTCCCCCTAGGCGGCATGGAAAAATCAGAAGTACGAGCGATCGCTGAACGGGCAGGTCTAGCAACAGCCAAGAAAAAAGATTCCACGGGTGTCTGCTTTATCGGAGAAAAGAATTTCAAACAATTTTTGAGTAATTACTTGCCAGCGAAAAAAGGCAATATGGTTACATTAGATGGCGAAGTCAAAGGACAACACGATGGCTTGATGTACTACACCATCGGACAACGTCAAGGCTTAGGCATTGGCGGCGGCGGTGCCACTCAAGAACCATGGTTTGTCGTAGGAAAAGACTTAGCGACCAACACTTTGTATGTGGGACAAGGATTCCATCACCCCGCTTTGTATGCAGATCGCTTGGAAGCAAGCCAAATCCACTTTACTACAGAACAAGACCGCGGCACGGAATTTTCATGCACAGCAAAATTCCGCTACCGTCAACAAGATGTACCGGTAACGGTGCGTCTATTAGATGGAGATCGAGCAGAAGTGATTTTTGACGAACCAGTACGCGCCATCACTCCTGGACAAGCAGTCGTTTTTTATGACGGGATGGAATGCTTGGGCGGCGGTTTGATCGATGCAGCCTACAAAGAAGCCAAAGAATTACAATATGTTTAACCACTAACACAATCTGCCCTAGCTAAGAACACTGAACCAATCAGTTGCACTTAGCTAGGGCTTTTTATAAATCAATTCGAAAAACCGATTAGAGCGAGCGCTTTCCATTTTAAAAAAATAGTCAAATTATGCTATAATTTAGATAGAAAATGAATGTTTTTGATGTATTGGCATTTTTAAAAGAAAGGAGGAGGAGCATGAATCGTACCAAAGCCAATCTCATGAAATGGGGGTTTGTCGTTAGTGTCTTAGGGGTGGTGATGCTTCATCAGACTCAGGTCATTTCAAGCCAAATCAACCATCTTGCCTTAGCCGTACTATTGGGTTTAGCCGGGTATTTGCTTGTTTTTAAAAAGTTCTACTTTTTGTCCTCTCAAATTGCGGGGCATTCCGATCAGTATAATCAAGCAGAAGTCAAGTGGGGCAAAATTGTGGGAGTTGTCGCCTTCTTTATTGCTCTGATCAATTTGATTTTAGTCTTTGTGTGAGTGTGGCGGAAAAAAAAGCCGCCAAAAGAAATCTTTGACGGAAACTGGGTTGCTTGGCTCATGATCGATCATCAAATTCGGCTTGGTGTGCTTGAAAAAAGCGGTAATACTGCTGGACACTAGCTAACTGGGTCCACTTCCGAACATCGACGGGCGTTTGATCCAAATCATAGATTTTGGCTTCCTTTAAAGACAAAACGAAAGGACTATGGGTAGCAATAATGAACTGACACTGTTCATAGCGAACAAAATCTTCCAGTAACTGCACCAGTTCCAGCTGACGCTCAGCAGAAAGAGAATTTTCTGGTTCATCTAATAAGTAAAGGCTGTTGGGACGAATCTTTTCTTGAAAGAAGCGAAAGGCACTTTCACCATTGGAATATTCTCGGACATTGTCGATCAAGTGCTTGCGGGTGAATTTGGACTGTGTGTTGGATCGTGCAAGATTGATTTTCTTCAATTCATGGTAATCGTCAAAACCCGTGAAACGAAAGTCTGCATACTTTGCTTGGTAGTATTCTTGGAATACTTCTTCTCGGCGATGATCGATCCCTTGATTCAAAAAAATTCGAGCGATTATACGCAGCAAAGCGCTGCGCGTAGATCTTTTCGGCAATCACGTTCAATGCGGTGGTTTTGCCAGAACCATTGCCGCCATATAAGATCGTGACCGGTTCAAAATCGATCTGCTGAAAAAGGCGGGCACTGAGAATCTGAAAAGGGTAGTAAGAATCATAAACGGTTCGTTTGATGGAAAGGAAAAAATCAAACTCGGTCTCTTGATCGGGAAAAGTGATTTGTTCGAGATACATGGGGCACCTCCTGGCAATTTCGTGATTGTCATTATTGTAGCATATCCATCGCAGACAAATTTTTTTTACGAGGTTAAAATAAATCTTGTTTGATATTTTTTTAATCTTTTGATGTTATATTCACAACAGGAAACATCTGTGCTAGACTATAGGGGCATAGAAATGATGTAATCTTAAACAACCGATAAATCGTACAAAAAAACGAGGGTTTAATGAATTTTTAAAGCAATGTTTAAATGCTGAAACTTATTCCTTGCAAGTTTAAGTAAAAGTGACTAATATGAGGAAGGAATCGTGAAAGGAGCAATGGAATGTATCAAGTAGTAGTCATGTATGGGGACAATGAACCGTGGTGGTTTTTTGAGGGATGGCAGTCAGATATTCAAGAGGCGTTCACATTTGCAACTTTCAGCGAGGCGCAGTCATTTTATGAACAAAAATGGCAAGAAATCAGAGAAGAGTATTCGTACATAAATGCAAAATCAAACTTTATGACGGCTTTTTGGAATGAAGAAGACGAACGCTGGTGCGAAGAATGCGACGATTACCTCCAACAATATATTGGACTGGCATTGCTCAAAGAATATCAGCAAGTCGTCGATGAAAGCAGGAAAGATTTTTATGAAACAACTAATTCTAGCGGAAAAGCCAAGCGTTGCCAAAGACCTCAGCAAAGTTTTGGGCTGTGAGCAAAAACATAAAAATTATTACGAAGGACCCAAGGCGATCGTTACTTGGGCCCTTGGTCATTTATTGGGCTTGAAAATGCCTGAAGATTTAAACAAAGACTGGGCATCATGGCAGATGGAAACGTTACCGATGATCCCTAAGTCCATCGGGATCAAGCCGTTGCCAAAAACCGGTCATCAACTAAAAGCCATCAAACAGTTGGCTCAAAGAAAAGATGTCGGGGAAGTCGTGATCGCTACCGATGCGGGAAGAGAAGGGGAGCTAGTCGCTCGCTGGATTTTGGAGTGGGTTCGTTTTGACAAACCAGTCAAACGTTTGTGGATTTCTTCGCAAACCCCTAAAGCCATCAAAGAAGGCTTTGCAAAATTGCAGTCAGCCAAGGACTACGACAATCTTTACTACTCCGCCCTTGCGCGGGCAAAAGCCGACTGGCTGGTAGGGTTGAATGTCACCCGGGCGTTGACGGTCAAATATCAAGACAATCTTAGTGCGGGTCGGGTCCAAACCCCTACCTTAGCTTTGGTGCGCAGTCAGGAAATGCAGATCGAGAGTTTCCGTCCGCAAACCTATCATGTGATTACCCTAAACGTAGGCGATGCCAAGGCTCGCCTGCAGCAAAAAAATCCCTATCAACTAAAAGAACGCAGCGACGCCGAAGCATTGGTCAAGCAAATGAGTCAACAAAATGGTCGCGTGACAGCGATCGAAGAAAAGGTCAAAACAGAAAGTGCACCATTGCCTTATGATTTGACCGAGATCCAACGAGAAGCCAATCAGCGTTATGGGTTTTCAGCCAAGAAGACCTTGTCGCTTGTTCAAAGCTTGTATGAAACCCATAAAATCGTCACTTACCCAAGGACGGATTCCAAGTATTTGACCAATGATATGAAGGCAACCATGAAGGAACGCCTGCAGGCAGTTGCGGATTTTGCCCCAGAAGTCAAAGGATACTTGAAAAATGGCGGACAAGTGGTGCAACAAGCTGTCTTCAATGATAAAAAAGTTACCGATCACCATGCCCTATTGCCAACGGAACAGCGGGCACGTTATGAAAAATTAACTACCGATGAACAACGAATCTATCAAATGATCGTTAGTCGTTTCTTGATGCTCTTTGCGAAACCCCATAAAAAGCAGCAGCAGAAAGTGACCGTGACCTTTGGTTCAGAAACCTTTGTATTCAACCGCAATACCGTGTTAGAAGCGGGATGGAAAACGACTTCTGAAGAAGAAACCAGTGACATAGCTTGGCAAAAAGGCAGTACTGTCAAGCCTGAGTTTACCATCCAGAAAGAGTTGACTACACCACCGAAACCGTTGAATGAAGGAACTCTTTTAGGCAAAATGGAAAAACACAGTCTTGGTACGCCGGCAACCCGTGCGGAGATCATTGAAAAGCTGATCAAATCTGAGCTGATGGAGCGGACCCCAAGCGGCTTGCAAGTATCGCCAAAAGGCAAGCAGCTGTTAGTCTTAGTCAATCCATCCTTGGTGACACCAGAATTGACGGAAAAATGGGAGAAGGAACTGGAAGCCATTGCGAAAGGCACCTATTCTGCCCAAACCTTCCTCGCACAAATCGAAGCAGACACAAAACAACTGGTCAAAGAAATCAAGCAAAGCGAAAGCAAGTACCAAGATTTCTCATTGACCCAAAAACGTTGTCCCGAATGCGGCGAACCCTTGCGGGAGAAAAATACCCGTGATGGCAAGATCTATGTTTGCTCCAGTGGGACCTGCAAGTACCGTCGTCGGAAAGACCCGAAAGTTTCAAACCGACGCTGCCCGCAATGCCACCGAAAGATGGAGATCATTGAAGGCAAAAACGGCGCCTATTTCCGCTGTAAATTCGATGGGACCACCGAAAAAATGGCGGATAAAAAGGAACGCAGCAAAAAGCTGTCGAAACACGAAGAACGCCGCTTGATGAACAAAATCAATCAAGAAGAACCGCAAGAAAGCCCATTAGCAGCTGCTTTAAAAGCTGCTATGGAGAAGAAATAACTGCATGAGGTAGAAAATGAAAAAGAGTGAGGACGATTTTGCTGTCCCTCACTCTTTTTTTGCATCCCTTCACTCATTTAGGCATTTTTTTGACGATATTCTTTCGGTGAGATTTTTTCTTTCTTCTTGAACAAAAAGGAAAAATAATTTGGGTCATTGTAGCCAACATCAAAGGCGATCTCAGATAGCCGTAGATTGGTCGTTAACAGCAGTTCCTTAGCTAAGGTCAACCGTTGCTCGGTCAAGTATTCGATAAACGTAGAATCAGTGGCTTGCGAGAAGATGGTGCTGAAATGTGCTGGACTCAAATGAACTTTTTCAGCAACTACATTTAAGGAAATATTGGGATCAGAAAAGTGCTCACTGATAAAGGCTTTGGCTTGATTGATGACGCTTTGATATTTCGCCATTGCAGGATTGATGGGTTGTTGGGTCAATAGCGGCAACAGTTCTGCCAGAGTCGTTTGATAGTTCTCTGGCTCATGGGTCAATGCCGCTAGATAATCTAAGTCATGGGCGTGTTGAACGATCTGGGGCAGCGAATGACTGTCTTTTTTCTTCAACAATGCCAGCAGTTCGACTAAGACGAACAAACGGTACATTTGCGTTCGCTCAACGGTTCCTTGAGGCGCCATCAATTCAGCGATCAGCTCAGGGATCGTCTGTTTCCCAGCATTTGCCAGCCGTGAAGCAAGGTCGGTTTTGAAGGGATTGGTGGGGGACAGTTCCCCTTCGCGAATGTCGTCTTCATAGCTGATGATTTTTTCCTTGCGGATGCTGCCATAGGTTTTTAGCATGTCACGAGCTTTCTGATAAGAAAGAGAGATGCCCGAGAAGCGATCTGCTACCGGTCCGATCGCCACTGCTACTTCTTCCCCAGAACCATGAACGAGGCTTTGAGCGATCTGATAGGCTTTTTCTAAAACTTGTTCTCGGTCATGGTCAAAAAGCAAAAACTTGATGAAGCGGCTAGAAACACTGGAGAACAAGACGGCATCGTCTTGTTCATAGGCTTTGGTCAGCTGCTGGCTAAAGCGAGTGTAGTCAGAAAAGCTTTGATTGAAGGGGGCTTTTGCTAAGAGCACACAAAACTGTTTGCCTGAAAAGCGCCGGCCCAGTTCTTCTGCTTGCAAAAAGGCTTCTGAGATCGTGATCTTTTGTTTAAAGAGGTGATTCAGAAAGTGATTCTTTTTGATTTCCATTTCGAATAAATCGTCTTCTTTGGATAATTGTTGATGAGTGGCTTGTTGTTCATCTAAATGTTGAACGACGGTTTTGATGGCTTGTTCTAATTCTTCGTTTTTGATGGGCTTGAGCAAGTAATCGTCTGCTTGCAGCTGCAGTGCCGTTTTTGCATAGTCAAAATCATCAAAGCCGCTAACGAAAATAATGCGAACTTGCGGCAATAATTTCTTGGCTTCTTTCGCAAAGACCAAGCCGTCCATAAACGGCATTTTGATATCACTGATAATAATATCAGGACGCAGATCAAGGATCGAAGCCAGCGCCAATTCGCCATCTGCGGCTTCATCGCTATAAACGATCGGGTATTGTTTGGCGAGAGTCATGATTTGGTGGCGCAAACTATCGCGAATCAGATGTTCATCTTCAACTATGAACACTTTGTACATGGTTGGATTCCTCCCTTTTTGGTACTGTGACGTTAATCGTGGTGCCTTCTTGGTATTGACTGTGGATCGTCAGTTGCGCTTCGCTGCCGTAGTTCAGCTGGAGACGGCGATAGACGTTATATAGGCCATAGCCGCTCTCAGAGGCGGGATCAGTGGTTTCTTTAAGGTTACGACGAATCTCCTGCAAACGCTCAGGGTCGATCCCAACACCGTTGTCACTGATGGTCATTTGAATCTGGTGAGGCAATTCTGACACTGTGATTCGAATCATGCCGACACGACGGACAAATTTGGTGCCATGATATACGGCGTTTTCAACAAGGGGCTGCAGGACCATTTTCAAAACCTGTAGTTCTGGACTGACGGTTTGATCTTCAATGGTGTAAGACAGCATCCTGCCATAGCGGATCTGCAAAATCTTCAAGTAATCATCCACATGCCGCAATTCTTTTTCCAGCGGAATCCAGTCTTGCCCTTTGCTTAAGGAGATGCGGAAAAAATCTGACAGCGCATAAGTCATTTCGGTTGCTTGCTCAAAACGGGCAGCTTCGATCAAAGAAACGATCGCATCTAAACTATTATAGATGAAATGTGGAGTGATCTGGGCTTGTAAGACCCGCACCTCACTTTGGGCTAAGTGATACTGCTTCAAGGCATTTTCTTCCAAGAGCCGAGTCAAGTCATCTGCCATTCGATTCAAGCTACTCGTCAGAGTCCGCAGTTCTGGGGTTTCGGGCAGTTCTGCTCGGTAGCTCAAATGTCCTTGGGATAGTTCATTGGAAAGGTCTAACAACCGATCCAACGGGTATTGCAGATTGTCACGAACAAAGCGGCGGTTTTTATTGATGATCGCAAAGATGATCAAAAGCAACACGACCTGAAAAAGGATCAGCAGCAACACGGATTGGACCAATTCGTGATTGGTTTGGCTGGCTAAGCTGATCTCTACCCCGACAAACTGCTGCAAAATATCGGATAGCAAATCGATCACCGAATCCACTTGGATCATGACGTATTGGTTTTGTTCCACCGGTTCATCGTTGAGAATATTATCGATCAACTGTTGCTGATAGGTTTCTAAAGAATCGAGCGTCCGAAAGGCGACTGCTAAAATATTGAGCTCTTTGGCAGTGCTGGTATTTTCTTGAATGTGCTGCAGATCGCTCCTTAGTTCATCGATCACATTGGTTTCTTGGACTTGTGCGACGGTTTTTTGACCAAAGACTAAATCCCACATTTCTTCCAAGACAATGGCATCGACTTTTTCCGATAATTGATTGGCTTCTTCAATATTGTTGATGGTGTTTTGGTAAATAAAAATCTGTCGCGAGTAAAAGACACTGCTTACTACGAGGGGGATAAAGGCGACGAGGATCATCAGTTTGTTGGTCTGCTGGAAGATGCCCTTGATACTTTTTGTTTTCATCTTTATCTCCTCAATAATTTCTCGGTGGAATTTGATCAAAGTCCATATCACTGGAAAAAACTGTTTCATGGACATAGATTTCACGAGGAATGGCATCGGCGCCGCGAGCCAAGTAGCGCGAGATGGCATTTTTGACGAACACACCAGCGTCTGGGTTGCATTCAACGACACAATTGACGATCCCTTGCTTCAATTTGTCGATCATTTCTTTTTGGGCATCGATCGATACGATCACCAAATCCTTCCCTGGCTCAATATCGGTTTTTTCGAGGGCTTCAAGAGCGCCAAGAGTCATCTCGTCATTGTGACTGAACAAGACATCGATCTGCTCCATTTTGCCTTCTGCGATGTATTGTTCAATGACTTCTTTGCCTTTGCGGCGAATGAAGTCACCATTTAGCTCATCTTTGACTTGGATCGTTACATTGTTGTGGGCATAATCACGCTTGATGGTTTCTCGGAACCCTTCTGAGCGCAAATACGTCGGAGAAGTAGCATCCAGTCCCGTCAATTCTAAAACATTGATCGTTTCATTTTGATGTTCTTTATAATAATTGCTGACGTAGAGACCTGCACGATTGCCCTCGGCTTTGAAGCTTGGCCCGATATGAGTCAGAAACAAGGAGGGATCGCTGACGTTGACATGACGGTCCACCACGAAAACGGGAATCCCCGCTTGCGCAGCTTCTTCCAAAATCGGTTCCCAATTGTTTTCCTGAATCGGGGTAAAGACGATGGCATCGACTTGATACACGATAAAACTGCGGATATCTTGAATCTGACGTTCTTGATTCATATAGCCGTTACGATAGAGCACTTCATAGCCTTCCTTCTCTAATTCAGTGCGAATCGATTCGGTGTGGCGCTTGCGCCAGCTGCTTTCTGTTCCCGATTGAGAAAAACCGATCACGATACTTTCTTCCGATGTTTCAGCGGTCGTTTCTTTGACTGCTTGGCAACCAGCCAAGAAAGACAAACACAACCAAACGAGTAACCCAATTTTTATATTCCTCATTTTTTTCACCTCTATGGTCTATTCTACTAAAAAATACGGAAGCGCTTTACACAAAATATCAAATCAAATAAAAACCAAGGGAATCTTAAAAAATCCAAGATTACGAAAAGAAATGGGGGCAACTGAGTCGTTTTTTCTCAAGAAATCCAAGAAACCTCGAAAAAATCTAAATGTAAGCGATTCCTTAACTGGCTATACTGAGAATGTAAGAAAAAGACATGGAGGGATCACAATGAAAGGTACTTTTGGTAAATTGGTCGTCCTAGCATCCACCTTATTGGTTGGCGGATTGTTAGCAGCTTGTGGGAATGGATCAGACAGCGGGGCAAACGGTGACGGAGACAAAGGATTTGTTGGGATCGCGATGCCGACCAAATCGGCAGAACGGTGGATCGCAGATGGCGACAACATGGTAGAAGAATTAGAGAAGCTCGGCTATAAAACTGACCTGCAATATGGAGAAGACAAAGTAGAAAACCAAGTGGCACAAATTGAGAATATGATCACCAAAGGCGTTGATACTTTAGTGATCGCCTCTATCGATGGTTCGGCACTGACAGACGTGTTGGAAAAAGCCCATAACGAAGATATCACAGTCATCGCCTATGACCGTTTACTGATGAACTCGGAATACGTCGATTATTATGCCACCTTTGATAATTTTGGAGTCGGCGTGCTGCAAGCGTCTTATATTGAAGACAAATTGGGTCTCAAAGACGGTGAAGGACCATTTAACATTGAATTATTCGGCGGCTCTCCAGATGATAACAATGCACTGATCAATTATAATGGGGTCCTTTCGGTCTTCCAACAATACTTTGACAGCGGACAGCTAGTCGTTCCTTCTGGTCAAACCAACTTCAACCAAATCGCTACTTTGCGTTGGGATGGTTCAACTGCGCAAGCTCGGATGGACAACTTGTTGAGTGCCAACTATACGGATCAAACATTGGATGCCGTTCTTTCACCTTATGATCCAATCAGCCTAGGAATCATTTCATCGCTTAAAGGCGTTGGCTATGGTTCTTCCGATAAACCACTACCTGTGATTACCGGTCAAGATGCGACGGTGGCAGGGGTGAAATCGATCATCGCGGGCGAACAGACCCAAACGATTTTCAAAGATACACGGGTGTTGGCGAAAAACACGATCGAAATGATCGAAGCCATCACCAATGGCGAGGAAGTGCCAGTCAACGATACGGAAACCTATGACAATGGCGTCAAAGTCGTACCAACCTACTTGTCAAATCCCGTTTCTGTGGATAGCGACAACTACAAAGAAGAACTGATCGATACCGATTACTATACAGAAGAAGAGCTAGGCATTTAAGCAAGAAGCGCTGATCCAGCGAGAAAAGATACATGGTTTCCCCGAAAGCAGTAGGGAAGAACGAATCATCCCCACTATTCGTTCTTTCCGCTTTTCTTACAAAGGCAGCGCACCACTTTTACATAAAAAGGAAAAGGGTGAAAGAACATGGCAGATAATATTTTGATGATGAAAGGCATCGTCAAAGAGTTTTCAGGGGTTCGCGCCCTTGATAACGTCAACCTCTCGATCGAGCGAGGAGAGATCCACGCACTGTGTGGAGAAAATGGCGCTGGCAAGTCCACGCTGATGAATGTCTTAAGCGGACTCTATCCTTACGGCAGCTATGACGGAGAGATCTATTATGAAGGGGAGTTATGCAAGTTCAAAGATTTGCGGGACAGTGAGGACAAAGGAATCGTTATTATTCATCAAGAGTTAGCATTAAGTCCTTACCTGTCGATCAAAGAAAATATCTTTCTAGGAAACGAACAAGCCAAACACGGCATCATTGATTGGGATCTGACCGAAAAGAAAACAGACAACCTCTTAAAGATCGTTGGCTTGAAATTAGACCCGAATACGCTGGTTTCACAAATCGGTGTCGGGCATCAACAGCTGGTGGAAATTGCCAAAGCATTTTCAAAATCCGTCCGATTGTTGATTTTAGATGAGCCAACCGCGGCGTTGAATGAAGAAGAAAGTGCCAATCTGTTAGAGCTGATCAAAGAGTTCCGCAACCAAGGGATCACCTCGATCATCATCTCTCACAAGTTGAATGAAATCGTCAATGTGGCGGATCGCATCACGATTTTACGTGACGGGCAAACGATCGAGACGCTGAGTGGTGCCGAAATCTCTGAAGAGCGCATCATTCGCGGCATGGTTGGGCGAGATTTGACCAATCGCTACCCAGAGCGGAACCCCACTATTGGTGAACCGTTTTTTGAAGTCAAAAATTGGACGGTCCATCATCCAATCGACCATACCCGTGTGGTGAATGAGAATTTGAACTTGATGATCCGCAAAGGAGAGATCATCGGCATCGCCGGTTTGATGGGTGCGGGACGGACAGAGTTTGCCATGAGTGTCTTCGGTCATTCCTACGGCAGTTCGATTTCGGGGGAAGTCTATAAAGACGGCCAACCGATTTCTGTCAAAGACGTGCCAACCGCCATCAAAAATGGGTTAGCCTATGTGTCGGAAGATCGAAAAGCGCTGGGCTTGAATCTGCTGATGGATATTCGCGAGAATACCACCATTGCTAGTCTTGCCAAAATCAGCCGCCAAGGGGTCATCGATAAAGAAAAAGAAGTCACGATGGCTGAAGAATTCCGCAAAAAAATGCGGACGAAAACCAATTCGATCTATCAAAACGTCGGCAGCTTGAGCGGCGGGAATCAGCAAAAAGTTGTTTTGGCAAAATGGCTGATGACCACACCAGACATCTTATTTTTAGATGAACCGACCCGTGGGATCGATGTCGGGGCGAAATACGAAATCTATACGATCATCGAAGAGATGGCAGCAGCTGGCAAAGCCATTTGCATCATCTCCTCGGAGCTGCCAGAACTATTAGGCATGTGTGACCGAATCTATACGATGAACGAAGGCCGCTTCACTGGCGAGGTCCTGCGGGAAGAGGCGGACCAAGAACGATTGATGAATCTAATGACATTAGAAGAGAGTGGGGTTTGAGATGGAAACAACCAACAAATTAAAAAAAGAACGCAGCCATTCGCTGAAAGAAAAGGCACTGGAAATCTTTAGCAAATACAGTATGATCATTATCTTAGCAGTGCTGCTGGTGGCCTTTCAGCTCATGACCGACGGGATTTTCTGGCGGCCGCTGAATATCACCAACCTCGTGTTGCAAAACAGTCATATTCTCGTTTTGGCAGCTGGTATGCTCTTGGTCGTCTTGTTAGGACACGTTGATTTATCCGTAGGGTCCGTGATGGCGTTTGTCGGTGCGATTGCAGGCGTCTTAATGGTCAATAACGGCATCAGTCCTTGGCTGGCAGTGCCTCTTTGCTTACTGATGGGCGCAGTGATCGGTGCCTGGCAAGGCTTCTGGGTCGCGTATGTCGGTATCCCAGCATTTATCGTGACCTTGTCTGGTTTACTGATGTTTCGAGGACTGACCCAAGTCGTCTTAGGGGGTCAATCATTGGCGCCGTTTCCCAAGGCATTCCAACAAATTTCTACTGGGTATTTGCCAGATATTGCAGGCGGTCAGATCCATTTACTTTCCATGATTTTAGGTGTAGTGATCACGGGCATCCTGATTTTAGGCCAATGGCGGACCCGTGAGCGTCGCAAAAAAAATCTTTTTGAAGTGGAATCAATGGCAGCCTTTGCCTTTAAAGCCGTCTTTACTGCGGTCGTATTTCTCGGCGCTACCTATATCTTTGCCTCTTATCAAGGGTATCCGATCATTTTGATCGTCTTAGGGGTGATCGTGGCTGCTTATGGCTTTTTGACTAACAAAACCGTTGCTGGTCGTCAAATCTATGCAACCGGCGGCAACAAAAAAGCAGCGGAACTTTCTGGGATCAAGACGAAGAAAATCACCTTCTGGGTCTTCGTGAACATGGGGATGATGGCAGCTTTGGCGGGCTTGGTTTTAGCCGCTCGGTTGAACGCAGCCACCCCGCAAGCAGGAACGTCAATGGAATTAGATGCAATGGCCGCAGTGTATTTCGGCGGTGCTTCCACCTCAGGCGGTATTGGTACTGTGATGGGTGCGATCGTTGGTGGGCTCGTGATGGGTGTCTTAAACAATGGGATGTCGATCTTAGGAGTCGGTGTCGATTGGCAGCAAGCCATCAAAGGGTTGATTTTGCTGCTGGCCGTCGTGTTGGATATCTACAATAAGAAAAAGAAAATATCGTAGGAGGGCCTGTTTATGGAGGAACAAGCACAAAAGACGATTTTATTGATTTGTACCGCAGGTATCACTACGGGTCTCTTAGTGAAAAACATGCAGCGGGCTGCAGATGAAAAAGGATTAGCCGTGCATATCTATTCGGCACCAGCCATCATTGCTGAACAGATCCTGCAGCAGCAGACTGTCGATGCCTTGCTGATCGGTCCGCAGTCGAAGTACGAAGTCAATCGATTGAAAGACTTTCTCATGGTCAAAGCGGTGCCTTATAAATTGATCAAAGAAACAGATTACGAGTTGTTAGATGGCGAAGCTGTCCTTGCAGACAGCCTGACCCTCTTGCAAAACGATCGCTAACCAGCAGCTTGGCAAAAAGCTAGGTGGTCAGCAGTTGAATAGGCTCCCCAGAGTAGTGCTTGTCATCCCCCACAAGCACTACTCTTTTTGTGGTGCTTTTCTGCCTACACTAGCCAAGAAAGCCCCTCTTAAGCAGCAATGCGTGGCAAGCCCGTTGGTTCGTTTTCTCGTGTTTAGGACATCGCATCATAGACAAACAAAAGAGAAGTTGAGGGGGAAGAGGACGAAGCTGACACCACGCGTATGCTGTCTAAAGGCAAGTGATGGGCGAGTGTTTCACGTACTTAAAGCATCGTGGCTGTGGGCGGTAGGAGGGGGGAAATGAGCTGATTACACCGCTTCTGGTTTCTCGTTCGTAACTAAGCGTTTCGTAGGAAACACAACGAAACCCAAAAACAGACAGTCTGCTGACTGTCTGTTTTTAGGGGATACAAATAAGGAATAAAAGTGGATATTAGTTAAATGCGACTGCCTAGGGGGCAAATCCGAGAACAGTGCATGGTAACTACAAATTAAGGAAGTGTGATGACATTTTCTGAATCTTTGTCGAAGAAGTGTGCTTTGTTGATGTTGAAAGCCAAATCAACCGTTTCACCTGGACGGTGGAAGTCACGAGCATCAACTTTCGAGATAAATTCAGTCGCACCTACGCGTGTATAAAGCATCGTTTCTGCACCTAATAATTCAGATACGACTACTTCGGCACGTACAGTTGCTTCAGGAGAAGCTTCCAATGCGATTTGTTCACTGTGAATATCTTCTGGACGAATACCAAAGACTAATTGTTTGCCTTCGTACCCTTTTTCCACAAGAATCTTGTTCTTGCCTTCAGGAATACGTAAGTTCAAGCTTTGTCCATCAGAGATCATACCGTTTTTCAACGTAACATTGAAGAAGTTCATTGCTGGTGAACCGATAAAGCCGGCAACGAAAATGTTTTTCGGTGTGTTGTAGACCTCTTTTGGTGAACCGATTTGTTGAATGAAGCCATCTTTCATGATAACGATCCGGTCAGCCATGGTCATCGCTTCTGTTTGGTCATGGGTTACATAGATCGTCGTTGTTTCTAAACGTTGGTGTAATTTTGCGATTTCCGCACGCATGGCAACCCGCAATTTCGCATCTAAGTTTGACAACGGCTCATCCATCAAGAAGACTTTGGCATCACGGACGATGGCACGGCCTAGGGCAACCCGTTGACGCTGACCACCTGAAAGGGCGGCTGGTTTACGATCTAAGTATTCTGTCAATCCTAAGATCTCAGCGGCATTTTCTACCCGTTTTTTAATTTCTTCTTTGTCGTATTTACGCAATTTCAAACCAAATGCCATGTTGTTGAAAACAGTCATATGGGGATACAATGCGTAGTTCTGGAAAACCATCGCGATGTCGCGGTCTTTTGGTGCCACATCGTTCATTACTTTTCCACCGATGCTCAATTCGCCTTCAGAAATATCTTCTAAACCAGCGATCATTCGAAGCGTTGTTGATTTTCCGCAACCAGAAGGTCCAACGAAAACGATGAATTCGCGATCCGCGATATCTAAATTAAAATCAGTTACCGAATACGCATCATTATTATCATATTTTTTGTGGATATTTTTTAAGGCCATTTCTACCATTGGGATTACCTCTTTCCATTTAGTTTACATGAACATCATAAATGAAAACGCTTCGAAGGTGCAACGGAAACATGCACAAGAAAAAAACGTTTTCTTGTGCATGTTGTTTAATTGCTCTGATGGGTGAACTGATCGATCAATAAATAGCAAAGCAGCAGATCATCCATATTTTTTAAATTTAAGCGCGTCAGTGTTTGAAACTTATCGATCTTATATAGGAGAGAATTCCGATGCATGAACAGTTCTTTGGCTGTGGAGCTTGCATTGCCTTGATTGCGCCACAGGGATTGAATGATCGTTTCGGTCTCTTCTTCAAACCAATCTAGATACAAGGTACGAAACAAGGAAATATACTCGGAAAAGCCGTTGCGAAAAAGAGAGAAGACCACTTTGGGCAGATCCATACTTTTACTGGTGGTTTTCGTTTTTAACTCATTTTTGAACAGGGTAGACTCACTTGCCCATAAGGTAGTGAAATCGTGGCGCGGATGATGGAAGGGACCGACGAACAGCTGAGAATAGCAGTCGAAATCCATATCCAAAGCGACGAATAAGCCGTCGAGATCTTCGATGGGCAAATTGGCACCATCTTGTTTTTCTACGATCACTGCATGGTCTTCGGTGAGGAAAAAAAGATCCACCACGCTAGGGAGCATTTGCTGGATCTCTGCGAGCCATTCGGATTGCAAAGAGTCGATGGTTCGGGTGAAATGAACTTGCAGCAAGCGAATCCACTCTGGCTCTTGAACGGGCTGATGTTCAAATAAAATCGGATACCATGGATGGTTTCGGTTATCGATTTCTGGTTGCAAAGAGCCGTTTCCCAGTTGGATCAGCAATTTTTCACTGTCACTTAATTGGTCAGTTGGCAGCCAAATATATTTTTTGCCGAAGGCGATGGATTCGATATCCTTCGTTGTGGCAACTTTGTCATGCAACGTTGCCTGGGGGAAACGTGCTTTGATGTCATTAAAAGAAAAAATGAGAAAGACCTCCTTTGAGATACTCTACGTATTCTTCAATTAGTATAGCATGTTCTAAAAAAACCGTTCAAAATTTTCCCAGGAAAAAAGCACAGCCCTTCACCGAAAGCTCTGTCTTCTCATGGCAGGAGGGCGGCTTTTTTCTCCGAAGCGATTGCTTCTATAATCCCAACAGTTGTTTTTTCTTGAATGCAAATTCTTCTTCAGTCAAAATTCCTTCGTCGACCAACACTTTTAGTTCGCGTAGTTCAGCAATGAGCGCTTCCGTCGGCTTCGCAGCTGGCGGCGGCGATGGGTTCGTTAACGGGACCGACCGCTCCCGAGGGAAGTTGGTGAGGTAGCGCTGTATGATCCGAGCAATCACCAGGTCTTTTTCGGCAAAGCAAAGGGAGTGATTCGGTTCCATTCGTCTGAAGGAATGGGTTTCTCTGATCGCTCCGCCGCCAATATACAATTCTAAAAAGCCATTGCCTTTCCAAAGACCTGATTCAGCAACTTCTTTCAAATTGACACTGGTGATTTGGGGAATCTGCAGAACCTGTTTCGCTTTCTTCTTATAATCGATGATTGTGAGGGTATCTTCTGAAATGACCCAAGCATCACGATAATGATAGGAAAGTAATTTGATTTTTCCAGCCTCTTCATCCACGTAACTTTTGGCTGATTGCCCACCAAGTGCTGTCAAATGATCTGTTAAAAATTCATAGGCTTTTTGGGCATCGATTCGATTGGTGAAATAGAGCAATTGAGAATTACCTGGTACCTGCAGTCGGAGGTAGTCCACTAAGAGACCTTTGCCTATATGTAATTCCACATCGGCAATTTTTGCCATGGGGATTTTTTCATCTGGGATTTTTGGATGGGTGTTGTTTATCCAGACGCCTTTTTTCGTAATGAGCCAACGACAGCTGGCATCATGTCTGCGATTTTCTCGATATTTTTTTGAATACAAAATAATGGGTTCCTCGTAGGTTTCATTAGGTGTTCTCGTCAAAATACTTACCTCCTTAAACGTAATAAGCAACATTTTATTCAATTATACAACAAATAGTGTTTTGATTCGTTTTATTCTGATGAAAATAAGGGGAATATATCATTTACCTTCTTTTCGTTAGGTTTTTTTAGAAAAAAAGCCATAGCAGCAATTGACACGGAAGCGGTTTCTTGGTATCTTAGATGTACGGACAACTTTTGAAAGATGGGATTAAAATGGCGAATAAGTACGAACAACTTGCGGATATCTTAAGAGAAAAGATCCGCTTAGGCACCTATCAAGAAGGCGATGCGATCCCTTCAGAAGCAACCTTACAGGAAGAATTTCATTATAGCCGTCACACGGTGCGCCAAGCGATCGCTGTTTTGGTCAATGAAGGCTATTTAAGAAAAGAACGGGGCTCAGGCACCTACGTTTCAAAACCTGAGACTGTCAATCATAAAAACCGCAAAACGATTGGGATCATCATGACCTATTTGTCTGATTATATTTTCCCTTCGATCATGCGCGGCGTGGAGCAGACATTGCGGGAGCAAGGCTATTCACTGCTTCTAGGATCAACCAACAATGACCATGAGCAAGAAAGAGCGTGCTTGCAGCAAATGATGGATCAAGGGGTAGACGGGTTGATCGTTGAGCCAACGAAGAGCAGCCAGTACAACCCGAATCTTGCCTATTATGTCGCCCTCCAAGAAGCTGGGATTCCTCTCGTCATGATCAATGCCTATTACGAAGAACTAGACTTGCCGCATATTTGTGTCAACGATACACGTTCTGGTTTTTTAGCAACCAATTATTTATTAGAACAACAGCATCAGCAGTTGATGATGATCACGAAAATCGATGACTTACAAGGGAAATATCGGATGAAAGGGTTTGTCAAAGCATTGACCCAAGCCAAGCGGACGTTTGCAGCAGAAGACGTCTTGACGTATACGACCGAGACGAAAGAAGCCGTTATTGAACAAGCGATCCAGCGCTTGACGGCTGCCGATAATCAAGTCACAGGCATCGTTTGTTACAACGATGAGATCGCGCATCGCTTGATTCAAGCATTGACGGCTGCTGGGAAGAACGTTCCTACTGATTTTTCGATCGTGGGTAACGATGACTCGCCCCTTAGCACCTTGTCCACACCGACGATCACCACACTGACTCACCCGAAAGAAGCGATGGGGGAATTGGCGGCACAATGGATCACTACAGGTAAGGCAACAGAAGCGCAACGCTTTTATTTTGAACCGGAGCTGATCGTTCGCGGTTCAGTCAATAACCAAAAAGGAGAATAAGAAGATGACGCAACAAGTAAGGCAAGCAATTATTGACGGGCGCACGTCTCTTGGGATCGAGCTAGGCTCGACACGGATCAAAGCTGTCTTGATCGATGAGCAGTTTCAGACGATCGCTTCAGGTAGCTTTGAATGGGAAAATCAATTGGAACAAGGGATTTGGACCTACTCACTAGAGGCGATTTGGCAAGGACTGCAAGCCAGCTACCAAGAGTTGGCGCACAACATCCAACAGCAATTCGAGGTACCTTTGACGACGATCGGCAGTATCGGTTTTTCTGCAATGATGCACGGCTATATGGCTTTTGATCAACAAGGCACGCTGTTGGTACCTTTTCGGACATGGCGCAATGCGATCACGGAAGAAGCAGAAAAAGCCTTGACGGCATTGTTCCAATACAACATTCCGCAGCGTTGGAGTATCGCGCATTTGTATCAAGCGATTTTGAATCAAGAAGCCCACGTCCCAGAGGTTGCTTTTTTCACTACCTTAGCCGGCTATGTCCATTGGCAGCTGACAGGGGAAAAAGTTATCGGAATCGGCGATGCATCAGGGATGTTCCCAATCGACAGTACGACAAAAAACTATGATGCGAATATGCTGCAGCAATTTGATGCACAAATCAGCAGTCTGGGGTATCCTTGGCAGATCAAAGACCTTTTGCCACAAGTGTTGACAGCAGGCGAACCAGCCGGCACATTGACGGTAGAAGGCGCAAGAAAACTCGACCCAACCGGTACCTTGCAAGCCGGCATCCCGTTATGTCCGCCAGAAGGCGATGCGGGTACTGGCATGGTTGCCACGAATAGTGTGGCTCAGCGAAGCGGGAATGTTTCAGCCGGGACGTCGGCTTTTGCCATGATCGTTTTAGAAGAACCCTTAACGCAAGTGTATCCAGAGATCGATTTGGTCACGACGCCTTCTGGTGATTTGGTGGGGATGGTCCATACGAATAACTGTACCTCGGAGATCAATGCCTGGGTCAAACTTTTCCGCGAATTTGCCGACGCAGCTGGAATGAAACTCTCCACGGAAGAATTGTTTGCGACCTTGTTCAACGAAGCATTGAAAGGGGATTCAGACTGTGGTGGGATGCTCTCTTATGGCTATTATTCTGGTGAAAATATCACCAAGATCCCTGAAGGACGACCGCTTTTCGTCCGATCGCCAGAGAGTTCTTTTACTTTAGCAAATTTCATGCGCTTACATCTGTTTAGTGCCTTTGGTGCGATGAAGATCGGGATGAAGATTCTGGAAGCCGAAGACGTCGCCATTGATCGAATCGTTGGCCACGGGGGGATCTTCAAGACGCCAGAAGTTGCCCAGCGTGTCTTGGCAGCTGTCATGGAAGCCCCAGTTACGGTCATGGAAACGGCTGGTGAAGGCGGCGCCTGGGGGATCGCCCTTTTAGCAGCATACCTTCGCCGCCACAAGCCAGAACAATCCTTGGCCGCATTTTTAGCAGATCAAGTGTTTAAAAATGACCACGGCGTGACGTTAGCCCCAACGGACGCCGACATTCAGGGGTTCACCGTCTTTACCCAACGTTACCAAGCAGGGTTGCCGATCGAGCAAGCGGCAATCGATGCGTTGATTTAAAAAGAAAGAAGGGAATTTTGTGTTAGAAGGATTAAAAGAAGAAGTCTTTCAGGCCAATTTGGCATTGCCGAAGCAAGGATTGATCAAATACACCTGGGGCAATGTGTCAGCAGTGGATCGCCAACAGCAGTTGTTTGTCATCAAACCTAGCGGTGTTGACTATGAAACCATGCAAGCCAGTGATATGGTGGTTTGTGATTTTGAGGGCAACGTAGTGGAAGGAGCAAAAAATCCTTCCTCCGACACGCCGACGCATGCCGTTTTATACAAAGCATTTCCAGAAATTGGTGGAATCGTCCATACCCATTCTACTTGGGCGACGAGCTGGGCTCAGGCAGGACTCGATTTGCCAGCGATGGGCACAACCCATGCCGATACGTTTTATGGAGCAGTCCCCTGTGTGCGCTTTTTGACGCAAGCCGAGATCGATGAAGGCTATGAAGCACAAACAGGACAGGTGATCGTCGAAACCTTTAAGGAACGCGGCATCACGCCAGAAGAAATTCCTGGTGTCTTGCTTCACGGTCATGGACCGTTTACCTGGGGCAAAACGGCGGATGCGGCGGTGATGAACGCAGTGGTCTTAGAAGAAGTTGCTAAGATGAATTTTATCACGCGCCAGCTGAACAGTTACGCACCCGAATTGCCGCAGCGGGTCTTAGACAAGCATTATTTACGCAAACATGGAGAAAATGCCTATTACGGGCAAAAATAACGAAAAAGGAGCAAGTAGAATGTTAGAAATCGGGAAAAAAGAATTTTGGTTCGTCGTAGGATCACAGCACTTATACGGAGAAGAAGCATTACAAGAAGTACGGGACCATGCAGAAGAAATGGTCAAAAGCTTAAATGACAGCTCAAAGCTGCCTTATCCAGTCGTTTTACAAGAGCTCGCTGTTACTGCCGATACGATTACGAAAATCATGAAAGAAGTCAACTATCGGGATGAAGTCGCTGGGGTGATCACCTGGATGCATACCTTCTCACCAGCAAAAATGTGGATTCGCGGCACGAAATTATTACAAAAACCATTGCTGCACCTTGCCACTCAATACAATGAACAAATTCCATGGGAAACCATCGATATGGACTTCATGAACTTGAACCAAGCGGCTCATGGTGACCGAGAATATGGATTTATCAATGCCCGTTTGAAAAAGCAAAACAAAATCGTTGTCGGCTATTGGAAAAATGAAGCCATCCAAAAAGAAATCGCTGCTTGGATGGACGTGGCAGTCGGCTACAATGAAAGCTTCCAAATCAAAGTCGCTCGTTTTGGCGACAACATGCGTAACGTTGGGGTGACCGAAGGCGATAAAGTCGAAGCACAGATCCAATTTGGCTGGACCGTTGATTATTTTGGGATCGGCGATTTGGTTCAAGTCGTCGATGCGGTGACTGACGAAGAAGTCGATGCACTCTTTAAAGAATACAGCCAGCTGTATGATTTCGATTATGGCGATTACGACAAAGAAGAATGGGCACGTCATGTCAAAGCCCAAGCCAAACAAGAAATCGGTCTGCGCCGCTTCCTTGAAGCAGGCGGCTATACGGCATTTACCACGAACTTTGAAGACCTATATGGTATGCAGCAGTTGCCTGGTTTAGCTGTACAACGTTTGATGGCAGAAGGCTATGGATTTGCTGGTGAAGGGGACTGGAAAACCGCCGCTATTGACCGCTTGATGAAAATCATGGCCCACAATAAAGCGACTGGCTTTATGGAAGACTATACCTATGAGCTGACACCAGGAAAAGAAGCCATCTTGCAATCCCACATGATGGAAGTCGATCCAGTATTAGCAGCCAACAAACCAAAAATCGTGGTTTCGCCATTGTCGATGGGGGATCGTGAAGACCCAGCCCGACTCGTCTTTGACGGCCAAGGCGGCGAAGGTGTCGTGGTTTCGATGGCAGACTTTGGCACCCACTACAAATTATTGATCAATGAAGTCGATGCCTTTGAGCCAACTGAAGAAGCACCAAAACTACCGGTTGCACGAGTAATGTGGACACCAAAACCAAACTTCCACGATGGGGTCAAACAGTGGATCGAAACAGGCGGTGGCCATCACACCGTTGTCTCACTTGTCCTAAATTCTGATCAGATCGAAACATGGGCGAAGCTTGTGGGATTAGAATACGTAACGATCAAATAAATACCCAATCACAAAAGAAACCGTTGGCGATGGTCGGCGGTTTCTTTGCGTTTTTCTTAAGCTTTCTTGCCTTCTAGCTGCAAAGTGCGGATAAGCAGACCCCTGAAAGCACCAGCAATCAGCAAAATTGACTTTTAAATATAGGGGGCATAGACTTTTATGTAAGAGTGGAACAATGGACTAAAAGGAGGAGCACAATGAAGACAACCTACGATACACCAGAGTATTACCAGAAAATGAACGCTTGGTGGCGAGCAGCCAACTACCTTTCCGTTGGTCAGATTTATTTGAAAGATAATCCCTTATTGCGCCGCCCCATCGAAGAAAAAGATTTGAAAGTGAATCCGATTGGTCACTGGGGAACGATCGCAGGGCAAAATTTTATTTACACCCATCTCAATCGCGTCATCAATAAGTACGACTTAAACATGTTTTATATCGAAGGACCAGGCCATGGCGGACAAGTCATGGTTGCGAATGCTTATTTAGACGGCAGCTACAGCGAGATCTATCCAAAAGCCACCCAAGACGAAGCAGGGATGAAACATCTATTCAAAACCTTCTCTTTCCCAGGTGGGATCGCTTCTCATGCAGCACCTGAAACGCCAGGTTCGATCCATGAAGGCGGCGAGCTAGGCTATTCCATCGCCCACGCTACTGGAGCTATTTTAGACAATCCCGATGTCATTGCAGCAGTAGTGGTCGGTGATGGCGAAGCCGAAACTGGACCATTAGCGGGCAGCTGGTTTTCAAATACCTTTATCAATCCAGTCAATGATGGCGCAATTTTGCCTATCTTGCATTTAAATGGCGCCAAAATTGCCAATCCAACGATCTTGGCTCGTAAAAGTGACCAAGATCTCACGAAATATTTTGAAGGCATGGGTTGGACCCCTTATTTCGTAGAAGGGGACGATCCAGAAGCCGTTCATCCGCAATTGGCACAGAAAATGGATCAAGCCATCGAACAGATCCACGCGATCCAAGCAGAAGCCCGCAAAGGTTCTGCGGAAGAAGCCGCTATGCCTCATTGGCCTGTTTTGATCGTTCGCACACCGAAAGGGTGGACTGGACCGAAAGTCTGGGATGGCGAGCCGATTGAAGGGGGCTTCCGTGCTCACCAAGTGCCGATCCCTGTCAATGCGAAACATATGGAACACGTGGATGCTTTGACGGATTGGCTGCAGTCATATCGTCCAGAAGAGCTTTTTGACGAAAACGGCCGCATCAAAGCTGAGATTCAAGAATTGGCACCAAAAGGAGAGCAGCGGATGGCGGTCAACCCAATCACCAATGGGGGGATCGATCCGCAACCGCTACGCTTGCCAGATTGGCAAGCACATGCCATTGCGATTGAGACACCAGGGGAAACGACTGCCCAAGACATGATGGTCTTTGGGAAATTTGCCCGTGACATCATCAAAGAAAATCCCGACAACTTCCGCATCTTTGGCCCAGATGAAGCCAAATCCAATCGTTTGAACCATGTGTTTGAAGTCACGGACCGCCAATGGTTGGAGCCAAAACATCCTGATTATGATGAATGGCTGTCTTCAGTGGGCCGTGTGATTGATTCACAATTATCAGAACATCAAGCAGAAGGCTTCTTGGAAGGCTATGTGCTGACGGGTCGTCATGGCTTCTTTGCCAGCTACGAGTCATTCTTAAGAGTCGTTGATTCTATGATCACGCAACACTTCAAATGGTTACGAAAAGCCCATGATCTTGACTGGCGCAACCCGTACCCCTCATTGAATTTGATTGCTTCATCAACGGTCTTCCAACAAGACCATAATGGGTACACCCACCAAGATCCAGGGATCATGACCCATATTGCAGAGAAAAAAGCCGACTTTGTGCGGGTCTACTTGCCAGCCGACGCCAATAGCTTGATGGCTGTCATGGCAGAAACACTCGCTTCTGAAGAAAAGATCAATCTAGTGGTCTCTTCAAAACACCCACGTCCGCAGTTTTATTCGGCGGATGAAGCGAAAGTGCTTGTCAAAGATGGCTTGAAAGTCATCGACTGGGCATCGACAGATGAAGGACAAGAACCCGATATTGTGATCGCAGCTGCTGGGACGGAACCGAATTTGGAAGCTTTAGCCGCTGTTTCCTTGCTGATTGAAGCCTTCCCAGAGTTGAAAGTCCGCTTCATCAATGTGGTCGATCTATTGAAATTGCGTCGTCCAGAAGTCGATCCTCGTGGGTTAAGCGATGAAGCATTCGAAGCCTACTTTACGAAAGACAAACCGATCGTGTTTGCTTTCCACGGGTATGAAGGACTGATTCGCGATATCTTCTTTGGCCGTCGCAACCAACAGCTTCATATTCATGGGTACCGAGAAAATGGCGACATCACGACACCGTTTGATATGCGGATCCTTTCTGAATTGGATCGCTTCCACTTAGCCAAAGACGCCGCCGAATGGGTCTATGGAGAAAAAGCAGCGGACTTTGCCAAAAAAATGGCAAACACCGTTGCGTATCACCATGACTTTATTCGAGCAAACGGCTATGATATCGCTGAAGTCGAAGAGTGGGAATGGAAACCATTGCGTTGATTTATTCTCCACAACGCCAACGTAAGACAGGTTAAGAACAAAAAAAGCACAAAAGAAACAAAACGATCCGCAACAGGGTCGGGACACCTTACTAAGGAAGCCCGACCGACTGTCTGCGGATCGTTTTTTTAAAAGACGTCGAAACCGTAATTTTTGATATGCTGTTTCAACAAGGCGAGATAGTCCAAAGCCATCTCACTCAGTTCCATTTTCTTGTGTTTTAGGTAACCTAGTGTCATCGCATCATCGACTTCCAAAGGGATCGCAACGATTTTTTCATCATTCAGCTCACTGCTGATGATCCCAGAGCTGATGGTATAGCCGTTGAGACCCACCATCAAATTGAAGATCGTGGCACGATCGCTGATGCGGATGTGTTTTTTGCGCTGTAAAGTGCTTAAGATCTCTTCAGAAAAGTAGAAGGAATTGGTTTCCCCTTGTTCGTACGACAAATAGGTATATGGTTCCAAATCAGCTAATGTGATGCTTTTTTTCTGAGTCAGGGGATTTTCTCGGCCGATGAAGACGTGGGGTTTGGCTTCAAATAAAGGAATGAATTGCAGGTCTTTTTCGTGGATCAAACGGGTCAAGACCGTTGTGTTGAAATCATTCAGATAAATGACCCCTAATTCGCTCTTAAACGTCTGGATATCATCCAGTACATTTTGTGTCTGGGTCTCCCGCAAGGTGAATTGAAATTCATCTTCCCCTAACTGTTTGACCAGCTCCACGAAGGCGTGGACGACGAAGGCATAGTGTTGTGCGGAAACACTGAAAACATGCTTGCGATGGCTGTCTTTGCGAAAGCGTTCGTCCAAGAGATTGACTTGGTCTAAAACATTTCGAGCATAGTTGAGAAAGGAACGGCCATCATCGGTCAAGGTCACCCCTAATTTACTGCGGTAAAACAGCTGCAGATCATACTCTTTTTCCAACTCTTTCATGGCTTGAGAGAGGGAGGGCTGACTGATGAAAAGCTGTTTGGCGGCTTCATTGAAAGAGCCAGTTTCTACGATTTTTTCCAAATATTCAAGCTGCTGGATACGCATGGGATACAACCTCCTTTTTATGTTATAGGTATTGCCTATGGAATATATAAGTTTATAAGTATTATCTATAGTATAAGATGTTTGCTAGAATAAATCTAACAATTTTGAAAACTTTGTATAGGAGGAATGGATATGGCAACAGACAAATTTCAGCTTGTGGGGTCATTGTTACGACCACAAGATTTATTGGACTACAAAAATCAAATCGAGCATCGGGAGGACATCCGCTACCCGTTTTATGATGCGTTTCCTGGCTACCAAGAAACGGAAGCAAAAGCGATCGCTGACATCATTGCAGCGCAAAAAGAACACGGCATCACAGTCATCACAGACGGCGAACACGGCCGCTCAATGTGGCACCTGGATTTTCTCTGGGGATTAAAAGGCGTTGAGCGCTATATCTCCGATCATGGGTATGCCTTTGAAGATTTGGACGGTGGACATTTTGAGACACGTAAAGACATCGGCATCCGAATCACAGAACCATTATCTGGCAAAAACCATCATTACTTGACGTTGTTTAAAGAAACCAAACGCCAAGCTGGCGACCTGCCAGTCAAAATCACCGTCTGGGGGGCTGCCCACGCCTTTACCGAGCTGACTGTCTTTAACGACCTCGTTGGTGAAGGTCAGGTGTATCCAACGAAAGAAGCCTTGCGGGAAGGGCTGCTTAACGCCTACAAGGAATTCTTGCAGGAATACCGAGAAGCAGGTGGTGAAATCGTTCAGTTCGATGATTGTTTATGGGAATTATTTGCCGAAGACAATGACAAGAGCTTCTTCACCCAAGGCAATGACGGCTTAGAAGCGTTAGCCGATGAATTCGTGGCGATCAACAACGAAGTCGCTGACTACGCCCACGAATTAGGATTAAAAGTCTGGACCCACAATTGTCGCGGCAATTACCAAAGCTGCGCGGCAGCCAGCGGTACCTACAAAGCGATCGCCGAAAAATTCTTGCGTGATCAGCATTATGACCGCTTTTTCCTAGAGTGGGACGATGACCGTGCTGGTGATATCTCGGCTTTAGAAGCGCTGAAAGATCGTCCAGAAGTGGAAGTTGTCTTAGGCTTATTATCCAGCAAAACCGCCACATTAGACGATGAAGAGCGAGTGATCGCTTTATTAGACAAAGCCAGCCAAATCATTCCTAAGGAGCGGCTTTATCTTTCTCATCAATGCGGCTTTGCCTCTTGTGACTGCGGCAATGAGCTTTCGACTGAACAGCAATGGGCAAAAATCAAGCAAGGACAAGCCTTAGCTGAAGCGTACTTCGGTTAAGCAGCTGCGTCTTCTTTTCCCTGAATCTTCCCCTCGAAACCGGTGCATGCGACAAAGTTTCGAAAATTTCAGAAAAAATGTTTGACATTTTCTTTAAGAGCGAGTAAAGTAAGACACAACTTAATGAAACAGACATCGAAAAGAAGAGTAGCAAGGCTTGCTGTTTGAAGAGAGTCTCTGGTTGGTGCAAAGAGATAACGCATGGTTGTGAAACACATCTTGGAGT
This sequence comes from Enterococcus sp. DIV0421, assembly GCF_051713745.1. Taxonomy (NCBI): domain Bacteria; kingdom Bacillati; phylum Bacillota; class Bacilli; order Lactobacillales; family Enterococcaceae; genus Enterococcus; species Enterococcus sp. DIV0421. Next base: position 2,026,541 of record NZ_JBIOQM010000001.1, read on the forward strand.
CGTTTTTCCGAAAGAAAAGTAGGAGAGACCGGGTTTGCCCGTTACAGCAGCAGTCATTGATTGATGACTTTCTGAGTTCAGTTGCTGTGAAGCACTGATAAACAAAGGTGGAACCGCGTTGATAACGTCCTTTAGCTGTAATGGCTAGGGGACGTTTTTTTCTCTTTTTTTGCATCTCACCGAAAACCGAAAGTGGAAGGATCACAAGGACTGCACGAGGCCTTTTCCTGTGAAGGAAAGGCAAATTGAGGTGGAACCACGTATCAAGCGTCCTCTGGCAAATGCCAGTGTGCGCTTTTTTTGTTTTTCTTTTTTAGAAAAATGAAACTTGCCAGTTGCCCCTCACCAGCCAACGCCCAGCGTCACATAAGCGTCGGAGCCAACCGTCGCGAAGCTGTATCGCTGCTAATCGAAATTGAAACCTATCAAGGAGGAAGTCACCATGTTTGAGTATTTAGTCAATGTTATGCCCCAACTGATTTCAGGAACTGGAATCACCGTTAAATTGTTCGCACTGACCTTAATCGGGTCCATTCCCTTAGGCATCTTGTTGGCCTTTGTTTTAGCCAGTCGCCTGCGTATTTTGAAATTGATCGTGCAAGTCTACGTATGGTTGATGCGAGGAACGCCTTTATTGCTACAGCTGATCTTCGTATTCTACGGTCTGCCGATCTTAGGGATCGTCTTTGACCGCTTTGAAGCAGCCATGATCGCCTTTATTATCAATTACGCTGCTTATTTTGCCGAGATTTTCCGTGGAGGGATCCAATCGATTCCAGCAGGACAATACGAAGCCGCGAAAGTCTTGCGTTTGTCCCCGATCCAAACGATCCAAAAAATCATCATCCCACAAGTCGTCAAGATCACCCTGCCATCTGTCGGCAATGAAGTCATCAATCTTGTCAAAGACACATCCCTCGTCTACATCTTAGGATTGTCAGACGTGATGCGAATCGGAAAAATCGCCATGGAGCGAGACAGTACCTTGCTTCCGTTAGTTGGGGTCGGCTTGATCTACTTGGTGATGACAGGCGTCTTTACGTTATTGTTAAAACAAATCGAGACCAAACTGGACTATTACCGTTAGGAGGAACCACGTATGTTAGAACTAAAACAAGTATCAAAATCATTTGGCGCCAAAAAAGTCATCGATCAGCTAGACTTGACGATCGAAGACGGCAGTATCTTAGCGGTGGTCGGTCCTTCCGGTGGTGGGAAAACCACCTTGCTTCGGACACTGGCTGGGTTAGAAACGATCGATTCTGGAAGCTTTTTACTGGATGGCAAAGCCTTTGATCCCACCGACACAAAAGAACAAGAACAAGTCGTCGGTGTCGTCTTCCAAGACTTCCAATTGTTTCCCCACTTGTCGGTTTTTGAAAACATCACTTTGGCACCAAAAATGGTGCTAAAACAAGACAAAGCCGCGTATACAGCAAAAGCCGAACAGTTGGCAGAAAAACTAGGGTTAAGTGACCTATTAGCCCAATACCCCTTCCAATTGTCTGGGGGGCAGCGGCAACGGGTGGCTATCGCACGAGCGATGGCGATGAATCCCAAAGTGTTGGCCTATGACGAGCCTACCAGCGCCTTAGATCCAGGCTTGAGACAGCAAGTCGAACAGCTGATCTTGGATCTGAAAAAAGAAGGAGTGACCCAGATCGTGGTGACCCATGATTTGGTTTTTGCCGAAAATATCGGCGATCAATTATTAAAAGTAGCAGGAGAATAAGGGGGAGAACAAAATGAAAAAATTACTATTAACGGGAATCGCAGCAGCAAGTGTATTTTTATTAGGGGCGTGTGGCAGCAGCAATGACACCACAACCAGTGCCGCTGACAAAGAAGAAGTGATCGTCGGCCTAGACGATACCTTCGTACCGATGGGCTTTAAAGACGACCAAGGCAACATCGTTGGGTTTGATGTGGATTTAGCCACAGCGATTTTGAATCTAACAGGAACCAAAGTCAAATTTCAACCAATCGATTGGTCCATGAAAGAAACCGAATTAAGCAATGGGACCATCGATATGATCTGGAACGGGTATACCAAAACCGCAGCTCGTGAAGAAAAAGTATTGTTTACAGATACTTATATGGAAAACAAACAAGTCTTGGTCACAGCAAAAGCAAGCGGCATTACTAGCTTTGATGATATGGAGGGCAAAGTCTTAGGTGCCCAAGAAGGTTCTTCTGGTTATGAGACCTTCAACAACCAACCGAAAGTTCTGAAGGATCTCGTAGACGGCAATGACGCAACCTTGTATGCCAGCTTTAATGAAGCCTTTATCGATCTAGAAAACGGTCGGATCGACGGTCTTTTGATCGACCGCGTCTACGCAGAATATTATTTGACTCAAACAGGCAAAACCGATGACTTCAACGAAATCGAAAGCCCCTTTGAAGCAGAAGATTTTGCTGTAGGTGTGCGTAAAGACGATCAAGCCATGGCAGATAAAATCAATGATGGCTTGAAAGAATTGCAAGACAATGGCACCTTTGCTGAAATCTCTGAGAAGTGGTTTGGCGAAGACGTCACACCAAACTAAAACAAGTCAACAAGATACACTGGCTGCTTAGCAGCTGGTGTTTTTTTCATCATTTAAGAAATTTTCGCTTAAATTCCAACAGCTAACCAAAATTTCTCACAGGAAAACTTTTGTTCGCCTTCTTTTTTCGTTATAATAGGGAAAGATGAAAAGAGGGATAGAAATGGCGCAAAAAAAACGCGCAAAGAAACGCAAAACAAAAAAACAACAAAAACAGCAAGAGAAATTAATGCTGGTCGGCGTCGGCCTGCTCTTTGTCTTGTTTTCGATATTTGGCTTTTTCCATTTAGGTTTTTTAGGAACCTTGATTGCCAACGGGTTTCGGATCGTTGGCGGAAACACGTACCAATTTTTGAGTGTTGCCCTAGCCGCTTATGGTGTCTGGTTAGCGATCAAAACGACCGATGCTCGCTTTAAGAGTATTCGGCGAGTGATCGGCTGTGTATTGGTGTATTTTGGTTTACTGATCATCCTCCATGCGCAAATCTTTAGTAATGTGGTGGGAGAACAAGCCAATATCTTTCAAACGACGTGGATGACGCTGTTAGGCGATATCCGGCGCAGCCAAGTGACCCAAAATGTCGGGGGCGGAATGATTGGCGCCATGCTTTATGGGGCGACCTATTTTCTTGTTTCCCAGATCGGCAGCTACATCATCGCTGTTTTACTCATGCTGATCGGGGCGTTCTTGTTCAGCCAAATGAGCAGCCACGAGTTAGTGGAGCACCTGCAAGTAGCTGGTGACAAGCTGCAGCGGTTGTTAGAAGGCTCTCCAGAAAAGCAAGCCGAACGAGAAGCCCGCAAAGCGGAACGAGCAGCAGAGAAACAAGCGGCGAAAGAAGCCAAAAAAGAAGCCGAACGAGCAGCAGTCATGGCGGAGATCAAAGAAAAGAATCAAGTGCGACCAATGACAGAAGACGAAAAATCAGCAAAAGAACAGCAGATGCAAGCGCCAGATGATTTTGAACCAGAGCAGTTGAGCTTTGTACCCATCGACCACTTCCAGGAATTGCCGCAAGCGGCGGGACCAGAAGCCGCTCAAGCACCACATCCAGCAGGAAACAAACCAGGACCAAGCAAAAAGGTCAATGAAGACGGGGAGATCCTTGATGATGATGGTGAAGTATTGGAATTTGAGATTTCGGAAGAAGCTGAAAATCGTGATTATGAATTGCCTTCAGCGCAATTACTCGATTCGATCCCTTCAACGGATCAAAGCAGCGAGTACAAAAAGATCGAACAAAATATCGGTGTCTTAGAAACTACCTTCCAAAGCTTCGGTGTTGACGCAAAAGTCGTCAAAGCCAGCTTAGGACCAGCAGTAACCAAATTCGAAGTTCAACCAGCAGTAGGGGTCAAAGTCAGCAAAATCGTCGGGTTGACCGACGATATCGCCTTGGCTTTAGCTGCCAAAGATGTGCGGATGGAAGCGCCGATCCCAGGGAAATCATTGATTGGGATCGAAGTTCCAAACAGTGCAGTCAGCATGGTTTCATTCCGAGAAGTGATCGAAGCCCAACCGGATCATCCAGATAAACTATTAGAAGTACCTTTAGGACGCGATATTTCTGGCCGTGTCCAAACGGCAGACTTAACGAAAATGCCCCATCTCTTGATTGCCGGATCGACCGGGAGCGGGAAGTCCGTAGCCATCAACGGCATCATCACCAGTATTTTGATGCGGGCAAAACCCCATGAAGTCAAACTGATGATGATCGACCCGAAAATGGTTGAATTAAATGTTTATAATGGGATTCCCCATCTCTTGACACCTGTCGTGACAAATCCCCGCAAAGCGGCGCAAGCGTTGCAAAAAGTGGTCAAGGAAATGGAAGAGCGCTACGAAAAATTTGCGGCAACTGGGGTCCGAAACATTACTGGCTACAACGATTTAGTGATCAATAAGAATTTAGAAGACGGCGAAAATCGTCCGATCTTGCCATTCATTGTAGTGATCGTCGATGAGTTAGCCGACTTGATGATGGTTGCCAGCAACGAAGTCGAAGATGCCATCATTCGTTTGGCGCAAATGGCACGGGCAGCAGGTATCCATATGATACTAGCAACGCAACGACCAAGTGTGGATGTCATTACAGGGATCATCAAAGCCAATGTTCCATCACGGATGGCCTTTGCGGTTTCCAGCGGTGTCGATTCGCGGACCATCATTGATGGGAACGGAGCCGAAAAACTGCTGGGACGCGGCGACATGCTGTATCTGCCGATGGGTGAGAACAAACCGATTCGGGTCCAAGGGGCCTTTATCTCCGACCAAGAAGTCGAACGAGTGGTTGAATTCGTGACCGATCAGCAAGAAGCCAATTATGAAGAAAAAATGATGGTCACTGAGGAAGAAACGAGTACCGGCAGCAGCGGACAACCGCAAGATGAGCTATTCGAAGATGCCAAAGCCCTTGTGGTGGAAATGCAGACCGCCAGCGTTTCTCTCTTGCAGCGACGTTTTCGCATCGGCTATAACCGAGCGGCTCGGTTAGTGGATGAATTAGAAGATCAAGGTGTCGTTGGCCCTTCTGAAGGCAGCAAGCCGCGGAAAGTCTTGATCGAGCCGCAACCAGAAGACATTCCTACCTTTGATGAATAAGGAGAAAAAGACCAATCCAATGAGAGAAAGGCGAGATAGCAATGAAACGCAAACACATTCTTTACCGTGATGTTGCCGATAAGCTCAAAGAAGACATCATGTCGGGTCGCTACCCGATTGGTTCATTTTTACCGACGGAAACAGAATTGGAAGCCACCTTCAATGTCAGCAAGATCACTGTCCGCAAAGCCATCGAATTGTTAGCGGCAGATGAGTATGTGGAAAAACGCAGCGGACGTGGGACGACGGTTTTAAGCAATCGCCCTTATAACAAGCTGTCAAAAGGCACGACGTTTAGCCAATTGCTTGAAAAGACTGGCAAGGAATACACGAAGAAAAACCTCAGCTATGAATTAGTCGAACTTGCGCCTGAGCACCCCGCGTATTCTTTGATGGGCAAAGAAGTCATGCGTTTACGTCGCATGTATTATTTTGACCACCAACCCTTTATTTACTATGAGTACCATTTGCCAAAGCAGCTAAAGGGTACCTCCATCGAGGTCTTTGAAGAAAAATCATTGTATCGCCTATTGGATGAACATCGAATGATCATCGATCGCTTTCAAGATGCGTTCGTGGCAACGACCTTGACCGAAGAGCAACAGAAGTTTATGATCACGCCAGAGGTCGCTGCCTTGAAACGAACCCGTTATTCGTATGATCTACAAGGAGAAGTGGTAGAATATACAGAAGGGATCTATAACACCGCCTTGCATCCGTATATGATCGAGTTTGAAGCCTAGTCATTGATTAGGCTTTTTTAGCAAAAAGTGGTACCAAAATCAGAAGTGGAGCGTGAAAACTATGAGAAAAATCGCCTTTTTAGGAGCCGGTAACATGGCAAAAGCCATCATCAACGGCTTGATTGCAGCAAACCTGTATGAACCAGCAGAGATCTTGGTTTATAACCATCGCTACGAGCCGACTTTGGCACAATTAGAAAAAGAAACCGGGATCACTGGGACAACTAAGCTAGCAGATGTCACCGAAAAAGCGGAGATCCTCGTCTTAGCAGTTAAACCTTTTGTCTTTCCCCGCTTGCTTGCTGATTTAAAAGACGGCTTGACCAAGGAGCATTTGCTAGTATCCATTGCCGCGGGTGTGACAATCGCGCAAATGGAAGAAATCATTGGTGCGCACAAAATCGTGCGGGTCATGCCAAATACCCCCGCACTTGTTGGCGAAGGCATGTCTTCTATCAGTCCCAACGGTCAAGTGACGGAAGCCGAAGCCAACGAAGTCAAACAGCTTTTTGAAAGCCTAGGCAAAGCCGAGCAAGTACCAGAAAGCATGATCGATGCAGTCATTGGTGTCAGCGGTTCTTCACCAGCCTACACGTATTTGTTCATTGAAGCTTTGGCAGATGGAGCAGTGGCAGAAGGAATGCCGCGGCCGATGGCGTATGAATTTGCTGCTCAAGCGGTATTAGGCGCAGCGAAGATGGTACTAGAGACGAAGGAACACCCAGGCGTCTTAAAGGATCGTGTCAGCTCGCCAGGGGGCACAACGATCCAAGCAGTTAAAACCTTAGAAGAAAATGGCTTTCGTGCGGCTGTCATCAAAGCAGTGCAAGCAGCTGCTGACAAAAGTCGGAAGATGTCTTGATCCCCAGTGAGTGAGGAAAAAATCTTAGCAAAACGAAGGAGCGTTTATGAAAGAACTTTTGATTTTTGATTTTGATGGATTGTTAGTCGATACTGAAAGAGTCTATTTTGATGGGTGGTTGGCGCTATTTAAAAAGTATGAGCTTCCGATTACAGCCGCTGATATTTTTGGTTGGCGTGGTCAAAGCTGGCAACAGACTGCCACTAAATTAGCCGACCTCGTAGGCGGTCAGCAGCGGGTGCAGGAATTACGAGCAGAACGGGAAGTCTATATTGCCCAGCAAATAACTGATGGCACCTTCAAAACTAAACCCTATGCGAAAGAAACCATCGCCTTGGCTCGTGAGAAAGGCTTCCAAACGGCACTAGCCACCTCGACGATGAAAAAAAGAGCCTCTGAATTGTTGGCGCATTTCGATTTGTTGCAGGCCTTTGACTATCAGACCTTTGGCGATGACGTTTCCGCCCATAAACCTGATCCAGCACCTTACTTGCTGACTTTAGAAAAAGCGCAAGTCGCAGCGGAAAAAGCTTTAGTCATGGAAGATTCTCTTGTGGGAGCAACAGCCGCGACACGTGCGGGCATCGATGTCGTGCTGATTCCCGATCAAAGCTTTGATCAAGTCTATTCCCCAGAGGAAAAAGCAGATCTTCAATTATATGGCGAAGCTACCTCATTGAAGTATGTGTATGAGTTATTGGCAAAGGATCAACTGAAATAATACCTAAAAAAGCTTCCTTTTTCATTGCAGAAAAAGGAAGCTTTTTTTGTATAGGAAAGGCCTGTAAAAAAACAGAACAAAGGATATGAGTGGTGTGTTTTTCGCCATCATGGTAAAGTTAAAGAAAGTTTAACAATAAGCGAAAAAAAACAAAAAGTAAAGGGGTTTCATTTTGACAAAAACGTCCATTTGTCAAAAGGACTTTTCTTGGTCGATCCTAGCCGTTGGCGGCAGGGGAAAAACATGGTAAATTATCCTTCGACGAAGAACTAGTGGGGGAAGAAAAAAATGAATAAACTAAAGAATGTTTTCTATTTATATAAACTGGACTGGAAACGAATTTTCAGCAATCCAATCTCTGCATTTTTGATCATTGCCTTAATGATTTTACCCTCGCTTTATGCGTGGTTCAATATCAAAGCCCTCTGGGACCCATACGGCAACACCAGTGAATTGCCGATCGCCGTTTACAGTGCGGATAAAGGGGCAGAATTTCAAGACAAGCACATCGATATCGGTGATGAAGTCATCGACACCCTCCATAAAAACAAGCAGTTGGGCTGGCGCTTCTTGGATTCAAAAGAGGACTTAGTAGAAGGGGTCAAGTCAGGAAAATATTACGCGGGTATTTACCTACCAGCGGATTTTTCAGATGATCTGATCAGCTTTACCAGTGGAAAAATCGAAAAACCGACCATCGAGTATTATAGCAACCAAAAAATCAATGCCATCGCACCAAAAATCACCGATAAAGGAGCCAGCAGCCTTCAAGAAGAGATCTCACAAAACTTTATTGAAACCGCCAGCTCCACGTTGATAAAAGTCTTCAATGAAATCGGCTATGACATTGATTCCAACTTAGTCAGCATCAACAAAGTCAAATCGATGATCTTAGACACCGATGACAATTTGGCTACGATCGATGGCTATACGAAAGAGATCGTCACCTTGCACGATAAGTTTCCAGAAATCAAAGAAAAGATCGCAAAAGCCGAAGAATTCACCGATTATATCCCACAAGTGGATGCCATGGGGGAAAAACTGATTGGCTTAAACGATAAGCTGCCTGCATTGAAGAAAGAAGCCAGCATCATTTTGACCTTGCAAGAAAAGATCCCAGAGATCCAAAATGCCGGCAAACAATTGAAGATGATCGACGATGATTTCGATGACATTGCCAGCACCATGACGGACGGCATCGACACCGCCAAGCAAGGACTGCAAGTCATTGAACAAGTGCAAGCCGCTTTACCACAGATCGAACAACTAGGCGACCAAGCCGCCAGCTTCGCCACCGCGACCAAAGATGGGGCGCAACAATTGCAAGATGCCCTGCCAAGTATTTCTAGCAGTGTGAAGGTGACGATTGAGTCTATTCGTCAAGTGGCAACAACCACAGCAAAGTGGTCGCAAGCACTGAATGATTCAATCGATCAAGATCAGTTGGACCAAGATCGAGAATCAATTTTACAAACGATTGATGGGTTGCAGCAAAGTATTCAGCAACAACAAAGTATGCTAGATGCCTTAATTGCATTTTTAGGAAATATTGAAGGCTCAGCTGAAAATGCCCAAATTCAAGGCGTAATCGGTCAGTTAACTGACATAAAAGGGCACTTGACGAATGTATCTGGATTGTTAACTAAGGTTAGAAGCGCTGTGCAAAGCGGTGATGTTAAGGCAGCTAAGCAATATCTTAGTGAAGTCACCGCAGCTGCTCAAAATGTTGCTGATCTTCTGGATCCTAAGAGTTTTAATGTTGATGCCATTACTAAAACCATCAACGACATCCTAACCAAACTAATCGAAACCATCACCACCGCCGAAGATGTCTTGAAAAAAGCCCAAGAGATCGATTTTGACTCGTTGCTGTCTTCCACCAAATCAGTGGTCAGCAATGCCGTGACGATTTTGGAAAAATATCAAAAAGAATTGCCTGTCATCAAGCAAGAATTGCACGATGCCAATACGATGCTGAATGGTCACATGGATGAAATCGTCAATGCCATCAACAAAGGAGCCGACCTATACAACAACGAATTGCCAGTTGTCGAAGAAAAATTAGGGTTGGCCGTAAACTTCTTGCAAAACGACTGGCCAACCATCAAATCAGAAATCAGCTCTACGATGGCAATGGTGGATGAAAAACTGCCAGAAGTTGAAAAAGCCTTGGATGCGGCCGTTGATTTGATCAATAACGATTGGCCAAGTATCAAAGCAGGCATCCACAAAGCCGCTGATGCGATCCGAGCAGGCGAAAATGAAGTCGATCTCGGGGAAGTCATCAAATTATTGAAACTTGATGCCACCGATGAAGCCGACTTCTTCAAACAACCAGTGGAATTAAAAAGCAATGAAATCTATCCAATCGCCAACAATGGTTCAGCTAGCACACCGTTTTATACCGCATTGTGTTTGTGGGTAGGGGCATTATTGTTGTCAAGTGTCGCTACAACGGAGTATCATTTAGAGAAGAAAGACAAAAAACGCTTTACCCAACGTGAAACCTTTGTGGCACGAATGCTGACGTTCTTGACGATGGCAGTCGCCCAAAGTTTGATCGTGACCCTAGGAAATATGTTTTTATTAGGCGTTGATGTCCACAATCCAGTGTACAGTGTCTTCTTCGCATTACTCGTCGGACTCGCCTTTATGATGATCGTTTACGTACTGGCAGGACTGTTCGGCAACCTCGGGAAAGGGATCGCCATCATCATTTTGGTTCTCTCCATCTCAGGTGGGGGAGGAAACTACCCGATCCAAGTTTCTGGGAAGTTCTTCCAATTCATTAATCCGCTGCTGCCATTTACCCATGCAGTCAATCTGTTAAGAGAATCAGCTGGCGGGATCTATTGGCCAAATGCCGTACCACAATTGGTTATTTTAACGATTTTGTTCCTGGTCTTTGGGATCGTCGGTACCTACGCGTATCCTTATCTAGTCAACTCTACGAAGAAATTAAGCGACATTTCAAAAGAAAGTCATTTCTTCCACTAACATCGAAAAGCAGAAAGAGCATTTGTTCTTTCTGCTTTTGTGCCATCACGTGAAATTTCTAATAATCAAAAGAGGGAAAAAGGGTCGTTTTTTCATCTGATTTTCATTGACTTTTCGCGGTTACAAGAGTAGCATACAGTCTTGATAATTCAATATTTGTGTGGATATCGTTACAAGTTTAACGAAGGATTTTTTCATGAAAAGGAGTGTAGAAAAAGTGGAGTATTTGAAACGTTTGTTGGTCGGACGTCCATTGAAATCCGCAGAGAATGATGAACAAAAACTGAGCCGGACGGCGGCCCTTGCGTTGCTATCTTCTGATGCTTTGTCTTCGATTGCTTATGGGACAGAGCAGATCGTTGTCGTATTAGTGGCACTTTCCGCTGCTGCTATCTGGTATTCATTACCGATCGCTGCTTTTGTTATTATTCTTTTGATTTCATTGACCTTGTCTTACCGTCAGATCATTCATGCATACCCTCACGGTGGTGGGGCGTATGTAGTAAGTAGTGAAAATTTAGGGAAAAATGCGGGCCTGATTGCCGGCGGCTCACTGTTGATCGATTATATGCTGACAGTAGCAGTATCCGTCTCAGCAGGGGCAGAAGCCATCACTTCTGCTGTGCCAGCGTTGTTCGGCCATCAAGTGGCGATTTCTGTCGTGATCGTGCTCTTGATCATGATGATGAATCTGCGAGGGCTGCGAGAATCAGCTAGCTTCTTAATGATTCCTGTCTACACCTTTATCGCAGTGATCACAGTCTTGATCGTGGTCGGCTTGTACAACATCGTAACTGGTGCGCAACCGTTGAATGCAACCGCACTGCCAGGAGCTGTCGTACCTGGGGTATCCGTAGCCTTGATCTTACGGGCTTTCTCATCAGGTTCCTCTTCTTTGACGGGGGTCGAAGCGATCAGTAACGCGGTGCCATTTTTCAAAAAACCACGGGCGAAAAATGCAGCTGCGACCTTGACGATCATGGCTGCGATCTTAGGGTTCTTCTTCGTCGGTATCACTTTTATCAACTATTGGTACGGTATCGTACCAGAAGCAGAAGTGACCGTCCTATCTCAAATCGGCTCTGCTGTTTTTGGTCATGGGTTTATGTACTACGTTTTGCAATTTGCCACAGCGCTGATTTTAGCAGTTGCCGCAAATACAGGATTTTCCGCCTTCCCCGTGTTGGCGTATAACTTAGCCAAAGACAAATATATGCCACACATGTATCAAGACCGTGGGGATCGTCTCGGCTACTCAAACGGGATCATCACCTTAGCTGCTGGTTCCATCGTCCTATTGTTTATCTTCCAAGGATCGACCGAGCGTTTGATTCCGTTGTATTCCATCGGGGTATTCATTCCTTTTGCACTATCCCAAAGCGGAATGGTCGTCAAATGGAAAAAAGAAGGCAAAGGCTGGTTCTTTAAATCGATCGCCAACATCATTGGGGCTTTGATTTCTTTTGCGATCATTGCCATCTTGTTCGTGTATCGCTTAGGCGATATTTGGCCATTCTTCATTATCATGCCGATCCTCTTGTATATCTTTTACAAGATCCATGATCATTATAAAAAAGTCGCAGAACAGCTGCGATTGGAAAAACAAGAAGCACTGCATGTTTATGAAGGAAATACCGTGATCGTTCTCGTCGGAAATGTTACCCGAGTAAATATCGGCGCATTGAACTATGCCCAATCGATTGGTGATTATGTCGTGGCGATGCACGTCTCGTTGGATGAAGATGTGAAGAAAGAAAAAGAGATCGAACAAGAATTTAAGCAAAAATTCCCAGACGTGCGTTTCTCCGTCGTTCATTCTTCGTATCGTTCGATTGAAAATCCCATCTTGCGTTATGTGGATCTAGTCAGCCGCAATGCAGCCAAACACAATTACACAACGACCGTCATCATTCCACAGTTTGTCCCAAGACGTCGCTGGCAAAATATTTTGCACAACCAAACAAGCCTGCGCTTGCGTTTCAGACTCTCTTGGCGTGAGAACATCATTGTAAGTACGTACAGTTACCATTTGAAGAAATAACAAAAACGCTAGTTTAGCGACCTGATTCCCAAAAGAAATGTTTGGGGCAGCCGCTAAGACTAGCGTTTTTTTTTTAGCTATAAAACATTTTCAGTTTGATATCCTGATCGTAATTCCCAAACCCCTTGCCAAAGAGGGTACAACCGCCGACATGCTCGGCATCTTCTTTGACTTCCACTTTTAAGTGCCACGTATCTTCGTAGGCAGGTATATCCTTGATCGTAATGTCGGAAAGAGGAACACCTTCCATGTAGGTTCCGTGATCCATGATGCGGATCGTCTTCAATAACCCGTACTGATTGAGATTGTCTGGATACCAATCCGGTGTATACTTGCCGCGAATATCTGCAAAATCCCCTGGGCTAGTCCATGTACCAAGCTCCACACCATTTAAGCTGAAGGTGATGTCTGACGGCCAGTTGTTATTGGAAAAAGGAAATTCAGACGAAACTTCCATTGAAATCTCCATCATTTCAAGTTTTTCTTCTCTTGCTAAGAAGTTTGGCGATTGGTATTCAACAAATCCTTTCGTAAACCACAAGATGCGGGCATCCATTCGTCGGGGATCCATGAAAAACTTCGGTTCATCCACCATTCCCACAAAATCAGCTGAAGTAGCAAGCCCGCACGTTGGTTCTACCGAATAATTTGTATAATGACCGATCGGTATCGCCGTTTCTTTCGTATCAAAGGCATTAAAGATTTTCTCAGGAAAGTTGATATCGATATGATCCACTCTCAAACTGGAAATCTTTTTTTGTCCCACACGCTCTGTTTTGATGATTTTGGCTTCTTCTAATTTTTTGATGTGCATCGTAATGATAGCGCTGCTTAAGCCCAACTCCTGTGCCAACTCTTTGACATTCATCTTGTTTTTAGCCAGCAATTGAATGATTTTGATTCGCACGTTACTGGCAAGTGCCTCATAGACAGGCAATGCTTCTTGATTGATTTCTAATTGCATCGTGTCACCTCCGCTTAAACTGTTTGATTTACTTGAATGTTAACATATTTGCTAATTTGTGTAAATAGCGTTGTTTATTTCGCTAGTTATTAATATATTTATTAATTAATATAGATATTATCCTAAATAAATTAATCAAAATATTGTTGACAGCGATTACAAATCAAGTTATGATTTATTTGTAAATTGAAAGTGTTTGCAAACGCTAGAAATGAATAATGCAATTATAAATGCTGGGATAGCAAATAAGAGAAGGAGGATAGGCGTGTTCGGCTTCAAAGACCAAAATTCAATTTCTATGAAAGAGGGAAAAACATGAAGAAGAAACTTATTATTATTGGTGCTTTAGTTGCAGTCGTTGCAGTTGCCCTTATTGGTTTTAATCGTTATCAGGCAGCGGAAAAAGAAAAATACACGATTAATTTTTGGTCACCCCTTACTGGTGATGATGGCGCTTATATGGATCAGATCGTAAATGAATTCAATGAACAATCAGGTTCCGATTATACAATCAATCATGTGATCACGTCTGATATGTACACTAAATTAAGTACGGTTGTAAGTTCTAAAAGTGGGATTCCAGATTTGACTTTGATGCATTCTTATAAAGTAGAGGAATTTGTCAATTCCGATATTATTGATCCGGTTGATCGTCTGGTTTCTTATCAACCTGAGTTAGAAGAAAGCAATTATTTAGATACGGCGTGGAATGCAGGGAAAATCGGCGATACTCAATATACGATCCCATTAGATATCCATGCCAGTGCCATGTATTACAATCAAGATCTTTTAGAAAAATACAATGTCACTTCTTGGTTAGACGATAACATCGTGACGTTTGATGAAATGATGTCATTAGCAGGGCAGATGGAAGAAGGCGATTATGTCGTAAATAATGCGTTACTTTCTTGGGTTATCTTAGCGCAAATCCGTAACTTAGGCGGCGCGATTTCAGACGATGCTGGGAACCCGACGGTGAATACGCCAGAAATGAAAGAAGCGTTAGAAAGAATTAAAGCGTTAACAGATGCAGGCCTGATGACACCTTATGGAGAAGATGGGTATTTGATGTTCCAAGGCGGAAACGTACTCTTATCAACAGATGGTACTTGGACTTCTACCGCTCATGATGCGGTTGAGGGCTTGAATTGGGGTGTAACAAATATTTATTCGACTTCAGATGACATCGCAACCAACCGAGCAGCTTCTCATATGTTTGGCATGTTGAAGAGTGAAAGCAGAACAGAAGAAAAAGAAGAAGTAATCGCACAATTTTTAGAATTTGTTCGTACAAACTCGATCGAATGGGCAAAAGCCGGTCAAATCGTTGCAAGTAAAGATATTTTAGAAAGTGATGATTACCAACAATACCCACAATCATTCTTTACTTCTACACCAGAGGAAGAAGAAACACTTTACATCTTTGACTACGTTTATTTCTCTTATGTCTTAGAAGCATTAGATGTTTATAGTACAGATATCGCTTACGGTGAATTAGATATGGATGAAGGATTAGAAACGATGCAACAATATGTCGAAGATAAGATTGCAGAAGTAGCTAGATAAGTGAAGGGGGGATAATTCTATCCCCTTTTCCAATTTTTAGAAGGGAATGAAAGGAATGAAAAAAAAGAGCATTAACTGGGCATCGATCGCATTCATTGGACCACACATGGTACTCTTTATTATTTTTGTATGTATTCCAACGATCTATGGTATTTATGCTTCATTTACGCAATGGAATTTGATCTCTGATCCAGTCTGGGTCGGTTTTAACAACTATAAAACATTATTGTTTGATAGTTCCTCGACGTTCTATACCCAATTTTGGAATGGTTTGAAAAATACCTTTATTTTCGTTTTGATCATGGTGCCGTTACAAATCATCATTCCACTGATGATTGCAGCTGCATTGCAACATAAAAAAGTGAAGCTGAAAGGACTTTTTCAAGCAATTCTATATATTCCAGGTCTTATCTCTGTTTCAGCAGGTTCTTTGATTTGGTCATTGATTTTCCACTCTCGATTAGGTGCCGTCAATAATATTTTTGGGTTCGATTTCTCTTGGGCTTCGCGACAACCCTATGCTTGGATCTTAATTTTTGTTGTCAGCATTTGGGGAGCAATCGGTGGTAACATGATCATTTATCGCTCAGCTTTAGCGGGTGTCAATGAAGACCTTTATGAAGCGGCAGAGATCGACGGAGCGGGAGCATTCCAAAAATTCTTGAATGTGACCTTGCCATCTATTCGCTTTCCACTGTTATATACGATCGTGATGACAACTGCTGGAGCATTTAATGTCTTTGCACAGCCTTTGATGATGACAGGTGGAGGTCCAAACCAAAGCACGACTGTATTGATGATGTATATCCGCTCACTGGCTTTTAGTCAAGGAGAATCAATTGCAGGAATGGCTTCGGCAATGGCAGTCATCTTAGGATTGATCATTATGTGTGTGTCCGTATTTCAATATTTTCTTTTAGATAGAAGCAATACTTAAGGGGGCAAAAAAATGAATACACAAAAGAAACATATACCTAGTATGGTCATCGCATATTTGTTTCTGATCGTTTTATGTATCATCTGGGTTATTCCATTGATTTTTAGCTTCGCCACTTCTTTTCGTTCTCAAACCGAAATCGTCTCCACTGGGTTTCGTTTATTACCCGTAAACTGGATATTAGATAACTATGTAGCGATTTTGACTAATACGTCTACTGCACCAATTATGCAGTGGTTATGGAATTCAATGTTTATCGCAGTCACGCACACTGTTTTAGTTGTGATCGTTGTTTCAGTGACCGCTTATGGCTATGGCAGAATGCGGTTTAAATACCGTGATCGTATCTTTTATCTTTTGATGGGGATCTCGATGTTTCCCGGTGTAGTGAATTTGATTCCGTCTTACAAAATCATTGAAACCTTCGGCTGGGTCAACTCTTCTCTTGCCATGATCATTCCAGGCTTAGCAGGGATGGGAAATATCTTTCTTGTGCGACAGTTTATGAAAGGTATCCCGCTTGAATTTGACGAGTCAGCACGAATGGATGGTGCAGATGAATTTACAATTTTTGCAGAGATCATCGTTCCTTTGATCAAACCTGTGTTGATCGTTGCAGGCCTCTTTTCTTTCACAGGTTCATGGAATGATTTCTTATGGCCAGTGATCGTGTATACGGATGTTAGTAAAATGCCGATCACAGCCTGTTTGCTATTACTACAAGACATTTATGGCAACTACCGAATGATTGGTCAATTGATGGGCTCGGCATTGATTGCGATCATTCCCACCGTCATGCTGTTTCTATTTGCTCAAAAATACTTCATTGAATCTATGAACTTAAATGCAGGAATAAAAGGATAGTGAAGATCATGAATCGAAAATTGGAAAGAAATTTACTACGTGCCAGTGCGGTCTGGGATGTCTGTATTGGTCTTGTAACGATGTTTGGGTATTATCCTTGGTTTGAAGAACAAGGGATCGCAGCATTTCAAAATCAAAATCAGTATGAATACTTGCAGTCAAGTCTGGTAGGAATGATATCGAAGGTAGTTATGATCGTTGCGTTAGCGACGATTTTGATGGGCGTTATCAGTTGGATCAACGCGAAGAATATGCGAGACAAACAAATAAACAAAGGAACGATACGTTGGATGATCGCCTGTGTCATCATCCATTTGATCATCTATGATGTGATCGGTGTCGTCCTCTATTTACTAGCTACGACGATGTATATGTCTAAAAACAAAGCAATAAAAATACTAAAAACGGAAAATGGAATTATTTAAGAAGGTGTAGAAAGTTTGAAAAAAATACGGATTAATTCGTTTACTAAGTTACAGAAAAAAGACCGCACAAAAATAAGAGGTTCAACGGTTATTTATCGGTCTATACCAAATTAAACAACTTGAAACCCGTGGCTTTTTGCAAATTGAACTGCTTCTTGAATTGACAGTTTTTTATTTGGAGCGACATATTCTTGATAGTGATAAAGAGCGGGGTTGTATACCTCATCTTTTTTGAGAATATGATAGATTGCCACAAGTAACCGACGAGCAATCGCAATTATTGCTTTCTTGTGCCCTCTACGCTTTTTAAGTTGTAGATATTTGTTTCGATGTTCGGGATTTTTTTCAGATTTCACCACGGCATTCGCTACTTCAACAAGCAAAGGTTTGAGATAGCGACCACCTTTAGATATCCGAGTCGAATACTTTTTACCAGCACTTTCGTTATTGGCAGGAACGACTCCCGCCCAAGAACAAAGATGACCAGCAGTAGGGAATTGGTTCATATCGATACCGATTTCTGAAATGACACGTAGCGCTGTTAACGGGTTTTTAAATCCAGGAACGGATTGAATCAACTCTTGTTGGTGAGAGTATTCTTTACCTAATTCAGTAATCATCTCTTCGAGATCATTTTTGCATAGGGTAATCGCGTCATAGTGAGCTTTGATCACACGCAGTTTTTCTGCTTGTTCCTCAGATAGCTCGCCATCCATCGAGAGTTCTAACTCATCAACAGAGGCTTTCATACGACGATGGATAAGCGAAGCAATATCCGGTTTCTCCTCTGGATTATCCAGTACACTTTGAATGATCTTTTGAGCTGATTTTCCAAATACGTCGGAAACCACACTCGCAATTTGGAGATTTGACCAAGTGAGACTGTTCTGATATCTATTTTTTTCACTGGTTTGAAGGTATGTTAATTTCATTCGATAGCGAAACAAGTCCCGCAGCTGACGAATTTTCGCAGGAGGAATAAAGCTTCCTGCAATTAAGTCATGTTTGTATAAGTCCGCAATCCATTGGGCGTCTTTCTTGTCTGTTTTTTTCCCTCGAATTGCCTTGACGTACTTTGGGTGAGCTAAACAGATGTCCATTTCGTCCTCAAGGACGTTATAGATAGGAATCCAATATTTCCCAGTTGACTCTAAACAAACATGAAAACAAGAGTGGAACTCAAGCCATTTTTTCAGCTCTTTCAACCCGTTCGTAAACGTTGAAAAGCGACGGCGCTTGTATTGAGTAATCCCTTCGCTGTCAGTGATTGCGATCACAGCGATAACGAACTGTTTGTGGACATCGATGCCACAACAATTTGGGTACACGATTTTTAACATCGTGAGAAACTCCCTTCATAGATTTTAGAAGAAGAACTGTATAGGGACTGCGAGGCTCTACACAAACGAGTCGCTTATCCAAAAATAAGTTTACGTGCTCTTTGTCACAGTTAGTTGTGCTTGAAAAGCCAAGCTACACATATATTTATACAAGGTCGAAAAGTGTGTCTTCGCACTTACTCACCTCCCCGTGATTTGTAGTGTATACAGGCTTCTTCAAGAAAAGTTTACTACAAGAGAAATAGGTTCCGCTAGGAACACAACACTTTTTCATTCGGTGTTGTGCCTTGAGCGGAATCGCGAAAGGAATGATTATATTTATGGCAGAAAATTATTTGGAACCGATTGTATTAGAACGTGCAGACCCATGGATATACAAGCATACCGATGGATATTATTACTTCACTGGATCAAAACCAGGGTATCAGGAAATCGAATTAAGGCGTGCGAAAACCTTGAAAGGACTGGCTGACGGTGAAGTAAAAGTCATCTGGACGGCTCATGCCGAAGGCCCCATGAGTGAACTGATTTGGGCACCAGAGATTCATTTTATTCAAGGGAAATGGTACATCTATTTTGCTGCTGCAGATCATGGAGAAGTCAGAAATGATCAGCATCATCATCGGATGTTTGCGATCGAAAATGCGAATGAAGATCCCTTTGCAGGCGAGTGGGTAGAAAAAGGACAGATCAAGACGCAATTTGAGAGTTTCAGTTTAGATGCTACGGTATTCGAACACAGGAACCGATTGTATTATGTCTGGGCACAAGCAGATCCAAACATTCCAGGCAATTCCAATCTTTATTTATCAGAGATGGAAAATCCTTGGACATTGAAAGGAAAGCAGATTCTGCTGAGCATTCCTTATTATGAATGGGAAAAAATTGGCTTCAAAGTGAACGAGGCACCAGCTGCTTTGATTAGAAATGGAAAAGTGATCATTACTTATTCAGCCAGTGCGACGGATGAAAACTACGCGATGGGACTGTTGTGGGCAGATGAGGATAGTGATTTATTGAATGGGTATTCTTGGCATAAGTTGAAGGAACCAGTCTTTTCCAGTTCTGAACAAAATTCCCTATACGGACCAGGACATAACTCCTTTACAGTCGATGAGGAGGGGAAACAAGAGATCTTAGTGTATCATGCAAGACCAGAAAAAAATGATTACAGTAATCCTTTAGAAAATCCCAATCGACATGCGTATGTCCAACCGTTTACTTGGAAAAAAAATGGATTACCTGATTTTGGCGAACCCGGTGTAGTCAAAGGATAGATAAAAGAGAGGGAAAAAATGAATACAAAAAGAAAAATGCTCTGTTTAACCATGTCCGTTTTTTTTACTAGTTTATTTCTTGCTGGCTGTCAAACAGGAGATGCTGCTGAGCAACTTTCACAAAAGGAGTGGGAAACAACGACAAAAAATCGAGTGTCGATTCATGACCCATCGATTACTTCTATTCATGTTGGTGACCAAGAGCTATTTTACGTATTTGGTTCGCATCTCGCCCAAGCGAAAACAGAAGATTTACAAACTTGGGAAGTGCCTTTCACTCACGAATATGAATCAATGGAAGACAATATGATCTATGGTAACACAAAAGAAAATCTAGCTGAGACTTTTGAATGGGCAGGCTATGATGATGCCGATTCACAAGGTGGTTACAGCCTTTGGGCACCAGATGTCATTTGGAATGCTGATTATGAATGGTCAAATGGAGACAAAGGAGCCTACATGCTCTACTACTCAGCTAGTTCTACTTGGCGGCGTTCAGCGATTGGATTGGCCGTAGCTAAAACGATCGAAGGACCCTATAGCTATGCGGATACCGTGATCTATTCTGGCTTTACAGAAAAAGATTCGACAGATGGTAGTGAACGCAATACCAACTATCAAAATACCCATTTGGCCAAATTGATCAAAGAGGGGAAAATCAGTGGGTTCAGTGAAAACTGGGCGATCGAAGATGGTCTGACGTATAACACCGATTATGCGCCAAACGCCATTGATCCAGCGTTGTTTTATGATGAAGAAGGGAAACTATGGATGACCTATGGTTCTTGGTCTGGCGGTATCTTTTTATTGGAAGTTGATCCAGCCACTGGAAAACCAATGTATCCTGGGGAAGATAGCACGACGGAAGATGGGCGTATCATTGATCGCTATTTCGGGATCAAGCTTTTTGGCGGCTATCATCAATCAGGAGAAGGTCCCTATATTGTATATGATGAGGAAACCGATTATTATTACCTATTCGTCACTTACGGTGGTTTAGCAGCAAAAGGTGGTTACAATATGCGACTGTTTCGCGCTGAAAAACCAGAAGGACCTTACCTTGATGCCCAAGGAAATAGCCCAATCTTAGAACAAGGGGACCAAAATTCAAACTACGGCATCAAATTGATTGGAAACTACCAATTCTCGTTTCAACAAATGGGGTATCGAGCAGCGGGACACAATTCGGCGATCATCGATGAAAATGGTCAGTGGTCCTTGGTGTACCATACGCGCTTTAACAATGGAACCGAAGCCCATGAAGTGCGGGTCAACAGAATGTATATGAATGAGGAAGGCTGGCCAGTTCCAGCACCCTACGAGTATCGAGGCAATGAACAAGTAGCGGATGCTTTGACAGAAGATGACATTATCGGGCGCTATGAAATCATTAACCATGGTACCGACAATGGAACGACCATGCTAAAAACGCAGACGATCGAGCTTCAAAAAGATGGAAGCGTTACTGGTGACCTGACCGGAACTTGGACGTACGATGCGGGATACTTGGCATTGACTTTTGAAGAAGCGACCTTCAAAGGAATTTTATTAACTCAGGAAATAACAGAATTTGAGCAGCAAAAATTAACGTTCTCAACGATTGGCGATAATAATGAGTCCATTTGGGGAATCAAAGAATAGGAGTATAACAATGACGATTAACATTCAAAACACAAAATCAGGAACAACGATCAGCAAATATATCTACGGTCATTTTGCAGAGCATCTAGGCCGTTGTATCTATGAAGGATTATACGTTGGAGAAGATTCGCAGATCCCAAATAAAAATGGGATGCGGATCGATGTGGTTGAAGCACTGAAAAACATTCAAATCCCTGTGCTGCGTTGGCCAGGCGGCTGCTTCGCCGATGAATACCATTGGAAAGACGGGATTGGTCCTAAAGAAAACCGCAAAACGATGGTCAACACTCACTGGGGCGGCGTGACTGAAAACAATCATTTCGGGACCCATGAATTTTTTGAATTGATCAAGCAGCTGGAATGTGACGCGTATGTCAACGGCAATGTCGGCAGCGGAACGGTGCAAGAAATGTCGGAATGGGTGGAATACATCACGATGGATGGCATTTCTCCGATGGCTGATCTTCGCAGAGAAAATGGCCATGAAGATGCGTGGGAAATGAAATTCTTTGGCGTAGGAAACGAAAACTGGGGCTGCGGCGGCAATATGCGGCCAGAGTATTATGCGGATCTGTATCGCCGCTATCAAACCTATGTCCGCCAATACGGTGACAAAAAAATCTACAAAGTTGCTGGCGGAGCGAATGTCGCAGACTATCATTGGACAGAAACGCTGATGAAAAACGCCCATTGGTTGATGGACGGCCTAAGCTTGCACTACTACGTTCATCCGCAGGGCTGGGAAGAAAAAGGGAGCGCCTTGGAATTTGATGAGGCAGAGTGGCAAGTGACCTGTGAAAAAGCAGCCTACATGGATGAATTATTGACCCGCCACAGCGCGATCATGGACCAGTATGACCCAGAACAGCGTGTGGGAATCATTGTTGATGAATGGGGCACTTGGTTCTCAGCAGAACCTGGGACGAATCCAGGCTTCTTATACCAACAAAATACGATTCGTGATGCCATGGTCGCAGCGATCACCTTGAATATTTTCCATAAACATGCCAAGCGAGTGCATATGGCAAATATCGCACAAACCGTCAACGTCCTGCAAGCGATGATTTTGACAGATGGCGAACAAATGGTGAAAACCCCAAGCTATCATGTCTTTGATTTGTACAAAGTCCATCAAGATGCTGAAACCGTTGATAGCCATGGAACTAGCAGTGATACCATTACGTATACGATTTCGAAAAAAGAGGATACGATCCATCTATCGGTTTGTAATTTTGCTACCCAAGGCACGGAAGAATTATCCTTCTCCCTGGAAACAGCGATCAATGAAGTGAAAGAAGCTCGTTATATCGTGGGGGACAAAATGAACGCACACAATGATTTTGATCATCCTGAAGATGTGGTGATCCAAGACTTCACCGCTTACGATGTTAAAGAGAACAAAGTCAGCTTGCGGGTGCCAGCAATGAGTGTTCTAACGATCTCATTGACAGTCTGATCCCATGACTTGTAAAGGATGCGAAGTGAAAGATGCTGCAGCAGCACAGGAAGACATTGAATCCTTGATTGCAGAACAACTTTCTTTAGAAAGCGACTTGGCTTCGCCGGAGATCGTCAGTAGGAGAATCGTTGTTTGTGAGACTTGTCCATTGCGATTGAATCATACCTGTACCAAATGCGGCTGCTTTTATCGGTTTCGCGCAAATTTAGCTAAGAAAAACTGTCCTGCAGGAATGTGGGAACAAACAGGACAGCTCGTCAAGTAGCTGTCCTGTTTGTTTCAATTGGTCAAAAGGATTAACAGATAAACTATTTTTTTGATTACGCTTACATAATCGTTGTAGATACGCTATGATTAAACGAAAAACAATGTTAACAAAGTGGAAAGTGAGCGAGTGATTCAATGAAAATAAATCAACCTGCAGCGCTTGCTTATTATGAAGCTGCGAACCATGGCACGGAAGATTTCCCATTAGCATATTATCCTAATTTAGTGAGTGTTTGGCGAGAATTCTTTTTTGTGCCACATTGGCATAAAGAAATCGAAATTTTATGTGTCCATCAAGGACAGCTAGAATTAGTCGTTAATGGAGTCTCACGCAAGATTAAGGCAAATACGATCGTCCTGATTCCTCCCAACACTTTACACACTGCCTATCGAATCGCACAACAAAGCTGCCGTTTTTCGTGTATCGTTTTTTCTGAACAATTAATCACGAGTCGACAATCAGATAGAATTCAAAGCCAACAAATCGATCCTTTTTTGATACAAGAAGGTGTTACTTCTTATGTGGATTTTCCAGATAAAAGTCAACAAAGTCTCACCTTGTTTCAACTATTTGATCAATGCTTTATGGGGAAATCGTCCTATCGTGAATTACGTCTGAAAGGGATTGTTATCCAACTCTTGTCACATCTATTAGAAGTTGGGACCGACCAGCCAGCAAAAAAATCAAGCGAGCGCCTCCAAGAAAAACGGGAAAAAATAGTTTTATCTTATATTCATAGTAATTATCATGAAATGATCCAATTACAAGATTTGGCCGATTCTGTTTCCTTAAGTAAAGAGCAATTTACACGATTTTTTAAACAATCATTTCGAACTTCCCCAATGGCTTATCTAAATCATTATCGCTTGATCCGATCGGCAGAATTGTTGCGAGAGACTGATTTGACCATGGTGGCGATCGCTCAAGCTGTCGGTTTTTGTAATAGTAATCATTTTTCTGTGTGCTTCAAAAAGATGTTTGGTGAGACCCCTACACAATATCGGAAAAATGACATGATTACGATAGAACACGCCATAAAATCGAAGGATAGCCCTCTGTAATCCAGCTATACTGAAAAAAAGGAGGGTTCAAAAATGTCGTTTTTTTCAATAGGTGAGAATTACCTCGAATTTCAAAATGGAAATGAAGTCGTGCGCATTATTGCTTGGGGCACGAACAGTTTGCGGGTGGTGAGTGCACCGTCTGGTGAACTAGATTTATCCTGCTGTGCATTATTAACACAAGATTCTAAGGCCGAGGTTGCGATTGAGGGGGATGTAGGATCTATCGGTAATGGAAAAATCCACGCAGTAGTCACCAAAGAGTCAGGCTGGAACAACTGTGGCAAGATCACTTTTTACAATCAAAAAGGTGAAGTGATTTTGAAAGAAGCAGCATCTGGCGGTGCGCTCTTGAAAAAGGCGCGGTTTTTCAAGTCGATTATTGGAGGAGATTTTCAACTAAAAGCTACTTTCGAAGCCAATCATGAGGAGAAAATCTATGGTATGGGACAATATCAACAGGATATTTTTGATCTAAAAGGGTGTAATTTAGAATTAGCGCATCGAAATTCACAAGCTTCGATCCCCTTTTATTTATCAAACAAAGGATACGGCTTTTTTTGGCACAATCCAGCAATCGGTTCGGTCTCTTTTGGTAAAAATACGACCGAATGGCGTGCCGAAAGTACGAAGCAATTGGATTACTGGATCACTGCTGGAGAGACACCAGCTCAAATCGAAGAACAATTTAGCCAAGTGACAGGACGGGCACCTATGATGCCCGAATATGGTCTAGGATTTTGGCAATGTAAACTTCGCTATGCGACACAAGCGGAAGTAGTGGCGATCGCTAGGGAACACAAAGAGCGGAACATTCCCGTTGATGTACTAGTGATCGATTATTATCATTGGCCGCGCTGTGGTGATTTTCGCTTTGATGAAAATTTCTTTCCAGACCCCAAGGCGATGGCAGAAGAAGTACGAGATAAATATGGAATCGAGCTAATGGTATCGATCTGGCCCCAAATCGACACGCGTAGTGAGAATTTTCAAGAGATGAAAGAAAAAGGCTTATTAGTCAAAACGGATCGCGGCATTGATGTACAGATGTTGTTTCATGGGAATAACATTTTTTATGATCCAACAAATCCTAAAGCTCGAAACTATGTCTGGGAGAAAGTATCAAAAAATTATGTCAATAACGGCATTCGCTTGTTTTGGTTGGATGAGGCTGAACCAGAATTTGGTACGTATGACTATGATTCCTATCGTTATTATGTAGGGAGTGTGTTGCAAAAAGGCAATATTTATCCCCGTGAGTATGTTCGTGGTTTTGATGAGGGAGAAGCCTCCTCACAAAAAGAACATTCAATCAAATTGGTTCGTTGTGCTTGGGCGGGCAGCCAACGATATGGGGCATTGGTTTGGTCCGGCGATATTCATTCGACTTATCAAGACTTTCGCAACCAAATCGTTGCTGGCATGCAAATGGGGTTAGCAGGCATCCCGTGGTGGACAAGTGACATCGGCGGATTTCATGGTGGTTCTGTGACAAGTCTAGATTTTCAAGATTTATTGATCCGCTGGTTTCAATACGGGACTTTTTGTCCAGTCATGCGATTGCATGGTTCACGTACTCCCCATAAAAAAATCTTCAAGGCAGATGGTGAAGAAACAGAGCAAACCGGAGCAGCTAACGAAATATGGGCGTTTGGGGAAAAGAACTATGAGATTATGAAAAAATTTATTGGAATTCGTGAATTGATGCGGGACTACTCGCGTGAATTGATGCGCGCAGCTCATGAAAAAGGAACGCCAGTCATTCGCCCAACTTTTTATGAATTTCCAGAGGATCACCAGGCATGGGAACTGACAACACAGTATCTCTATGGTTCTGATATTCTAGTAGCGCCCATCGTTGTAGCGCATGCTACTGAGCGTGAGGTATATTTGCCAACAGGAGCAAAATGGACCGATGCTCGAGATGGAACTATCTATGAAGGTGGACAATGGATTGTCGCACAGGCACAAATTGATTCCTTACCAATCTTTTTACGAGAGGGAAAACAGAGTTACTTGATTCATGAAGTATAGGCTGGAAATGGTTACGGTGAGTTGTTTGTAAGACTAGTAGGTTCCTTGTTGAGAGGGGAAGAACCATATGAATAGAAAAGCAACACAATGTGCTAGGCACATTGTGTTGCTTTCATTGAGAGGACTATTGTAATGGGCTTTTGAATAACAAGACACCATGAGTAGGAACCTCAGCATCGGCAATTGTTTGTTCTTTTTGTTGCCATAACTCAGTGCCGTTTTTAATTGGTAGTAAAGCAGCGATCGATTTTGGGATGGTTTGCGTTTGATCAGAAACATTGAAAATGGCATAGTAGACGGCTGTGTCGCTCAACGCCTCCCAAATGATCCACTCTTGATCACGATAGAACTCTTTTTTCGTATGGATTCTTCGATACATTTCTAAGACTTCAATATTCGTCAATAAACGTAACGTAAAGGGATCGATGTCTGGTAAAGTACCACCGAACATCAATGGAGATTGGAAGATCGTCCATAAACTCATCAATAAGTATTGCTCGTCTTCCGTAAAACGTGTCCAACTATCACCACCGCCACCATCAACTGCCCGAATGCCGATATGACCCAACGGCAGCATATCACAGTCAGGCCAGTTACCTGGACGGACGAAAGGTGCCCACTCTGCTGCTCGGTCAAACATGGAGTAAAGGGCGTCCCAATGATCCCAAAAGTCATCCGTCAAGCGCCACATATTGGCATGATTTTGAAAGAAACTACCATTTTTGAGGGCAGCTGGTCCGGGAGACAAAGAAAGGACGATCTCTCGACCCGATCGATCGATCGCACGGCGAATCGCTTTGATTTCTGCTTTATGGGCATCACCGTAAATTTTCGAATCGCCGATATCATCCACCTTTATAAAGTCAACACCCCAAGAAGCATATAATTCGAGCAAAGAATCATAATAAAGCTGTCCTTCAGGCAATGAAACATCGACCCCATACATATCGGAATTCCAAGGGCAGATTGAATTCATAGCAATGTCCCGTGCCCGTTTATCCGTTCCTTTGATCGGCGTATTTTGGTGAACTGCTTGTCGTGGAATGCCGCGCATGATATGGATACCAAACTTCAGCCCTTTTTGATGCAGATAGTCACCAAGTTTTTTGAAACCAGCGCCATCTTTTGCTGAAGGGAAACGGTTCTCAGCAGGAATCAAGCGAGAATAGTCGTCCATACACAACGGATAAAAATCATTGTACCTTGTAGACTTTGCTTCTGGTTCGCTCCATTGAATATCCACGACGACGTACTCCCAACCATAAGCTTTCAAATGCTCTGCCATAAAATCTGCATGGGCGATCACTTCTGCTTCGGTTACAGAAGCGCCATAGCAGTCCCAAGAATTCCATCCCATTGGGGGTGTTTGTGCAAAATGTAAAAAAGACATTGATTTCCTCCTAGTACGTTTTTCTTATAGTATAGTAAGCAATAAAAAAGAGAGGGAAAGTTTTGTCTACTAGAAATAAAAAAGAAAGAAATCGTCAACGAATGAAAAAGGAGTTGATCAATGGTGTTTCCACAAGAATCAAACTATGCGAAGATTACAGCATACTATAGTGTTGCCCTTGAGCGTTTTTCCATGGATCCACATCAACACCCAGCGTGTGAGATCATGTTTGTGACCAAAGGGAAGTGTAAGATAAAGGTGCAAGATCAAGTAATTGTTCTGGAAAGAAATGATTTCGTTTTCATAAACGCGTTTGTGGAACACGCCTTACTCGTTGAAGGAGATTCCTGCACCTTACTGAATATTGAATTTCTTCTGAGTGAGACACCGTCCGGCCTTTGTGTTCGTGATGTTTTTGCATACATCAAAGGAAATGTACAATTGAATGAGCCTTACGCGAAAAGTCGCGATGTCCGCCAATTTGGACAAGCGATCAAGTCATTGCTGCAGCTGCTAATGATCGATGATACTCAAGAGCAACCGTCTGCTGAACGGCAATTTACGATCGAGCTCTTGTTTAAGCGGATGTTGATGGAATTAGCCTTTTCATTACGTACGAAAGAAACCAAACGGGGCAATTGCTATGTGAACGCTGCGGTCAACTATATTCAACAGCATTTTGATGAAGATATTCAAGTCTCCCAAATCGCAGCGGCTGTGGGGATTACGAAAGCCTACTTGCATAAACTCTTTCATGAGCAACTGGGAGTGACGGTCAACCATTTTCTCACCAGTGAGCGTCTGAAGCAGGCAGCATTTTTACTAAGCAATAGTCAGCTGCCAATCGTCGAAATTGCCGCTCAAGCAGGATTCAACAGTAGGCAGCACTTTACCAATACTTTTAAACAGAAAAAAGGCATGAGTCCTAAAGTTTATCGTCAAATCTACACCCATCAAATCAAAGAAGAAGCCGGACAACATATATTAGGGGAACATACAGCTTTTTTAAGAATGAAGTAAAGACAGATAGTTAGAAAGTGTGAAGCGATTGAAGATAAAAATGAAACTTATGGTAACGATCATTATTGCGAATGTCGTTACTTCGTCACTGATCATTCTCTTTTTTTCTAATACCGCGAATAAGATCATTGATAAAAATATGGAGATCCAAGCGAAAGAGATCGAGGTCTCTATTTTACGTAATATCCATACGATCAGTACGGATCTTAATCATATCAATTATAAATTGATTATGGATGGCTACGACACGTTGAAAGAGGCCAGTGAACAACCACGGATTACGAGAGACACCTTTGAGAGCATCAAACTGACCATGGAATTGAAGGAGATCGTGGAACCATTGTATCAATTTCAACCTTATTTGCTGGGAATGGCGATTTATTCCAAAGAAAATCGATTGATGTCGTTTGGGTTAGTTGATCCAGTTGTTGAAGAAACGTTGATTGGTTACACCAATGAGGCCGCTTATGCAAGAGAAATTGATGATTCGACTGTTTATATCAAAAATGAAATCAAAGTCGGGCAAGTAGTCCTAGGGCACTTGGTGGGATTCCTTCATACAAGCGAGTTTCTTAATGATCAATTAGAAAACCTCCCAGCTGGGACGCAGATCGCCTTGTTAGATCAAAAGCAAACGGTGCTTGCTGAAGTTGGCACCATTGATGAAGACCAAGCCAATTTGTATGAGAAATCATTCTATAGTGAAGAAGTCGAAGCGTGGTTTCATCTCCATCTCCCCAAAAAACCATTTTTGGGACCGTTGACACAGAATTTGCGACTGATGATTTTCCTGTGTATCGTGATCGTCAGCATGAGTATTTTTGTGGCTACGCTGATTATATTAAAACTGTCGAAACGAATCGATCAATTAAACCAAGCAATGGAGCGGGTCAAGAATAAGGACTTATCGACCACTGTTGAGATTCAAGGAAATGACGAATTAAAACAAATGAGTATAGTCTTTAATTCGATGGTTGCCAATATCAATACTTTAATGGAAGAAAATAAAGCCAGAGAAAAAGAGAAAAAAGAAATTGAAATCGACTTTCTACAAGCTCAAATCAACCCCCATTTTCTGTCCAATACGCTAAACTCGATTACCTGGATGGCTGAATTACAACAGGCTAACAATATTGCCTATCTTTCGAAATCACTTGTATCATTGTTGCATGCCACGATGTATAAGGGACAAGACTTGATTCCTTTGTTTGAAGAAGTAGCCCATGTCAAAAGCTATGTGTCCATCCAAAAAGTTGCCTATATTGATAGCTTTGATGTTCATTGGGCGCTTGATCCAGCGATTTTATCTTGCCGTATCCTTCGATTTATTTTGCAGCCCATTGTTGAAAATAGCATTTTGCACAATTTTGTTGGAACAAATAGCGAAAAAGGGCAAATAAAAATAAGTGGAGAAAAAAAGGGAGATAAGCTTTGTTTAATGGTTGAAGATAATGGCAATGGACTAACAGAAGAAGCGATAAAACAGATAAACGAGCGAGAAAAAAGCAATGGAAAACACTATTCGAAAATTGGTATCCATAATATCGATAAACGAATCAAGCTCTACTATGGTCCAGACTATGGGATCACATATGAAACAGAGTTAGGGGTTTATACCCGGGTCATTATTGAGCTTCCTATGATTGGAGAAAAAGACGATGAAGAAAATAGCCCTCTTAGATGATGAGTTGATTTCACGCAACAAAATAAGTACTATTTTACAAAATTTCCCTCAATTTGAAATTGTACTCAGTACGGCAAATCCTTACGAGTTGTTAAATTATTTGGAGATTTATTCTGTAGATCTCATTTTTTTAGACATGAATATGCCAATTATGAATGGCTTAGCCTTTTTAGAACAATTGGAACTGATCGATCGCACGACTAAAGTGATCGTGATGAGTGGCTACGCCGACTTTAATTATGCGAGTGGTAGCATGAAATATGGAGTCGTTGACTATCTTTTGAAACATGAATTGAGCGAGGAAGTGATTTCGGAAGCGCTGAAAAAAATCAATTTTTTTACAGACGAGCCAATGGCTGCGCCTGCTTACGAGACACCCTCTCTACGAGACTTTTTTCATGGAAATACAAGCTTCTTGATGCAACAGTATCCGCATTTTGTAACTGAAAAAATGGTAGGACTTGTTATGATACCTATCTCTATCAGCAAAAATGTTTGGGACAAAGAAAAGTATAAACGAAAAGTGAGCGCTGTTTTAGAGCAATTGATTTTAGACACAAAGAATGAAACCATAGAAATGCTCTCTTTTGTGACTGATGATGGGAAGCTTTTTATGCTCTACTCGTTTGCAAAAATCAAATCCTATAAAGCGATCAATGATTACTTGGAAACGATCAAAACCAAGTGCTACCATGCTGCCAAGCGCTTACTAGATGTTGAACTTTTTCTCCTGCGCTCCCCAGTAAGCAATCAACTGTCGGAGGTATTAGAACTATTTAAGAGCGATGAACGAATCTCAGATTTACTCTTTTTTTCACGTCCGAATGAGTTGCTGCATTTTTCAAGCCAAGAATGCAGCAAAAACGTCTTTCAACAGCATGAGATCGCTTTGTATCTGAAAAAAATCTATTTTTATACCAAATACATCGAACCAGAGAACATCGAATATTATAGTAAAAAACTGTTTGAGTATATAAGAGAAAAACGGGTCGCACGTTCGCT
The DNA here is from genome assembly GCF_051713745.1 of Enterococcus sp. DIV0421. Classification (NCBI taxonomy): domain Bacteria; kingdom Bacillati; phylum Bacillota; class Bacilli; order Lactobacillales; family Enterococcaceae; genus Enterococcus; species Enterococcus sp. DIV0421. Next base: position 2,057,988 of record NZ_JBIOQM010000001.1, read on the forward strand.
GGCCTTAGAGCTAATTGCACAAATTGATTTTCAAATCAGTTTAGCGATGAGTAATAGCTTTAGACAGCCGATGGAAACGATGATTCAAATCAATTATTATCAACAGTTCGATACGTTACTAAGAATCGAAGCAGATTTTTTTGAAGCCATTTCATTAAGTGTAAAAAATTTCCAAAAAGAAGTCTTTAAGCCTGTTGACGAGCCGGTAAAAAAATGTATTCTTTATCTTCATCAACACTTCAAAGAACCGATCAGCTTGCAGACCTGCGCCGAAGCGATTGATTTAAATTATTCCTATTTAAGTAGGGTGTTTAAGCAGCAATGGGGACAGTCTTTTTCAAAATACTTGTCTGAGTTGCGGATCGATTATGCAAAATTATTGTTGAGTACCTCGTCTTGTAGTGTCAATGAAGTCGCAAGGCAAAGCGGATTTGCGAACTATAATTATTTTTTTCGTGTTTTTAAAGAACGTGTAGGAATCTCTCCATATCAGTTTAACCGCAACATTATGGACTATGAATGAAGCGGATCATGTAAAAATGGTTGGCGAGTAAAAAAAAGAGAGTAGAAGTAAAAATTGTTAATAAAAGCGTTTTCATTTTCGACGTTATACTTAGTGTAACAAGAGTGAAAGGGATGAGAAAATGAAAAAATTAGGTTTGGTGTTTTGTTCTGCAGCATTGATCGGATTGCTCTCTGGATGCGGGGGAGGATCTTCAAGTGAGGGAGATGGAGAGTCGTCAAGCAACCAGTTAAATGTGTTAGTGGTAAAACATGGCTTGACGCAAAAGAACAAAGATATTGAGTGGTTGAACAAACTAGAAGAAGAACTTGAGCTGACCATAAAGTGGGAGGAAGTTTCCGCTGATTGGGATCAGAAAAAAGCCCCAATGTTGGCTTCTGGAGATATTCCCGATTTGATTCTGGGACCAAATGTTGTGACGGATGCGGAATTTGCGAAGTTTCCTGGCTTGTTCACCGATTTATCTGATCACTTAGATGCCCTGCCAAATGTTCAAAAGATGTTTGAAGAAAAACCAGAAACAAAAGCACTTGCTACTCAACTGAATGGAGAGATCTATGGCTTACCAAAATACCAGCGTTTTTGGCCTAAATCTGCTTCTCGTCAATATATCAATCAAACGTGGCTGGACAATCTTGGGTTAGACGTACCTGAAACATGGGATGAACTATTCGAAGTGTTGGTCGCATTCAAAGAAAACGATGCGAATGGAGATGGGGATGCCAGCGATGAAATTCCAATGGATTGGAGTCCAGTTGGAACCGGCGGTTTTGGCTATTTCCAACCAATGCAGCTTTTAGCAAGTACGGGTATCGTTGTTTCTGAAGGAGGAAATACCGGCTACTTTGCTGAAAATGGACAGGTAGGCAACTTCTTTGTTGATGAGCGTTACAAAGAAACAGTGGAATTTTTGAACAAGTGCTGGGAAGCTGGCTTGATTAATCCTAAGGCTTTTTCTCAAGATTATAGTGCCTATCAGTCCACTGGTAGAGGAGAAGGCGAGACGGCAAAAGTCGGTTTTACTTGGGGCTGGGAAGCTTCAGACCGATTTGGTAATCAGTTAGCAGATCAATATACATCAATGGCACCATTGATTCAAAAAGCTGGAGTGGAACCGACATGGAGCTATGAAACCTCGCTTAATTATGGGGTAAACTTTGCCGTTGTTTCCTCTCAAACCAAAAATATGGACGGAGCCTTAAAATTCGTCAATGCGCTATACGATCCAGAAATCGGAATCCAAGCATTGTTTGGGTCATTGGGCACTAACATCGAAAAAGACGGGGACACTTACCGCGTCTTGCCACCTGCAGATGAAAATGTCGATCCAGGGACATGGAAGTGGACAACAACTTGGGCGGACAATAGTCCAATGTATATTTCAGACGCTCTTGATGTCGAACTTGGCGCAGATATGAAAGCAAATGAGGTCCAAGATGAAGTGTTGCATCCTTACGTGGATAAAATCGTTCCTGAAGAACAAGTAGTACCATTCAATCTCTTGAAATTTAGTAATGAGGATGCTACAACACTAGCAAACAACAATACAACGATCCTCAATGAAGCAATGACAAAATTTGCTAAATGGGTGACAAAAGGCGGCATTGAAGATGAGTGGGAGCAATATGTCACAACCTTGCAAAATAGCGGCTTAGATCAAAATATCGAGATCGTTCAAAAAGGATTTGATCAATATTACGGGAATTAAGTGAGTGGTGAGGCTGGTCAGAGTTGAGTAAAGCAATCGCAAGTTCATGCTTGAATAACAAAGACCAGCCATTTACCTAAATCTATCAAAGGAGTGAAGATCATGGACACAGTTCTCGTGAAAAAAAATAATCGGCTACTCTCTCATTTCAGTCGACAATGGCAGCTATGGTTGATGGTTTTACCGGCATTAGCGATCATTTTGGTTTTTAATTACATACCAATGTATGGTATCCAACTAGCATTTCGGGAATTCGATTTTACGAAGGGACTCACTGGTGGCGAATTTGTCGGTTTCAAGTATTTCCAACAATTTTTCGAAAGCCCGATGTTCCAAACCGTGATAGTCAATACGTTGCGGATCAGTGTGACAACGCTGATTTTTGGGTTCATTGCCCCCATTTTATTGGCATTGATCATCAATCAAATCAGAAACCCTAAAAGAAAAAAAGTCATGCAAACTGCGGTTTATTTACCTCACTTCATTTCTACGGTCGTGATGGTAGGGATATTGCAAGTCTTTCTTTCACCAGAAACAGGTGTTTTAGTCAACCTCTTGAACTTGGATTCTTCTGTCAACTTAATGGGGAGCGACAGTACGTTCGTGCCCGTCTATGTCATTTCTGAGGTTTGGCAGCACTGTGGCTGGAACAGCATTATTTACTTAGCGGCACTTTCGAGTATCGATACGCAACTCTATGAATCAGCAGATATCGATGGCGCCAATCGTTTTCAAAAAATCCTCCATGTTGATATACCAGCATTAGTGCCAACGATGGTTATTTTGTTGATTATGAATATGGGTGGGGTTTTAAATGCTGGCTTTGAGAAGATTTTCCTGATGCAAAATAGTTTGAATTTGAGCGTCTCAGAAGTCATTTCTACGTATGTGTATAAAATTGGGATTTTAAACAGTCAATTTAGTTATTCAACAGCGATCGGGCTATTCAATAACATCATTAATTTTCTCTTTTTAGTTTTAGCAAATGGTCTTTCGAAAAAATACACGAACCGTAGTTTATGGTAAAGGGGTGGCTATATGAATCTATCACTAACAAACAAACCTAAATCAGATCTTCTTTTTAACCTAGCGATCATCATACTTTGCTTGAGTATCTTTTTGATTGTCGTCTATCCGCTCTTTTTTGTCGTCATCGCTTCAATTAGTGATTCCAACATGGTTTCTAAAGGATTAGTCACACTCTTTCCTAGGAATATCAGCTTTTTTGGTTTTGAAAAAATTTTACAAGATGCTAGGATCTGGACGGGCTATCGCAATACCTTGATTTATACGTTAGGAGGAACGGCGGTCAATTTAATTTTTACTTTGCCCGCAGCTTTTGCCTTATCAAGAAAGGAATTTAAACCTCGAAAACTTTTGATGTTTCTCTTTACCTTTACGATGTTTTTCAATGGTGGCTTGATCCCTACGTATTTACTTTATCGAGATGTGGGGTTGATCGATAGTATGTGGGTCTTTATTATTCCCTCAGCAGTCAATGTCTATAACTTGATCATTGCAAGAAGCTTTTTTGAGACAAGCATTCCGGATAGTCTCTATGAAGCAGCCGCTCTAGATGGTTGCTCCTATGCAAAATTTTTTGTTACTGTGGCGCTACCGCTATCCAAAGCAGTCATTTCTGTGGTGGGTCTTTACTATTTGGTCCAACATTGGAACGATTTCTTTACAGGACTCGTATTTATTCGCGACTACGAAAAACAACCTTTACAGATCGTTCTGCGAGATATTTTACTATCAAATCAAGCATCTGCAGGTGGTGCGGGCGCTTTGGGTGATGGCTACGGACAACAATATGCAGATCAGATCAAATATGGCGCCATCATTGTTTCGACCTTACCGATTTTGGTGATCTATCCTTTCCTACAGAAATACTTTGATAAAGGAGTCATGATTGGTGCAATGAAAGGGTGAGTACATGAATAAGCTAGTCGATATACATGTGAGCATTGGGAAAAAAGGCTTACTGTTATTTCTGTTGCATTGCTATTGGCTGCTGTTTACCTTATTCGGCTTAGTTCTTTTCGGACTATTGCCAGCAACCAATGCGGTTTACGAACTTTGCAATGATGAAAAATATCAAGAAGCAAATGCGATAAAATTGTTTCAGTCCTTTGCAAAAAGCTTTCGAAAAAACTTTTGGAGAATGAATCGATTAGGACTCTTTATCCTTCCTTTAGCAGCCCTTTTTTCGATTGACTTGATGCTAATGAGACACTATGTCTTTACCGAAGCCGATACAACCGTTTATTTGTTGATCCAACTTCTGATAGTGATTAGTCTCCTTTTTTTAGCCAATCTCTTTTGGTTTTTTCAACACGAACGAGCTTGGAAACCCATGCTTAAAAAAAGTTTGATTCTAATGCTTGGCAAACCTGGATTGACCGGTCAAATTTTCGTCCTTATGGTCGGGATCAGCTGTTGCTACTACCTACTACCGGGTTTATTCTTCGTATTTGGTGTTACACCGCTGGTTTATTTTCAACTTAATTTGTTTAAACAAAAAGATGCGTATGTCTTTTTACCTGAAAAAAAGCATACGACTGTCTAAGCTCGTACATTTACCATAAAATCTCAAAATAAAAGAACAGGAGAACGAAATGAAAGAATTCGCATTAAACAAGATCCAGCTCACGGACGAGTTTTGGCAAGGATACCAAGAGCTTGTTCGCAAAGAAACGATTCCTTACCAATACCAAGTCCTAAATGATGAAATCGATGTAGATGTTCAAGCAGAACGGGAAGATCCCAATTTGCCAGCTGGGAAAAGCCATGCATTGGCGAATTTTCGCATCGCTGCAGGGCAAATGGAAGGGGAACATTTTGGCTGGTTTTTCCAAGATAGTGATGTCTACAAATGGATCGAGTCGGCTGGGTATAGCTTGTTGAATACTAGCGATCCGCAATTGGAAAAGACAGTAGATGAAGTGATTGACTTAGTTGCTGCGGCGCAAGAAGCGGACGGCTACTTAAATACCTTCTTTCAATTGACCCGACCGAAGTTAAAATACCGTCAGCTGTATTTCAGTCATGAACTTTATTGTGCCGGGCATCTAGTCGAAGCGGCTATCGCTTATGATCAAGCAACAGGCAAGGATAAATTACTGACCGTGGCAGAGAAAAATATCGCCAATATTTGCACGTATTTTGGGCGGGAGCCTGGAAAAATTCAAGGTGCTGATGGCCATCAAGAGATCGAATTGGCTCTGGTGCGTTTGTATGAATACACTGGTAAACAAACCTATTTGACATTAGCTGATTTCTTTCTTGAAGTACGTGGGGAAGATCCTGCCTTTTACGAAAAAGAAATCTTGAAAAACCAAGCGGATGGCTTATCAGATGAAACGCCAAGGGTAGACCTCACCTATTTACAAGCCTACGATCAACCTAAAAAGCAGCATGAAGCCAAAGGTCATGCGGTACGAATGCTGTATATGGCAAGCGGTATGGCAAAAGTTGCCCAGCATACCCAAGATCAAGCATTAAGCGACGCTTGCGAAGCGATTTGGGAAGACATCGCCTGTAAGAAAATGTATGTGACCGGTGGCGTCGGCTCAACCGTTCACGGGGAAGCCTTTGTCGGTCCCTATGATTTGCCAAATGATACGATGTATTGTGAAACTTGTGCAGCCATTGCATTGGTCCAATTTTCTTTTGAGCTGTTCAAACTAACCAATGAACCAAAATATTTAGCGACGATGGAACGAGCGTTGTATAATAGCGTCCTTTCTGGTGCGGCAATTGACGGCAAACACTTTTTCTACGTGAATCCTTTGGAGGTCAATCCCCAACGAGATCAGGAAAATCCTGGCAAAGGCCACGTCAAAGCTCAACGACCTGATTGGCTCGGTTGTGCGTGTTGTCCGCCCAATTTTGCACGGATGGTCGCTTCGCTGCAGCGCTTGGTTTACACTTGCGATCAAGAGAAGCTTTACGTGAATTTATTTGTAGCAAGCCGTTTAGAAGAACCTGATCAATTTACGTTTGAACAAACGGGCGGGTTTCCTTTTACAGAGGACCTCACGATTCGCTATCAAGGCATTCCAAAGACGCTCATCATCCACAAACCTAACGGACTAAGTAAGTTTCAAATCGATAGTGAACACGAATGGCAGGAGACGAGCGAGGCAATCATCTTTGAGGCAGTCGAAAACGTGACGGCCAATATCCGTTTTGAACAACCATTGCAAATCTTGCGTGCGAATCCTCAAGTTATTCAAGCTATCAATCAAGTCGCATTGCAACGTGGCCCCTTCGTGTATTGCATAGAAGAAGCCGACAATGGTCAAGCACTCTGGCGTTGCCGCATCGACCCACAGGCGCTGGAGGCGACCTTTTCGAAAGAGGATACGTTGTTGCCAACTACTTTACGTTTGGCGATCAAAGGCTACCAAAGCGAAGAATGGTCGGGAACAACCCTTTACGAAGAACGAGCGGAAACGGTCATACCTCGTACGTGGCAACTGATCCCATACCATTTATGGGGCAATCGGGGCATAGGCGAAATGCGCGTTTGGCTGCCGCTCGTTGGAAAGGAGTAAGAAGTAAGCAGGGCCAAAGAGCTTCCCTAAACGGAGGCTCTTTTTTTTCTAAACTCAACCTTCTTGGATTTGTTGCATGATTTCTTTAATTTGTTCCTATATTCCGGTCTTTGAAAGCGTTATCGTTTTAGTGTAGGAATGTTGGCGGGTTTATGTAAAACAAGGAGGAAGAAGTGTGACAAGGAAAATCAGTAAAGTTGGCGTATCTTTGTTGGTATTGGCAGCGGCAACGGCAATCGGCGGCTGCACCCAAAGTGAGGCGAAGACAACTGGAAAAGTCGTTTACCAAGAAACAGCCAAAAGTACGTTGGAAAAAGCGATGGACAATCAACCGGAGTCGTCTTATTGGTTCCCAGAAGATTTGTTGGCATGGTCTTTTGAAAAAGATCCAGATGCGAAATATAATACCAGCGTTGTTCCATTAGCGCAGCGGGCAGCTAAAGAGACGTTGCCGAAGATGAATGACACGCAAACGGCAGAAACCAAAGTCGTAGCGCTTTCGATCATGAATAGCAGTACGAGCGGCAATGCACCACGAGGGATCAATACCTTTGATGCCAATGTCTTTTCTTATTGGCAATACATCGATCAATTGGTTTATTGGGGCGGCTCTTCTGGCGAAGGGATCATCGTACCACCAAGTCCTGATGTGACAGATGCTGCTCATAGGAATGGCGTGCCGGTTTTAGGAACGATCTTCTTTCCACAAACTGCCCATGGTGGGAAGTTGGAATGGCTAGATACGTTTTTAGCTAAGGATGAGGACGGCAACTTTCCGATCGTAGAAAAAATGATCGAAGTTGCCAATACGTATGGCTTTGATGGCTGGTTCATCAATCAAGAAACCGATACGGCGGTCACTAGTTTTGATGATGCAGCGGAAGGTGTCGAACAATCGGGGACTGATGGTAAAGGATTAAATGAAAGCCACGCCAAAGCGATGCAAGAATTGATTGCCCAATTCAAAGAACAAGCCGACGAGCATTTAGAGATCATGTGGTATGATTCCATGACGAGTGATGGGAAAATGGATTGGCAAAACGCTTTGACGGATAAGAACAAAGCCTATTTGGTGGATGCAGAGATGAACCCATTGGCAGATAGTATGTTCTTGAATTTCTGGTGGACCACTGACAAACTGGCGGACAAAGAGCTGTTGAAGGCCTCCAAGGAAAAAGCCCGTGAAATCGGTGTCGATCCTTACAATCTTTTTGCTGGGATCGATGTGCAAGAAAATGGCTATTCAACGCCTGTACGCTGGGATCTGGTTACGGATGAAAAAGGCGTTCCTTATACCTCATTGGGCCTGTATGTGCCTAGCTGGACCTATTCTTCTGCTAGTACGCCGGATGATTTCCAAAGCAAAGAGAATGCTTTTTGGGTCAATAACACGGGCGATCCTCGGGAAAGCCAGCTGCCAGAAGCGACAGAGTGGCCTGGGATCTCCACCTATGCCCTGGAACAGACCGCTATCACAGAGCTGCCTTTTGTGACGAATTTTAGTCTGGGGAATGGCTACAACTATTTTATCGAGGGAGAAAAAGTGTCCAGCCGCAATTGGAACAACCGAAGCTTGCAAGCTGTTTTGCCGACCTATCGTTGGGTCTTTGACCATGGAAAAGACAATGATTTGGCTGTATCAATCAATTATGCGGATGCCTATAATGGCGGAAATGCACTGAAACTACGTGGACAGATGACAAAAGGTAGTACCAGTCACATGGCATTGTATCAGACAGCATTTCCTGTGACGAAAAAGACGAAGCTGACGACGACTGTCAAAGCAACGGTACCGACAGCTCTTGATTTGGTCGTGACTTTAGCTGATGGTTCAACACAAACGATCAAAGGAGACAAAGAGGTCGCAACAGACTGGACGACGATCACTTACTCATTGAAAGACATCAAAGGGGAAGTGACAGCGATCGGTTATGACATAACCACGAAAGAAACCAGTGATGTCTATGAGTTGAATCTAGGGCAATTAACGATCGGAGATCAGAAAGCAGAGAAATTCGCTGCCGAAGCATTGACGGTTGAGGATGTGCTCTTTGATGAAGAAGAGGGCAACTATGCGGGGGTCCGTTTAACGTGGGAAGCTGCCAAGGACAAGACAGCTGCGGTTTATGAGGTCTACCAATTGAACGATGACGGCTCACGCTCCTTCTTAGCAGCTACGCCAGCAACCAACCACTATTTGAATGCCGTTGAACGACCAAAAGGGACGAAAACCAAGTTTGCGGTGGTGGCAGTGGATCGCTATGGCAATCGCGGCAAGCTATCCGATACGGTGGAGATCACTTGGCCAAACAATCAGCTGCCAAAAGCAGCCTTTACAGCCTCTAAAACCTTAGCGGCACCGGGGGAAACGATCACCTTCACGAATACCTCATCTGCGAATGCCGAAGCATTTGAATGGACGTTTGAAGGCGGCGATATCACAAGCAGTACAGAAGAAAATCCCCAAGTGACCTATTCGGAACCAGGTACCTACAAAGTTACGCTTGTTGCCAAAAACGAAGCAGGAGAGACCCCTCTGGAAATGGCGGGATTGATCACGATTTCTGCTGATGCGCCGAAAGAGTTGCTGCTGCTTTCAAAAGATGCCGAAGCAACTGCTTCATCGTTTGTCAATGATGCCGAAGCACCAGCTTTTGCCCTCGATGGTGATTTGAGTACGAAGTGGTGTGCGACAGGCAATGCGCCTCATGAGTTGATGATCGATCTCGGTCGACCACAAACGGTCAGTGAAGTACGCCTCGCCCATGCGAAAGCTGGTGGAGAAGGTCCAGACATGAATACGCGGGCGTATACGGTGCTCGTCAGTGAAGATGGCAAAGACTATGAGCCAGTTTCACGAACGTTGAAAAATGAAGCGGGCACTAGCACCAATACGTTTGCCGTCAAGAAGGTGCAATATGTAAAAATCAGTATCGATAAACCAACACAAGGAGCAGACTCAGCAGCCCGAATCTATGAAGTCGAAGTATACGGAATGGATAAATAGCAAAAAAGAGCAGGGCGTTAACCCTAAAAAGGGAAGCGGCTGAAGCGATGCTTTTCTGAAAAATGACCGAACCAAAAAAGCCGTTGCGACCAATAAATGGTCACAACGGCTTTTGCTTTTTCCCAATAAGATTAGCGTGAAGTACGGCTGGCGGGATCTAAGCGGCGTTCAATAAAGCTCAATCCAAGATCCGTAATGATCGCCATCAAGGCAGTTGGTAAAGCACCGGCTAAGATGATCGATGCACCATCTGTCGCATTGGTTCCGCGGATGATGATGTCCCCCAGTCCACCAGCACCAACGAAAGCCCCAATGGCGGTGATACCGATCGCCACGACTAAGGCGTTTCGAATCCCTGCCATGATCACCGAAACAGACAAGGGCAATTCGATCATATACAATCGCTGCCAGCTAGTCATCCCCATCCCTTTGCCGACATCTAACGTATTGCGGTCGACTTGGCGCATGCCGGTATAGGTATTTTTGATGATCGGTAACAAAGAATAAAGGAAAATCGTTAAAATCACGACATTCACACCTAAGCCCATGCCGATCATTAAAATCGAGATCATCGCTAAAGATGGAATCGTCTGGATGATATTGGCGAAACGAATCACCCAATCTGCCAAACGCATTTTTTTAGAAATCAAGATCCCGATTGGAATCCCGACGATCGAGGCAAAAAGTACCCCGTAGATTGAAATCAAGAAGTGACGAATGAACTGGGCAAAAACATAGCCGCCGTTTTCTTGAAAATAGAAAAGAAATTGTTGGAATAAATTCATGTCTGCCATTTCGTCACTCTCCTTCGAAGTAATTATTTTCTTCTAAGAAACGTTCGGCAACTACCGTTGGTTCTAGAAGGTCATTATCCACTTGGTAATTCAATTCTTGCATTTTTTCGGTATCGATTTTGCCTGCTAATTTGTTCAGGGCATCGCCGATTTCAGGTGTTTCTTTCAACAATTTGTCATCGACGATCGGTGCGGCATCATAAGGCGGGAAGAAGTTTAGATCATCTTCCAGCATCACGAGATCGTAACTGCCGATCCGGCCGTCGGTTGAGTACCCTAAAACGATATCCATTTTTCCGTTATCAACAGCATCATAGACGAGACCGATCTGCATCGGTAGGATGTTTTGGAAAGAGAACCCATAGGCTTTCTGGAAGCCATCGTACCCATCGCCGACCCGTGTAATCCACGCGGTATCGACCCCTGCAACCAATTGATCTGCGACATCTTTCAAGTCACTGACTTTTTCCAATCCGTATTCTTCGGCAGTATCTTTTCTGACAAGAAAGACATACGTGTTATCAAAGCCGTAAGAAGGGAACCAAGTCTGTTGGTACCGTTGCTCAAATTCTGATTTGACTTTGTCAAAGGCGGCTTGCGGATCAGATTCTGGCTCCAACCCTAACGTCGTGGTCAAGTCAGTTCCTGTGTAGCGGGCAGCTGAGATCGACGCATCGCCATTCATCATCGCTTGGTGATTGATGGTCGTTGTTGCTAAGTTGTTAATGACGGTTGTGTTTTTATCCGTATAGTGTTCGACCATACCGGCAACCACCGCGCCAAGAATTTGGGCTTCGGAAGTGATCCCACCTGTGATCGCCACGGTATTCTCATCAGAAGTCGAAGCTAAACCGGGAAAGGAACAGCCGGACAGTAAAGCGACACCTAAGGAAAACAACAGCGCTAATTTTGAAGTTTTTTTCATTACGCATCCCCCCTTAAGGCAGCTGGTGTCAGTTTGTTTTCTAACAAACCCAGTAACCAGTCAGCTAATAAAGCAAAGATCGTCACTGGAATCGTCCCAGCAAAAATCAAAGGCGGTTGGTAGTTGTTTAGTCCGCTAAAGATCAAATCACCAAGTCCACCGGCACCAATGTAAGAAGCCAAGGTAGCCCAGGCTAAAACATACACGGCCGATAAGCGGATCCCTGCCATGATCGTTGGGATCGCTAGAGGTAATTCCACACTGATGATCGACTGCAAGTTGGTCATCCCCATCCCTTTGGCAACATCGCGGTAATTCCAATCGACTTTTTTCATTCCAATGTAGGTATTTCGCAAAATCGGCAACAAGGAATAAATGAAAAGAGCGACGATAGCAGGGACTTTTCCGACACCTAAAATCGGGATCATCAATGCCAATAGTGCCAAAGAAGGCACGGTTTGCAACGCACTGGTGATGCCGATCACGACCGTTGCTGCTTTGGGGAAACGGGTCAAGATCACACCGATCGGTACGGCAACAAGAATCCCTAAGAGCAAAGCAGCAAAGGAGATATACAAGTGTTCGAGACTTTTGGTGACCAATTGGCCGCCATATTCATTAAAGAAGCTTTGCATGCGCTAGACCTCCTCAGTTTCTTCAGGTTTCGCCGACTCAATGGCTTCCATGATCGATGGCTCATCGCCCCAAATCACGTCATAAACGATATCAACTAAGGAAGCACGGGTCAAAATCCCGACTAAATGTTTGTCGGCATCTACTACTGGGACATATTTTAAGCCGCGTTTTAAGATGCGTTGCAAGGTATCCCGCAACAAGGCGGTTTCACGAACGAAAAAGACATCTTTGTTCAAGATATCGCCGACACTAGTAACTTTGCCACGGTTGCGGTCGATGGATTCGACATCGATGTAGCCTTTTAGCACGTTGCTATTGTCGGTAACCAGCAAGGTATCGACCCGTTTTTCCCGCATCAAATGAATCGCTTCTTGTAAGGATTTTTCTGGTGTGATAGCGATCGGGGTATTCAACATCACGTCTTTGACTGGCGTTGTGTCAGGTTTTGCTTGCAACAAGCGGTCCTCACCGATCAACTCTTCCACAAACGGTGTTGCTGGGTGTTGCAGAATATTTTCTGGTGTATCAAATTGAATGACTTTTCCTTCACTCATGATCACGATGCGGCTAGCAAGTTTCAATGCTTCATCCATATCATGGGTAACGAAGACGACGGTTTTTCCAAGCCGTTCTTGCAAGTCTTTGACCAAATCTTGTAGGGAATCACGAGTGATTGGGTCTAGTGCGCCAAAAGGCTCATCCATTAAGATGACATCTTGGTCAGCTGCCAAGGCACGGACAACACCGATTCGTTGCTGTTGCCCCCCAGATAATTCGTTGGGGTAACGGTCGAGCATTTCTCGCGGCAATTCCACCAAGTCGATCATGCGCTCGGCAGTTTTGTTGCGTTCTTCTTGGCTGACTTTTAACAATTTTTGAACCAGTGTAATGTTTTCCCGAATCGTCATGTGAGGCATCAAACCGATGCTTTGGATCACATAGCCGATTTGACGGCGTAATTCCACTGGGTTGATCTCTGTAACGCTTTTTCCATTGATCAAGATTTTTCCTTTAGAAGGATCCGTCATACGGTTGATCATCCGCATACAAGTCGTCTTTCCGCTACCACTTGTCCCGATGAAGCAAATGAATTCGCCTTTTTCAAAGGAAAGATTCACATCTTCAACAGCGACTTTACCACCTTTGTAAATTTTGGATACCTGCTGAAACTCAATCATGATGTCACCTCTATTTTTATTTAAGCAATCTGAATAATGGCTTAGAATCTGTACTAAGTATGCCGAAAAGTCCCTTGTTATTCAAATAATCTGCCCATTTTTTTCATAATTGTATAGACAAAACCGAAAATAGCGCCAGAAGCAAGTCCAAATTAAGGAGCGATGCATAGGGAATAGAAACGGCGAAGATCCCCCGTTATTTTCCATTGGGAAAAAGGGGGTTTTTTTGCAGAACGCCTTGGCAGCAGTCTCTTTATTTTTTTCTAAGAAAGGGCAGAATAAAAAGCTGTTTTTTCAATTTTTATAAAAACATGCTAGAATAGAGAAGAATTTAGGGAAAGAGAGGAACAACATGCTTACAACTGAAGATTTTGATTTTGAATTACCGGAAGAACTGATCGCCCAAACGCCATTAAGCGATCGCTCAAGTTCCCGTTTATTAGTGGTTGACCGTGAGACTGGCAAATTTGAGGACAAGCACTTCTATAACATCATTGATGAATTGGCACCAGGGGATGCTTTGGTGATGAATGATACGCGGGTATTACCAGCTCGTATCTATGGCGAAAAACAAGAAACAGGTGCCCATTTGGAAATCCTTTTACTGAATAATATTGAAGGGGATACGTGGGAAACCTTGATCAAGCCAGCCAAAAGAGCCAAAGTCGGCACGAAGATCACCTTTGGCGACGGACGATTAGAGGCAGTGGTGGAAGAAGAGCTCGATCACGGCGGCCGGATCATTCGTTTTCAATACAAAGGGATCTTTTTAGAGATTCTGGAATCACTTGGCGAAATGCCGTTACCGCCTTACATCAAAGAACGGCTAGAAGACCCAGACCGCTATCAAACGGTTTATGCCAAAGAAAACGGCTCAGCTGCTGCACCGACTGCTGGCTTGCATTTTACCCCAGAATTGCTGGAGCAGATCGCCGCAAAAGGCGTCAAGCTGGTTTATCTGACTTTGCACGTTGGTTTAGGAACGTTTCGTCCAGTGAGTGTCGATAATATCGCTGATCATGAGATGCACAGCGAATTTTACCGTTTGACAGAAGAAGCTGCCGCTCAATTGAACGAGGTTCGGGCAAATGGCGGCAAGATCGTTGCAGTCGGAACGACTTCGATCCGTACGTTAGAAACCATTGGGACTAAGTTTGATGGGCAAATCAAAGCCGATAGTGGGTGGACGAGTATTTTTATCACGCCAGGCTATCAGTTTAAAATCGTGGAAGCTTTTTCTACCAACTTCCATTTACCAAAATCAACCTTAGTGATGTTAGTCAGTGCCTTTGCAGGACGCGACCTAACACTTTCTGCCTACCAGCATGCCATTGATGAGCGGTATCGCTTCTTTAGCTTTGGCGATGCGATGTTCTTAAAATAAACAAAAAAAACTGAGCGACGTAAGCGGCTCTTTAAGTTGACACAATTTCTCAACTTTTAGAACTGCTTTTTTGTCGCCCAGCTTACTACTAGAGGAAGGTATAAGTGGTGGTCGCTTTTTGTGGTCCATGCAAAGCAATGTTTCTCGAAAATTTGTTTTCATTTACAAACTTACACATGTTTCGTGTATTCCGATACAAAATGAGACGTATCATTTTTCGATATGGAAATGTTCGATCCTTGTTACGTTTTTCTTCTTGTTACTTTACACGTTTGGTACTAGGTGAAACTTGTACGTTCAACAACTTTTAGTAGATTGAGTTTGCGATATTTACGAAAACCACCAACAGAGTTGCTACCTTCCTTACACGTATACTATAACACGAAAAGGAAGCGTTTGCAAAAGAAAAAGGTCGTTTTCCTCAAAAAAAAGACCGGCGAACCGATCTTTTAAGCAAGTGCTCGTTTAGGCAGATTGTCATAAAACGCTGCTTTGGTTGCACTGATGTATGGCGTCAACCATAAGTAGCCGATTCCTGCAGTCATGATGGCCAAAATGTGCCAGCCGATGAAGCTCAGATCAAGGATGAACAGTTGCCCTTTGTAGCCTCTCATTAAATGACGGCTACCTGTGATGCAGCTGAGAAAATCTGGTCGCATGCCAGTTTCTTCATAAGTATCATAAAAGACAAAATATGCTTGAGAATAAGAATAAGCTTTGATGATCCCAGGAATGATAAACAGGAATGTCCACAACGTCGTGAAGATAGTCGACAAAATATAAATGACGATGATCCCTAACACGAAAGCACCACTGAAGCCACGAAAGACATCAGAAAAGGGTTGGATCGACTGTTTTTTACCGCGTAAAAGATCAAGGAAAGTCCAAGAGATCCCAGCACCGAATAAGGCAGAAAATAGACCGCTGATCAAACCGCCGCCGCCACTGCCACCACTGCCGCCAGCGGAATTGACTGCATCGGTAGAACCAAGATCATTGAACATACCGCTTTGATACAATGGAATAACAGTAAGGACGATAATGACGAATGCGATAGCGATCGAGATCAAAGTCGGTACAATACACATCAAAACACTGTCTTTCCAGCGGCCTCGCAGGATTGCTTTTGCTTCTGCTTTTAGCTCTCTATTTGATTTCATTTCAAAAAACCTCCCTTCAATATAAATAACATGATAGCAAACTTTCGCTAAATCTTCAAAAAAAAGTAATAGATGTTTCGCATAACTAGGAGAAAATACTCTTAGTTTCTTTAAACTTCCTTGCAAAATGTAAGGGCAACCCTTATCATAGATAGCGTTGCACAGTTAATCGAGTATAGAGAGAAAGTAGGGAAATGAATGACGGAACCAGCCATTCGTTATCGTCTGATAAAGAAAGAAAAGCATACCGGTGCCCGTTTAGGCGAACTGATCACGCCTCACGGAACCTTTCCAACGCCAATGTTCATGCCAGTCGGCACATTAGCAACGGTCAAAACCCTTGCCCCTGAAGAATTGAAAGAAATGGGTGCAGGCGTCATTTTAAGCAATACCTATCACTTGTGGTTACGTCCAGGAGAAGACATTGTTGCAGAAGCAGGCGGCTTACATAAATTTATGAATTGGGATCAACCAATCTTAACAGATTCAGGTGGTTTCCAAGTCTTTTCATTAGCCGAAATGCGCAACATCGTCGAAGAAGGTGTCCATTTCAAAAACCATTTGAATGGGTCGAAAATGTTTTTATCTCCTGAAAAAGCGATTGATATCCAAAACAAATTAGGGTCAGATATCATGATGAGTTTTGATGAGTGTCCGCCATTTGATGAAAGCTATGACTACGTCAAAAAATCGGTGGAACGGACGTCTCGCTGGGCGGAGCGTGGCTTGAAAGCCCATGCCAATCCAGATCGGCAAGGCTTGTTTGGGATCATTCAAGGTGCAGGCTTTGAAGACTTGCGCAAGCAAAGTGCCCAAGACTTGATCAGTATGGACTTCCCAGGGTATTCCATCGGCGGCCTGTCAGTTGGCGAACCAAAAGCGGAAATGAATCGCGTGTTGGAATTTACGACTCCTTGGATTCCAGAAAACAAACCACGTTACCTGATGGGCGTTGGGGCAGCTGACTCCTTGATCGATGGCGTGATTCGCGGTGTCGATATGTTCGACTGCGTTTTACCAACACGGATCGCAAGAAACGGTACCTGTATGACTTCAAAAGGTCGTTTAGTCGTGAAAAATGCGCAATATGCCCGTGACTTTCGACCAATTGACGAGAAGTGTGATTGCTATACATGTAAAAACTATTCTCGTGCGTACATCCGCCACTTGATCAAATGTGATGAAACCTTTGGTATGCGTTTGACGTCTTACCACAATGTCTACTTCTTATTGAATCTGATGAAAAATGTCCGTCAAGCCATCATGGATGACAACTTGTTGGAGTTCCGTGAGCATTTTATTGAAGAGTATGGGTTCAACAAGGAAAATGCGAGGAATTTCTAACATTCTCTACTAAAATGGTGGGAATAATAGAGGAATTCTGATAAAGTATCTTATAGGAAAGAAAATAAATCGAGGTGAAAAAAATGGCACAATCTTTACCAATGCTCTTTATGCTGGTTGCTTTAGTGGCAATGTGGTTCTTTATGAGTCGTTCACAAAAGAAACAACAGCAAGAGCGTAAAAATCTTTTAGAAAATATGAAAGCTGGCGATGAAGTCGTAACCATCGGCGGACTCCACGGCGTTCTTTCTGAAGTCAACACAGAAAAAAGTACCGTGATCATCGACTGTGAAGGAATTTTCTTAGAGTTTGATCGTTCAGCGATCCGCACAGTGAAACCTGGAACTGTTGCATCCGTTGAGACACAAATCGAACCAGCTGATGTCGAAGACGCAACGAGCATCCAAGACGAAACCAAAGAATAAGCACAAACGCACCGTCGCTTTCTCAGAAGCGACGGTGCATTTTTTTAGTAGTCGGACAGTTTCTAAAATAAAACAAGCACCGCAGCAAAACAGAGATCGCTCGTTTTGCTGCGGTGCTTTGATTGCCTTCGTTACTCGATGGGAATCAGTTTCTTTGACGCTTGTTTGCCTTGGTCTTTTGGCAACGTCAATTTCAAAATTCCTTCAGCGTAAGAGGCTTTGATTTCATCCTCTTTGACGTTTTCTAACAGGTATTGCCGCCGAACGCTTGTCAAGCTGCGCTCGCTGCGAACCAGACGTCCTTTTTCATCTTCGGTCGCATGATCCGTCTGGTGTTGTCCCGTAATCGTTAAAACCCCATTTTCATAGGTTACTTGAATATTTTCTTTAGGGATGCCAGGCAGTTCTGCTTCAACGAGAAATTCCTTGTCATTCTCGTGAATATCGGTTTTGATCAGGTTCGATGGAAACCCATCAAAAAAACTGCGGCCAAAATCTTCAAAGAAATCAAAAGGTGTCATACTGTATGAATCTGAGCGGCGTGGCACAATCTCATGTGTCATAAGAATCATCCTTTCTTTATTCTTTTGTTTTTACACTTTTTATTTTATTCATTTTTTAGCGAATTTCAAGTGATTTACTCGCTTTAAAAAAATCTTAAAAAACCTTTGATACCAACGTTTTACTCCTTGATTTTGGCGTGTTTTTACCTTGCTTCGTTCCTGTTTTTCCCCTCATTTCGCCTGCTTTTTCTGCGTGACAGTATATACTTAATGATATATACTAAAAGCGAAGTGGAGGAGGGAAAACATGGCACGTTATAGAAAACGAATGCTTGTTGCTTTAATCTATGCATTGCTGTCGTCGATTGTCCTAAATCTCTTTTGGCTGCCGGGAAATATTTATGCGAGTGGGATTACTGGTTTGTCGCAATTGCTGTCGCAGCTTTTAGATGAGCAGTTGAATCTGCAGCTTTCGATCCCGCTTTTGGTGCTTTTTTTTAATGCGCCATTGTTAGCGGTTGCTTGGGTCAAAATCGATCGAGAATTTACCATCATGACGGTTTGTACCGTCGTCCTGTCTTCTGTTATGATGAAGGTGGTCCCGGTCATTGCTTTAACGACCGATCCGGTGATCTGTGCCGTGTTTGGCGGATTGCTGCACGGGGTGTCGGTGGGCTTGACATTGAACGACGATTTTTCAACGGGTGGGCTTGACATTTTAGGGATTTTAGTGAAAAAAGCCACTGGTAGAAGTATCGGCAGTTTCTTTATCGGCTTCAATGTCAGTTTGCAGCTAGCAGCTGGGCTGATCTTTGGCTGGCCTTATGCTTTTTATAGTGCCATTTCCTTCTTCATCAGTGGGCGGATGGTCGACTACGTCAACCTGAAGCAGCGGCGTGTACAGCTGCTGGTCGTTACAGAAAAAGCAGAACCCGTCATTACGACGTTGCAATGTGCCTTGCAGCGAGGCATCACGGTCATCAACGATGTCGAAGGTGGATTTGATCATCAACAGAAAAAACTATTATTACTGGTCATTTCCCATAGAGAACTCAAGACCGTCGAAGGCATGATCCAAGGAATCGATGAACAAGCGTTTGTCAGTGTTTCTTCTGGCGTCAGTGCCAATCGATCGTTTTATGAATGGTAGCAAAGTGAAAGAAAGTAGGAGAGACGTTGAAAAAACAAGCAGTATTTCAAGAAGTTGCCCAGCAGATTGCGCAACGGGTTCATGAAGGTACGTACGTGACGAGCCAAAAGCTTCCTTCCGATTATGATTTAGCAGAGGAATTTCAGTGCAGCCGTTTAACGGTGCGCAAAGCCATCGATCTATTAATTGGCCAAAATTTGTTAGTGAAAGAAAAAGGCAAAGGAACCTATGTCATGAAACAGCCCAAGATCCAAAGCGGCTCTGGCGGGCTCCAAAGTTTTACCGAGACCGCCAAAATCCAAGGGAAAAAGACCCGTACGGAAGTTTTGCATATCGAAACCGTCAAAGAGCTCCCGATAGAGATTGGTCAGCTGTTTGGCGATTACGCCAAGGAACCAATCGTTTATTTGGTGCGCTTGCGCTACTTTGATGATGAGCCGATGACGGTGGAAAATCTTTACGTACTGAAACGCTATCTGCAAGAAGACACCGCAGAACTCACGAAAGCTCAATTAGAGTCGTCTTTGTATCAAGTCATTGAAGCCAACATCGAGATTGGTTATTCCCATCAAGAGGTGGAAGCTGTGAAAAGTCCTGCCGATATTGCGAAACTTTTACAGGTGCCTCAAGAGGAACCGATGCTTTTGGTCCATTCGATGACCTATTCCGCATCAGCCAAACCGATCTTATACGATATATCCTATTACCGAGCAGACAAATATACCTTCAAAAATACATTAGTGCGTCAAAAATAAAATCAATCCTTTAGAGGTGAAGACAATGGATCCACTCACAGCAAGTATTGAAGCCAATTGGTCAGAATTTCTCACGCTTTTGAGCGAGGTGATGCAGATCGCAAGCGTCAAAGGTGAGCCGGCGCCTCATGCGCCTTATGGCACAGGACCACGAGAAGTGTTAGCATACGTCATGGAAAAAAGCGCAGCATACGGTTTTCAAACAACGGTCATCGATGATGCGATCGGCTATGCCCATTGGGGACCAACGGATACCGACTATATCGGTGTGTTAGGACACTTGGATGTCGTCTCGGCAGGTTCTGGTTGGAGCTACCCACCGTTTGCACTAACTGAAAAAGACGGCAACTTTTATGGCCGAGGGATCTTAGATAACAAAGGCCCGATCATCAGCTGTTTGTTTGCCATGAAAGTATTGAAAGACCTTGGTCATCAACCGCAATTACCGCTGCGGATCATTTTCGGTACAGATGAAGAAAGCGGCATGTCGGATATCCCGCATTATCTAGCGGTTGAGCAGCCACCGCGTTTTGGTTTTACGCCAGACTGCAAGTATCCAGTGGTTTACGGCGAACGGGGTGTCGTCAATGTGCAACTTGATTTTCCATTGCCCGTCCAAGAACAGCAGCTGTTAGCTGCGTTTTCTGGCGATCAATTCCGCGATCATGTGCCAGACCACCTATCGGTAACCGTAGGCAGCCAGTCCTTTGAAGCACTAGGCAAACGCTCCCCTAGCAATGCCCCTGAGCTAGGGGACAATGCCATTACAAAACTTGCGCAGCAAGCGGCACCGCAACTGGCGGCGACACCGTCATTGCAAGCAGCTTTGCAGTGGATCACCCAAAGTTTTCACCAGCAGCACTATGGCGAAGGCATTGATTTGGTACTAGAAGATGCCGACTCAGGAAAATTGATCTTGACCCCTGTGGTTCTCCAAAAATCCGCCAGTGGACTAGCGTTAGAAGTGGCCTTTCGCTATCCTGTATCGGTAACGGAGGAACAAGTGCTCGCTGGGGTGCAAAAGGCATTGCCAAAAGGGGCAAGTCTTACGATCCTTCGCAGCATTCCAGGGTTCTGCCGATCAAAAGATGCCCCCGAAATCCAAAAGCTATCGACAATCTATCACCAAGTAACGGGCAATGATCCAACCCCCGTGACGACTACAGGAGCAACCTACGCCCGCAAGATGCCAAACATCCTTGCTTTTGGTCCGTCTTTTCCAGGGCAAAAAGGGATCGCTCATAACCAAGATGAGTACATGGCGGTTGCCGATCTACGGACGAATCTTGAAATTTATTTGCGCAGCTTACAAGCACTGACAAAATAAGCGAAGACACGAACGAAGAAGAGTTTTTCCAATTTTTTTGAGAAACTCTTTTTTTAGTATAGACATAGTAGTATATACCGTATAGAATATACTTGAAAGCGCTATGAAAAATGGAGGGATATTTATGTGGGGAATGATTGCTACATGGCGGATGGCACACGATGGCGTGCTCGCTGCTAAAGCAATATTAGAGCAACAAGGCTCCTGCCAAGATGCAGTAGAAACAGCCATTAAAGCAGTGGAAGATTATCCATTTTATAAATCGGTGGGGTATGGCGGACTGCCCAACGAAGAAGGCGTGTTGGAAATGGACGCTGCCTTCATGGATGGTGATACCTTCAAAATTGGTGCCGTCGCTGGGATCGTCGATGTGGAAAATCCTATTTCCGTGGCACGCAGCCTAAGTGAGGAGAAATTCAATAGTTTTCGGATCGGCCAAGGAGCGGTCGCTTATGCGCTTGCCGAAGGATTCCAGCCCAAAGAGATGCTGACACCGCGAGCTAAAACCATTTGGGAAAAGCGCAAAGCAGAGATCGCTGCCAACAACCTCGATCCCTATGACGGCCACGATACAGTGGGAGTAGTTGCGCTGGATGAACACCAAAGCATGGCAGCAGGAACCTCTAGTTCTGGTTTATTTATGAAAAAAAGCGGTCGTGTTGGCGATTCACCTTTATCTGGATCTGGTTTTTATGTGGATAGTGAAATCGGCGGTGCCGCTGCCACAGGGTTAGGGGAAGACTTGATGAAAGGCTGCCTTTCCTACGAGATCGTCCGTTTGATGGGAGAAGGGCTAGCACCGCAAGAAGCATGTGATCAAGCCGTTTACGACTTTGAAGCGCGATTGAAGAAGCGCTACGGCAAAGCCGGCGCCTTCTCGCTGATCGCCTTAGATAAACAGGGTCGCTGGGGGGTGGCAACCAATGTAGAATTTACCTTTAGTGTCGCAACCACCAATCAAGAGCCTGCTATTTTTATGGCAACACCAGGACCTGAGCAGACAACCATGATCGAGCCTATTACGAAAGAATGGTTGGAAGCGTATGAAGAACGAATCAAAGCGCCGGTCTAACAACCGCGATTGAGAAAAACAAACATTGGAGGAATGGATATGGCAACGAAAAAAATCTATTTGTTTTGTGAAGCTGGAATGTCAACGAGTATCATGGTCAATAAAATGATGGAAGTCGTCAAAAAGCACAACATGCCTTTGACGATCGAAGCATTCCCTGCGATCCATGCAGAAGAAAAAGTCGAACAAGAAAAACCAGTCGCTATTTTGTTAGGTCCACAAGTACGACACTTAGATAGCAAAATGAAAGCAACTTTCGAGCCAATGGGGATTCCAGTCGGCACGATCGCGACAGAAGCATACGGCATGATGGATGGCGAACGAGCGTTGAAAGATGCCTTAAGCTTGATCAAAAAAG
Source organism: Enterococcus sp. DIV0421 (assembly GCF_051713745.1). NCBI lineage: Bacteria > Bacillati > Bacillota > Bacilli > Lactobacillales > Enterococcaceae > Enterococcus > Enterococcus sp. DIV0421. Next base: position 2,080,796 of record NZ_JBIOQM010000001.1, read on the forward strand.
CCAAAGCAAAGTAATAAAAGTGTTGGAGTAACAGGGGACTACGTGTTATCTGCCAGATAGCACGCAGATGGGAGGAAGAAAAATGCAGAAATTTTTAAACTGGTTAGAAAAAGTGTTAACACCGATGGCAAAGACGATCGGTGAAAACAAATACTTGATTGCGATTCGTGATGGTTTCTTATTATCCACACCGTTGTTGATCGTGGGTTCACTCTTTTTAGTCTTGACCAATTTTCCGATTCCAAATTGGAACGAGATGATGAGCAGTTTGCTGGGAGACAACTGGGCAACGATGTTGAATATGCCAGCAACAGCCAGCTTTGACATTATGACGATTTTAGCCGTTGGTGGGATCGGGTATAGTTTGGCAAAACAGTTTAAAGTTGATGCCATGCAAGCAGCCATTATTTCACTCGTTTCTTTTTTTATCGTGACACCATTTACGACCGTTTTCACACCAGAAGGCTCTACGGAAGTATATGAAGTTGGCAGCCTGCCATTACGATGGATGGGTTCTAGCGGTTTGTTCTTAGGGATGGTTGTTGCCTTGATTTCCACCAGAATGTTCGTTGCGTTATTACGCAAAGGGTGGACGATCAAAATGCCTGACGGTGTTCCCCCAACTGTGGTGAAATCCTTTGAGGCGTTGATTCCCAGCTTTGTGATCGTGACGGTCTTTATGATCGCCAACTGGTTAGCCAACTTGACGTCTTATGGCAATCTGCAAGAGATCCTCTTTAAGTTCTTACAGACACCGTTGTTAAGTTTAGGAAATACTTTAGGTGCCATGATCATAGCCTACCTATTTTTGCATTTTTTCTGGTTCTTTGGGATCAATGGTTCCAGTGTGGTCGGCGCTGTCTTCAACCCTATCTTACGAGCATTATCTATTGAAAATTTAGATGCTTTCAAGAATGGCGCAGAAATTCCTAACATCATCACCGGTCAATTTCAAGACATGTTCGCGACCTTTGGTGGGGGCGGTTCGACATTATCTTTGATTTTAGTCATGATCTTAGTCTGTAAAAGCCAACGGGTCAAAAAACTATCACAGTTATCGTTAATCCCAGGTATTTTCGGGATCAATGAACCCATCATCTTTGGGTTACCGATCGTCTTGAATCCAGTTCTGCTGATTCCTTTTGCTTTAGTGCCAACGATCAATATTATTATCTCTTACTTCTGTATGGATCTTGGGTTAGTCAACTATACCAATGGAATTCAACTGCCATGGACCACGCCACCGATTATTTCTGGTTTCTTAGTCAGTGGTTGGCAAGCGTCCGTGTTACAAGTCTTGTTGATCCTCTTAGGAATGGCTATTTATTATCCGTTTATCAAAGTCTTAGATAATCAATATCTAAAAGAAGAAGCGGATACCGTTGAACAAGAAGAAGAGGAAATCAATTTTGATGATTTCGATTTTGATGATCTATAAGAAAAGAGGCACCGCTCATGAAAAAAATAATTTTGATTCTCAATCATGTCACTGCAGGGATGGGAAGTGATGAAAATGCTCAGTTGCCGCCAAGCGGCAAAAAAGCTGCCCTTGGTCCAGGTCGAACCTTGAATCCACTTTTTCAAGAGCAAGACGCACAAATCGTTGCAACGCTTTATTGTGGTGACCAATATTATCACGAGCATCAAGAAGAAGTGAACAAAAAATTTGTGGGGTTTGCTAAAAAATTTGACGCCGATGCCGTTCTTTGCGGACCTGCGATGCATTATCCTAATTTTGGCGAAATGGCAGCAGGATTGACGAAAGTATTCAATGCGCAAGGAATTCCAGGGGCTGCAGCGATGTCAGAGGAAAATCCAGCAGTGACAATCTATGCCAAAGACATCTATATCTTGAAGATGCCGAAAAAAGGCGGAATCGGATTGAATGATTCCTACAAAAAGATGGCGCACGTTGTTTCCCAGCTTGCCCACGGAAAGCCTCTAACAGAAGCCGACCAAGAGGATTTGTTTTAAAGAGAAAGACGATCAGCGATGGCTGGTCGTTTTTTTGTCCTCGATAGACACTAATAGCCATTGAAAGAAGGGCAGAATACTAGAGGGAGTATACGGCAATCTTAGATAAAATAGTAGAAGGAAGAGTGATTTTTTTCAAAAGTGAACAAAAAGTTTTTTTAACCTATTGTTCAACTTAGCACATGACATTTTTCTTAATAAAAACCGAAACTTTTGTCCACTTCTTTTCCTTAAAAGTTCTTGAAAACGCTTAATTTAAAGGGAGTTTAATAAAACTGTGAAAAAAATCACAAAAACTATTTACAAACGAAAAAAGATGTTGTATGATCTGTATGTGAAGTAGTTAACAAACAAAACATGTTTAAAAACTAGGAGGACATACAATGGCTAAGACATTGGAAAAAGAAGTGACAATCGACGTACAAGCAATGATTGACGATTTAGCAACGAAGGCAAATGTGGCGTTAAAAGAAATGGAAAGCTTTGATCAAGAAAAAGTGGACCACATTGTTCATGAAATGGCAATGGCAGCATTAGACAAACATATGCCTTTAGCTAAAATGGCAGTAGAAGAAACTGGCCGTGGTATCTATGAAGATAAAGCGATCAAAAACATGTACGCTTCAGAATATATTTGGAACAGTATCAAACATGACAAAACAGTCGGCGTGATCAATGAAGACAAACAAAAAGGCTTGATCGAAATCGCTGAACCAGTTGGTGTCGTTTGTGGGGTAACACCAACAACTAACCCAACATCTACAACGATCTTTAAAGCAATGATCGCTTTGAAAACACGTAACCCGATCGTTTTTGCTTTCCACCCATCTGCACAAAAATGTTCAGCAGAAGCTGCACGTATCGTTCGTGATGCAGCCATCGCTGCTGGGGCACCTGAAAACTGTGTGCAATGGATCGAACATCCATCAATCGAAGCGACTGGCTTATTGATGAACCACCCAGGAATTGCGATCGTATTAGCAACTGGTGGCGCTGGCATGGTCAAAGCAGCATACTCAACTGGTAAACCTGCATTAGGTGTTGGACCAGGGAACGTACCTGCATATATCGAAAAAACAGCGAAAGTGAAACGAGCAGTCAATGACTTGATCGTATCAAAAACTTTTGATAACGGAATGATCTGTGCCTCTGAACAAGCAGTGATCGTTGATAAAGAAGTCTATGCCTCTGTGAAAGCAGAATTTGAAGCACATCAAGTCTATGTTGTAAAAGCAAAAGAATTACAAAAACTTGAAGATGCCGTGATGAACGAAGGAAAATATGCCGTAAATCCAGCAATCGTTGGACATTCAGCAATGGAAATTGCGAAATTAGCAGGCATCAACGTACCAGAAGGAACAAAATTATTGATCGCTGAACTTGACGGTGTCGGTGCTGATTACCCACTATCAAGAGAAAAACTTTCTCCAGTTTTAGCAATGATCAAAGCAAACAACACAGAAGACGCGTTCGAAAAATGTGAAGCAATGCTTGATTTAGGCGGATTAGGCCATACAGCGGTGATCCACACTGAAAACGAAGACTTGCAATTAGCATTCGGCCTACGCATGAAAGCTTGCCGTATCTTAGTTAACACACCATCTGCAGAAGGTGGTATCGGAAATATCTACAACGAAATGATTCCATCATTGACACTTGGTTGTGGTTCATACGGGAAAAATTCTGTATCACGAAATGTTTCTGCTGTGAACTTGATCAATGTGAAAACTGTAGCGAAACGGAGAAATAATATGCAATGGTTTAAATTGCCACCAAAAATCTTCTTTGAAAAGAACTCTCTAATGTACTTGGAGAAAATGGAAAACGTTGAACGTGTCATGATCGTTTGTGACCCTGGTATGGTTCAATTCGGCTATTGCGATACGGTTCGTGAAGTACTTGCTCGTCGTAAAAATGACGTGAAAATCGAAGTCTTCTCTGACGTAGAACCAAACCCATCAACAAACACCGTTTACGCTGGAACAAAAATGATGGTTGATTTCAAACCAGATACAGTGATCGCCCTTGGTGGTGGATCAGCAATGGATGCTGCCAAAGGCATGTGGATGTTCTATGAGCACCCAGATACTTCATTCTTCGGCGCGAAACAAAAATTCTTAGATATCCGTAAACGGACATACAAGATCGACAAACCAGAAAAAACGCAATTCGTTTGTATCCCAACAACGTCTGGTACTGGTTCTGAAGTAACCCCATTTGCGGTTATCACTGACAGTGAAACACACGTGAAGTACCCATTAGCTGATTACGCATTGACACCAGATGTAGCAATCGTTGACCCTCAATTCGTAATGTCAGTACCTGCTTCTGTTACAGCAGACACTGGAATGGACGTTTTGACTCATGCGATCGAATCTTATGTGTCAGTAATGGCATCTGATTACACTCGTGGATTGAGCTTACAAGCAATCAAGTTAGTCTTTGACTACTTAGAAAAATCAGTGAAAACACCTGATATGGAATCTCGCGAAAAAATGCATAATGCCTCAACAATGGCAGGTATGGCCTTCGCCAATGCATTCCTAGGTATTTGTCACTCAGTAGCCCACAAAATCGGTGGTGAATATGGTATTCCTCACGGACGTACAAATGCGATTCTTTTACCGCACATCATCCGTTACAATGCCAAAGACCCACAAAAACATGCAATGTTCCCTAAATATGACTTCTTCCGTGCTGATACAGATTACGCAGACATTGCGAAATTCTTAGGCCTTAAAGGCAAAACAACGGCTGAATTGGTTGAAGCATTGGCAACAGCTGTTTACGAATTAGGACAATCTGTTGGTATCGACATGAGCTTGAAAGCGCAAGGCGTCACTCAACAAACACTAGATACAACAGTTGATCGCATGGCTGAATTGGCTTATGAAGACCAATGTACAACAGCAAATCCAAAAGAACCACTAATCTCTGAATTGAAACAAATCATCGTTGATGCCTATAACGGCTAAACAATGAATCAAGAACACCCTGCGGTATCTTAGCTGCCGCAGGGTGTTCTTTTGTCGTCTCTTTTTTTGGAAAAGTAAGCCGGCAGTTGCCGCCTTTTTGCCCAGATCAGTTAAGAATGCGAAAAATAGCAAGTGAACAGGGGGGACCATAAAAAAGGAGTGGATTTCTCCACTCCGTAAAAGTCTCGTTTTTTCAGGATGTCACCAAGGCTGCTGCTTTTTTTGGCTAAAACAGATACGCTCGTTACTTGCTGACGTTTTTCTTCAAGCGTAGCATCTGGAAGCTTTGTTTTTCCAAGACGACACGCAAAATGCCGTCATTCAATTCCGCTGTTTTTCCATTGACGGGCACAACGTTGTTCGGGGTTGCTTCGGTATTGACGGCATGCAAGTCTGGGTGGTGTAAGACTTGATGGGTAGCGATTTGCAATGAATCATATTGACGCAAGTCGCAAGTGAATTCATTGGCATCCTGCAAATCCTTATTTACTAAGAAAAAGGTCAAATAGTCATCTTCGTTTTCGATCGCAATGGCATCCACATAAGAAGCTTTTCCGTGGCTGCTATCGAAATCAGCTCCTCGAAGGATGCTATGCAACACGTGACCGCGACCATAGTTGCTGATCATTTCATAGGGATAAAAAATCGTTTGTTTCCAAGCGGCAGTATCGGAAGTCATGATCGGTGCGATCACGTTGACCAGCTGTGCCATGCAGGCGATTTTGACGCGATCTGCGTGATGAAGCATCGTGATCATCATGCTTGCGACGAGTAACGCATCTTCAAAGTGATAGACGTCTTCTAATTGTGGTGGGTGTTGACTCCAAGGTTCAATTTTTTGATCCTGTTCATTTGAGTGATACCAGACGTTCCATTCGTCGAAGGAAATATTGATCGTCTTCTTGCTTCGGCGTTTGGCTTTCACTGCATCACAGATTGCTGCGACTTGACTGATGAACTGATCCATTGCGACATTGCTTGCTAGATAATCTTGGCTATCGCCATTACGGTTGCCATAATATTGATGCATGGAAATGTAGTCGACTTGATCGTAACAATGACTTAATACTGTATCTTCCCACATGCCAAAGGTCGGCATCGTGAGAGAAGAACTACCACAAGCGACGATTTCGATCGTTGGGTCCACCAGACGCATCGCTTTGCCAGCTTCTTCTGCGAGACGGCCATATTCATCGGCTGTCTTATGTCCTTCTTGCCAAGGACCGTCCATTTCATTGCCTAGACACCAAAGTTTGATGTCATGAGGATCGGCCACCCCATGGGCACGACGGAGGTCACTATAATAGCTGCCGCCTTTTAAATTGGTGTATTCGATCAAGTTTTTTGCTGCTTCGATTCCTCGTGTCCCAAGATTGATCGCCATCATCGGTGCCGTATTGACTTGCTTGGTCCAATCCATAAATTCGTTTAAGCCGAACTGATTGCTTTCGATTACCCGCCAGGCCAAATCGATTTTTGCTGGCCGTTGCTCTTTAGGGCCGACGCTATCTTCCCATTTATACCCAGAGACGAAATTGCCTCCTGGGTAACGGACGATCGGCACATTCAACTGCTTGATCAAGGCAGCGACATCTTGACGAAAGCCTTGCTCATCGGCAAAAGGACTTTCTGGTTGATAAATCCCTTCGTACACACAGCGCCCTAAGTGCTCCACAAAAGAGCCGTAGATCCGTTCGTCGACTGGTGCCAAAATAAAGTGTTTGTCTAAATACATCGTAGTTTTCTTCAATTTTGCAACCCCTTTCTTTTCTTTCATTGTAGCGATAGTCCATGAAAATAAACACTACATTCTGTCTTATTCTATTGACGTTTTGTCCGTTTTCTTTATACTAAAGGCAAGTAGGAAGGAGTGAGAAGTTGAACGTAACCTATTCAGGATTTCAAATGCACAATGCTGTTTCCGATCATATTTATCGCCCCTCTGGCTTAAAGCATTATCTTTTCGTGTTGACGTTGTCTCCAATGGTTTTCACTTTTGAAGATGGTCATCAAGAAACTAGTGAAAAAGGTAGCTGCATTCTTTTTCCTCCAACCGTCTATCAAGATTATCGTGGCAAAGAAGATTTTTTTAATAGCTTTGTTGAGTTTCAAACGGATCAGGTGATCGAAGAAACCTATGCGATCCCTTGTAACCAACTGTTCCAGCCGAAAAATATTCAACAAATCAACAAATTGATCCAAAAGATCAATCATGAATCCTTGTTGCCACAACGGCACACGGAAGAATTGATCGCGGCGTATATGACAAATCTATTGGTCTTACTTGAACGCAATTTTGAAGAAAGCATCCCGCAACCACAAAACGAACACTATCAACTGTTTCAAGCGATGCGGTTGAAAATGTTAGTCAATTGTGAACAGCAATGGGATTTTTACCAGTTTAGCCGAGAGCTTTCCATCGGTAAAAGCCAATTCTATAAGCTCTATCAACAATTTTTTCATACCACGCCCAAAGAAGATTTATTGCAAGCTCGGTTTCAAAAGTTTTTTTATTTACGCAGCAACGAAACACTGACGATTCGAGAGGCGGCGTTTCAATCTGGGTTCCAAAACATCAACCATTTTAATCGGCTCTTTGCGAAGCGCTATGGCTGTGCACCGACAAAGTACCAACAGGAGCAATAGGCAGGTCTGATCGGTAAAAACGCAGAAAAAAGTCCGACGAATTCTTGACGGATGAAAGAGAAAACGGGACAATGTCATTAGGAGGTGGCGTATGGATACAGAAACGATCGTAAGCGAACTTTCTAAACGTTCAAACGAATTGGAAGCGCTACAAAGCAAGTTGAGTCAAAGCCAATTAATGAACAATGAAGCGGCACAAACGTTCATTTTTGACTTAAAGGATTATTTAGATAGCTTAAAGCTCGTAACGGATTTAGTACCGTCAGCGGCCACTACAACAGTGGAAGTTGACCAGTTGTCGTTCGTCTTAGGTGAACAAAATCAAAGCATCCAGCAGCTGCTGGTTATTTTGGAAGAAGCCGAAGCAAATGACGACCAGCGCTTTTTCGGCAAAAGTGCGGGAGAAGTGCGGCGGATGATTGGCAGTCTGTCTGGGATCCTGGAACTAAACGGTCTGTTGCTGCAAGACAATCGGGGCTTTCAGCAAGTCGTGAAGGAAACTGGACCGCTTCAGGTGACTGAAACAAAGGAAGTCCCTGAGAAAAAAGGGTTTCTCCAAAAGCTTTTTGGGAAATAAGCACTGATCGTCGATCGCAATACGTGTACTTGTATCTCAAACGGTTCTCCATAATGCGTGAAGAACCCTTTAAGGAGACGACTTTTTTTAGGAGAAAGGGGGGCTTGAAGATGGCAGAAACAGTCACACTTCAATCGATTACGGAAGAAATGATTGCTGAACTTTGGTCGATCAGCTATGGGCCTAAGGCAGATTTAGAATGGAAAAAATGGGACGGACCGTATTTCCAAGACCCCGTGTTGACGTGGGAAGAATTTCGAACGGGGTTTGGCGCTAGCTGTATCGACAACCCGTTACGTAAAGCGATCAGCTATCAAGGAAGAATCGTAGGGATCGCGACCGCTTATTGGGAAGACAATACCTTGCAGCAGTGGTTGGAATTCGGGATAGCCATCTATGATGCTTCCCTTTGGAATCAAGGCATTGGCAGCCAAGCAATTCGTCAGTGGATCAATGAGTTGTTTGAATCACAGCCTCATATCCAGCGTGTCGGTTATACCACGTGGTCGGGCAATCACCGCATGATGAAACTAGGAGAAAAGCTAGGGATGACCAAAGAAGCCCAGATCCGCAAAGTCCGTTTCTGGGAAGGCACCTATTATGATTCCATCAAGTATGGCATCTTGCGAGAAGAATGGGCACAGCAGAAGTGAAGGTAGGGGATGCGAGATTTTTTCGTGTCCTCTTTTGTTGTTGATGATTTATCAGATGCATTTTGCGTATAGTAAAGTACCTAGTAAAAAAGGGGGCTGATCTCCTAGCTGTATTTTGTAATTACAGTAACTACGTGGTGAAATAGACTATATATGTTATGAAGGAAAGGTGATTGTTTTGGATACAGTGAAAACAAGAAAGCAAGGAAATGCGGTAATGGTCACGCTAGCAAGTAAGTTTGAGATTCCTGCTGGTAAGACCTACTTTATCAGCAAAGAAAACGATGGTACGATTTCCTTGATTCCTAAGATCGATGATTATTTTTTAGCTGCGAAAGAGAAAGAATTTGTTGATGAAGAAGATATGCTAGCTGCTGATTTTATTGTTGAAGGCAGGCAGCTTGATGAATAGGCTCGAACAAGGGACTCTTGTATTTATTGATTTTGATCCCTCGAAAAGGAGTGAAATCAAAAAGCGCAGGCCTGCTTTAGTCATCAGCAGGGATGAGTACAGTTACACCTCAAATTTGATCATTGTTTGTCCAATAACGAGTACAGATAGGAAGCGTCCTTACTTTGTCGATATTCAACACGATAAATTGAAACCTGGGAGTAAAGTAAATACAAAGCAAGTTTATACGCTATATTATTCCGAGCGTGACGGTAGAAAGATTGAAATATTAGGGAAACTATCAAAAAAAGAACTGATTAATGTTGCACAGCATTTTATGATGAACTTTAATTTTCCATTATAGTTAAAAAAACAGCAGGATGGAAAAAGTGAAGGACCCTCACAAAAAACGAGTGAGGGTCCTTCACTTTGTTTTCCTAAGAATACAAGGTTTCAACAATAGAGAAAAGAAGATAGTGGAAAGATAAAAGTAAAATTTCAAAAATAGTCGACTTTCTGAACAATAACCATGTACTATCTCTATGTAATACTTTATAATAATTCCAATGTACAGATTATAAATATTTTAAAAAAGTCGGGAATAGCGTTTGAAGTTCATTCTCAATTAGTCTAAAATAGTGAGAAAGAAAAGATACTGGAGGGAAAGAAATGTCAGTTTTAGAAATCAAAAATCTACACGTCCAAATCGAAGATAAAAAGATCTTAAAAGGCGTTGACTTAGTGTTAAAAACTGGAGAGATCCATGCCATCATGGGACCAAACGGTACAGGGAAATCAACCTTGTCCGCTGCCATCATGGGTAACCCGAATTATGAAGTGACAGAAGGGGAAATTTTGTTCGACGGCGAAAACGTCTTGGAAATGGAAGTGGATGAGCGAGCTCGTTTAGGTCTGTTCTTGGCGATGCAATACCCAAGTGAAATTCCAGGCATCACCAATGCGGAATTCATGCGGGCAGCGATCAATGCCAAACGTGACGAAGACGACAAAATCTCTGTCATGGATTTCTTGAAAAAATTAGATGAAAAAATGGATTTATTGAATATGCCAGAAGAAATGGCGGAACGCTATTTGAATGAAGGCTTCTCTGGTGGAGAAAAGAAACGAAATGAAATCTTACAATTGTTGATGCTAGATCCAACCTTTGCGATTTTGGATGAGATCGACTCTGGTCTAGATATTGATGCCTTGAAAGTCGTAGCAAAAGGCGTCAATGAAATGCGCGGCGAAGGCTTTGGCGCTTTGATCATCACCCATTACCAACGTCTGTTAAACTACATCACACCAGACGTGGTTCATATCATGATGGAAGGCCGTGTCGTGATGACCGGTTCGGCAGATTTAGCCAAACGCCTAGAAGCAGAAGGCTATGCTGGGATCAGTAAAGAGTTAGGGATCGACTACAAAGAAGAAGAAGCGTAAGGAGGCAAGGTAAATGGCAAAATTACAGGATTATCTTGAACAAGTCAACGTTTTTTCAGCGTTAAAAGAAGAGCCTGAATGGATGTTGGAATTACGCCAAGCAGCCCTTGCGAAAGTGGATGAACTTGCGTTTCCAAAAATCGAGCGGGTGCGTTACGAGCGTTGGCCATTGTTCAATATCGACGAACAAGCACTTGCTGGTGAAAAAGAATTTGCAGGCTTCATCGATCCAACCTTACCTGCAAGTGAATCTAAGGAGACAGGTGCTGGCTTGGTTCCCGCCTTTGACGCGATGGATAACCATCCGACTCTCGTTCAGTTTGATGACACCACCATCTTTGAGCAATTACCGCAAGAGCTGATTGACAAAGGCGTGATCTTCACCGACTTGTTTACAGCAATGAAAGAAGTACCAGAGTTGGTCAATCAATACTACATGACCAAAGCAGTACCAATGGATGAAGACAAAATGACCGCAGCACATGCGGCGTTTATGAATAGCGGCATGTTCTTGTATGTACCAAAAAACGTGGTGATCGAAGAACCCCTTGAAGCGATTTTCTATCACAATGGCAATAGTCAAGCGCATTTCTTCAAACACATTTTGATCGTTGCTGATGAGCACAGTGAGTTCAGCTACTTGGAACGTTTCCAAACCAAAGGCGACCAAGCGAAAAAACTGTCTGGCAATATCGTAGTGGAAGTGATCGCCAAAGCAGGTGCGAAGGTCAAATTCTCTGCGATTGATCAGTTAGGTGTCAACATCACTACGTACATGAATCGTCGCGGCTACGTATTACGAGATGCGATGGTAGATTGGGCAATTGGAGTCATGAATGACGGCGACGTCGTGGCGGACTTTGATTCTGATCTTGTAGGCGAAGGCGCGCATTCGGAAGTCAAAGCGGTCGCCATCAGTGCTGGGCGTCAAACACAAGGAATCGACACTCGCGTCACCAACAAAGCACCGCATTCCATTGGCCATATCCTGCAACACGGCGTCATTAGAGAACGCGGCGTCTTAACCTTTAACGGTATCGGACACATTTTAAAAGGAGCAAAAGGGGCGGACGCGCAACAAGAAAGTCGTGTCTTGATGCTTTCTGACCAAGCCCGTGGCGATGCCAACCCAATCCTTTTGATCGATGAGCACGAAGTAACCGCCGGACACGCAGCCAGTGTGGGACGGGTCGATCCAGAAGAAATGTACTACTTGATGAGTCGTGGGCTGCGCAAAGCAGAAGCGGAACGTTTGGTGATTCGTGGCTTCTTGGGCTCCGTCTTGACCGCGATCCCAGTCAAAGAAGTGCAACAAGAATTGGTTGCCGTTATCGAAGGGAAGTTACTCGCATGATCGATGCCCAAAAAGTGAAACAAGCGTTTCCCATCTTGGATCAGCTCGTAAATGACGAACCATTGGTCTACCTCGACAATGCTGCCACTACGCAAAAGCCAGAGGCGGTGCTGCAGGCGATCACCGATTATTACCATCAAGACAATGCCAACGTTCATCGTGGGGTCCATACCCTCGCAGAACGGGCGACCCATTCCTATGAAGGCGCACGGGAAAAAGTGCGCAGCTTTATCCATGCGAATGAAACGGCGGAAGTGCTGTTTACTCGAGGGACGACCACTGGTTTAAATTGGGTCTCCCGCAGCTACGGCGACCGTTTTGTCAATGAAGGCGATGAAATCGTGATTTCCTATATGGAACATCATTCCAATATCATCCCTTGGCAACAATTAGCAGCCCGAAAAAAAGCTACCTTGAAATATATCCAGCTGACGCCAGAAGGCACCTTGGACATGGAAGATGCCAAGAAACAGATCACTGAAAAAACCGCTATCGTTTCGATCGCTCATGTTTCCAATGTTTTAGGCGTGATCAATCCGATTGCGGAGCTAACCAAATTGGCGCATCAGCACCAAGCCGTCATGGTGGTGGATGGTGCTCAGGCTGTTCCACATATGACAGTTGATGTCCAAGCACTGGATTGTGATTTCTATGCCTTTTCTGGCCATAAAATGTGCGGACCAACTGGCATCGGTGTCTTGTACGGCAAGCGGCAATGGCTGGATCAGATGGAGCCCGTCGAATTTGGTGGGGAAATGATCGATTTTGTCCATCTGCAAGAAAGCACGTGGAAAGAACTGCCGTGGAAATTTGAAGCTGGTACACCAAATATTGCCGGTGCGATCGGTTTAGGTGCATCGGTGGATTACTTAACAGAAATCGGCTTAGAAAATATCCACGCCCATGAAGCAGACTTAGCTGCTTACGTTTTGCCAAAACTGCAAGCCATTGAAGGCTTGACCATCTATGGCCCCCAAGAAGCAGCAAAACGCACGGGAGTGATCGCCTTTAATCTAGCAGGCATCCATCCTCATGATGTTGCCACCGCTTTAGACATGGAAGGCATCGCCGTACGGGCAGGTCATCATTGTGCCCAACCCCTCTTGACCTATTTGCAAGTCCCAGCGACTGCACGGGCCAGCTTTTACCTGTATAATACAAGAGAGGACGCCGATCGACTGGTTGACGCCATCAAGCTGACGAAGGAGTTTTTCCAACATGGCACTAACGAAATTAGATAATTTGTATCGACAAGTCATTCTGGATCATTCCAGCCACCCACATCATCGGGGCACCTTGGATGATTCAACGTACAAAGTCGAATTGAATAACCCTACCTGTGGCGACGTGATCCACTTGGAGCTCGCTGTCGAAGGAGACACCATCAAAGACATCGCGTTTACTGGCGAAGGCTGTTCCATCAGTACCGCCAGTGCATCCATGATGGGGGATGCGATTATCGGTAAGACACTAGCAGAAGCTGGTGAGCTATCAGGCTTGTTTTCTGAACTCGTCCAAGGAAACGACATTCCCCAAAGCGATCGCTTAGGCGATGCTTCCATGCTTGGAGGTGTGGCGAAGTTTCCTGCACGCATCAAGTGTGCGACCTTAGCTTGGAAAGCATTAGAAAAAGCTATTGCTGCCGACAGTACACAAGCATCTGTCAGTCACAGCCACGCCAATGAATCTGACACTGAAGAAACCAGCGAATAGACAACCGCACTACAAAAGGAGTGAGAACCATGGGTGTACCCGAATTAGAAGAATATAAATTTGGCTTCCACGATGACGTGCAGCCTGTTTTTAGTACCGGCGAAGGATTGACCGAAGACATCGTCCGTGAAATCTCACGGGTCAAGCAAGAGCCAGAATGGATGCTTGAGTTCCGCTTGAAGTCTCTTGAAGCCTTCAACAAGATGCCCATGCAAAACTGGGGCCCAGACCTGTCTGACATCGATTTTGATGCCATCAAATATTACCAAAAACCAAGTGATCGTCCTGCCCGTGATTGGGATGACGTACCAGAAAAAATCAAAGAGACCTTTGAGCGCATTGGTATTCCAGAAGCCGAGCGGGCATACCTGGCTGGCGCTTCTGCCCAATACGAATCAGAAGTCGTTTACCACAACATGAAAGAAGAGTTTGAAAAACTTGGCATCGTTTTTACCGATACCGATTCAGCCTTGAAGGAATACCCTGAGCTGTTCAAACAATACTTCTCAAAATTAGTCCCACCAACCGATAACAAGCTTGCTGCTTTAAACTCAGCCGTTTGGTCAGGTGGTACCTTTATCTATGTACCAAAAGGCGTTCGTGTCGATGTGCCATTACAAACCTATTTCCGAATCAATGCCGAAAATACCGGTCAGTTCGAACGCACATTGATCATCGTTGACGAAGGCGCCAGCGTCCATTACGTCGAAGGCTGTACCGCCCCAACCTATTCAAGCAATAGTTTGCACGCAGCCATCGTTGAAATTTTTACCCTAAAAGACGCTTACTGCCGCTACACCACCATTCAAAACTGGTCAGACAACGTCTACAACCTAGTAACCAAACGGGCCAAAGCCTTAGAAGGTGCTACCGTTGAATGGATCGATGGCAACCTAGGTGCCAAAACAACCATGAAATACCCAAGTGTGTATCTTGATGGCAAAGGCGCACGGGGCACGATGCTTTCCATTGCCTTTGCAGGTGCCAACCAAATCCAAGATACTGGTGCAAAAATGATCCATAACGCACCAAATACCTCCAGCTCCATCGTCTCAAAATCAATTTCTAAAGACGGCGGTGCAGTAAACTACCGTGGACAAGTCACCTTCGGCAAGAAGAGCGCAGGCTCTATCTCCCATATCGAGTGTGACACCATCATCATGGATGACCTATCGAAATCCGATACCATCCCATTCAATGAGATCCACAACAGCCAAGTGTCCCTAGAACACGAAGCCAAAGTCTCCAAAATCTCAGAAGAACAACTGTACTACCTAATGAGTCGCGGTCTTTCCGAAAGCGAAGCAACCGAAATGATCGTCATGGGATTCGTCGAACCATTCACCAAAGAATTACCGATGGAATACGCAGTCGAATTGAACCGGTTGATTAGTTATGAGATGGAAGGTTCTGTGGGGTAATTGAATTGCATAAGCTAGAAATGCCTATTTGAAGGCGTTTCTGGCTTTTTTTGCTCTTTGTCAATAAGGACTGATGAGTTGTGCAAAATCAAATCTGGGTCAGAATGAACCACATTCTGGCTCAGATTTTTTGTTATCTTACATTGATTATTTGATTGATCAAAAAGATTCTAATTCTCATGTTCTCGAATGATTTAAATCCGTAGGATACTCGTTTCATTGTCTTTATGTGGGTATTCTTCGCTTCTATTTTCCATTGGAATAAGGTTAGATCATTGCGTTGGTAATGCCTTCTTCATAGGTCAGAAGGTTTTGAAGCTTCTCCCGAAAGCCACCATCTAACGTTTCTGGAAGTTCTGCCAATAAGGAGAAAAATAAGTCAGGGTCTTTGTCTCGAAAGGCTTCAACTAATTCATGAAAAATGGGATACGCCTCCTTTAGGGGCGTAGAAAACTCAAGCAATCGATCAATCATCATTGCTTCAGTAAGAAATGGGTATTTTGGTGCTCGGAAACTTTTCCATGTTTTGTATTCATAATGGTTGATGTTTGCACGATTTTTTAGCAAAAAGCGCCAGTTCTTTTTCAGTTTTTCTGCCTGGTTTTTCTGTCCTGCTTTACGAAGTTCATTCATTTCACGGATACGCAACTCATTGAACGCTTGATTCATGTGTTTGACAATATGAAAACGATCAATCACTACTTTCGCATTTGGCAGAACACGTTTGGTGAGCTGGAAGTAGGCAGCGTTCATGTCTGTCACCAAGAATTCTACTTCTTCTGGATTGGTACAACCTAAGAAATAGCTTGTTAATCGAGGTAATTTACGCATAGGCAAAACATCTAATAATTTTCCTGTTTCGCCATCTGCGCAAATAAAGCTCATTTTATCTTCTATGGAAGCATGCGAGCGAAATTCATCAACCATCAATACTCTGGGGAGAATCTTCTTAGATTGCTTTGGCAAATAGCTTTTAAACTCTTTCAATGTACGAATAACGGTGGTCAAAGATACCTGACAGCTTTTCGCAATAAAAGATAAAGATACTTTTTCAGTCAGTAAAGAAGCAATTTTATATCTAACATGATTTGCGATTGAATGTCTGGGTTGGACGAAATAACTTTGAGCAGTCCAATGGGTGCGGCAGTTTTTACAGGTATAGCGCTGCTTTTTTAGGCGCATAACCAAAGGCATATGATTGCATTGTTCAAAACGGACAATCGTTTCCTTCTTCCCATTTTTCACTATAATTGCTTTCCCGTTTCCATCTACCACAGTAGAACCACAACTTCTACAAGCTCGAGGAGTAGGCGAGAGAACAGCATCGACGACCAACGTCTTTTTCTTCTGAAGGGTCTCGTAAGAGACCTCTGTAATCATCAAATCTTTCTCTATTATTCTCAGCATTTTTTGATAGAATCATTCATATAGCATATCGTCCTCTCAGTTTGTTTATTTTGTGGTGATTTAATCATACTAGAGAACGATATGTTTTTTAATATCTAAAATGAAAATGGGGCTGAAGAATCAATTCTGATTCATCAGTCCCATAAATTATAGAGCCCTTTTTTCATGTGAAAACAATTACCACTTACGTCAACGTATGCTGATACCATTTCTTCCCTCAAAATCGCAGCAAGAAAATCAGGCCCCGAACGCCCCATTCGATGGTCATCACGACATAAATCCCTGTCAATCCATAAAACAAAACGATACGAGCCAAGTACCCCATACCAATCCGGAAAATTTAAATCGAAAGCAGCGAAGCGATGGTCGTGAAGTTGGTATCGCCAGCAACGCGCTATGCAGCAGGCAAAATGAAGACAATGCTCCAAGTTAGAAAGTGCATCACGATGGCAATCAAATAAAGCCGATAAATCGCTGGAACAATAACTGCCGGCGGATTGAACAGGCGCATCCCATATGAAAAGAAGGGCAGCAGACTTAAGTTAATCACAAGAAACGCCACCATACCAGTCAAAACAAAGGCCTTCGTAAACTTCTTGGCGTCTGCGATATTGCCCCGTCCAATACTTTGGCCCACGATTGGCACAAGTGATGTGGCCAAGGCGCTAGGAATGATTTCTAAAATCTGAATCCCTGAAGACGCAATCGCGTTGGTAGCAATCACATTGGTTCCAAAACTGACGATCATTGTTTGGATAATGATTTTTCCGCCATAAAAAAACAAAGAGTCAGCAGCAAAGGGAATACTGATCTTTAACACTTTGCTGATGACTTTCATGCGAATATGCATAAGTCTTCTTTCTTTAATATAAAGAGCCCGCGATTGATGCGCAATGTGTAGACAGCAAAGAGCAACCCAATCATCCCCATGCCTAATACATGCAAAAAGAGAATATTGAAGACAATGTAGACAAAGTTCATTAGCAAAGATAATTTTAAATGAGGCCTTCGTGTGGCCAATCCATCTCAAACTGCCATTGGTTCCTTCTAATATTGCTTGCAATCGGTATGAGGCCAATAGACCCAACAAATAAATCTTGGCATGGTCCAAAACCAGCGACTCTGCTTGTCCGAATAACAACTGCAAGATACCTTTCTGAAAAACAGCAATCAAAATACTGACTGAACAGGCCAAAAAGACGGTACCGTAGACTGTGCCACTGCACACTTTGCTATGTTGTTTGCGCTCTTTTTTGGCGAAATATTGTGCCATCAAGACTGTTCCACCCAATCCGACAGCAGTAAACGTATTGACCAAGAAGAAATGCAAACTGCCAACCATACTGACCACACTAACTGTTTCTGTACCAGCGGAGCTGATCATCGCTGTATTGACAAAATTAAAACTCACATGAAAAAATTAATCGAGGATCACGGGTAACACAAGAGCGAGGATAAACGGATAAGCAATATCTTGCCCGAAATAAACATTCTTTAGCCAATTGCCGCTATGATGCAGGATAGACTTGATCATATTCAACGAGGACACACCTTATATTTAATTTTGCACACGGTTTCATTTTTATGCTATCGTTTATGGTAGCTTATGTCAATATGGAATAAGTCGAAGGATGTGCAAATTGGCGAAATTGTAAAGGTTTATCTCGGATTTTTTATCACCTGACAAAAAGGATTAGGTGTTTTATGAAAAAGACAGTGGAAACGCAAAATATACCTTGCTACGACTGAAAGTAAAGGCTATTATAATCTTGTTAATAAATAAAATAAGGGTGGTAAAAAAATGAAAGAGTACCAAGATATTATGGGTAAATATCAGAAACAAAAGCAATACTATAAAAAAGTCATAGTAGTATCTATCGGATTGATCCTACTAGCAAGCCTCATCGTTTTTTTAGATGTGGTAAGAATCAATCCTTTGCTTGTTTATTTGGTGGGAATGAGCACTGCTCTTTTTTATGCAAATAAAACTCGTGTTGAAAGTAAATCATATGCACAATTAAAAAAATATTTGCGAAAAGCAAATCCAAAATTATTGCAACAAGAAGCGCTTGTCTTTTTTATTGACCAACAACTCAATAAACTTCCTCAAGAAGAAGCAAGTGGTCTTTTTGATTGGTTAGCAGAAGAAAAAAAATGGCAAGACAAGAAGGAACGGTCATATTTCCATGGAAAAGTGGATGAATTGCGTGCGTATTATTTGTTCCTCAACGATATGACCGATGATGAAGAGAATGGGGAAATCACTTTGGATACATTTCGGGCATTAGGAATAAACAAATATAAAGAGTTGGTCTAATAGGAGAGAAAGAATGAAATTAAGAAAAGAGTTATTAGGGATTGTTTTGGCTTTTTCAATGACAGGGATCATTGCAACCTCTGTGAATGCAAATGCCTACCAAGATGTCTATGATCAGCAAGAAAAACAAGAACAAAAAATCAATAAATTGCTTCAATCAGTGTTTATCTCAGAAGATGAACAAAGCACATTAGAACATGAATTGACCTCGTTTGATCAAGTGAAGGATCGTGAAAATAGACAAGGTTTATTGGATTTGATTGCGCAAAGTGAAGCAACGCTCGCAAAAGTTGAAAAGAATGTGTCATCTGCAGAAGCCAATGCCGTTAAAACAGAACTTAGCCAAATCAAAACACAACTAGATGCGTTGGCTAAAAAAAGCGATGAAGCGTTTATTACCAAAGATGATCAAACGCAAATCAATGAAATCACAGAGAAGTATCAAACGGTATTTGGAACCAGTGAAATTACACCTGTCAGGTCTTTAGCAAATGAAGTAACAACACTGGCTAAAGCAGTCGAGAGGCATCAAAAAGAACTGATTTCTCTAGTTGATAAGCTCAAAGAAGATAACAAAGCAACAGATACATTGCTGAAAAAAGACTATTTGTCAGAGCGCGATAAAAAAGACTTAACGCAAAACAAAGCAGTCAACCAAACATTTTTCGAAGATGCAGATGAAAAGACAGCTGTTGAAGAACGACAGAGTGATTCGGCGAAGCTGATTGAAAACATCAGGCAAAAGCAAGAAGCGACTGCTAAAGAATTCAAAGACTATGAATTTAAAGCCAAATCACTGATTAAAGAAACAACATTATTGCTTGATGATGGTGATCTTACGAAGGATGAAACAAAAGAGCTTACAACTGCGAAAACAACTCTGGAAGATTCATTGGCGTTGAAAGATTACTCACCAGGTACCTTAAAAGATGACTTTGCTGCATTGGATAGTCAATATGACAGTGCAAAGACAAGCAGTGACAAACGGATCGCTGATAAGAAGAAAGAAGCCGAAGCGGCTGCAAAAGCTGAGCGTGAGAAACAGGCCAAAGAACAAGCAGAAGCCGCAGAGCAAGCGAAAGCTAATGAGGAAGCAAATCAGGCGAATGCCAACCAAGCCACCCCATCTCCTTCATTGGTTGGCGAATGGTACCAAGCACCTGCAGGGTATAAGTTCTTGAAGGTCGAAAGTGGCAAGACCTATGGACAAGTAAAGATTCCAGAGAACTTCACGTTGATTACAGATTCAGAAGCACAGAGTTATAGTCCGGGTCATGGTAACGGATATGCGAAGCAATAATGAATAGCCACGTCAGACAGACCAAATTTGAGTATTTGGTCTGTTTTTCTATATGCAAAAAATAAACGAATAATAACGATGTAACAGATGCCTTTGTTTTCGTTCATCAAAATACTACCTTATTAATAATTGGAATAATTTTATCGTAAAGTAATAGTTTTAGAATATTCGGACTGTTTTCTCGTCCAAAAAGAAGTTGGCAAATCGAAGAAAAAAACTGATTGATAACGGTATCAATCAGTAAGAGCTTAAAACGATCGAAGATTAGTATTACTTAGCATCGTTTTCTTTAAAGTAGTCATCAATGTAATCCTTAATTTTTTCAAAGTCCTTAGTCAGAAAAAATTTTGAAGGAACTTTTATGATAGGGAGGTTATTTTCATTATCAAAAGGAGCAAATGGCTCAGGAAGGACCAAGTAATCAACAGTATCTTTATCTCTCAGATAATTGATTGAAACGTCGTAAAACGGTGAAAAATAGTCTTTGAGGCTTGTGTCTCTTTGATAAAGAACACCTGGAGTTAATGGTGTGTAAGATAATCCATTGCTCAAAACTAAGACAAAACAAATTCTTTTCATAAAAAATCACCTTTCCTTTCGATTAAATACTAGCGTCATCTCAACAGTCAAGGATTCGTTATTCATTTAATAAATCCATTTTAATAGACAAATGGATAAAATAGTGAGCAATAGAAAAATAATTCAGTTGTTGGGTAGAAGGGAACCAACAATCACAAGTTGTTCCTTTAAAAAACAAGAGATAGGAAAATACCAAGAACAATTGTGGTTAAGATTTCTAGAGCTCTTTCCAGAAACAAATTGTTGCTTTTTAAAAATATTGTTTTCTTTTTATAAGGGAACCAAAATGACTGGTTTGCGTAGTCTGGCGGGTACACGAGATCTAAAATACCACTGATTAACAGTAATGGAATTGCTTCGAAAATATTGTCATGGACGGCTAAATAAATATAGTATGTTAACAAAGAAATTTGAGCGATCCGTAGATATCTTAGGCTGGTAACTGTATGGTTCATCAAATCATCCTTTCGTAAATGATTATCTCATATTGAATGATTTGGTCAAATTAAAATTATAAAATATTTATTTTAATGTTGAAAAATAAATTCTTTTGATTTAATAAACAATTTATAAATATCCTAAACAGAGGATATTTGATGAATTATCAAAGGGGATTTTCAGCTATTTATTTTAGAACGTTTTAGAGAGGATTCGTTTGAAAAGAGTTTCAGGATAATAAGTTAGTCTATTAAATCATTAGCAAAGTATGCACGTTGGACGAAATTAGTAGATTAATCAACAGCGATTTTTTTAAATAATGGTTATTTTGCTAAAACAAAAAATTACCAATTTTGTCTTTAATGCTTTAAGAGCAAAATATGCAATGATATACTAAAATAAATAACCTTAATGGAATAGACACTAAACGGAGACTCTAAAATATGACCAACCAACTAATCATAGAAGATCATCATTTCAAGAAAGGTGAGCTATCTAGCATAACGACGGCTTATATCGATCAGTACCCAGTCGTTTACATACTCTACAACCGAAATGAAAAGAAAAGACCTGTTGCGTACATTGGTCAAACGGTTCAAGTGAACAAACGATTGAAGCAGCACTTGAATAACGCTAAGCGCAGAGAAATTAAAGAAGTCCTGCTGATTGGTCATGAAAAATTCAATCAATCAGCGACCTACAATATCGAAACCAATTTGATCAATCACTTCATTGGGGATGAGCAGTTTCAGTTGCAAAATGTCAGTCAAACAAGACAGGTGCAGATGCATCAGTATTATGAAAAAGAGTATTATGATGAAGTGGTCTTCCAAGAGTTATGGGAAGAATTGCAAAGGCGTCAGTTGGCGAAGCACTCAATCGATACGATTCGCAACAAAGATGTGTATAAATTATCCCCTTTTAAAGAACTGACGCCAGAACAGTTAGATATAAAACTTGAAATCATTGAGTACTGTAAACAAGCGATTCAGCAGGATGAAACACAAAAAGTCTTGATGATTGAAGGAGAAGCTGGAACGGGAAAGAGCGTCTTATTAGCATCTCTCTATAACACCCTTCAAGACTATACAAAATCAGAGTCTGTATTAAAAGGCACTGATAATTATTTGCTGGTCAACCATTCAGAGATGTTAAAAACCTATCATACAATGGCAGAAAGTTTGCCAAATTTAAAAAAGAATCATATGTTAAAGCCAACTTCCTTTATTAATAAAACAGATAATCAGAAGTTGCACCCAGACATCGTTATTGTGGATGAGGCCCATTTGCTTTTAACGAAGAAAGACAGCTATAACAGTTTTCACTATGAAAACCAACTAGAAGAAATTATCAAGCGAGCAAAAATCACGATTTGTATCTTTGATCCGAAGCAAGTATTGAAAATCAAAAGTTATTGGGATCAGGACCAATTGGATCAGTTTCAGAAAAGGTACAATGCTTCTCGCTTTCAGCTAAAAGATCAATTAAGAATGAAAAGTAGTCCACAAATTATTCAATGGATCGATGATATCGTAGAAAAACGTGTAACACCGATTCCAGAATCAACAGCATCTTTTGAGCTTCAGATTATGGAAACCCATGATGCGTTGAAGAATAAAATCTTTTCTCTCGATAAAAAGGAAGGTCTGTCACGGATCATCTCAACATTCGATTATGTTCATAAAAAAGACGGAGCTTCTTATCTTGTAGATCCTGGTGGGATCAACCTGCCATGGAATACGACCGACACGAAGCGAACATGGGCGGAGCGACCAGAGACAATCAGTGAAGTCGGATCAATCTACACCGTCCAAGGTTTTGATTTAAACAATGTAGGAGTCGTCATTGGCCCTTCCGTTGATTACGATCCAGAGACCGACCAGCTTGTCATCGATATCGATAAATATGAGGACAAAGGGGCGTTTACGGGACGTGACGATATGAACCAAGAATTGACGAAGAAAGCCAAAGAAACGATCATCCTTAATTCATTGAATGTATTAATGAAACGAGCAATCAAAGGGCTTTACATCTATGCAATCAATCCCAATCTCCGCCAAAAACTCATAGCCCTACAAAACGAAAGGAGCCAGTCCAACCATGCAAAACCAACCCTCTTCAATGGAACGGATCAATAAATTCCGAGATGATCGCAATTGGCGACAATTCCATAATGAAAAAGATCTAGCTATTTCTATCTCCATCGAAGCCGCCGAATTGTTGGAGATTTTTCAATGGAAAACACCTGAAGAAGCCACTCAAGATTTCGAACATCTAAAAGAAGAAATTGCCGATGTTCTGATTTATTCCTATATGCTGGCAGACAATTTGGGTCTTGATATTGATGAGATCATCAAAGAAAAGCTGGAAAAAAACAACATGAAGTATCCGGTGAAAGAAAGTAAAGATTCGAAAAAGAAGTATAATGAATTGTAACAAAAAAGAAGCAAGGACGCTGCAAGTTCTTGCTTCTTTTTTTTAATGGAATAGGAGCAACAACGGCTTTCTGAATTCATCAGTGATTGGTTACGAACGTCAAAAATCTGTCATAATTGAGAAAGTTGAAGATAACTTCAAATTGGTTACAATTTTTCGGAAATTTGAAGTTAACTTCAAATAAGCGCAATTTTTTATAAAAATGAAGTTAGACCTAGTGTCTGCTAGAGTAAAAACAAGATTATCCTATCCGAAAATGAAGACAAGGTCATTGGGAAAAAATCGGCAACAATGAAGGTCATTTTCTATCAAAAATATTTCTCCCCAAAAACCTAAAAAACCTATTGCCCCCCGAGCCCACTTACTGTATAGTAAACAAGAATATTTCATGAAAATAACCAAAAATAACTAATTACAAAGACTTTGTTATTGAAAATTGCGCTTAAACGATGCCGCGAACGGAATGTAAGAAGGAGAAAACAATGACGTATCTAACAAACAATTTTGTGAATTGCATGATCACTTTAGGGTTTATCTTCATCCATCTATCTTCAAATGTTATCTCATCCAGAAAACTAAACGTGCAATACATGAGCTCCTTTGCCGCTGGGGTAGGGATCTCCTACGCGATCGTTCATCTATTGCCCCATTTGGCGTATTTTCAAACGGTGTTGATCGATGAATTTGGCTGGGATTCGGGGATTTTTTATAGTCATGGGGTCTATGGCATCGTTTTGTTTGGCTTAGTCTTCAGTTACGTGATCTACAAAATCGATGAGCGGACGTTTATGGTGTTAGAAAAGAAAGACATCACCAGTGCCAAAAACGCCTTTTTTTGGTCGGATATCGCTTTTCATGTGATCTACAATATCATGATCGGCTATATCGTGATTGCCAATACGCTATCAGAGCGTTTTTACATTTTGACCTACTTTATTGCCTTTGGTTTGCACTTTCTCATGAACGATTGGCTGCTCTATCACCATCATGGTGCCCTCTATAACAAATATGGCCGTTTTGTGCTTTCCTTCAGTATTTTCGCGGGAGCTGCGTTCTCCCTCTTTGTTTCATTGCCCTACTATTTGGTGGTCATCATTGAAGCCTTGATCACCGGCGCTTTGCTGGTCAATATCATCAAATTTGAGTTACCCAATGAAGGAGAAGGCAGTATTCGTGGGCTATTGGTAGGCACGATCTGCTCTGGAATTTTGTTTGTATTTGTCTAGCGCGAAAAGGAGGACTGAATCATGGATGATTCGGTCCTCTTTTTTTATAAATACGCAAAGTAATTACTATTTTCTGTTTCAATCAAACAAATCACAATAGTTTTTTATTTTTTTGACCATTATTTACAATTTTGTTACGATGTTCGCTTGCTTTTCCCAAAAACATTCTATAAAATGTAAGCGAATAGAAACCAAAAAAATAGGCACCTCGTATCTCTGCGCCAACAGATTTACGAGGCCCTGATCAGTCACACCCTTAAGACGGATGACCAATCAAGTTGCCATAGTTGATCGCCAAAGGCATCAACGTGTTTATTGTACCCGATTTTCTTGTCGATTTCTAGTAGATTCAGGCAGGTTTTTGGGCAAAAACCGTGGGATGCTGGACGCTTATTTTGCTATGCCAAAGGCATTGGACAATCTTGTCCAATGCCTTTTTTGTCGTTTGAAACGGTTCATGCGCAGGATCGTTTGCGGCAAATAACAGGTGTGAAGATCAGTTGAGGACAGTCGCATGGAAAATAGGCAGTCATAGTTGAGAAATCCAATGCCATGCGTTCTTACTGTGTTCATAGAAATAGCGTTCTGGCGATCAGCACTTCAATCCTAGGTTCTTGAAGGTGGCAAGCCTTGGTTTCTATTCACACTTCGAAAAGATACCTGAAAGCAATCTGTCAGCGTTCTTTTAAGGTTAAGGAGGAAGCTTATGAAGGATTCGTTAAAGAAATTTATGGAAGAAAAAATGCTGCCATGGGGAATGAAAATTGGCGGTGAAAAGCATCTAGTTGCCATCCGTGATGGACTTGTCACCACGATGCCTTTGATTATTATCGGTTCCATTTTTGTTATTTTATCTAACGTTCCATGGGAAGGCTTTAACCTATTTGTTACTAGTATTTTTGGCGGGGAATGGCGCAGCAAATTAGACTTTGTCGTACAAGTGACCTTTGGTGTGATGGCGCTGTTCAATTCCTTTGCTATTGCGTATAGTTTAGCAACCACTTACCGCGTCAGCGGTTTATCTGCCGGTGTATTGGCAGCTTCGGTTTTTCTTTTAGTCACTCCGATTGAAGATGGCGGCATTCAAATGTCTTATCTTGGTAGCCGCGGGCTGATCGTAGCAATCATCACTAGTCTAATCACGGCGGAGATTTTCCGATTATTCGTACAAAAGAATATCGTGATTCGCATGCCAGAAAACGTTCCCCCGGCGGTCAGTCGCTCCTTTATTGCATTGATCCCCTCATTCTTTTGCCTCTCGCTTTTCTGGGTGATTCGTTTATTAGTGGAATCATTCGGCAACACGAATGTTCATGATCTGCTGTACAGCCTTGTGGGACAACCACTATCTATCATTGGCGGAGGCTTTGTAGGCGGTCTGTTTGCCATTATGTTTACGTCATTGTTTTGGTCAGTGGGTATCCACGGGTGGGACTTGGTCTTGAGCGTCTTGCAGCCGACATGGATTCAAATGATCGATGAGAATCGAATCGCTTTTCAAAACGGCGAAACGATTCCGCATATCATCAATTATACCTTTATGAATACCTTTGTCTGGATTGGCGGTAGTGGGGTGATTTTGGGCTTAGCGATCTTGCTATTAGTCAGAAGTAAAAGCAAGTATTTAAAAGAGTTGGGGAAACTCGGATTTCCATCAACGGTTTTCAATGTCAATGAACCCATCATGTTTGGATTGCCCGTTGTCATGAATCCATTGATTTTGTTCCCTTATATTCTGACGCCGGTCGTTTGCTATATCATCTCTTATACGACAGTTGCCATGGGGATCGTCCAACCTGCCGTCGTTTTGGTGCCCTGGTCGATGCCGCCAATCATCGGCGGTTATCTAGCCACAGGCGGACATATTTCGGGGGCAATCTTACAACTGGTGAATCTGACGGTTTCTATCGCCATCTATTATCCATTCTTCAAAATGCTGGATAATCGGACATTAGCCAGTGGACTAGGTTCAGAAAGTGAGGAGTAAATGGAGACAAAACGATTATTGAATTGCACGGCAGCTGATTTTAAATCATTTGATAAAGACCAGCTATTGGAAAGTATCCGAGGAAGTGCGGGGCGGACGATCGTAGCAGAAAATGATGTCCAAATCGATCCGATGTCTAGAGGAATCACCAATGCTGAATTCGTCGCTGCATTTGGGGCGGATTTGATTTTGCTGAACCTATTTGATTGCGAAAACGGCGCTATCAAAGGATTACCGACAACGGATGACCCCATTCGCTTTTTGCAATGCTTAACGGGGCGGCCTATTGGAGTCAATCTTGAGCCTGTCGACGATTGTGCGGAGCAGATGGAACAGCTGACAACTATCGCTACTGGGCGTTTGGCAACAAAGAAAAACATGGCTCGTGCAGAAGCACTTGGATTTGATTTTATCTGTCTGACAGGAAATCCTTCCACTGGCGTTTCAAATAAAGAGATTACAGCGGCAATCAAACAAGCAAGAGCCATTTTCTCTGGGATCATTATTGCTGGAAAAATGCACGGAGCTGGTGTCAATGAACCCGTGTTAGATGAAGAAATTGCGTCTGCGTTCATTCAAGCTGGAGCCGATGTTATTCTTGTACCCATCGCGGGCACGATTCCTGGGCTGAGTGAACAACATATGAGTGATCTAGTGGCCTTTATCCACCAAAAAGAGAAGTTGGTCATGGGCACCATTGGCACTACACAGGAAGGTGCAGATACAGGTACGATCCGTGCCTTGGCATTGACTAGCAAACGTGCCGGCTGCGACCTTCATCATATCGGAGATGCAGGTTTTTCTGGGACCGCTGATCCCGAGAACATCTTGCAACTATCCATCGCCATCAGAGGCAAGCGCCATACCTATCACCGAATGGCCATCTCAGTGAATAGGTAGGTGGAACAAATGGGCACATGCCTATGAAAGGCAAGAAGTGTTAGAAGAATTTTTCGTAGACTAATGAAGTAAGACCGAAACAGAGAGGAAGTCTGCTGTTTCGGTTTTGTTTATGTATGTAACCTACATAGTAAGTCTTTGAAAAATGAAAGAAAGCAATTGGTTTTTTGTTTTCCTAAACGAAATCTATATTTAATAAACGAATTGGCGAGCAGTTGTTTTCTAAAGTACCTTTGATTAAAATAGGCACAGCAGCTATCATATACTAACTAAGCAAAGGAGTATGCCACATGCTAATAGGCAACAAAGTCACTTTAACCCCTGCGGAAATCAAAGATAAAGAAGCGGTCTATCAATGGTGTTTTCACTCTGAAACCACAAAGTATCATTCCGGACCACCTTCTTATCCTAATGCACCGATCGCCACTGAAGCAGAGTTTTTTGAGGACTATCAAGAGTATTACTTTACTGGTGCCCAACCGCAAGATGGCAGAGGCTTTTTGATTCTACATGCAGGTGAACCTATTGGCTTTATTAGCTACTCCTCATTTCATCTAAAAGACGGCATAGCAGAACTGGATATCTGGTTGAATCGGGAAATTCATTGCGGCAAAGGATTTGGCACCGATGCGATCGTCACCCTCGGTGATCATTTACATGAAACATTCGGCATAAAAAAATTGATGATGCGACCATCGAGAAAAAATATTGCTGCAGTCAAATCTTACGAAAAGGCTGGTTTTACGCAATCTTCCCAAGACCTTGCTGACTATTTGTTGGAAGAGTATCTTGATTTATATGCCGAAGGGGATTATGGGGCAGAAGAAACGGTGACATTGATCAAAACGTTTCCGTCAACTGCATTGAGCTGATCTATAACAGTCGGCTTCAAACGGTTAAAGGTTATTTCATGAAAACAGTCCATTTCACTTTGCAAGCAAGGGGAAATGGAATGTTTTTTTACCTTTTAGCAATTTAAGGCCATTCAAAATACTCGTTCTTCGCTCTGTCTTATAACTTCGTACGCACTCTAAATTCCTTCCTATGCAATAGTTATCGAAAAATCGTATAAGCCCTCACCATTGATAAGCTAACATTGAGAACAAAACATAAAATAAACATAGTTTTTTTTCAAAATTCCGAGAAACAGCGAGTAGATTGCCATTGCTCATGAAATGACAGATGGATAGAATGGTCGGGTATCTTTGCACACAAAGTACAAAGATACCACCATTGTGAAGCGCTTTATTCTATGATACCCTGATAACAGATAGGAGGAGATAAGGATGTTGCGTTTCCAAATATGAAAAGGGTAGGCTGGTGTTGACGACAAGTTGTCCTTGTACGAAACATTCGGAGGAAGAGAAAATGAATACCCAATTAATTGATAAGAGATTAGAACAAAAGCAAAAAGAGTACGCTTTTTATGGCAATATTCGTGTGGTCAAAGCTGACAAGGTTTTGGTGGATCGCACTTTTGGCTATGCAAACGATGCAGACAAATTGCCAAATCGTGCCCATACCCGTTTTGGCATTGCCTCAGGTTGCAAGCTTTTTACGGCACTAGCCATTTGCCAATTAGTTGAAGCAGGCAAACTGAGCTTTGACACGACACTGCAGGAGTGTGTTCCCGATGTATTGCCAAACTTTGATCAAGCTGTGACTGTTCATCATTTGCTGACACATACCTCTGGTATCCCTGACTATTTTGATGAAGAAGTATCCGATGATTTTGAAGCACTTTGGCAAGACTTGCCGACCTACCGAGTGCGAACCCCCCTTGATTTTTTGCCGCTTTTTCAAAGAAAAGCCATGACTGATCCAGTGGGAAGCAAGGTCAAGTACAACAATGCAGGGTACATCCTCTTAGGAATGGTGGTGGAAGCAGTTAGCGACTTACACTTTACCGACTATATTGAAAAGAATATTTTTGAAAAAGCAGAAATGACAGATGCTGGTTACTTTGCCCAAGACACGCTGCCTCGCAATACGGCATTGGGATATATTGAAACGGAATCAGGACTTAAAACCAATATATTTTCCATCCCAGCCAAGGGCGGACCGGATGGCGGTGCTTATGTATCAGTTGAAGACTTAGAAAAATTCTGGCATGCATTGATGAGCGGGCAATTACTGAGTAAAACAATGACCGAGATATTTTTGACACCACAAGTCCATGAGGAAGATGAATTTTTTTATGGCTATGGCGGTTTAATGAAAGTGATAGAACAAAAAGTGGTGAAGTACATCCAGATGGGCTACGATCCCGGGGTCAACTACCATTCCGTCTACTACCCAGATCAGCAGTTGTTGATCGCGGTATGTTCAAACAAATCGGCACATGCCTATGAAATGCAAGAAGTGTTAGAAGAATTTTTCGTAGACTAATGAAGTAAGACCGAAACAGAGAGTGAGTTCTTTGTTTCGGTTTTTTTATAGTAAGTTTTAATGCGTGATCAAGAATTCGCAACAATTGTGGTGAGTAGGAAAAAATTAGGAAATATATTTTCAAATTGGATTGATTATTCTTTGGTATGTCGGATCATAGAGTTGAAGGTTATGCTCTTTAAGACATATTTTGACGGCATGTATCTATTGTTGTATAATGTATATACAAATTCATTTGTATATACATTGGGAGGGTAGAAATTGAAAAAAACAAAAAAATATAAAGTCAGAAGATCTGGTAATAGTGATATTACAACGATACCTGCAGAAGTAAAGGAGTATATCGGTGTTCAGACCGGTGAATCAATCAGTTATGTTTTTGAACGGGATGGATCTGTAAAAATGATTAAAGCGGTTGAAGAAGTTTCTATTGATTCAATCGTAGATTCAGTCATGGATCAATACGACAAAGCTTTAAAAGACTTGGTTGACTTATGATTTTTTTGACGGCGGCAGATGTGATCAGAATCAATGCGAAAGTAATTGTACAGTATTCTAAAGGAGAAATGATTGGTGTAAAAGATGCAAGTGCGTTGGATATGGCAATAAATCAACCTTCACAAGCTGTGTTTGGCAAAGAATTATATCCGACAATTTTTGATAAGGCATCAATTTTAGCAATTAACTTAGTAAAAAGACACCCTTTCCATAATGGTAATAAACGGACCGCTTTAGTTTCTATGATTACTTTTTTGCAGCTTAATGGATATGTTACAAATTTTTCTCAAGATGAAGCGGTCCATTTTATTCTGACTATTACTACTAGTAAAAAAGAATTTAACGATTTAAAAGAAGAGGTGGCAAGCTACTTACAAGATTCTAATCGCGTAAGGCCTAACTTTTAAGTAAAGTGTGCAAAGAAATATTTCAATTAATTGATGGTTGTTTCGTAATCAAACGGAATTGTTCGCTTAAAGGTTAGTAGCTAATCATTACTTTTCGTTAAACACATCGACGCGAAAGCAGATCAAATCCTTATAAAAAGGGATTTGGTCTGTTTTCGTCTTTTCTATTCGCCACTTGCGCCACGCATTTTTTATTCAATAGTTATTCTTCTAACCCTCGGTTCATCTATCAATCGAAAAATCGCATAAGCCCTCTATCCTTGCTATTCCAACATTTAGAACAAAACATAAAATAAGCATAGTTTTTTTTCAAAATTCCGAGAAACAGCGAGAATGTTTGTGCTATAATGGTCGCTCACTGAAAAAATTCAACAGAATCTGGGAGGGTATAGCATGCAGGAATACATTACGATCCACAACGCCAGGCAGAACAATTTGAAGGGCTTTGACTTGAAGATTCCCAAAAGAAAAATCACGATTTTCACGGGTGTCTCTGGTTCAGGCAAGTCATCGATCGTCTTTGACACGATCGCACAAGAAGCTGGGCGACAGCTGAATGAGAACTTTTCGAAATTTGTCCGCAACTTTTTGCCAAAATATAGCCAGCCCGATGCGGATGCCATCGACAATCTTTCGATGGCGGTAGTAGTTGATCAAAGCCGTTTAGGCGGCAATTCCCGCTCCACATTAGGGACGATCACGGATATCAATCCCTTGATCCGCTTGCTTTTTTCTCGTCTTGGTCAACCGTATTTAGGTCCTGCATGGAATTTCTCTTTCAATGATCCTCATGGGATGTGTCCCACTTGCGAAGGGATTGGGCGCATCGTCGGCTTAGATTTAGAAAAGGCACTGGATCTTGAAAAGTCCTTAAACGAAGGGGCGATCCTGCTTCCTGGCTATAAAGTCGGCTCTTGGCTGCTGAAGTCTTTCACCAATACGGGCTTTTTTGACAATGACAAGCCATTGAAAGAATATAGCGAAGAAGAAATGAACCGCTTTTTGTATGCCCAAGGAGAAAAAATCGATTCCTTGTATATGGAAGGGATGAGTTCCACCTATGAAGGCTTAGTCGCTCGTTTTAATCGCTCCAATATCAAAGGTGGCAATGAAAGCTCCGCTGCTACCCAGAAGAAAATCGCTTCTTTCATGAATGAGCAGAAGTGTCCTGACTGTCAGGGAAAACGATTCAATCCACAAGTACTCGCGTGCAAAATCGCGGGCTATTCGATTGCGGACTTTTTGGCGATGCAAGTGGATGAACTATTGACGGTTCTTCAAGAAATCTCGGAGGAGAGTGTCCAACCACTGCTTCAAAACATCCAAGCGAGAATCACTGATCTAATCAATATCGGGTTGGATTATGTTTCCTTAGACCGTGAAACGACGACCCTTTCTGGTGGGGAAAGTCAGCGGGTAAAAATGGTCAAACACTTGTCTTCTAGCTTGAACGATGTGATCTACATTTTTGATGAACCGAGTATTGGGCTACATCCAAGGGATGTCCATCGATTGAATGAATTGTTAGTCAAACTACGGGACAAAGGAAACACCGTCATCGTAGTGGAGCATGATCCAGATGTCATTAAAGCAGCTGACCATATTATCGATGTTGGTCCTAAAGCGGGGAAAAATGGCGGCTATATTACCTACGAAGGAACCTTTGAAGGATTGCTGCGCTCAGATACACTGACTGGCAAAGCTTTTGGACAGATGGTGGACTTT
Organism: Enterococcus sp. DIV0421; assembly: GCF_051713745.1. Classification (NCBI taxonomy): domain Bacteria; kingdom Bacillati; phylum Bacillota; class Bacilli; order Lactobacillales; family Enterococcaceae; genus Enterococcus; species Enterococcus sp. DIV0421. Next base: position 2,113,551 of record NZ_JBIOQM010000001.1, read on the forward strand.
AAAGAAGCACCTCGCCAGAGTCATCAGGTTATCGAAACGAAAAAATCGACGCTGCATAACTTGAAAAATACAGCACTGCGGGTGCCATTAGGAGTATTTACAGTGGTGACCGGTGTTGCTGGTTCTGGAAAGAGCAGTTTAGTGAATGGGGTTTTTGCTAAAGAATACCCCGAAGCCATTACGATCGATCAATCAGCGGTGGCGGGAAATATCCGCTCCAATCCAGCGACCTATTCTGGGATCATGAATGACATTCGGAAGTTATTTTCCCAAGAAAACAAGGTCTCAGCAGGTCTTTTTTCCTACAATTCCGAAGGCGCCTGTGAAACGTGTAAGGGCCACGGGACCATCAAGATGGAGCTGTCCTTTATGGATTCCGTTGAGGTTTTGTGTCAGGCCTGTGGCGGCAAACGGTTTAAAGAAGAAGTCTACCAGTATCGCTTGAAAGGCAAGTCGATCGATGAAGTCCTTGCCATGAGCATCACAGAAGCGGTGGAATTCTTTGAGGAAAAAGCGATTCAAAGAAAACTAAAACAGATTTTGGCTGTGGGACTAGGATACATGACCCTTGGACAGCCATTGAATACCTTGTCTGGTGGTGAATGCCAACGACTGAAGTTAGCAAAAGAATTAAGCAAAAAAGGCAATATCTACATTATGGATGAACCAACGACCGGATTGCACATGGCAGACATCAAGAGCATTTTGGCGATCATCGAACGGCTAGTAGAAAAAGGCAACACGGTGATCGTGATCGAACACAACCTTGAGGTCATGAAAGCAGCGGATTGGCTGATCGATGTCGGCATTGATGGCGGGATTCGCGGTGGCGAAGTGTTGTACGAAGGGATTCCAGAAAAACTGATCGAGTGCCAGTCCTCGATTACTGCCCAGTATTTATTTTAATGAGAAAACCAAAATAGCCGCAAGCAGCTCTTTCATCGAGCGCTGCTTGCGGCTTTTTTTCTTTTTCCTCCAGCAAAAAGAATATGATAAGTCTAAAAAATTAATTTCTCCTTGTTATTTTTTTCATTTTTAGTAGGTTTTTTGATTAAAAATATATAAATTTGAGTATATAATTACCAAATAGTGTGCTATTTATGTAATAGTATAGAAAAGAATTTCTTGAAAAAAAGGAGTGGGATGAATGAGAGAGTTGCAATTGGCCTTCATCAGCAACCGTACGACTGCGCGCTTGTTTCGGCTGCTGAGTACGATTGAGCGAGACCGTGTGTTCACGATTGGCGACTTAGCAGAACGCAATCAGGTGACGCAACGAACGATTGCCAATGATATCAAATACATGAAAGAATATTTTGGGGACAGTATTGCCCTCGTTTCGGGCAATAGCGGGTTTGTTTTCGAAGAGAAAAAGCCAGCAGACTATCAAAAAAGAAAACAAAGCTTGTTAAAAAATGAATGCTTATTTGAAATTATCGGGAATATTTTCCATGGCAAACTATCTAAGGTGGATGAGCTGGCACATCATTATCATTTTTCAGAGAGTACGTTTCGGCGTCTACTCAATCAGCGAAACCCTATTTTAAAAAGCTATGGCTTGCAGTGGGCATCTAATCCCTTAACGATTGAAGGAAGTGAAGCCAACTTGCGTAAGTTTTTCAAAGATTTTTATTACGAAGGTGTGGAAACGATCTATACGTTGGTTCCAGATCAAGCCTTGCATGACTTGATCTTAGGTCAATTGGAGGACAAGTTCGGCTATTATGAAATCGGATCTGGGGCGACTCCCGCAGCGTTTTACTACACGTTTTATATTGCCATCAAGCGTGCGAGCCTCGGCTATCGTATCACTATGCCGAAAGAACTGGTTAGACAGGCGTATAAAGGGAACAGTTTTTCCAAGCTATACGCACTGAAGGAAGGCATTGAGAAAATCTATCAGGTTCAGCTGCCCAAAGAAGAATTCGCTTGGATCTACTTAGTCACCTTGTGCAAGCGAACCTTGGATCAAGAAGAACGAGAGGAAAAGTTTTACCAACAATTTCATCAAGGCGAAGCCATCACAATTGTGACGGACTTGTTTCTTCAAAACCATGAGGTGCACCAAGCACAAGCCAAAACGGTTGCGACTTTTTTACGTTCTTTCTTTTTATCGAGAAAAATTAACCATGCGATTGCGCCGGTTTTGAACAAGGAAATGGATGATATCAAAGAGGTGATCATGCGTTCCAACAGTGAGAGTTACCAAAAGAACTTACAATTTCTTAAGGAGCAGAGCAAAAAACTCTCTTTGTCTACTGCCTACTTAGAAGACATCTGTGTCAGTTTAACGATTTATAGCGAGCTGATTTTCGATTATTATGCACCAGCAAAAACCATTTATTTTCTCTTAGAAGGAGATCATTTTGTGTGCCAGCATATCCAAACAAGAGCGATCCAGCGATTTGGCAGCAAGCATAAATTGACGTTTGTTCAACTGCAATATTTAACAAAACATACGCTTCATGCTGCCCATATCGATTTGATCGTGACCAATTACAATCGCTACCTCGTTGATTATAAAGTCAAAACAGATTACTTATTGTTGAAATCTCTCCCGGATGATCGCGATTGGGAACACCTCGAAAGGAAAATAAATCCCTATCAAAAACCGCTCTTTTAAACCAATTGCTGTGCTGTTCACGCGTTTAAATAGGTATGTTATTTATTCATCTATTTCAGGTGTTTATGAAAATAATGATTTTCCTTTGAGAAACGACCACGCTATTCTTAGTTTAGTAAGCAACACGCGTGTCATACTTACAAATAGTTTGTCTCAATAACCTTCGTTTTTGAGAATACAGAACTCGTATGTAGTTATTATTTTATGAAAACTTAATCTAACAACTTTCTCCAGACATTTGATTCATCAAAATGTCTTTTTTTGTCGTTCCCTCAAAAACGAAGAATATTGAGACAGCTTTGCGTGAAAAAGCAAGGAGCTATTCTCTAGTTTTCAGCTTTCTTAACGCAACAAAGACTTGAAGAAAGGAGGATATGATGAAATTACTTACATTGTTTTCTGCCGTATTACTACTGAGCAGCACGGGCGTCAACACGACGATGGCGTTCCAGCAAGTTGCTTATGCAGAAACAGAGTCACTTTCTGAAGGGACGCAACAATCTTCTGGGGAGGAAACCAATAATTCTGCTGATCAATCGGAAACGCAAGAGTCAACCGAGCAAAGCAGCGAGGAACAAACAACCTCATCGGAAGCCACCGATGATTCAACGACCGCTAGCCAAGAAGAAGCAGAGGAAAATGAAGCACTGTCCGAAGCAGAAACGCCAGATAGCTCAGAAGATGAAGCGGAGCCAGAAGCTGAGAACGAGCAAGTCGAAAGGTTTGATGCTGGAGCTTCAGCGGTCGCATTGACTGTAGCAAGTGAGGCGCAATTGCGGGCAATTTTACTTGGGGAATCCTTCACCGATGAAGAGGGCACGGAGTATCGTTACGAAGAAATCGCCAATGAGCAATCGCTAGTGCTTACTTTTGCCAGCAACTTGGCATTAACTGGGCCAATCAGTGGGATCCAACGGATGAACGTTACCTTTCGTAGTCAAGAAACACCTGTGATCGTTTCGCAGACGGCGGCAGAGAACCTGATGCAGTTTGCGGCACCTGTTCAACTGACTTGGCAAGGGGTGCAGCAACAAGGCATCCAGTCAGCGCAAGGGCTGGCTCAAACAACTGGGGCATCAACGATTACTTTTGAAGATACCCAACTGGAGCTGACCACTACCGCAGGACGCGTGGTGAATAACAACCAAGCACATCTTCATTTCAAAGGAACCAATGTGGTGACGACAGCGACGTCTTCCATTCCAACGTTATTCATGGCTGAAGGACTCTTTGTCGAAGGGCAATTGACGGTCAATCATCGCTCATCAAATGCCACACCAATCTTTGAAATGAATCAAGTAGCAGTCGCTAGCCAAGCTGAAATTTCTGTCACCCGAAGTACCAACAGCAATACTGGCACCGTCTTTCATATGACAGGTACCGCAGCAAGCCTTGATTTTGGTCAAGGAAGTATGACCACGATTCGCCAATCTGGCGCAATGGTTTCCCTGCCAAATGCCAATCAAGATAGTCGGTTGACGCTAGCAACCGGGGCAACACTAGATGTTGGCACGGGACAGGGGCTTTCTGGGGACTCTACCAGTACGTTAGGGGAGGTACGATTACAAGCAGGTAGTCAGTTAAAACTATCTGAGTACGGGACGGTCAGCGAGACGCCCGCCATCAATGTCGGACACCGATTCATCGTTGAAAATAGTACCGCAGACCAACCTACCATTATTGAAGGAACGCGGACGGGCACAACGGCCGGAGCTTTTATCCAGCTCCAAAGTGCAAATTCCTCCATCGATTTTGGGGAGAATACACAAACGCGAATATCGCAGCATGGACCGATGTTTACGGGTGTGGCTAGTACCACGATAGTGATTCAAGACCACGTGAAAATGAACAATCAGCATAGCAACGGGTTTAATGGCAACGTAGCAGTCAACAGTATTGCGATTGGTGATCAGGTGGATATAACCATCAGTGAACCTAGTAATGCCACTGTTGGTCAAGCGTATCGAACCTTTTTCGCAACGTCTTCGGTTCAAATCGGAAGTCATACAACAATTGACGTACCGAGAACGCGAACGACCTCTTCAGCAAGTACATCGAATGTCGTCATCGGTTTAGCATCGAGCAACGGAAAAATCACCATTGGTGACTATTCAGAAATAGCTGTGAATCAGCGTGGGGCGTTCGTCAACGCAAGCTTGGCTCAGGTAACTCTAGGAAAATACTCAAAACTAACGGGCGTATTAGGGAATGGCTTTACCGCTGGAACGCTGGTCGATCAATTCGAGCTGCTTGAAGGGGCTGAAATCAATGTTGCTGAGCATTCAACGAGTGCAGCAGCCAATGCTTTTTCCGTGCAACGGCGTTTCTTCCTAGGAGAAAAAGCAGCAATCAATTATTCTCGCACATCATCAGCAGCAAACCCTCTCATTGCCTTAGGATCAACGACCACAGCTTCCCAATTTTTGTCAGAAGCAAATGCAACCATCACCCTCAATCAAGTAGGACCATTGGTGACTGGTCGCAGCACAACAGATATCTATATTGGTGAAGCAAATACGATCAGCCTACAAACCGCACAAGGCTTTACCGGTGGTACCTCATCTGCTGCTTCTTCAACCATTCGCCGGTTGCATGTGGGCGATCACTCTGAAATCACCGTTTCTGGACGAAACAATGCAAATGTCGATTTTTTCCGGTTTAGAGAAGAAATCAAACTAGGACGTGAAGCGGAAGTAACGGTCAATCATACTACGCGACAAGCTGCACGAGCCGTTTTTCGTTTAACCTTGGCGAATTCGAAATTTACGATGGAAGAAGCAAGTAAAGTTGAAGTTGATACTGGTGGTCGATTTATTCAAGGTGTTAGTACGAGTGACTTAGTATTTGGAGAAAATTCATATACTAGAATAAATGCAGCTAGGGGAATGACAGGAAACACCTCTGTTCGCTCTGTTATTCTTGCGCAAAAAGCTGAAGTTCATATGACAGAGCCAACGACTAGTAATATTCAAAATTCAGCAGTCGGACATAATTACGCACGAATAAGAGTAGCTCAACGGGTTGAGTTACTTGATAACGCTAAAATGACTTCTAAAAGGGATCGCACAACATATGATTCACGCTTTATCCAACTTGGAAATGCGAATTCCTTTGTCCGAATAGGAAAAGGTGCGCAAATGGATGTCAACCAATCGGGAGGAATATTTAGGGTAACCACGACATCGAATTTAATTCTTGAAGACGAAGCAGTATTTAATGGGGTTGCCAGAGGATTGAATACGCAAGGCGGTGGGAACGGCTCAAGCAATCATTCAAATTCTTTCGCAAACATTACAGTCGGTAAACGAGCGGAATTTTTCCTTACAGATAATCGGAATGGGATGGGGACAACAGCAGAGTTTACCAATCGTCCGCTTGTTAATGTACGAAATACCTTTATTGCCGATGAGGACTCAACCGTTACGTTAGAAACCATTAGAAATAAATTACAAGTTCTTTACTTCAGAACGGCAAATGCACAATTAAATGTAAAAAATGTTGAGCTATTTGAAATTAGTCATCCTATGACAAGAACAGGTCAAGCAAATGCACAATTACAGCGATTGATACGTTCGGAACAATATACAGTTGCAAATGGTCTTAAAATCAATGTAAATAACCAAAAATTCTCAGTATGGGAGAATGCTGCTTTGGAAACGCCAACCGAAGAGTTTATCAATATTTATGGAACGATGCGTATTAATCGTAACGGGGGAAATCCCTTTCCCTATGGGGGGACCGGTAGTGCAGAAGCTCGTTCAAGATTACTGAGTGGCGAACAATTCGATGGTTCCTTAGAAAGTCTTGAAACACAAACAGATATTTATCAAGTGATTGCCAAAAATAATTACAATAAAATTCGTTTTTCAGAACCAGAAGGTCTGGTTGCCCGAATCGACGCATTGAGTGATCAGTCGACTGAAATCACTGGTTCCATGTATGAGGATACCGATATCACAGTGATCTCCTATACCAATACTGACGGAGAACTCGTTGAATTAGACAAAAACTCTGAACGAATCGAATGGGGCGACTATCGGGATGAAAATCAGCTGTATCGCTATTTCCGCATTCCCTTAAGAGAAAATGAGCGATTGGAAACCGAGACAGAAGTGTCGATTTTCTTATCGAAACCTTCGATTGAGACCTATGTCGATGTGACCGCTCGTCAAACCGTGATTAAAGGTGTGAATTTTGAAGCATACAATATCACCTTAGATCGCTATAAAATTAATGAATTAAGCATGCAAGAAGAATTAGATGCTTTGATCCTTCAAGAAAGCCGAGCACAAGCCGCAAACGTCTTGACGGAAGCGGATATGACGGATGACTTTCGCATCGTAGAAACGGATCTTACACGAGAAGTCGACGAAGATGGTAGCTACTTTGCTGTTCTTGAGGTGGGGAATAAAGCCTACCAGCTGACAGTCGGTATCGATGTGACATCGAAACTGGAGCATATGCGGGTGACGATCCCAACCAAAATGGTCTTCGAATCCTTGTACAACACAGCGGAATCGAATCGTAATTTTGAAAGCCAAACGTATGAGATCCGCAATCAATCGCCACTTGCCGTGGATACCTACGTCAATCAACTGGCGATCGATGATAGTGCCAGTATTGTCTTATTAGAAGCGGGAGAAGATCCTCTCGACTATGCCGAAAGTGAAAGCGAAGAAGAAGACCCAACCCTGACCTATGACGATATTTCAACCCCGCTGTTGCGATTGAATCTAAAAACGGAAGAAACACAGATCCAACTCTATGAAGCGATGGAGGAACAACACTTGGTTCGCCTAGAAGAAAGAAGCCGCGTGCCGATTTCCTTAACGGGGGACTTCTATGGAGACTATCCCCAATGGATCGTTGATACAGAAGCCGATCAAGGTGGGTATTATGAAGACTTGCTCGTACCGAAGTATCGCATCGTCTTACGCTTTGTCCCACGAGATTAAAGAAAAAAGATCGTACCAAACGTGAAGGAGGTGAATCCATTGGAGCAAACGAATCAAACCGAAACGAAGGATCGACGGAAATGGATCTTGTGGTTGTTGCTATTGCTAGTACTTATCGGTGGGATCGGGTACTACTTTTACCAATCAAAAACAGCAGTCCCTTTGATCAGTGCCGACCTGTTGCCAGAATCTGGCGATGCCACCGATCAGCGGGTTTCTGAACGAGCGCAGGAGATTGCGGATGCGAATTATTTCACGCTGCAAATCAATCCAGAAGCCATTTTTGAAGATGGTCAAAGCACAGGATCCATCGAGATCGTCAATCCAGGCACCAATGTGTACCCAATCGCCGTGGATATCTCTTTACTGTCGAGCGGGGAAGTCATCTATTCTTCCGGTGCGATCTATCCAAACCAATTTGTTGAAAATGTCGCCTTGGCGACACCGTTGGCAAAAGGGGAATATCCCGCCAAAGCCACCATCAATATTTACGACCCTGAAAGCAAAGAAAAACAAGGGGTCACTGAAGCTGAATTAACGATTATCGTTAAGAATTAAAAAAAGGAAAAGTGAGGAAATAAAAATGAAAAAATTTGTAGCAGCCATTCTAAGTACAGCAACAATCGCAGGAGTAATCGCAAGCGGCACCACCGCTTTTGCGACACAAACCATTGACGGACGTGAAGGCGATACGTCAGGAGATGTCCAAGTAAACGGGATCATCGGATCATTCGATAACACAACCCCTGGACCAAATCCCGACGATTTGAACCAATGGATCAATGTGACGATTCCAACGACTGCTTTGTTCTATACAACAGAAGAGTCAAGCCACAAAGAGATCGTTTCACCTAGCTACACTGTGACAAATAACTCAGCAGTTGGTGTGATCGCTTCTGTTGCGGGTGTCGATACACCATTGAATATGGATGAAGTAGACTTGTTAAACGTAAACAGTATTGAGTTGTTTGAAAACGGCACACCAACCGTAGCAGAAACAGAATTATTTACCCTTGAAGGCAACCAAGGTACGAATGTAGGAACATTTGCGTTCACTGGTGAAGCAACACCGACCGATGCATCAGAAGAATCAAATCCAAGTTTCAAATTGGTCTTGAGCTTTGCGCCGGATGTAGAGGAAGACTAAGAATTGAAATCCCAGTAAAGAAGGGATCTATCGTATGAAAAAACGAAAACGAATCGTTCTTTTCGTCGCTGTGTTACTGACTCTGACTGTCTGGGATCTATCGGAAACCAGCGTCGCAGAGGCGACGACAGGGCAAGTCTCTGTGACCGGTCGAATCGGTGAAACGGTGACGCAAGAGGAAGAAGCAGACGATGACAATAAGAAAACGATCGTAGCAGATGGTTCTCAAATCGGACAAGGAAAATTACCACAAACAGGTTCATCAAACACAAGCAGTTTGATCATTCTTGGGTATACACTCCTAGTACTGTTTGTCGTCGCAGTAACAAGAAAAAAGAAACACGGTGAAAGCGTCGCTCCTTAACTATAGGCATCGCTAGAAGCGTAAAGGAGAAACTGTGGGGAAAACTTGCAGTTTCTCTTTTTTTGATGAAAGATTTAACAAAAAATCGACCAAAAGAAGAAACAGTACTTAGTGATACCACAAACGCTGCATAAGTGAGGTCAGTGATAGTTTTGAAAGAAGGATACAGAAGATGAAAATCAAGAAAGAAGCGTTTGAAAGAACCATCCTAAATAGTGAATACATCGGGTACTATACCCATCTGCTGAGTGCAGATACTTGCCCGTATCACCAAGGGAAACAACTCGATACCATGCGTTACTTACTAGAAAACGATCGTATAGAAGAAATAAAAGCCAGTGCTCGCTATTTATTTCCATTACGTAAATATAAATTACCCAGCAACCTGCAAAAAGAGTATCAATTAATGGAAGAATGTGTCTCCTTTATCTCAAGCTTAAACACCCATCTGCTGATTCCTCAAGCAGCCATTGAGCAAAGTCTGTCAATCAAGGCAGAAAATGGAGCAAAAGATCAAAAAGAGCATTACAAGCAGCTGGTCAGAGGATTGCTGGATATTCTGCATTGACACCTGTACCTGGGTGCTTTTTCAGCAGCTAGAAAGAATAGTGAATGAATAACTAGAAAAAAAAGCTGAGCTTTAGGAAGAAAATAACGGGACTTGTTCCCCTCAAAGAAAGGAGTAAAAAAGCATGACGGTATTTACTTCAAAAACAGAATACCTTGATGGATTTCAAAAGAAATTTGCGGAGTCACACCGCGCCAATGGCGCTTTAGCGGCGTATGTTGAAAAGCAATTGGCCCTCCTTGATGAATTGGTAGCAGCCATTTCACCAGAAACATTTTGGGCGATCACCCCAGATATTTTGGGCATCGACGCCAAACTGGTCTTAGTCACAGAAATGATGCGATTCGACGATTTTTCCGACAATGAGATCATTCGAATCGTTGAAAATGATTATCGCTTTTATCTAAAAGAACTGTGTGGTTACAATCTAGGAACAAAAGCGAAACATTCTCTGGTTTTCAATGTGAGATAAACAGTAAAATGAGTGAACTTTAGGGAATAGAGGCCTCAAAGGGCTTTTCAAACAATCCTGCAAAATCAAAAAGCAATCGTATAAGCCATTTCATTTAAGTAATCATTGACTCTACCCCTAGGGGTGGGGTTATTCTTGTTTTAGGAGGGAAATAGAATGAGAATAAGTGAAGTGGCAAAACGGGCAGAGCTGACAAAAAAAGCTGTTTTATATTATTGTGAGCAAGGTTTACTTTTCCCAAAAATTCTAGAAAACGGCTACCGTTCCTTCTCTGAAGCAGATGTTATACGGTTGCAGACGATTGGCTTATATCGAAAACTAGGGTTGAGTGTTGTGGAAATCAAAGCATATTGCGCGCATCCAGAGTATTTGAAACAAATCATTCAGGAAAGAAAACAAGCAGCCCGAAAATTAGAAGAAACGATCCAGCTCTTGGACGCGCTCGCTGATGGAAGACCAATAGAGGAACTGGCAGAAGAAATCGGATCCCTAGACAAGAAAAAGACGATCATGACAAAGCTATTCGAATTGTTTCCTAGTAACTACGGGCGTTTGATTGGATTTCACTTTTCTTGCTATTTAGACGAACCAATTGAAACAAAGGAGCAGCAGCAAGCTTTTCAAGAAATCGTGGAATTTTTGGATACTACAGATCCGTTCGTTTTATCAGAAGAATTGACGCTTTTTTTGGAAGAACACACGCCTTCGTTTACGAAAGAACAAGTAGAGGAAATGCGCGTGTTTAAAGAACAAAGTCTTAGTAATTACAGTGATTTTGTCAAAAACAATAAAGAGACAATCCAAGCATACCATGCTTTTAAAGCAAGTCCTGCATATCTCGATTCACCATTAAAACAGATCGAAGAGCAGATGAAGCATTTTTACCAATCAAGTGGTTATTATGAAAAATTTATTCCTGCTATGAGGCGAGTAAGTCCTTCTTATGAAGCCTATTACCAAAAGTTGTTAGCAGCAGATGAGATGGAACAAAAACATCTAAAATGAAAAGAAAGCGAAACACCACTGGAACGTATCCTGTAGAGTGTTTCGCTTTCTTTGATTTCTGTTTGTGGGATGGATTGGATAAAGCAATGTTCCTATCGTTTCTTCCCCTGTTTGGATAAAATCTCTGTTGGAATGATTGAATTGAGTTCAGGAAAATCACCGTTAAAGCGATGCCGAATCAGCAAAAATTCTGCAAATAAAATTATTTGTGTTATATTTGAAGGGCATCTGTTCGTTTTTTTAATAATCGTTTATTTTTGATCGCGTATAGTGAGAAAAATAAACGATGCGAGGACTATTTTTTTCGCTTTAATTGATCAGCTGGGGCAGGTTTGTCCAAATAAAACCCTTGTTGAAGAAAAATCTCTTCTTCAAGCAGGTACTCATGGATATCCGAGGTTTCGACCCCTTCGACAATAAATTGGATTTTACGATTGCTGGCGATATTTCGCCAGAAGTCGATCAAAAAGAAAATCTCTTTTTGGGACAGGACTCGCAACGAGATAGGCGAAAACTTGATCACATCGATTTTATCCAGCATCGGTGCAATATTTGTCAGTGAATGAATGCCTGTCCCTACATCATCCAATGCGACAGAGAAGCGCATCTTTTTTATTTGGTTGATTTTGTTCATAAGAAAGGACTTGGGATCACAAGCGATAGAAGGTTCTGTATCGTCTTCGGTGATCTCAATCAAAATACGGTCATGGTAGGGAGCTAAATCAGCTAACATCAAAAAGGTTTCTGGGTAGCTGAGTTGTTGCGGGTGGATATTGAGACTGATTTTTGTTTCTTCGTTCGGATGAAGCAAGCTGAAAATTTCATTTCGATACCACTGCAGTAAACGAGTATGTAATTTTTTGTATTTGATCACTTGCTGGAAGAAGGAAAGGGGAAACCTATTTCTTTCGGTACTTCTCAATAATAATTCGTAGCCAATCACTTTCTGACTATCTGCTTTCATTTGAAAGATAGGCTGGGCATCAAAATATAATTGGGGAAATATCGATAAGAGTTCTTGTTCTATTTTCTCAGACATTGGTTTCTGCTCCTTTCTGGGGTCGCTTTATTTTTGGTTTCATGAAGTGCAGGAAAAAAGCTTATTTCGTGCGCTGCATCGTTAAAGAATCGAGCCTTTCAAAATCATGGGCGAACGATTTTAAAGAAAAATCTATGAAAGAAAGAAGGAGTAGTGTGTTTGTCCATCTGATTTATGCTGCGATCTATTCTGTGTTAGTCGTGAGCTTGCTCATTTCGTATGATTTGTTTATCAAGAACTTCAAAGAATTGAATTTACGCCTGTCGTTTAAAATTCTTATTGGTATTGTTTTGTTTATTTCGCAAGTCTACTTTATTATATCATTTTCTTTGAACAGTATCGGTTATGTTGCGTATGAATATACGATTCCAATCTTTATTTATTATTTTGGCATTCTCAAAGAAAAAATCTATCTGGTTGGGTTAGTACCCGTCATTTTGCTGACCTTTTTTGCATTGATCAATAAATTTGAATGGGAAGCCATGCTCTTTATTATCGGATTAAATTATATCATTTTAATCGTTACGGGCTTATTAAAGAAAAGATTTTATGGACAACCAAATCACACAGCATTTTACCTATTTTCGATTTTCGTTACGGTTGTCTCGCCGATGCTCAACGCCTTGCTTTTTTATCGCCGCGAAATTAGCGTTTGGGATGTAGTGTCTTTAGGCATTGGATCTGTGGGGATCGTTTCTTTATGGAAGTATTATTTGCAGAATCAAAAAAATTTCCTGGAAAAAATTAACACAAAAATCATTGAACGCAATTATGATGAGTTGACCAAGGTGAAAAATTTCCGCAGTCTGAACGAGGATATTTCAAAGCTGGCGCTACTTGAGAAGGACCAGCTCGTCGTGGTGATGATGGATTTAGATCATTTTAAGCGCATCAATGATCACCATGGACATCAAATCGGCAATCAAGCCCTATCCTTCTTTTCGGAAAAGCTGATGACGTTTCTCTACCAGAAAAGTCCTTCCCATTTAGTCGAAGTCTATCGATATGGCGGCGAAGAATTTTTAGTCCTATTTAAAGAGAATACTTCTGATGCTGTGAAAAAAATTATTGAAGAATTCCATTTGTTTTTAAGCAATGAACAGTTGAAATTAGAAACCGCCCAACTGACCCTTTACTTTTCGGCAGGGATTTCAGAAGCAGCCTCTGCGTTAGACATTTCAGAAACCTTTTACCAAGCAGATCAAGCATTGTACGAAGCCAAAAGGAAGGGCAGAAACCGCACGATTATTTTTTCTTGAGACGTTTGCTTTTCTAAAGAAGGTTTCGCAGTCTTTTCTCAAGTAGATCAGGTGTTGTAAAAAACCAAAAGGAAAGACAAGGTCGTATGATTTTTTTAGACGAATGCTTTTCAGAAGAAATTTTAATAAAGAGACAAGGTTCGCAGGCTTCTTTGTCCAGCGTCGTAGCTTTTTCAAAAGGAAGAGAGGAAGCAATCTGGTAAGTATAACGGTTTACCGATTATCTTGAGAGGTTAATTGAAGGGAAAAAACAAGTAGAGTGCTTTTTAAGAAGTGGGAAGAAACCACTTCTTTTTTTGCACCAAGCATTGGGCAGTCGCGCTTGGCAGCATCGACTTGGTTTTCTGGCGTGTTTACAGTCTTTAAAAGCAATGGTATATTTATTTGATAAGTAAATAAAATTATTTTGTACCTGTGCGTAACGATTACTGACTAAGGAGACTTCCCCATGAAACCAATTCGGCGAATACTGTACCAAAGTGTTTTGTACGTAGCTATTCCTTTGATCGTGAGTCTACTGATTGGCTACCTAGCCAAATGCTCACTCCTGATTCCTGCCTCCATTATTTATGGCGTTCTTTTAGTGTTTATGATCCCTTCCGACAGCTTTTTATCAAGCAGCGTGGACTACCAAACGAAAAGCATGAATCCAAGTTTTCGTCCTCCGCCATTAAAGAGAAGGTTTGAAAGTGCGCCAGAGATGATCAATTTCCTCTTCGTTTTAACTGCACTGGTTTTGTGTTTGTTGCTCTTATTGGTTGGGTGAAGGGAATTCATAGAAATCATGTACTAAGAAGAATGACAAAAAGAAGAGGAGAACAGCGATGAAATTACTCAAACAAATCAATTTGATGGATGATAAAAAAACAATAAAGAGATTGAATCTCGCGGCGATTCCTAGTTTTATTTTTTTCTATGTGTTCTTTACACTCTTTGTCTTAGGTGGTCATGGGTCAAATGCTGAAACTTCGCTTATTTTCGATCTTTTGATCTTAATGGTTGCATATTTTATTCTCATCATTATTCATGAATTGATCCATGGTGCCTTCTTCAAGCTTTTTGACCCTGAAGGGAAGGTAAAGTTTGGGTTCAAAAATGGCGTAGCATATGCCACGAGTCCCCATTCCTTTTATTCAAAAGGGAAATTTGCCATCATTTTATTGGCGCCATTCCTTGGCATTTCTGTGGGTCTCTTTCTATTTTATTTATTTGGCTGGTTGACGGCATCTCTTTTTACCTTGATTGCTGCCGCACATGCCGCTTCTTGTGTGGGAGACTTTTACTTTCTTTTTCTGATTGTTAAAGCACCAGTGAACAGTTGTGTGGAAGATACTGAAGTGGGGTTGAATATTTATCAAGGAGAGTAGTTTATTTTTCAATTGATCTTGGCAAAATCAAAGAGCAAGAAAATGTCTGCTAGAAAATCTCTTACAAAAAAACAAACACCTCAAAAGTGTTTGTTTTTTTGTAGGACTGTTTATAAAAAACGTATATAGCAAGAAGACTGTTCGGCCGACAAAAAGAAAACTTGTTTTAAACGATCGTTTTCTTATTAGCGCTTTACCGATACAACGGTAAGCTGCCAGCGACTTTATTGATACTCTTTTTCTTGCCTTTTAAACAAAGACCAAAATAAGCCAGTGTTTCTGTGGGAATCGTCTCAAGCGTCTGGCGGTATTGCTCATAAGAATTGGTGGTCTGAGCAACGTCGGAAAAATCAATGATGGTTACTTCTGGATCCGCTTGTTGACTGATCGATTCACGAATGGTCTGCAACTGTTCCTTGTTCGTTTTTAAGATAGGAATGGGGAAGTTGACAATGCCAAGGTGTTTTCTGCCCGTCGAATCGTAAATATCTTCTCCGATTCCTTCGGGAAACAATTTGCCTAAGGTTGCGCCTAAAATTGCTGCAGTATTTGCAACTAAGCCAATCGGTAATTGTTCATCGATAATCATGACACATTTTTCTTGGTTATTCATACGTTCTCACTCCATCTTCTTGGTAAATTGTTTGGTAAGCTTTCGGGGTGACCCCAATCAAGCTTTTAAAGATACGGGTAAAATGACTTTGGTCACTAAAACCTGTCAGAAAAGCGACTTCTGCAATTGCTTCTTGTGATTCTAGTCTTTTCTTGGCAGCACTGATGCGCACCGTACTTAAATATTGAAACGGCGACAGCCCATACGCTTTGGTAAACTGCCGAATCAAGACGTACTGATTCATTCCAAGAACGTCACTTAATTCACTCAAGGACAATTTTTCGGCATAATGTTGATCGATATAGGCTTTTGCCGTTGCGGCTTTATTTGACACCGGGTCCGTTTGTTCGTGGGTGAAATCCGCATACTGAACAAGCAGGTCGTGAAGCAGACAAGTAAAGCGTTCTTGCTTTTCAAACTCATCACCGTGATCCGACAGCAACAGCTGGTGCACTGCATGAAATTCCTCTTTTTCTTTCACTTGGCGAATGACCGGTTCAGGAAAGTGGGGCGTCAATTGAGTGTTAAAAATTTTTTGTACTTGTACCGCTATGTTCTCCGGGGTTAAGTGGATATTGCGGTAAACCAGCTTTTCCTCCGTGAGTTGCTGGCAGCGGTGGGCAGCCTTTGGCGGAATCAAAATCAAGTCGCCTGCTTCAACGATATAGCAGGTGTTTTGACAGGTGAATTGACGCGTCCCGGCTTCCATCAAGCCAATCACATAATATTCGTGCCAATGGTTAGGAAACTCCTGCTGGATGCCGTTAAATAATAAAGCTTCTACACCAAGGGTGCTATCTTGAATGATTTTTCGTTCATTTCTCATCTGCATTCTCCTTTTTGTTACTATAACAAAAGTGGTTTTTGGTGAATAGAATGATATTGACTTTTGACTATTTTTCTTGATGGAAGTCACTTGATTGGGACTGAGAAAAGGGGCTGGAGAAGGTCGGAAAAGAGCGGATCAGACTTGAAGAGAGAACAGCGGGTTATTTTGACGATTCTATGGAATGAATCACAGCAGATGGACCATGCGCCGTGAAAAAAATAATGATAAATCCTTGGCATTTGAAAGTTTTATTGATGGAAGTATGGTACCATTTGACTGCAGTAAAGTTTGTGACGGTGGCTATCTTTGAAAGGTGGTGGTGCTTATGAATGTAAGTACTAACTCTTCAGAAAGGAGAAGCCTTTTTGTCCACAGCGGAAGCAATCGGGCTAATGATCAGTTTTGGTACATTTACCGCCATGCTGATCTTTGGTATCCTAGCCGCAGTGAAAAATGACAAAAAAAATAACCGTCAACTTTAACAGGGAAACGGTTATCTTTTAAGTTAAAAAACCTGTCGCCGTCTTAAATGGCGCTGCAGAGGGGTTGTGGCAACAACTCCTCTTTACATAGTTAGTATAGCAAGAAGAGAGTGATTTTTCAACTTTTAACAAGGATATTCTCAAACAAAATCGATAAGCGACATAGGCAAAACCTTATTCTCAATTGAAATAAGGTATTCGATGTAGTCATATTGGAAAAGTGTTCGAACATCTAAAAACGAATGCAATGTTTAAGGAAAAGGGAAGCATTATTATCGAAACTAGCGGCTAATAAGTTCCAGATAAATTCTGGTACATTTATTGCCATGCTGCTCTTTCGTATCCTAGCCACAGTGAAAAATGACAAAAAAATAACCGTCGACTTTAGCAGGGAAACGGTTATTTTTTTACTAATAAAACCTGTCGCCTTCTTAAAAGGTGCGAAAGAGGAGTTGTTGACGCAACTCCTTTTTATATGGAGCGTGTAAAAAAATTGCAAATCTGTTCAACGGATTGCTGATTTTTTAGACAGCTACTGATAGGTCTTTAAGGAGTCCTTTACAATACGCAATCCTTTTTCTAATACCTCTAAATGATTCGATGACAGGGACAATCGAATAAATGGGTCCATTTGCTTTTGGGTCGTAAAACGATTGGAATGATAGATGCGCACGCCTTTTGCCAAATAGTCTTGTTCAATATCGAATTGAGCAACATCTGAGCGAATCGGTAAATGACGATAATAGGGATAGACTGCTGGTTTTGATTGACAGTCAAAGATCACGTCAAAAAGTGCATTCGCTTGTTTCGTAAGAGCAAATTTTTGATGAAGAATGGTTTGCGCCACTTCACTGTTCAAAACCTCGGTAACGATCTCTGCCTCCAAAGGTGAGGTTTTTACATTGATCGTGAAAATGGCCTGTTCGATTTTCCCTCGGACCGCTTCTGGAAAAACAAGATAAGCGATCCGCAGTCCCGAACAGATAAATTTGGTCATTCCAGCAAGATAAATGACTTGTTGAGGGAGCAGCGCTTGAAAGGGAGCGATCACTTTATTTTGTTGATACGTCGTTAAAAAAGAATGAATATCATCTTCGATCACCCACAATGATTCTTCTACGATAATTGTTGCAAGCGCTTTTCGTCTGAATTCGGTGATTTGAAAACCAATCGGATTGTTGCAAGAAGGCATCACGAAGAGTCCGTGTATTTTTTTCTTGCGGCATTCTTGTGCAAGTACTTCCGGACGCATTCCTTCCTGATCGTAATCAATAGGAACAATTTCTAAATGGAAGAGGTGTGCCAATTCAATAAAATTTGAGTACGTGTAACGATCAACTGCGATCCGATCTCCTGGAGAAAATAAAGCTGCCAAGGCAATCGCTAAGCCGTTTTGTACACCAGAAACAATCGCAGTCGTGTCTTTGTCTGCTTTGACCCCTTGCGTCCTTAACCAGTTGCTGGCGGTCGTCAATTGATAATCGGATCCTTGAGGTTCTCGATAATTCATGATCCCAACAATATTTGAATGATTGACGACTTTTTGAATCGTGGGCAGTATCAAGGAATTGCATTCTTCAAAGGAACTGACGAGTCCCAGATCAATGATGTGCGTTGCCACATTGCTGGTAGAAATAGAGATCGAGTCGAATGCATTGGCAGAAACATACGTGCCACTGCCAATCTGGCTATAGAGAATTCCTTTCTCGACACCATATCTATAGGCTTGACCAATCGTAGTGAAATTAAGATCTAAGAAATCTGCTAACTCTCTTTGAGAGGGTAAGCGGGTATTTTTGGCGAGCTTGCCAGAGAGGATATCTTCTTCTAAGCGCTTGATCAAGGAACGATAAAATGGACGGGTAAGCTGCGTTTTGTCTGGGCGCCAACTAAGGGCATAATCTTCATAAGAATTGATGGGCATAAGAACACCTCCTAAATTGTATTCCATACAATTATATCATTGATTGTATGAATCGCTGAGAGTAGGATAATGAAAAAAGGAGGAATTTTTATGGAGATTATAACAGAAGAAGAGATTTTACGTGAACTGACATTTCCTGAAGCCATTTCGGCTATGAAAAACTGCTTTCGTGATTTTGAGCAGCAAGCTGTTTCTCAATGGCAAAGAGCGGTATTGCCATTGCCAGACCAAAAGCAAGGAAATCTCTTTGCTTTAATGCCCGCTTACTTAGGTCCGAACCGAGTGTATGGCGCAAAAATCATGTCCTTTTTCCCAGAGAACGGAACGTTACAGCTGCCGACTCATTTAGGACAAATTCTTTTGCTTGATAGTCAGAATGGGGCGCCACTCACGTTAATGGATGCGAATAGTATTACTTGGATTCGCACGGCAGCAGTATCAGCAGTAGCGACGAATTATTTAGCAAAGAAAGAAGCGACCAAATTGTCACTAATTGGTGCGGGACATCAAGCTTCCTCCCATCTACAAGCGATGCTGGCTATTCGTCCGATCCACACTGTATTTGTTTATGATCTAGATAAAAGAAAACTAGCGAACTTTGTTGAATCAGTCAAGAAAACTTATCCGCAGCTGCAGGTTATTGTCTGTAAACATCTGATGGAAGCGACACGTGAGACCGATATTATTTGTACCTTAACACCTAGCAAGCAGGCGTTTTTGGATAAAGATATGGTTTCACCTGGCACTCATATCAATACGATCGGAACCTTTACCCCAGAAACACGGGAACTCACCAGTGATTTAGTGGCTTCGGCTAGTGTAAATGTGGATGACTATCAAGCAGCGCTGCAAGAAAGCGGCGATCTTCTGATTCCAATCGCAGAACAATCCTTTCATCCTGCTGCTATCAAAGGGTCGTTAGGGGAATTGGTTACTCATAAATGTCACGGACGAGAGACAAAACAAGAATGCACGGTTTTTGATGCGGTGGGACTCGCAGTAGAAGATCTCTATTGCGCAGAGTACGTATACAACAAACGAAAAGGAGTAGGAAAATGAACTTAGCGTATTACGTAGTAGATGCTTTTGCCACAAAGGTTTTTGAAGGAAATCCAGCGGCCGTTTTTATTTTGCCAGAATGGCTACCAGAAGATTTGATGCAAAAAATCGCGATCGAAAACAATTTATCGGAAACGGCCTTCGCCGTAAAAGAAGCAGATTCTTATAGCCTTCGCTGGTTTACACCGGATCGTGAAATTGATCTTTGCGGACATGCGACGTTGGCAACAGCGTTTGTGCTGTTTCATTATTATGAACCTCAACGAACTTCTATCGTTTTCCAAACAAAATATAGCGGACAGCTGCGGGTGACGAAGGAAGGGGAGATTTTATCACTGGATTTTCCAGCGATTCGCCCAGAAAAAACGGCGATATTGCCTGTATATGAAGAAGCGATCGGTGCCAAAATCAACGAGGCTTACTTGGCAAGAGATCTTTTCTTTGTATTGGATAATGAAACCCAGATTCAACAGTTAACACCTAATTTTTCTTTCATAAAAACCTTTGAGCAAGGGGTCGGCGTGATCGTGACAGCTCCTGGGGAAACGGTCGATTTTGTTTCTCGAACCTTCTTTCCTAAGTTGACGATTGATGAAGATCCTGTTTGCGGATCGGCTCATTCGAACCTGATCCCCTATTGGAGCAGCCGATTAAACAAGACCCAAATGACCGCACAGCAACTCTCTGCACGAGGAGGATTTCTTGAGTGTACCTTAGCAGATGAACGGGTGATCATTGGCGGAAAAGGTGTGCTTTATGCGAAAGGAACCTGTTTCTTATAAGCAATCTAGATTTCATTTTCCTAGAGTTTAGTCCACTTTTGCCATCTGTTTCTATTACTTATCACTTTTGAAAGGCGAATCATCAAGTTGATTCGCCTTTTTTGCGTTAAAAAACAAATAATGGTCTTCGCATATCCTCTTTTTATGTAAAAATGTTATGGTAATCCTTGAAATCTCCTCTTCGGTCCATCGTTTAAAAAAAACGGAGCTTCAGTTGTGCCGAGAAATGATGGCGATTTCATTTTGTGCAAGCTATAGTTTAGGTGGGGGTAGCAAATATGATTCATTTCAAATTGACGTATCTGTTTTCAGAACCAAATATTGAGGCGTTTCTTCAGTTGACGAAGTGGAGGGATGAGGAATTTCTGGCGGAGATTGCCAAGATCAATCAAATCACTGAACAGCGGTTGAATCAACGAATCACGATGCATGAGGGAGAAGTTTTGATTCCTTCGCTGATTCAACGGAAATGGCCGGAAATTCTTTTCGATGTCCAGAAGAATACGTTGTTTTTTTCGGAAGAAGAGCGGCGGTCCATGATTTATCTTCTGACTTTTTCAGCAGTGAAAGATTTATCCGTCTATCAGTTTCAAGAGCTGTTCTATGTCAGTAAAAATACGATTTTGAAGGATGTAAAGGGGATCAGAGAGGAACTTGCAGCTTTCAAGATTCAACTATTGTACTCTCGAAAATATGGCTTTTATCTAGAGGGAGAGGAATATCAGATTCGCGCTCTTGCCTTTCGAAAGGTCAGCACGTTATCCAATACGAAAAACGGGAACTTGCTCTTATTTGAGGGAATCTATGAGCAGGATAAAACGATCTATGTTCAAATCAGAGATCGTTTGTCCGCAACACTGACTGATTTCAATCTGGTGATCGTTCCGAGTCGCTTCGAAGAAATGCTTTATTTTCTTAATTATCTATCCTTTCGGATGGCAGAAACGGCTGTTTCTTTAGCGGAGACAGAAATACCGCTGCTCCAGTCGCTGCATGTCCATCAAGTCAGTCAGCAGTTTTTAGCAGAATTTCCTGACATCAAAGATCGGAAAACAGAAGAACTTTATGTAACGATCCTGTTGAAAACGATTCTGCAAGGAGATATCGAAGATACTTCATTAGAGTTTTTATTGGAATGTGCCAGTAAGATCATTCATGAAATGGAACGGCTGGCAGCTATCGAGTTTGTGGACTATCGCACCCTTTTGATGAACACATTCTATCATCTTGTCCCAGCGTATTTTCGAATCCGCTACGGTTTTCCACTGGAGAATGTACTGATTGAAGAAATCAAGCTGCAATACAATGAGTTGTTTGAACTGACGAGACGAGCACTGGGTTCTTTAGAAGACTTAGTCGGCACGATCCCTGATGAAGAAATCGGTTATTTTACGATTTTGTTTGGTGGAGAAATCAGTAAACAAAAGGCCAAACGTGATTACTTCCAACTGAATGCATTAGTCGTTTGTCCCAGTGGCATCAGTTCATCCTTGATTTTGGAATCAGAATTAAAGGAACTGTTTCCCCAGATCCATTTTTTGCCGGCTCGTTCGATCGAAGAGTATGAAAATGTTCGGTTTAATGAAGAGATTGATCTGATTTTTTCCAGTGCGCCGATCAAAACCAAACGACCCTGTTATGTGATCAATCCGATTATGACACCCATTGAGAAGGATGAACTGGTTAAAAACGTACAAGCGGCATTTTTCCCTTCAAAAACTGGATTGCATTCCATTGACGATGTGTTAGAAGTGATTTTGCCCTATGTTGATTTAAAAGCAGGAATCAGTAAGCAAAAGCTGAGAAAAATTTTGCAAAGAAAAATCAATCGAGAATTGAATAGAAGGGAAGACCAACGTCCGATGTTATCAGATTTATTAACAGCAGAAACCATCAAATTTACCGAGGTGCCGCTGACTTGGCAAGAAGCCATTCGAGAAGCTGCTGCGCCATTAAAAAAGACCAATAAAATTGAGGAGCAGTATATTACCGCCATGATTAATAAAGTGGTGGATCACGGTCCCTTTATCCATATTGGAAAAGGCATCGCTTTGCCTCATGCACGTCCAGAAGATGGGGTCAATGCCATCGGGATGTCGTTATTAAAAGTCAAAGAACCCGTGCTTTTGAATGATGATCCGCAACACCCCATTCACGTGTTTATATGTTTGGCGGCGGTTGACAATGAACTCCATCTAAAAGCGTTAGCGAGTTTAACTAAAATTTTGTCGAATAATGAAAAACTAACTGCGTTACTTTCCGCAACCAATGCGGATCAAATAATTGAAGTGATTAGAGAAGGAGAAGATGAAAAATGAAATTTGCAGCAGTGTGTGGGTCAGGATTAGGATCAAGTTTTATGGTGGAGATGAATATCAATTCTGTTTTAAATGAACTGGGTGTCTCAGGCGTGGAAGTGTCCCATTATGATTTAGGAAGTGCTGCACCCGATATGGCGGATGTTTTCTTCGTTGGCGGCGATTTAGCCGATAGTGCGCAGCATCTAGGTGAGATCGTAGTTTTAGACAGTATTATCGATCTCGATGAATTGAAGCAAAAGGTTCAAGCCGTTTGTCAGGAAAAAGGATTACTATAAAAAGGAGTAGACAGTCATGAACGAATTTTTAGATATTCTTGTTGATATCGCGAGTACCCCAGCGATCTTAGTTGCGCTGATCGCCGTTTTGGGGAATGTGCTGCAGAAAAAAGACATTGCCACGATCGTCAAAGGGGGCATCAAAACCTTTGTTGGGTTTCTCGTGGTCACTGCCGGGGCTGGGGTGATCGAAAGCTCTCTGGCGCCATTTGGGGAGATGTTCCAAGCAGCCTTTAACATGCAAGGGGTCGTACCAAATAACGAAGCGATCGTTGCGCTAGCGTTGACGACTTACGGCACCTATACTGCACTTATTATGTTAGCCGGAATGGCCTTCAATATTTTGATTGCCCGTATCACTCGCTTTAAATACATTTATTTGACTGGGCATGCCACGTTGTATATGGCTTGCATGATTGCGGTGATTTTGAGCGTTACTGGAATGAATACTTTTAATCTAGTTTTATTTGGGGGCTTAGCGTTAGGGATCTGTAACACGATTTTCCCAGCGATCGCACAGCCGTTTACCCGAGAAATTACTAAAAATGATTCCGTCGCATTGGGGCATACGGGAAACTTCGGCTATGCATTGAGCGGGTTGATTGGGAAATACGTCGGCAATAAGGAAAAATCTACCGAAGACATCAATTTTCCGAAAGGCCTGTCTTTCTTGCGGGATTCTACTGTTAGTATCACGATTACGATGGCGGTTGTATACGTGATCGTAGCAATTTTTGCTGGGAGTGAATTTATTACGGAAAATCTAAGCAATGGCACGAACTCGATCATTTATTCGTTGCAGCAAGCAGGTTCGTTTGCCGCTGGTGTCTTTGTGATTTTAGCTGGTGTCCGTCTGATTTTGGCAGAAATCGTACCAGCCTTTAAAGGGATTTCTGAAAAGCTTGTTCCTAATGCGATTCCTGCATTGGATTGTCCAATCGTCTTTCCTTATGCGCCAAATGCTGTTCTGATTGGTTTTCTAACCAGTTTTGTCGGAGGGATCGTTAGTTTGATCATCATGGTCTTCACAGGAACAACCGTTATTATTCCAGGTGTCGTGCCCCATTTCTTCTGCGGCGCAACAGCAGGTGTTTACGGCAATGCAACGGGTGGTGTGCGAGGCGCCGTCATTGGTTCCTTTATTCATGGGATCATTATCAGCTTCATGCCGATCTTGTTGATGCCAGTCATGGGGGATCTTGGGTTCCAAGGATCAACTTTCTCTGATACCGACTATGGGGTTGCAGGGATCTTCCTAGGAAACTTAGCCAATATGGGCGGTCAAATCGCCATCTTCTCAGGGATAATTGCGGTAGTCGCGGTCTTGATCGGATTGACGATTTTCAAGAAAAACAGTCGGGCAAAATCTGTTTCTGAATAAATAGAGGATGGAGGGATAAATAGTGGCAATCAGTGAACAAAAATACCACGAGCTTGAAGAATTAGCGGCAAAGATTCGTTTAGATACCCTTTGCAGCATCAAGAAAATGGGACAAGGCCATCTGGGCGGCTCCTTTTCAATTGTTGAATTATTGGCCGTTTTGTACGGCAAACAGCTGCGAATCAATCCACAAGATCCACAGTGGGCGGATCGTGACCGACTCGTCTTGTCAAAAGGGCATGCTGGCGCCGCCCTGTATAGTGCATTAGCAAATACGGGCTATTTTGATCGGTCGTGGTTATGGACGATCAATGAGGGCGGCACGAGACTGCCTTCCCATCCGGATCGCTGGAAAACGCCAGGGGTTGATGCCACCACAGGTTCACTGGGGCAGGGAACTTCCATGGCTGCTGGGATCGCGACAGGCCTGCGCTTGGCAGGCAAGGAAAATTTTGTTTATTTGATCGTTGGAGATGGCGAACTAAATGAAGGACAGTGCTGGGAAGCCTTCCAATACATTGCCCACTTTAAACTGAATCACTGTATCGTCATTATTGATGACAACAAAAAACAGCTAGATGGGCCAACCAAAGACATTCTTGATCCCTTTGACATCCAGCAGAAGATGACTGCTTTTGGCTTTTATACAGAAAAAGTTCCAGGGGCAGACATGCAAGCCATTGATGAGGCAATCGAGCGCTGCAAAGCAATCGAAGACCAAGCGGTTTGCATTGTCTTGGACAGCGTGAAAGGACAAGGCGTTCCTTTCTTTGAAGAACTAGATGCCAATCACTCCGTGAAGTTTACCACGGATGAGATCAATCAAGCGGCAGAAGCGGCAATCAAAGAATTGACGATAAAAATCGAAGGAGGACGCTAAGGCATGTTTACATTAAGCAAAACCACTGCTGCTGGTAAAGAGCTGCGAACTTGTGTCGTTGACACATTGGTGGAACTCATGGATGAAAATAACCAGCTAGTTGCGTTAGATGCCGACCTTGGTTCTGCCAGCGGCTGGACCACGATTGCCAACAAACATCCCCAACGCTTTATCAACATGGGGATCGCGGAAGCCAATATGGTTGGTGTCGCGGCTGGCTTGAGTTTAACTGGTTATACACCTTTTATCCACACCTTTGGGCCATTTGCAACGCGTCGGGTATTCGATCAGCTGTTTATTTCTGGCGGCTATGGCGGCAATACGATCAATATTTACGGTTCTGATCCAGGGTTTGCAGTCGGGCACAACGGCGGCACCCATACGACATGGGAAGATGTGGCTTTGATGCGAATGATTCCCCAATCGATCGTCTGCGATGCAGCGGATGAAGTCCAAATGGCGTGGATCATAAAAACCTTTAGCCAATTATCAGGCATTCATTACGTACGAGGCAATCGGAAAGCGGTTCCGACGATTTATGAAAAAGGCTCGACCTTTGAACTAGGAAAAGGCAATATTTTAAGACCAGGCGATGAACTGTTGTTGATTGCTAGCGGACAATTGGTATCTGAAACACTGCAAGTGGCAGAAGAATTAGCAGAAAAAGGAATTAGCTGCGAAGTGATCGACATGTTTACCATCAAACCAATCGATAAAGAATTGATCCTCCGCGAAGTTCAGGGGAAACGGCAAGTCATCACCATCGAAAATCATTCTCTTACCGGTGGACTAGGAAGTGCCGTCGCCGAAGTGCTTGCTGAAACAGGCAGTGCTGTCCCCTTAAAACGTATTGGTGTCAACGAACGATTCGGTCAAGTCGGCACACCCGATTTCCTGCAAAAAGAATATGGCTTAGATGCTGCTTCAATAAAGCAGCAAATAGTCGAAGGGAAGGTTAAGGGATAGAAAAAGGAAGCATCAACGAATCAATGGTTGATGCTTCCTTTTCATTCCTTTCAGATCTTGTAAAAAAAGCGTCAAACAGCGCGTCAGTCCTACTGTTTGACGTTTTTTTTGTGTGAACTAAGACAAAAACCAGCGCCGTAAGTTTTCTGCTTCGGTTAATGGAAAGTAGAAAAGCTTACTTTCGGTGAGAGTATCTTCGGTTTTGATGGTTAGCTGTGACTTGCCAAGCCCTTTTTTGTGCTGCCAATACGTGGTGGTGACAGTGAAATCTTGGATTTTATTTTTCTTCAGATAAGCGGTCACCTTCGTAAGACCGCGAATCGTTTGGCACAACAATACGTGGTTATCTAAAAATTGATACCCTTGTATTTTGCCTCGCCAGATGCTTGATAACACGAAGGAGCCAAAGAACACGAAGAAAATCAGCGCTAACCACCAGAAAAAGAAGGCGGAGATTCCTACAGCAAGCAGTCCGATCAGCAGCGGCCAACGGCAGAAGTACCAAAAGTTGGGTCGTGGATTTTTCACTAGAGCAGTTTGTTGAAACGACCATTCGGGCAAAAAGCGGGTCAATGTTTCGGTCAGCTGCGCCTCTTTCAAAATGGGGAACAGATAGACCGTATCATCGCTTTCTGACGAACTGCCAGCAGCCAGCAGTAATTTGACGGAGCTTAGATGAAAGATTCTTCGATAAAGGTTTTGTTCGACACTCAGCCCTTGGATCCTAGCGAGGGGAATCGTTTGGTGTCGTTTAGAAAACAAGCCCTGCGTGATCAGCAGCTGTTGTTGGTTCGTTTCCACCGTAAAGCCATAATAACGGAAAAGATTCCTGGCGATCGCAAGGAAGAAAAACAAAATCAGCAGCCCGAGTAAAAGTGCAGCACCTAATAAAAGGCCAAGTTGTTGCAATTCCGATGCATAGGCAAAGAGATTGGGAATGTTGTCGATCACGTTGTAGCCGATGACTAGAACCAAGGTGAAAACAGAAAAATCAGTGAGAGAAAACAAGAAAATCTCCTTGAATTTCAAAGTGAATGTTTCTAGCGGCGGCTTGGCTGACTTCTCAGCTGAAAACGCAGCGTAATCGTCGGTTGGTTCTTCTCTACTAGTTGTTTGGGCAGTCGGCTGTTGTGGTGTCGCAGCCGCCTTTTTTGACGCTTCGATGGAGGCAATGAGAGCCAGCGGCAATGCAGGGAAAAGAATTTCGGCTTCACCACTCGAACTTGCGGCGCTTTCCAATTTCACTTCAGCTAGTTTAAACGGACGTAAATAAAAGTAATGATTCTCTTGAATCGTTTGGATGCGTTCAAATGGCAAAATCGTTTGTTTTTGGATAAAGAGTCCTTTGTTGACTAGTACACTCGTTTGATCGATTTGAAAGGTAAAGCGGGCGTAAGACAGTACCGCAAAAATCAGACACACCAGTAAAAATAGCAGAATGCCGCCCAGAATCATCGGAAAAGAAGGGGCGTCGTTGAATAATTTGAATACAAGCAGAAATGCTAGTACCAGAAAATTTTTGCAATTTTTGAACCAATAAAGACCGATACACAGCAACGGCAGTCGTTGTTTTTCATAGATCATCTTTGACCACCTCGACTAAATTCATGATGGTTTCTCGCAAGCGTTCGGCTTGCGCCACTGGCAAGCCTTCAATGGTGTGGTTGGTCGCAGCCGTATGGATCTGTAAGGAGACTAAAGCGTATTTTCGCAAAAAGATCCCTTGGTCTGTTTCGATGTGCTGGATTCGGCGGATCGGAATATACGTGGTGCTGCGAAATAGATAGCCACGTTGAATAGCGATATCCTTTTCTTGGATCTCGTAGCGATGGAATTTGTAACGATAGCTCATCAGCACAAAAGAAAGCAGATGACTGATCAAAGTCAGCGCCAATAAGCTTGACCAAAGGGCGAACACCCAGAAATGCAGCCAGTTTTGCATGGATAAAAACCAAAAAGAAGCAGCGAAAATCAGGCTGAAAATGATCAGTGAAGTAATTGTCCGCAACCGCCAAACACGGATGATGGTTTGCGGCATTTGTTCATTTAATAAGGGATAATTCAAGGGAAACGTCCTTTCTACATAGAAATAACTGGTTTACCCACAAATATAGTGGAGATAGAAGAAAAAAACAAGCTTAGAAATTAAAAATAGTTAATTGTGATTTAAATAGTGTGGCTCTATCGAACAAAAAGAAAAAGCCGCTTTTAGCTAACCAATGAGTATGGGGTTATGAGTATGGGGTTGTTCGTCATGAAAAAAGGCAAGTAGGCTATTGACTCTCCCTCAAGAGGAGACAGTATGCTTTAGTAGAAAGGGGCGATTGCTGTGGAAAAAATGATTGAGGTTGCCGAGCTATCTAAGAAAATCAACGGTAGGAAAATTATTGATCAACTTACCTTCACCGTAAAAAAAGGCGAGGTGTTCGGCTTATTAGGACCAAATGGAGCAGGAAAAACATCAACGATTGAAACAATTTTAGGTATCAAAACACCAGAGGAAGGTTCTGTCAAAATTCTCGGATCAGATCCTCAAAAAAAGCGACGTGAGGTATTTGAAAAAGTGGGGGTACAGCTTCAATCTTCAAGTTATCAGAACAATATTCGCGTCGGAGAATTGTGCAAAGAGATGACGCTCTTGTATCGACAGCCTCAAGACTATCAAGAGCTTTTGCGTTTGTTTCAGCTGGAACCATTCGAATCGCACTTCATCGACAAACTTTCTGGTGGGGAAAAACAAAAGCTTTCAATTGTACTCGCGTTGATCCCGAATCCCGAGGTGATTTTTTTGGATGAATTGACAACGGGACTGGATACAAAAGCACGGAGAAGTGTCTGGCAAACGCTCCTCAAACTAAAAGAAGCACAAATGACGATTCTATTGACGACCCACTATATGGAGGAGGCGGAGATTCTTTGTGATCGGCTATGCATCATCGCTCATGGGCGCAAGGTAGTTGAAGGCAGCACGAAGGAGCTATTAAAACAAAGCGGTCAGCAAAAACTTGAAGAGGCATATCTTTGGTTTGTAGGGGAGGAGATAGAATGAGCAAAGTAATGAAACTAGCAAAAATTGAAGGAAAGTTAGCGTTGCGAGGAATTGATGGGATCGTCTTTGGTATTGGCATGCCGCTGGTCGTCCTGTTTTTGACGAATATGATCGGTGGAGAGAAAGTGATTGGTGCTACTTCATATACATTTCAAGAGGGCAGTTTTGCTTCATTGCTGGTGGTGGGGATTTGCGCAACAGCCTTTATGGGGATTCCGTTAACTATCTGTGATTATCGAGACAAAAAGATTTTGAAACACTTTTTTGTTACCCCAGCTTCTCCAGTTCATCTGATTGCGGCTCAAGTGGTAGTAGCTGCAGCGACTGCACTACTCTCAGCGATAGGTGTCGCATTCGTGTCGGTGGTATTTCTCGACTATCAAATGAAAGGCAGCTGGATAGTATTGATAGCTAGCTATTTTTTCGTTATGATTGCCATGTATAGCCTAGGACTATTGATTGCTAGTTTGTGTAAAAATATAAAGATTGCCAATCTCGTATGCACAGTGGTTTATTTTCCCATGTTGTTTCTTTCTGGGGCAGTGATTCCCTTTGAGCTCTTTCCAGAAGGTGTACAAAAAGTCGCTAATGTTCTGCCATTGACACAAGGCGTTAAATTGTTAAAGAGTGTGAGTCTCGATCAACCAATCGGTGACCCTCGATTCATTCTTTTTCTATTGACAGTGGTGACGATCATAGGATTTGGTTTGGCAGTTAAGCTTTTCCGTTGGGAATAACAGGAAACGGAGGAAAGAGTTATGACACAAGAATGTGAAAAAACACCAGATAAGCTGTATCGAATCGGCATGTTTTCTAAAATGAATCAAGTGACGATAAAAACACTGCGTTATTATGATGAGGTGGGGCTGCTTAAGCCCCATTTTATCGATCCAGATAATGGGTATCGCTATTATATCTCTAGTCAGTTGGCACCATTGCATCGGTTATTAGCTTTACGCAGAATGGGGTATAACATCGATGAAATCAAACAAGTGCAAGCAGGAGAAAGCGAAAGGCGAATACTGCATCGCAAGAGACAGCAATTGATGAGAGAGATCACGGAACGGATGGCGATGCTCACGCAGATCGAAGGGTATTTGCAACAGGAAGAAGCCAATTACCAAATGATCGTGAAACGTTTGCCAGCGGTTATCGTCGCTTCAATGAGAATGGTCGTGCCAAGCTTCGATCGATTGTTTTCTATGATCCCAGAAATGGGGCTGAAGATGGAAACAGCTGGTTGCATCTGCGCATTGCCCGAATATTGTTTTACTATCTATCATGACAACGAGTACAAAGAAGAAAACATTGATGTGGAAGTTTGCGAAGCGGTCACAGAAATGAAAGATAATCAAGGAAATTTGACCTTCAAGCAGATAGAAGAAGTACCAGAGGCAGTTTGCACGGTCCATAAAGGAGCCTATACTGAGTTTCCGAAAGCCTATGCTGCGGTGATCCAGTTTGCTGAAAATAACGGTTATCGAATCACAGGGCCTTTTCGTGAAAGCTATATTGATGGTATTTGGAATAAAGAAAGTGAAGAGGAATGGCTGACTGAGATCCAGCTTCCTGTTGAAAAAATCAGCAGGTGAAGGGAAGTAAACATTCAGCGTTCTTGCAAAATTTCTACTCCGTAAGGCGTGAATTTCGGCAAGACCATCGTTTAATCGAGTGTCTACAGTCAATTCCCATTGACAAATCGACTGGCGCCTTCTAAACTAAAGGCAGAAAAACAAGAGAAAAAGGTGATGTCTCCGGCCTATCTGCTGTTATTCCTTCGTTAACAGGGGTAGGACTGGAAAAGAGTAAATAAAATCAATTTCATAGGCAAAAAATTGACTGCATGCAGTTTTATTTGAAGTGCCTATCATTGATTTTATTTTACTCTTCGCTTTTTGATCTTCATCGCTTGAAGATTGACCGCAGAGTAAAATCTGCGGTCTTTTTTGTTTTTCAATTATTTTGAAAGGGGAAAAGAAGATGTACCAAGAATTGAGAAAGGCAATCGAGCGGCCACCGCTCTATAAAAAAATGGCAGAGGCGTTTTGGGACGATGCGTATATTTCCAAGCAAATGTTAAAGGCTCATTTGGATCCTGATTTTGAGGGAGCGAGTAGAAAGGCTGACTTTATCGACGAATCCGTTCGCTGGATCAGTCGCATTGTTTCACCAGAAAAACAGACGCAACTTCTTGATATCGGCTGCGGACCAGGGATCTATGCGGAAAAATTTGTAGCGCTGGGCTATCAAGTGACAGGCGTTGATTACTCCAGAAGGTCCATCGCCTATGCGAGAGATTCCGCGAGTAAGCAGCAATTAAACATTACCTATCTATTTGATAATTATTTGGAGATGGCATTGCCTCAGCAGTTTGACTTTATTACCTTGATTTATTGCGATTATGGAGCCTTAAATCCAGAGGAACGAAAACTGCTGCTAAATAATGTGCTGGCGCATCTAAAACCGGGTGGCAAATTTTTGTTCGATGTATTTACGATTGCCCAGTTTTTAACGCTTGATGAAGAACAGACCTGGGAAAGTCATGAATCAGCAGGGTTTTGGCGGGGCGATCCTCATCTTGTGCTGAATCAACGATGGAAATATCCTGATCACGTCTTGCTGGAGCAAACAACGATTTTAGCAGAAACTGAGCTCACCAATTATTATTTATGGACGACCTATTTTACAAAAGATGCATTGCTGAAGGAAGTTCAGGCTGTAGGCTTTGATATCTGTGAGGTATTTGGCGATGTTAAAGGCAGTCATTATAGCGAAGAAGGTTCAACAATGGCGATACTACTGAAAAAACCACGCACTCAGTGAAAGAGTGGTTTTTATGTAAATAGAAGCAAAAAGAAACGACGATTTTTCGTCGTTTCTTTTTGTTTGGGTCGGAACTGATCGATCAATTCTTTCGTACTAATGATCGGGCATATTCAACACCACTCATTCAGCAAACCGTCGAACCATCGTAATATCTGTTTCCAAATAGCCCATTTTTTTGTATAGCTGATACGCAGACTGATTATGGGCAAAAACGTGCAAGCCGATTTCAATGATGCCTTGCTGGATCGCCCACTTTTCCAAAGCCTGTAACGCTTTGGTGCCATAGCCTTTTCCTCGCTGGTCTTCCTCGATGATAAAGTCATAGATGAAGGCTTTCTGGGCAGCTGTGTTGACCCAAATCACCCCGATCGGTTCACTAAAATCAGCTGCAAATAAAGAAAACAAGTGATTGTTTTCGGTGGCAGTCCCTTGAGGAAGCAGGGAAGCAAAGCTTTCTTTGGCTAGGGCGAGGGCCTCGTCTTTGGCCCATGTGCCTGCTTGGACTTTGTCATTGGCGTATTCGAAAACTGCATTGGTTAAGTAAGCAGCATAGTCGCTGTCTTTCATTGGGATTAAGTTCATCTGTTTCTCCTTTTGTCCTTTTCGGCTCTTCTTAACCTACAGAATGATTGTAGGCAATGAGAAACAAGGACATTTGATATGAAACGGTTTGTTTCCCCTTCAGTTGAGACGCTCTGACAGCGGGTCTCGTCGTTGAAACAAAAACAGGTCATCCGGTGCAAACTGGTGTCGTGCATCGCAAGTATAGCCTCGTAGCCAGTCAACCCCATCGATGCGGCGAACGTAGAATCCTTTGGGGAAATCGTCGGTTTTTTCCAAAGGCACAGAAGCGATCGTGATTGCGGCAGCTGGCGCTTTTCCTTGGGATTTCAGTCCGGTACTATTTGCCAGTTGGCGATAGCTAAGACGAAAGTGTAAGGCCATTTCCAAGGTACAACAAGTCAATCCATAAGAAGGCGCAGCTGCAAAAATCTCCGTCAAAGAGCCGCCTTGGGGGAGTCCCAGTTCTTTAAGGGGAACAATCACACAAGCAGCACGCTGTTTATCGGCACTGAGGGAGAGCTGGGGATGGTGCAAGAGCTGGTTGGCATACGCGTTTAAGTGAATCTGATTTTCTTCCAACTGCTGGCAAAGGCGGTTTAGCGAAACCCCGCCATACTGTACGATCACTTTTTTCAAATCAAACACTCCTTTCAATAGGGATCCTTTTTATGAAAAATCAGTTTACACCCTCGTTCTTGGACAAATTGGCATAAATCGCAGCAACTTCTTCTTGGTAACGATTCTTTAGTCGAGGGGGACTTAAAATGCGTAGGCTTTTTCCAAAAGAGAACAAATAGGGCACTACCCAGCTTTCCTCGGGCAAATCAACGGTAACCACAGCAGTGCCTTCCTCCGTCAAAGTAATATCCTGATGATCGAACTCATCATATACCCGATAAAGAACGTCGGCTTGAAAGAATAGACGCGCAGGATAGGTGTCAACAGTCAACTCAATGGCAGAATCAGGCGCAGTGACTGGGAAAAAATGCTGGTCAGTGACGTGGACTTGACTCATGCGGCTGATTTTAAATGTCCGAAAGGCATTCTTTTGCTGGTCGAAGGCTTGCAGATACCAAGCTTGCGAGCGAAAAAGCAGTTTATAAGGCTGGCAGATGCGTTTTTGCAGTCCCTGTTTACTGATATAGTCAAAGGTGATCACGTGGTTTGTTAAAATACTCTTTTTTAATAAATCAAACGTGTCGTTGCCGTTTTCTCGCCGATGCCAAGTGGAAAAATCCACTTCTAGCCAATCAGCATCGGGCTGCTTAAACAAGGATTGCAGTTTTGCCAGCGATTGCCCACTGATCTGTGGCGTCAGCTGGCGAATCCCTTTCAACGCCAAAAGCAGGTTTTTCCGTTCTTCCTCTGATAATAACACTTTATCCAACACAAAACTGCTTAACAGATAAACGCCGCCATTTCGACCCGTTTCGGTATAGATGGGCACGCCAATACTGCTTAGGGTATTGATATCTCTGGTGATGGTGCGAGTCGAGACTTCAAATTGTTTGGCTAATTCAGAAGTGGTTGCTTTTTCATGATTCAACAGGTGGTAGATAAGGCCGAATAGGCGTGTCGTGCTCACTTGGTTTACTCCTTTTATAAAAAGATGATAAAACACTGACACAAGGTGTCTAGGTTTCTATCGTATCATAAAGACAAAGAAGGAGGAACTCCAATGAAATTTTCGATAATGGCAACGGAAAGAACCAATAATTTTACTGATCCAGCGATTCAAGCAAAAATCACTGGCTTATGGGAGAAAAACAGCGAGGCGGTCAAGAAAGCCGCAGAAAAAGGAACGGTCATCGCTTGCGTTTACCACGAGTATGAGTCAAACTATCAAGGAGACTATGCCGTTTCGCTTTGTTTCGAAGAAACGGAGCAAGCAGACTTTGATACAGAAAAATATACTTGGAAAAAGTATCCGATCGATCGGCGCGATGCGCAGGGCATTTTGACTACTTGGCGTCAAATCTGGTCTGAGGAAGAAAACCAGCAGCTGCAGCGCAGGTATTCCTTTGATTTTGAACAGTATGCGCCAGACGGCGAAGTAACGATTTTTATCGCCATTGCTGAAAGCGACAAAGAGCAGCTATTTTCCTGAATAGGAGGACAAACAATGAGGCAGTATGAAAGCAAAGCAGCGCTGATCCAAGAGATCACAGAACGTTACCAAAAATTTCGCCAAGAATTTGATGAAATTCCTGAAGCCTTGCGAAATCAACGGATAGCAAGTGTCGACAAGACCCCTTCAGAAAACTTGTCTTACCAAATCGGCTGGGTCAGTTTGTTATTGTCATGGGAAGCACAGGAACAGCAAGGGATGAGCGTTCACACACCTGCTGAAGGGTACAAATGGAACAACCTTGGCGGATTGTATCAATCTTTTTATCAGACATACGGCAGTTTGACCTTAGCACAGCAACAAGAGCTCTTAGACCAAAAAGTGACGGCCCTTTGCCAGTGGATCGAGGGTTTATCCGATCAGGAATTGTTTGAAGCAAGGCAGCGGGATTGGGCAACCACCAAAGCACAGTGGCCAGTCTATAAATGGATCCATATCAATACAGTAGCACCCTTTACCAATTTCCGAACGAAAATCCGAAAATGGAAAAAGGAAGCACTGCATTGATCAATAAAAGAAGCAAGCTGGTTGAGCGTTTTTTAGCAACTGAGGGAACAGCTAACTTAAAGAATTGTTAAACAGTTGATCTGTGAAGATCAGCTGTTTTTTTGTTTTGTGTCATCGCAAGAAATCACCTGGAAAGTCTATGCTAGCTTATTGTCTAGTCGGTTCAGGTTAAGAAATAAACTGTTATTTTAATTCCTAAAGTGACGCGAAGGTGACAAAAATGAAACGCCAATTCGTAAAAGGGTATGCTATATTTTAAACAGTACTTGTTTTTTTACAGAAAAAAAGCGAGGAGTCGATGGCGTATCTTACGCAATCGACGCCAATTGATTTTATAGAAAAAACACAAAACCATTCCCAAGTCTGATGCAAGTTTGCTGAATATTCAGCAAAATAAAAGTAAATGACTAAGAATAGAAAGGGTGAGGATCATCGAAAACAACCAAACCATTGGCTTGACGTCAGGAGAAGTCAAGGCACGGGTGCAACGCGGTCAAGTCAATAAGACAAAAAAGGATACGACGAATACGTACCCGAAAATACTTTTTACCAATATCTTTACCTTTTTCAATTTGATCAACTGTGTCCTATTCTTTCTCGTCTGTTTGACGGGTTCTTATCAAAACGGCTTGTTCGTCTTTGTTGTCTTCAGCAATGTGATCATCAATCTCTTTCAAGAAGTTCGTTCCAAACGAACGCTGGATAAGCTGGCATTGCTAAAAGTTGCCAAAGCCGATGTTTATCGGGATGGCAAGCTGGAGAACTTGCCGATCCACAAACTCGTAATGGATGATGTGTTACGACTGAAAAGCGGGGATCAAGTGCCGACGGATGCCAAAGTCATTCAAGGATCTTTAGAAGTCAATGAATCCTTGCTGACTGGTGAAATGGATACGATCTACAAGCAGCCAGCAGACGAGTTGTTTTCTGGCAGTTTTATCACTGCTGGCGAAGCGTTATGCCAAGTGATCCACGTAGGCGCTGACAACTATATCGCAAAAATCAACAAAGAAGCCAAAACCATCAAACGACAAAAATACTTGATCCAAGGCAGTTTAAACAAAATCATTCGTTGGATCAGTCTGATTTTGGTCCCATTATGTACCCTCTTGTTCGTTAAACAGTTCTATTTCTCTCATGCAACTTTCAATACTGCCATCTTACGGACGGTGGCGGCAGCTGTGGGAATGTTCCCCGAAGGTTTGTTTTTATTGACGAGTGTCACGTTGACCATCAGTGCTGTCTATCTGGCGCGCAAAAAAGTGATGGTGCAGGAATTGAACTGCATTGATGCCTTGGCACGGGTCGATGTTCTTTGCTTAGATAAAACGGGCACGATCACCGAAGGCAAGATGACGGTGGAAAAGACGATTTCCTTTCATTCAGAAACACCGTTGGCAGAAATCACTGGTAACTTAATGGCGCAGCTGCCCGATCAGAATCCAACGGCAATGGCGCTGCGAACCTTTTTCCCAGAAAAAACGACGTACCAGATGCAGCAAGTCGTCCCTTTTTCATCAGATCGTAAATTCAGTTGCGTCACGTTTGAAGGACAAGGCACTTATTTTATCGGAGCTGCGTCGATTTTACTGGGAACCAACCATGAAGCTGTCTTAAAACAGGAAAGGCAGCTGGCAGAAGAAGGCTACCGAGTGATCGTTTTGGCTCACAGTACGCAAGGCTATGAGGAGGCAGGACTGCCGACGGATATTGAACCGCTGGGCTTTTATTTACTGTCAGACACGATTCGTGAAGATGCCAAGGAAACCTTGGAGTATTTTCGTTCACAGGCAATCCAATGCAAGATCATCTCTGGCGATGATCCAGTGACAGTCAGTCAAATCGCGAAAAAAGTCAATCTACCAGGGGCTGCTGATTTTATCGATGTGTCAAAATTAACTGCGACCGAATTAAAAGAAGCTGTCAGCAACTATCAGATTTTTGGTCGAGTGACGCCGCAACAAAAGAAAGAAATGGTGCTCTACTTGAAAGAACAAGGGCATACCGTCGCAATGACTGGCGATGGCGTCAACGATGTTTTGGCGCTGAAAGAAGCCGACTGCTCGATCGCAATGGCTTCTGGTGTTGATGCTGCGCGTCAAGTGTCAAATCTGGTTCTTTTGGAAAATCAATTTGATGCTTTGCCATCGGTCATGGATGAAGGCCGCCGAGTGATCAATAACATTACCCGCTCAGGTTCATTGGTGCTAGTGCAAGTCTTATTTTCCATCATGATCACCATGGGGACGTTGTTATCAGGAACGACCTATCCTTTTGAGCCGATCCAATTAACGATCATTAATGCCTGCTTTGTCGGCATTCCGACCTTCTTTTTAAACTTTGAACCAGACTTCAATCGGATCAAAGGGGACTTTATGACGACGATTTTCAAAAATGCTTTTCCAACAGCCTTGACGATTACGGTAGGAACTTTGCTGATCATCAACTTTGGTTATTGGTTCAACAGCAGCAGTAAAGCTCTATCGATCATGAGCATTATTTTTACTGCTTGGAACTATCGCTTGATCCAGAAAAAAGTCTATCCAGCGATCAACAGCTATCGAACGATGATTTTTTTCAGCACTCAGATCTTGTACTTTGCTGCTTTGATCGTCGGTCGCGACCTCTTTAACCTAGGCAATACCAGCTATCTCAACCTCATTCTCTTGATTGCCTTGTTGAATTTTTCCGCCTACATGCAACGCTTTGCGGATAAGGGCATCGAGCTGCTGATGCGAAGATATACGAAGAAACGTAAAAGTTTATCAAAAGAAATGATTCAGTAAATAATAGAAAAACTGATTGCTTAAGCAGCGTTTGCAGCCTGCTAGGCAGTCAGTTTTTGATTTTAAATAAATTTCTTTTCAAGGAGTCTAACTAAGTCTTGCTATGAAACTCGTTTCATACCGTACAATCAATCAAGAGACCTTTTCAGAAAATTGTCGAAAGTGGAACAACTAATTTTCTATGGTAGACTTAGGTCACGAGCAAAACAATCAGATAGGAATGAAAGAAATGGCAACGATTCGCGATATAGCAAAAATTACTGGTTTTTCGATCACGACGGTCTCTCGTGTGATCAATGGCCATCCTTATGTTGATGAGCAAAAGCGAGCAGCGATTTTGGCGGTGATCGAAGAACTGGATTACAAACCGAATAAAATCGCCCAAAAACTTAGCTCGGGGAAAACCTATAATATTGGAGTCATCGTACCGTTTGTCAATCACGCCTTCTTTGATGGAATTTTAAATGGCATCATGGAAGAAGCCTTTGCCCAAAAATACAAGGTGACGTTGCTTCCGACCAATTTTGATCGGAAGCTGGAGCTAGAATATCTAGAAGAATTCGCTGCAAAGGGATTTGACGGCTTGATCGTCATCACCCGCGCAAATCATATCGAGACATTTTATCCCTACATGGAAAAAGGACCGATTGTTTTTTGTGAAAATTCGACCGGTACTGCCGTTCCTTTCGTTGCGATCGACTTGGTCGGCTCTGTGACAGCCAGTATCAAGTATTTGAAAGAACAAGGTGTAAAACGCTTGGGACTGACGCTCGGGCGTAGCAAACGCCTCAGCTGCAATTCAGTCAACACGATTGCAAAAGCCAAGGAGCTGTTTCCTAATTTTTCTGAAGCAGATATTTATTGGGATTGTATCAAAGCACAAGATGGGATTCCCGCAGCTGCATTTTTTAAGGAACGAGGAATCGATGGGGTGATCACAAATGGGGACGAGATCGCAGCGATGATCTTAAATCAATACTCCCACGGGACAGCACCCATCGTGATTGGGCAAGAAAACCTGCTCATCAGTCATATGCTGCACTTTTCTTCCGTTGAGTTTCATCTGGATCAATGCGGCAAAGAAGCCTTTCGCTTGTTTCAAGAAAGAAAACAAGAGCAGATCATTCTGCCTTACGAACTTATTATTCGTGAATAATCATCGTTATAAAAAAACCCACCTTTTCGTCGAGAGGTGGGTTTTTGCCTGCTTTTTAAAGGGAATTTGAGGAAGGAAAATAAAAAAATAAAGAAAAAATCAATTTTGAATGCTTGCTTTTCACAGAGTAAAGGGCTACCATTGGTCTGTGGCTTTTTCGCCACAAAAATAGGAAACGTACCAGACAAGAGTACTTGGGGAAGATTCTCTTGGGGGAAGCCTGATACGTTTCCTTTTGTTCATTCTAACACTATTTATATATAAAGTAGAGAGATATTGAGTAGATAAATAAAAATACTACTGTAATTGATGAATAGGAAAAAGGCAATCTCACAGACGAGTATCTCTGGAGCGATTTCCTACAACATGCTGGATGGCAAATTGCTCCATCATGTTTTGATTAATTACAAAGCATCAACTAACTAATTGTGTTGCACCCACTAGAAAATTACATAATTTCGCAACACCTGTTTCAGCTGTTTCTTTGATTAGAACAGTCGCAGTATTTTCGTAAACATGAATCACACTAACTTCTTGTAAACCGGTAAAGCCAATAACATTTGCCTGATAGTTTTGACCAGGGAACACTTGGTATTTTTCCATGTTTTTATCTCCTTCATTAATCTTATTTCAAAAGAATAATAATTAAAATTTAAGAAAAAGTAAAGTGAAACGATTTTTCATTCAAAAACTCGGCCTTTCGGCTATTTATTCGAGTGGAAATCAACTTTTTCTGTAATTTTTCATTTGGGTTTTCAATAAATATACGATGGCTAGTTGAATATTATTCAATGGATCGTACCAATTTACCGAGCAATCGACTACAAAGTTGAGGGAAAGAAAGCTGGAAATTTCCAGCTATATTGTTTGTTTTGTCCCGTCTTCACGCTTATAATAAAGGTAGGAAGAACGACCGGCGTTACCACTTCCTAATTCAATTGAAAAGGGCGTGCAAGTTATGGAAAACGTATACCGAAATAACTTTGTCAAGAGAACGGTTCAACTGATGTTTGCACCAAAAAAAATCAGAAAACGTCCACCCGAACAATGGATCAAAATGCCTACCGACCGAGGTATTCGGAGAAAGGACGCGTGATCCAGCATCTCGCAGCTATGCGTGAAATAGTTTTTGAAGAATGTAGAAAACAAAGGCAAACCTGTTTGTAGGTTTGCCTTTTTTATTTTACCAAGTAGTGATGGCGTTCATTATTTTTCCAAAATGATATCCAATAGGAAATAACATTCATCGTCAGAAATCGTGATCATAAACTGTTTTTCAATTTCTGTTAGTGCCGTTTTGATTGATCTTAATGTAGTTTCATCATGTTTGTTTGTATCGGGATAAGCCAATTCATTCCCTTTTAGTAACAAACGTTCAATCAAATAAGCCGTATGGACCAATGTGTTTAAGATGATCGAATTGGAAAAAGTCATGCCAAAAGCTGTTTCTAATTGGACGACCAAAGACTTTAAAGTGTCTTTTAGTTTAAAACCCGAAAGCAAGTAGAGGTATTTGTCTACGGATTCGATCCCCATGTCAATGACGATATCACGTGTGTAAAGCTCTGACGTAGCAGTTTGCTCTTTTTTTAATACACCACCAGCAAGTTTGATTAGCTTGTGCAGACCATTGTTTAAGATGATTTCTTGCAAGGAGATGAAAGGGATAAAGGCAATTTTAGGATCTAATGTACCGACCATTGCGAGAATTTCGTAATCGTTATGTTTATCAATGAATTCGGTGACGGATCGTGCATCATTGCCACTGATCGGTTTGATATCCACGTCGTAAATACCGAAATTCTGAAAGCTGCTCTTTAAATTTGTTTCTAAAAATTTGGCAGTTCCTTCACCAGTACGGCAAACAGTATAAATGACTTTTCGCTTTTTGATACCAAAGTATTGATTGATTTTTTGCTGAATACCGTGGCTTCTTTTTTTCTCCAAATCAGCCAGTGACATTGCGGTCAAAGCCAGTTCCATTGAAAGTAATTCTTTGTTTTTTGCGGCTTCAAGCAGTAACAGAGTATCGATTCGTTCAAGAATAAATAAGTTCTTACCGGTTTCTTCTTTGATTTGTCCTTCAATCCCAGTCATGGAGCCCATATCGACAAACAATAAACAGTTTTCATAGTCTAGTTCCACAATCAATTGCTTGATTTTATCATAGACTTCTTTTGGGGCAGCCTGAAGTGGCATATCAATCGGTACTATAATCTCTTTACCTAAAAGCTGATTGATCGTATGGCTTAATTCAGTCGCCACTCGGTCACCATGTGCACAAACGAGTATACCAAAATCGCTAGTTTGTTTTTCGTTGTTTTTTATCGATGTAATTATTTCCGATAGAACAAGAATGTCATCTTCAGAGAAGAAGAGTGAATATTGGTTTTCTAGCTTTCGTATGATCCTTCTCAGTGCATTCGTCACTTTTTTATCAGCGATTTTTTTGCTCAGATCCAAAGTCGGTGCTTTTCCTTCTGCAGAGCGACTGTACATGTACAAAGCAAAGGCAGTACTGATAGTGTCACTTATGATAATGTCACATTCTTCATACAAAATATCGGAAACGATCAACATGATATTTTTTATGTCTTCATTCAAAAGGAAAGTGAACTGTTCGTTCATCAGCCGTTGCTTAGCGATTTTTTGACTGTAATCATTAAATGCTTTGGTGATTGAGTAGCCGTCTTTCTTTTCTTGGAAAAATTCCAGAAAATCATAGTCACCTTCAATAGGTTCATGCAAGAAAGATTCACTCCCGAAAATAAAAGCTTCTCGGTCGATCAATGTGTTGATGATCTTTTTTTCTTTTTGAGTGGTCGAAATAAAAGCAGACATGACTGAAGGTGGGAAGAACTCTTGGGTAATCAAGACTTTTTCAGCCTGTGTCTTTTTCTTTTCTAAAAGCCCTCGGGCTACGGACAGCTGGATATCGCTTTTCAGTTGTCCGATGTTTCCAATTGGCGTGTAGGTCAATAAGGAGGCAACGGCTTTTCCATCAACAGTGATCTGAGCGTTGATTTTTTTACTTTCACGGTCATAGAGATGAAAAATAAGTTCCAGGCGTTCTGAAAGATCACGATTGTTCAAACTAGGCATCTGAATGGAAACTGGAATACGTCGTTTAAAGGTATCCAACAAAACAGAATTAGGTGGTTCAGTAGTGGCAATGATCAAGAGTGCAGACGCATACGTTTTATCTTGCGTTTCTCCTAGTTTATAGTAACTGCCTTTATCAATATATTGGAATAGCATCTCTTGACCTTCAGGAGGCAATCGATGGACTTCATCAAGGAATAATACACCGTTATCTGCAATCTCAATCAAGCCTTTTTTATCTGCTTCAGCCCCAGTATAAGCGCCTTTCTTACTTCCAAATAGCTGTCCCAGTAGCAGTTGCGGGTTGGTGGAATAATCCGCACAATTTAAGGTGACAAACTGTGCTTCTTGAGAAAACACCCCTTCTTTTTTACCATGCTCGTACATTTTTTCAGCCAGTAGGCTTTTTCCAGTTCCTGATTCACCCAAGATCATCGTATGTAATCCTCTCGGAGGATAATTGATTGCGGCTTCGGCTAATTGAATAACGGGTGCTAAGCTTTTATGAGCACCAATCAGTGTCTCGAATGGTCGGTCTGATGATTTACTTTTTGACAAAGCGACGATCTCCTCAATGCTAGAAATCGTTTGCAATGGAATATATCGCAAAGAAAAGAGCTTCTCAAGGCTACGCTTGCAGAGAAAACGAGTAGGTTTTCCTGTGATTTTGATCAGTTTGTCTTCTTTTACTAATGCATTTAGATCAGCCGAGACATTGTTTCGCATCAGTCCTAATTGCTTTGCCACAAACATTGCGGTGATTCCAACATCAGGTTGTTTTACTAAATCTGATCGCGTCAAATCGGCGGTTACTTCTAAACAAAAAGCATATATTTTATCTATTCGTTTCATCAATCGTTCACCTCATGTCTAACTATACCGATAATCTTCGTAAAAGCAATACTCCTTCCTAAAGGGATGTGTCTCTCATGCATTGTTGGATCGTCTCATGTGTATTGAAGCGTATCGCAGCGAAACATTTTTATAAAAGTGAACAATTATGTGTATGGGATGTGTCTTATTATCTGTGGGAAAGCCTATTATTTCAGTAAATAAAAAAGTTGGCACGCAAATTGCATAAAGAAAAGTGAAAGGAGCGAGGATATGGAAAACAAAATAGGCGTCTTATTAGCAAGCCATGGGAAATTTGCTCAAGAGGCATTGAACAGCTTGAAAATGATTTTGGGAACGGTAGAAAATATCGAAGCAGTAGCTTTAGAACCAGGTACTGATCTTTCTGGATTTGTCGAGGTGATGGAGGCAAAGATCGAGAAATTAAATACCGAGGACGGTTTGCTGATTTTAAGTGATATTTATGGCGGCACTCCTAGTAATGCTGCAGCAATTATTTTATTAAATCATCAACAGGAAAACTTTATCGCCTATTCTGGATTGAATTTAGCGGTCTTATTGGAGATTGCTAATAATCGTAATCAGTCATTTGTGAAGTTCGAAGATAGTATAAAGCAAGTGCTGCCGTTGATTTTTAAGAAAATCGAAGTGGCACCACTAGAAGCAACGGCAAAAGAAGAGGAGGAATTATAA
Organism: Enterococcus sp. DIV0421; assembly: GCF_051713745.1. Classification (NCBI taxonomy): domain Bacteria; kingdom Bacillati; phylum Bacillota; class Bacilli; order Lactobacillales; family Enterococcaceae; genus Enterococcus; species Enterococcus sp. DIV0421. The sequence continues at coordinate 2,157,525 of NZ_JBIOQM010000001.1, forward strand.
AGTGGCTATTGAACTAGTTAGAATCGATGATCGGTTGATCCATGGACAGGTAGTGACGACTTGGGTCAAACAGAAAAAAATTGAGCAAATTTTGATTGTTAATGATGATATTGTAAATGACCCTGTTCAAAAATCAGTTTTTGACATGATGGCACCGCAGGATGTTTTAGTGAAAACATTTGGTATAGATAAGTTTATCGAGGTCTACCACAAGACGACGATCAAACGTAGAACGTTGATTCTGCTGACCAATTCGATTGATGCACTCAGTCTTTGTACAGGAGAAGTTGCCTTTGATACGTTGAATGTTGGTGGGATGAAAAACAAACCGGGCAGAAAGCAATATACCAAAGCTGTTTCTTTATCCGAAGATGAATTGAAAGCCCTTCAACTTATACAAAAAAAAGGAGTCGCTGTAGAAATTCAGATGATTCCTTCGGATAAAATCATCACCTTAAAAGAGATTGAAAGGAGTGAAAAATAATCATGTTGATACAGTGTTTAATGTTGGCGATTTGGGCAGGGATTTGTACGGTTGATGAAAGAACCTTATGGACAGGTACCCCGAAAGCAATCCTAGCAGGATCTGTTGCAGGTCTGATTATGGGGGATGTAACGACAGGGTTAGTGATCAGTGGAACGTTGCAGATGATGTGGCTTGCTAATGCGGCGATTGGGGCTTATGTACCACCGAATGAAGCGACAGGTGCAATCATTGGGGTGGCAATTGCAAGTATGACTGGAGGAGGCTTGGCTACAGGTTTAGCAGTTGCTGTTCCTACGGCATTGTTGTGTCAGCAAATTATTATGTTGACGAATACAGTCAATATTTTCTTCCTCCATCAAGCGGATAAAGCCGTTGAAACGGGTGATTTTGACAAAGTAGCACGCTATAACTATTTGGGGATTCCGTTGAGTTTTGTTGCTGGAGCGGTACCGGTCTTTTTGGCATCATACTTTGGTGGACCAGCGGTGGAATCTGTTCTTGATTTCATACCGGAGCAAGTGTTTGACGGCTTGACTGTCGCAGCGGGGATTATTCCTGTTGTGGGGATGGGAATGCTACTTATGATGATGATGGGGAAAAACATGTGGATCTTTTTGCTATTGGGCTTTGTTTTCTCCGCTTATTTAGGGTTAGGGACCATTGCCATCTCATTGATTGGGATTAGTTTAGCAGCGTTGTACGACTTGATTATCAATAAAAATGAAAAAGAAGCAGTCAATGTAGAAAGAAGTGAGGGGGACTATGATCTATGACGAACAAAGTACAACAAGATGACGTGATCAAATCAGAACTAAGAAAATCATTTTTTCGATCAAATTTGTTGATGGCGACAAGCAACTTCGAGCGGATGCAGGCATTAGGTGCATATTATTCGATCGTTCCAACGTTGAAACGGCTATACGGGGATAAGCCTAAAGAGGAACGTGTGGCAGCGATTCGTCGGCATCTGGAATTTTTCAACACTAACCCATATGTTTATGGTCCTATTTTAGGGATTACAATGGCGATGGAAGAACAGACACCGGAGACCCAAAAGGAGTCAGTTATTGCGGTTAGAACGGGACTGATGGGTCCGTTTGCCGGGTTAGGGGATAGTTTGTTAGCAATGACTGTTGTTCCGATTTATATGAGTATTGCATCAGGGTTAGCGATTGAAGGCAATCCAATTGGTCCGATCTTATTCTTTGTTTTATTCTCCTTAACTATTTGGCCCATCAAATACAAAGGATTGATGCTTGGTTATGAAAAAGGCTCGGCTCTTTTAACGGGGAAAGACGGCAACAACATTTTGAGACGTCTTTCAACAATGGGGAATGTCGTAGGTATGATGGTCGTGGGCTCGTTGATCGTCACAACCGTTCGAATCAACACTGCAATTGAATACACAGTAGGAGAATCAACGATCAATGTTCAAGAAATGCTTGATGGCATCATGCCGAACTTGTTTCCATTCCTGTTGACTATCGGAATTTACTATCTTCTAAAGAGAAAGAGTGCAAAAAATGCCGTTCGCATTATTATTGCTATCATGGTTGCTGGGGTAGCACTTTCTCTGCTAGGAATTTTGGCATAATCAACAACGGCTGCTAGTGAATGTCAGCAGTAAGAGAGGGAAGGTTCTATGGAAACAATGCGTGTCAACGGCAAAGAAAATAACTGGTCGGTGGATCTTGAACAGCCGATTAAAATTGATTGGGCAGCACTTGATATCGACTTACAAAACGCAGAACTGATCATCTATCACGAAAACAAACAGATATATCGATCAGCCGTAGGTAGTGACGAAGTGTTTCGATACTTAAAATTGTCCATATGTGGTAAAAAACGGAAAAAATTTGTTGTTCAGCTTCTGGATTTGTCAGAAGAGACCGCTGAGTCAATAGTAAGAGCGGCGACAGTGTTTTATTCAGCTAATGGACAATTAGAAACAGCTTCTTGGATCACACGCTTAGATGATCCGATTGAAAAAGAACATACCTTTTATCGTCCACGAGGCAATATCTGTTTTGAAAGACAACTGGTGATCAAGAATAAACAGGCAGATACCTTTTTAGATATCGCAGGGCTTGGGTATTATGACGTTTATATTAATAACAAGAAAATCAATGATTATTTTTTAAATTCTGATGTAACCAATTATTCGGCTTGTGTATATTACGACACGTATAAAATCAACGATTTTTTACATCAGGGTCAAAATCTAATTCAAGTGTTTTTAGGAAATGGTTGGTATACAGCAGCCCCATTGAAACTTTTAGGGAAATACAATATGCGTCATCGTCTAGCAGTCGGCAAACCGATGATGATTTGCCAAGTAAGTCAATATCAAAATGGAACGATTACTGAGTGCTTATGCTCTGATAGCAGTTGGCAAGCATCGGCGACAAATCTCGTGTTTGATAATCTTTATATAGGGGAAATAAGAGATTTTAGCGGTCGCTTCATGGCTGCACACGAATGCCGAAAAGTTGACTTGACGACAGTTGAAATACCTGGTCCCGGTGGAATACTTACTCCTAGTTTTATTGAGAAAATCAAACGAGAATCTGGACTTACACCCAAATCGATTGTGAAACAGGACAATCATTACTTGATCGATTTCGGTCGGATTATTTCGGGTCAAATCAGATTGGCTGTTAGGGCAGATAACCAGCAGATTTGTATCGAATATGCCGAAAAAATAACCGAATCGAATGAATTGGACTATTCTACAACGACAACCAGTACGTATGGGGTAGATGATCCTGAGATGAAGATTGCTGCGGAAGATCCTGTGATTCAAAAGGATCAATTTACGACAAGTGTGGGTGTGACTATTTTCGAGAATCAGTTTACGTATCATTCTTTTCGTTATGTTTCCATCTATGAAAAAAGAGGTGCTTCTTTCGAGATCGAGAAAATCGAAGCATTTCCGACTTATACAGAAATGAGTCAAATCACAACATTCGATTCTTCAGATGAATCATTGAATCAGCTTTTTGAGGCACATGTTCAGACGAAAAAAAACAATATCCATTCCTATTATGAAGATTGCGCGCGGGAACGTTTAGGTTATGGTGGGGATATCGCAGCCTTGTTGGAGTCACAGCTTACGTTATTTGATTCCGAAAATCTGCTGAGAAAAGTATTGGCTGATTTTCTCTACGACCAGACGATAATCGGTGGAATCACGCAAACAGCACCTTATATGGGGATTCAGACCTATGGACCAAGTGATAAAGCTGGGTCTTTGGGATGGCAGTTGGTCTTACCAGAAATAGCGATCAAATTGATCAAATATTATGGGACTCACTTCTTAACAACGCCTATTCGAGATGGGTTGAAACAGCACTTGAATTACTTGCTAAGCTTTAGTTATGACTATATCAAGCAATGCTGCCTTGGCGATTGGGGTGCTTTAGAGACTAAGATAATCAACGGTAAAGAAACACCACCTGATCGAGAATTTTGTTCTGCTGCAATGTACTTGATTTTATTGAAGAAGTATCGATTATTGTCGCCTAAATTAGCCTTATCATCGGAACAAAATGAACAGCTGAATGAAAGAATCGCTCAATCGGAGGCGCAGATCAATGAGGAGTTCAAAAATCCTGATGGTACTTTTCAAAGTGGCAGCCACTCTTCGTCCGTCTTTGCATTAAAAGCTGGTTTAGTAAAAGATGAAGTTGTGTTTATCGAACGTTTGGCAGCTCAGATTCAAGCAGCGGATTCGCTTATTACTTGCGGTATTTTTGGCATGGCATGGTCATATGAAATTTTTTCAGATCAACCACAGTTGATTTATCGTTGGTTAACTAGAAAAAAACACCCGAGCTTTTTCAATATGATTCAGCAAAACAGGGGTGTATTGAGCGAATACTTTGAAGCGATGCCGGGTTCTTCGCTGAACCATGCAATGTTCTCATCATATGGCAGCTGGTTTGTCACAAATCTACTAGGACTGAAAGTAACAGAGGACAGTGAAGGTACTGACTGCTTGTTCTTCTCCCCTTATGTGCCAGAGGATTTACATTTTGTTAAGGGAAGCTATCGATCCATACATGGGATGATCACCACTTCTTGGCAAAAATCCGAGAAGATTGTCACTTGTCAGCTTAAAGTACCTAAAGCAATAAAAGTGATATTTAGCGCACAAGTTCAAGTTCACCAAAAAGATTGTTGTGAGCAGGGAGATCAATACGTTTTGACGATTGCTCGAAGCTAATCCGAAAAGATAAAACGTAATAAAGTAAAAACGATCAGAGAATGATTCTGATCGTTTTTATTTTTCACATGAATAATAGGAGGAATACCAGAAAGAGGGGAAGAAGCATTTAGGTAGTCTTTTTCGTACTTGAATTCTGTTAAAATACATATATAGGTTCAAACATGAAAAATAATCTTATAATTTTTAAAGAAGGTGAAAGCATGGACTACCAAGAAATCGCGCGTCATTTTCAGACAACATCGTTTGATCCCCAACCGTTTGTGCAAACGGCGATCGATGATCGAAAGGTAAGAGAGAGGCTAGTGGAGAATATCGTTGATGGTCAAAATCATATCAATGAGTATTTTAATAGTTATTTGATCATTAAAGAAGTAGCCGTTAAAAACCCTTAGCTGATTTATGATGAATGGGAACGGATCTGGGCATTGCATACCCATAAAAACTCCTATCATCGGTGGATCGCTCATGATTTGATCACTCAACTTTTGGTGATTGATCATGAAGACAAGTTTGAAGGGATCAAGCAAGAGTATGTACTGCTGCCTAAAGGAGAAAAAATTAGTAATTTCTTGAAGATGACTGAAAACATCCAGGAAGCCAGTCGATACAAAGACCTTCAGCAAGAGATTCAGCGTTTACTTGCGGATCAAGAATGGCTGTCCCACTTCAATGAAAAACAAGTGAAGCGTATTGAAAAAGTCCTTCAAACCCTTTTGGCTGAATGAATCAAGAAAAGCAATAAAACTTGTTTCAGAAGGAATTTTTCTACTATTTTTCTTGATTACTAGGAATAGTAGTGAGCAATGAGGAACACATTGCAATGATAGCTAACAATTATTTGCATGTATCGAATGCAAAATCTCCCTTAAGTCCTTGTAAGAAGCTAAGTGAAACTTTATACTAGAATGTAATACTTATTCAAAAAAAGGACAAATAAAATGAGGACATGAGCTTTTATGAAGAAATATTGTAAGGATAATGTGCTGGAAGCGGCGATGACGCGCCTGGAATATATTTTTGATACCTTTCCCCATGTTTATTTCTCTTTCAGTGGTGGAAAAGATAGCGGTGCCATGATTCAGTTGGCTGACCAAGTCGCCCGACAAAAAAAGAAAACTTTTGATCTGCTGATTTTAGATATCGAGGCAAATTATGATGCTACGAGAACGTTCATGGAAAAAATCAAAGCGTTACCAAGTATCAATCAGACCTTCCACTTCTGTTTGCCCTTTTACGAGGACAACAATACCAGCGTCTTTCAGCCACAATGGCTGATGTGGGATGAACAAGAACATGAGAAGTGGGTGCAGCCGATGCCAAAAGATGCGATTTCACTTGCTGATTTAGATGAATCATTGATGGAAATCTATCAGAGTGCAAATATGAACCCTGATAAGTTCTTACGAAACTTTGCTCATTGGTACGCAAGCTATCATCAGTTTGAGCCGGTTGCTTGTGGTGTGGGGATACGAACCCAGGAAAGTCTGTATCGGTATCGATCGATCACATCGCCAAAGTATAACTTTCGGAAGCAATGCTGGATCAAACGGCAAGTAGCAGATTCAATGGTCGTTAATTTTTACCCCATCTATGATTGGAAGACCGAAGATGTGTGGGGAGCCTATGCCCATTTTGACTGGCCGATCAATGGCTTTTATGAAAAATTATATGATCATGGCGTTCCGATCCATCAAATGCGGATCTGTCAGCCTTACGGTATGCAGCAACGAAAAGGCTTGTACCAATATGCTTTGGTGGAACCGGAAACGTGGGAACGCGTCGTAAATCGTGTGTCAGGAGCCAATTTTGGTCGCTTGTATGCCCAGACGGGATTATTGGCGCATTACAATACGAGAAAGCCCAGTCATATGACTTGGCAAGAGTATGCGGTCTTTTTACTGGAATCAATTGGACTTTATTCAAAGAAATTACAGGATCATTATTACCGCAAAATCACGATTTTGATTGATCATTATCGAGAAAAGCACGGGATCGAAGTGGAAGATATACCCGATGTGACCAAACGTAAGGACTGGCTGAAAAACGAAGTACTCTGGCATGACTGGAAAGGGATCGCTCGTGCGTTAGAAAAAAATGATTTTTCTTTGAGTACGCGACAATATAGTTTGACGAAAAAAGATGAGTCTGAATTGTATGAGTTGGCGGTCGATTTTGGGGCGGCTTTGGGGATCGAGCATTTACCCAAGTATCAGTTAAAAAAATTGAATGCCAAATACGAGTATTTAACGAAAAAAATCACCTAACGATGGACGAGTGCGTCCTTAGAGAGGAAGGGTTTTGTGAACGAACGATTGGTTTTATTTTTTCCACCGTATAAGAAAAGCCAATTCTATCAATTGATGGGGGCTTTTTTTGCAGAACGGGTGTATCAGCAGCAATTTCCGTACTTAGTCAATGATGAGAACTGCTACTGGTACGTGATTCTTGATGACGAAAAACGGGTGACTGCTTTTTCTTATTATGAAAAAGGCGCCAACAAAGTGGAGCTAGGGGAATTTTATGAAAAAAATCCAGCCGCTCAATTTAAAAAGTTTCTTTTACGGAAAATGTTGGTGGATATCAGCCGCAACTACCCAGAAGCAGAGATTCTCGCTTCTAGTAACCAGCCTAGTGAAATTGCCCTTTTGGAATCAAAAGGGTTTGCGGTCTATCGCCAAACAAAAAATTATTCATTTCTAAAAAGGAGTGTAGTCCCTCATGAGCGATATCGATTTTCCAGTGTTAGCGGCGAAGCTGATCCCAGTCAGCAAGATTCACGCGAATACGTATAATCCCAACACCGTGGCTGCTCCAGAAATGGATTTACTGGAACTGTCGATTCGAGAAGATGGCTTTACGCAGCCATTGGTTTGTTACCACGATAAGGAGCAAGACAAGTATATTTTGATCGATGGGTTTCATCGGTACATCGTAGCAAAAGACCGCTTGGAATTGCCAAGTGTTCCGGTCACGGTGATCGATAAGCCTTTTGAGAATCGCATCGCTTCAACGATTCGCCACAATCGAGCACGTGGTACCCATGGCATCGAGAAGATGGGAAACATCGTGCAGCAGTTGGTGGCTAACGAGTGGTCGGATGAACGAATTGCCAAGGAATTGGGGATGGACCGCGAAGAGGTCTTTCGCTTTAAGCAGCGTTCAGGTTTAAAAAGTGCCTTTTCTAACCATGAATTCAGCAAATCTTGGATTGAGTTTGAAAAAAGATACTACAAAGGCAAAAAAGAGACCTGAGAGGTTGAAAAAACCATTGAAAAAACTATCTAAAAAAGCTATCTATTAGAAGATAGCGATTCGTTAATAATTCTTTTTAAATTTTGAATAGGTGTTTTTTACAACGATAACGATCAAATTGACTACCATCGACAAGCAAAGCGTCCCTAAGAGAATAGCTAGGATCACACCTAATGCGTCTCTTAAAAAGCTGAAGATCGCTTCAATGATAAACATGGTTTTTCCTCCTTTTCTCATCGTCTATTTTTTCTGACAATTGCAAAAACAGCTTCCTTGAGCAATAACTACCCAAAGACTTTGCCCTGCGGGGTACAAGCCTCAGTTTCTTGAGAACTCGTCGCTTCAAAATTGAGTATACTTTGTAAATGATGAAAAAACGTTTCTATTTTTTACAATCGGAGAAAAAATCGGAAATGTTAAGAATAACGACATCTTTTCTGATTTTTCTTCGGTTTACATGAATAATCGTATCAGGTTGCATAAAAAAAGTAAAATGATAACAAAAAATCGAATCGAGAGAAAAGATACCATCTCATAACTTTATAACCGTAAGCGAATTCAAAAAACCTGCTGCACCAAGTCTTTAATACGTAAAGACTTGGTGCAGCTCTTTTGTTTCCCGCTGTGACGAAGTTTACAAAATGACTGACATTATTTTTCTGGAAAAAGCATCATTGCATAAAAATCAATGCGGATTAAAACCGTTTTATAACAAAGATAGTAAACGCATTTTTAGCTCGACGACAAAATTTTTTGTGATGCTGGGAGAAAGCATCAGTGGATGTTTTGACAATAAGCCGATCGACATGTGGGGATGAGGCAAAGGAAGCGAGACGATTTTTACTCGAGCATGAGTTTGCTCAATGATGGAACGAGGGATCAGACTGCAGTATCCAGTTCGTTCGATCAAGTAAGGAATCGTACTGATATTGCTGACAGACTCCCAATGGATCGAAGGAACCTGATTGTCAAGATAGCTTTCAATTTTTGTGCGAGCTGGACAATCAGACTTGGAACGATAGAGATGGCTCCCTTCAAGGTCGGCTAGCTTATTGATGATTAATGGGTTTGAGATTGAGGTAATGCAGCAAAGCTCTTCTTGAAACAATTCCTCGTAGGCAAAATGTTTCTCGTGAGGAAGTGAGCATAAGGCGAAATCAATTCGGTTTTCATTTAGTGCATTGGCTAATTCCAGTGTTGAGCCCACGATGATCTCGAAGTTTATTTTTGGATAGTGCTGCGAAAAATCGTGAAGCAGTGCAGGCAAAACCAAAATGTCATACGGTTGAAGGATGCCCATCCGCAACGAATACTCGACCGTATGGGAAGCATTGATCAACTGTTCTTTGACCCGCTCCCAGTGAGCAATCAGTTCGGGTACTTCCTGTTTCAACAATTCGCCTTCCAAGGTCAATACATTGCTTTTTCCTTCCAAAAATAACGCTACTTCTAATTCATCTTCTAACTTTTTGATATGGTTCGTAACGGTCGACTGGGCATAGTTTAGTTTGGCGGCAGCTCTAGTAAACGTACCTTCCTCGACGATTGTTTTGAAGGATTGCAGCTCCTTGATAAAATCCACGTTTGTTCCCCTCTCTTTTTACCTATTATACAAAAAAGGAGCGGGGAGAAAATTTCTTTTTTTTCTAGTAAATAAAAAAATTAGATACAAAAGTTATTTAAAACATGCAGTCTGTTATGACCGTATGTTTCTTTGCTTTTAAAATAACGAATTTCACATTTGTGGCTAAGGATATCCGCTAAAATTTCATTTATTAAAAAATCCACGAAGCAGGCCAACTTTTCAGGGATTACGAACAGCACATAAAAACAAGACAGGGGCTTTCTCCGCTGCGCTTGAATGGAAAAGCGTTTATTAGGAGAGGAATCTTGCAAAAAAGGTCTGATTTTTTTCTGATGTGAAAAAAATAGACACGCTAAGAGAAAAGAAAAATGGATACTTAGGAAAGGGTCAAAATAGCAAACCGCGCAATGAAAAACTGGCGGCGCTTCCTTCAAGAAGGCCGTCAGTTTCCTTAGGTCAACGAATCGGTGTGATTCTTGGCTGAATCAGCTGTTCAATCGTTTTGTGGATGATCGTCCAGTCCGAAAGGGTGGGGACATTTGAAATGCGTAGTTGCTGAAATTTGGTGTTGCTTTTCAGATGCAAGTCAAAATTGCTGACGATCAAATCTATTTCCCGATGGATCAATTCTTGTTCATCAGGAGCCACTTCAAAAAAGTAACTGATTTCTGTATGGTCGTTTTTAAATAATTCCGTTGATGCGGCTAAGAAAGCATCTAGACCAGCACCGCCTTGAAAAGCAAAGGCTACTTTGAGGTGTTTTTTCAGCTGGGGATTAGGCGCTAACTCGCTTAACAAAGTCAATGTGACTGCGATATGTTCCAAGTGAGTAAAGGAAAAGAAGCGGCTTTGATCGTTGAAAGGTTTCAACCACTCATTCCAAGCAAGGTAATCCGTCTTGAATGTCGTTTCAACAAAGGCTTTGATCTGCGGATCAGCAAACTCATAATTGGCAGAAATCATCGTCAGCAGGCGAAGATTTACGAGATAAGCGATGATCTTGTGGGCGGCTGCAGGTGGAATAGCGACGCCGGATTTCTCTAAAAAGGCAGCCGCTTCTGCAATAATTTCTGGTCTTTCTGTATGGTGAAAAATGTAATCCGCATCGCTTTCTCCGTTGATGTCCATCGTACTATAGGAAAGACAGTTGAGCGCATTGACAAAGATCCAAAGCAGCTCTTGTTGCGGCAAGTGGATGATTCGGTATTTTTTCAAGTAATGTTCGTTTAATATTTCTGAGAAAATAGCGAAGCGTTCTTTCTCCAATAGATTGCGTTCTAAAGACGGCGGCAAGGTCAAAAAGTAAGAATAGCGCCACCTACGCTTGGCGATACTTAGCCACAGAGCAAGTCGGTAATGGCTGTAATGCAAATCTTTCGTGTTGGCTTCCTTGGCTTTTTGGACCAGCAGGCGGGCATCCGCTGGACTATCCTTATCTAAAATCGTGCTATCGCCATAAGCAGAAAAAAAGACGAACAGACAAAATCGGATGTCCGCTTCGGTACCAATAAAGTCAAGATGATTCGTGGCAATAGTTACAGAATAGGTTTGCAACGACTTGTTCATGTAGCTGATCGTCCGTAAAAGATGACTGCGAGAATAACCGAATTCAATCGTTGCTCGGTGAATAGAGTATTTTTTATTATCGATAATACTCGTCATGATTTTAAACTCCAGCGTCTCCATCCCCAGGTATTGAATGGCAGAATTGATGGAAGCGTTCGGCGCATAAGCGATCGAGACGATGTTCGTTTCTGAGAGTGTGATCTTGACCAGGTCTTTTGGCAAACTGTCACTTAAAATACTCAGCTCTTTAGTAACTGTAGGCAAAGATAGCCCTAGTAATGTCGCTAATTCTTGTGGATGATACCCTGTCGGTGCAGCATTTAGCACTTGCAAGATTTTTACTTGTCGAGAAAATGCTTTGTCCCGATGCAAGTTGATAGATAAATTTTCTAACATTGAAGTCACCACCTATCCATTGAAATTACGCTCGTTTTAAGTAAATTATATAATACTCTGCGCCAATCAAGAAGTCTTATCCCTTGAAAATTGGCGGATTTCATGTTAATGGTGCGCCGCATGTTTCATCGAGTGTGAAGCAGTCATTGAAAACAGCTTTTTTAGAAAAAACAACCTTGCCAGTTGCAGACCTAAAACGCTTGGATAGATTGGTCCAAAGATAAGTGTGAATAACGTTGGGGAAAAGAAAAAGGAGAAAAAATGAAAATGAAAAAACACGTAGTTATAAGTAAGAGCGCTTTAGTAGGGATGCTGATTTTAGGGACAACCTTTCCAAGCACATGGCCGATCGCTCAGGCAACAGAAACACAACAAACAGAGCAGCAAACACCATCAATAGACTCATCGGTTCCCTTGCTGACAGATTCAACAGGAAGCATGGACACAGGAGAAACAAGCAGTGTCATGCTAAGTGTGACAGGTATCTTATTCTTAATCGGCGTACTAGTGCTCTTGTACCGTAAGAAATCATGGAGAAAACAACAATAGGATCAGCAGAAAAGCTAGCAGAATAAAACATACAGGACGAACAAGCTGGATGAATTGCTTTAAGAGAACAAATATCGATCTTTAAGCAATCACAAACATCAGCAATGTTCGTCCTGTTTTTTATATAGTGAGCAGCCGAAAGTACTAAGTTCAGCCAGCACGTGTATTTATGAAATGACCTCATCCTTCTCCAGACTAAGATAGCGATAAAAAGTCGAGCGCTTTAAGCCTGTTTGGGCACAGATATCCACAACGGCTTTTCCTTCCTTTTGATAAAGGTTCAATGCGTGTTGGATCAGTGCGGGATCGATTCGTGGACGACCGCCAATATTTCCTCTAGCACGTGCGGATTCTAAGCCTTCTTTGGTCCGTTCAACGATGATGTCTCGTTCGAATTGGCTGAAGGCTTGGAAAACAGTCATCATTAATTTTCCTTGAGGGGTTTGTGTATCAAAATTTTCTTTGATACTGATGACTTTTACACCTTTCTTTTCGAAAAAGTAGACGAGATCAATCAGGTCTTTGGTACTTCTTCCTAGCCGCGAGAAACTTTCAATAATGATTTTATCGTTTTCTTTCACTCGTTTTTTTAGTTTATTTAATTCAGGACGATTTGCGCGTACACCACTGATCTTTTCAGTATAAATTTTGTTGCATTCATACCGGTCAAGTAAATCCAATTGACGAGAGAGATCCTGTTGTCTTGTGGATACACGGGCGTATCCATAAACCATATTTGTCATACAAATTCCTCCAGTTGCACAAAAGAGTCTACATAGAGAATACCTTGTTTGTTCACTTAAGTACATATTCTAACACCAACTTAAGTAAATTTGGGAAATAGGAAGGTTTTTTTATAGACGCAAATATTGTACTATAGAAAAGAAACCAATCGGTGAAGGAGAAACACGGAGGGCAAAATGAGAGAATTGCAGTTAAATTTTATGCTAAACAAAACGACCGTTCGATGGCTTCAAATGTTAAATACCTTTGAGCGAGAACGGACTTGTTCCATCGCAAGTTTAGCCAACAAGCTTGATGTGACCCAAAGGACGATCAGCTCTGACATCAAGGAATTGAAAACCTATCTGCAGGAGGCAGCGGAATTTACTCTTGAAGCCAATGGCTATCATTTTAGGGAAACTGATCCGAAAAGATACTTGTCTCAAAAAAAGGAGCTTGTTGCAGAAGAAGGCATGTATCAAATCGTGGAAGCCATTTTCCACGGGGAATTCTGTTCGGTTGAAGAGTGGGCGCAGCGCTTGTATGTATCAGAAAGTACGATGCGTCGCTATTTGAATACCGCTTCTGCGACGTTACGAAAGTATCATTTGGAGTGGATCTTGCAACCGGTCAATTTGAGTGGATCAGAAGCCAATATTCGCAAGTTTTTTAAAGATTTTTATTACGAATCAGATGTCACGCCGCATACGCTCTTGCCCCCCAAAGAACTGATTGCGTTAGTCAGTGATGCCTTCTCAAAAATTCCCACAGCGCTGGTGAATACAGGCGTTTCTCCGAGTGATTTTTATTATAGTTTGTATATTGCGATCAAGCGCTATCAACTGGGAAAGACCGTTCAGATTCCTCGATCGTTGGCAGCAATCGTCGAAACGCATGAGGCGTTTGCGATAATGAAGAATTTAGCACCTAAAATCGAAGCGCTATACCGAGTAAGACTACCGCAACAAGAAATGATGTGGCTTTATTTAGTGACCGTGATGAAACGAACTTTGACCGAGCCTGAAAAAGAGCAGCAATTCGTTGCAGCGTTTGGGCTGTATCCTGAACTCGAAGAACTGAGTCAGCGCTTCGTGCAAGAATGGGGCATTTCCTTTCAAGAGCCTCAACAAGTCCAGACGATGATCCACGCCTTTTTTCTGTCAAAGAAAATCAATGAGCAGCTGGCGCCCGTTTTAAATCACTTGCTAACAGAAGTAAAAAATGAAGCGCAAAAGCATGGTTCTGCTGCTTATCAAAAAAATCTGGCATTTATGAAGCAGCACCAAGCGATTCTAGGGATCAAACAGGAGTATCTGTCAGATATTTGTGCGGCACTGACCCTTTACAGTGAAGCAATCAGGGAGCTTTATGCTCAAAAAGTCAAACGGATCGCGTTGATAATAGAAGGCGATCTCTATGCCTGTCACACGATTCGTGCGCGCTTCTTGCGTTATGTCGGCAATGATCATCGGGTATTTTTTCCAAAAATCAATGAATTGACGAGCGATTATTTGAAGGAAAACGCCATTGATCTTGTGGTCACGAATTATAGTGAATATTTATCAGAGTTCATCTTATCGACTGACTCTCTTTTACTTAAAGCAATTCCCGATCATCAAGATTGGCTACGAGTGATTGAAAAAATCGATCCTCAGTTAGGGCAAGCGTTAAGCGTTCCCACAACGTGATACACGTGTTGCAAAACAGCATGACGAGGACATAGGTGGATAGATCAAAGAGAAAAGCCGCAACCGTTACGATCGACGGGTGCGGCTTTTATTCGTTTGTCTAATAAAAAAGGGAGTTATCTGAAAATATGCCCACTGTTCCTGAATACCAAAAGATTGGGTTGTTTTGGTGAAAGAACAGCCTATGCTCAAATAATTAGTTGGCATTTACTAGTTTATCAAAAATCGCTTCAAAGGTTTTGAACGTATCACTATCTAACTGACAAAGCCATAAAAGGTAGCTTTTTTCTTTAAATGTCCATTCGATTGAAGGGTAAGAGGCAATCAAGGCATGGTATTTCTCTCGTTGTTCACTGGTAGCTAATAACCACCGCTTCTCAAAAATCTTTTTCTCTTCCATTTTTTATCTATCCCCCATAAAGAAACGTTGTCTGAAACTTCACTAACGGGCAACGTAAATCTAATGATACGCAGATCTATATTTAGTATACCAAAGAAAAATGAATTTTTTTAGAAGATGTGTAAAATTACAAGGAATTTCTTTTATTTTGCTTTTTTTCGGACTTTTTTAAAGAAATCGAATTGGCAGAAGAAGAGATCGTCAAAATGATCAAAAAGGACAAAAATGTCTATTACCGACAAATGGCAGGGATCGGTACGAACCAAAAAGCGCCCCATGGGTTGATCTACCTCAGCGAGAAATGAACACTCTGATCGGCTTGATCGATCAGAGTTTCAACCACTCGTTGTGTAGGAGATGCTCTTATAAAATAACGATTTGCAGCTGTAACGATTCCGCAAAATAGTGCCCGAGAAAATGTCCTACGCGTTGTTCAAAACGACTAGACGCAAGATTCGTGGATTGATTTGGTTAAGTAATCGATTCCAATCCGTGGCATCTGGAAAAGATTTTAGCAGGATACACTCGACTTCAAGCAAATATTCCATCGTATATTCCGAATAGTTGGTTACTAGCAGATCAATTTGCTTTTCCTTTAAATAGGCTGGGGAGAGTTCGCTGGCATCAGGATAATACAACGTGTGGAAGCGTCCTAGATATTTCCGTACGATACTTTCGGCATATTCGCAGACATATTCATTTCCTTCAAAAATTACGGCGATCGTCCGTTGTGTCCCCCAATTTTCTTCTTTGATCGCTTCCATGTGAATCGTTAGACTGGCACAAAAGTCTTCGAGATAGGAAGGCGAATAGAGCTTTTTGACTAGCTTATGCTTTGCCAAAAATGCATAGTTTCTCTTATATTCGTAGGAAAACTTGTCTTTGACGAATTGGGTAAGATCGTCAATATTGACGTTCATGATGGGAGAGAGCATGTCGCGTATTTTCACGATCGTAAAAAACGACTCTAACCAGTGCAAGTCTTTTTGTTCATCGTAGGAATTGCCACGATTGATGGCATAGAAATCTTTTGCCACTTGTTTGATCTCAGGCCAGCGATTGTAGGTTTGGCAAAACTCTTCGATCGAAGGATGATTGATTTTTCGGCGACAGATAAGGCAAAGAAGCAAATAAATGATTTCATCTTCAGGTAGGCGATAATGAAAATAAGAATAAAGGATCTCCGTCAACGTATCGGGTGAAATCAATGAATCGTAAGCATAAAAAATCTCCTTCATCTCAGGAGAAAGTTCGACCTGCAACCCTTTCTTGCTGCGTTCCAGCGTAATGTAGAGAATATAGGAAAAGTAAGAAAAGGTAGAAGCTGGCTGTTTTTTTGAATGCAAAAGATTCGTGATCTCAATCACGGCATCTTGGACATCCAATGACGGGAAGATCGTATTGACATTGATATCGGACTCATAATAAAACAGACAAAAAAAGCGGCGAATATCGATCTCGGAACCCACCAGTGTGACAGGATTCGTTGATAGGCGAAGGTTGAAGGGCTTTAATAAGCCATTCATTTTTTTTAAGTAGCCAAGCAATGCTTGTTCAGAAAGATTAAGGGTCAGGCTCCAATCCAGCACCGATTGTAATTCATCGAAAAAAATACTTTCGAGAATCATAAAAAAAGGTTCATCTTTGACTAAATTTTGTTTTTGTTTGATATATGCCTCGGGATCCAGTTCTTCAAATAAATAACCAAACTTCGAGGAGTAGATTTCGATTGCATCATTGAAATGTTCACGAATCATAGCAATGTCCGCAATGATCGTGCGAGTACTGCTTTTTGTTACTTCTGATAAATCGCCCAATGTTGAAGACGGATTCTTCTCAAATTCATTTAATAATTGCAATCGTCGAATTAAAGAACGATTTTTGATAAATTTTAACTGAAAATTTTTCATAGATGCCCCCGTTGAATTTTAAAAAGAATTAATCATATTATAAACAATTGCTTAAAATACTTCAATTTTTATGTTTATTTTTAATTTATTTGACTAAATAAAAAGTTTTTATTATTCTAATGGATGTAAACGTTTGAAACTATTTTGAACAATGTAGGTTTTTTCACCGACAGGTGAAAATTGCTATTTTTTTTTAATGAGATTTGACGCTATAGTGAAACCATAGTCCGATGCTTAGGAGTATTTGTTTTTTCTCAAGAGGAAACCTGTGAATTGTTGGTTGGATCAAAAGAGAGAAGATGGAAAATAAATGGAACTAGCAAATGCGTGAATGTGCCATCAATACCTAGAAATGCAATGTCGTTGAAGGCTGTCCACGAATGAGATAGAAGGAAAAGAGATTGGTTGAAGAAAATTTACGGTTACTAGAAGAGGGAAACTGGGAACGATCGTACAGATAGATTACGAGGAGGCTAATATGCTGGCAGAAAAGATAGCGGGAGCAGAAGAATATTTGGCGCATTTTCAAACAGAGCTAGAAAAACAAGGGGTGTTACGCTTTTTTCCAAAACTAAATGCCTTTTATCACCGGTTAGCAAAAGAGTTTTTAACGATTTTTCATAGCAAGGAAGAAAACCTGTTTGTTCAATGGGGCAACTTATTGGCGATTGATGCACAATTGCAAATATTGATGGAAATCAGCAACAATCGCAAAGAAGGATTGCTAGATGACCTTGGGATGAGTGAGGAAGAAGTCATTGAAATGATTGAAAATGACCATAAGTATTTTTATCGTGAAATCACGGGGGCAAAGCTAACGCAAAAACCTAAAATGGGCTTGATTTATTTGAGCGAACATTTAGCAGAGTCCTGAACATTCATTCTTGGTGCGCCGAGTTGTGTCTGAGAATTGGGAGAAAAGCTTGCGATAAATGGAAAACGATGACGAGCAATAGACTATTGGGGAAGTTTTATAGATAGAGCGTTTTTGGGATAGAAATGAAGAGTAGTAGTGGGGCGAAACGGACGATTTTCAGGTGGTAAGGACCCTTGAGAATAACCAAGAGCAAAAGGGCTACTCAAACAACGCAGTGGGGAAGGCAATTGGTTGGTCTTCCTTGCTTGAGTAAGAGCTTTTTTAGAAACGTTAGACTGACGGGTCAGGATCGTGGCAATGACGAACGCTGGTTGACCTTTTCGGCGAAACGAGGTACCTTGTAAGACAAGTTATAGTAAGGCAAGTCACAAAGAATACAAAAAGCGTATGAAGGTAGGACATCAATGGAATGAAACTTTTTATCATTTTTGCCTGCTTATCGGTAGGCATATCGGTGACACAATATGGCATATATTATTTCTTTCCCAGCATATCTGTGATCCTTCGCAGCTGGTTTCAATTGGGACAAATCATTCTTTTGCTGGGTTATTTCTTTCTGCTGGTTATGTATTTTTGGGTGCAGCGCTACAGGACAAGGAAAGAGAAGCAATCTTTAGGAGAATGATCAATAGGTAAAGCACATGGATCTGCAAAGAAGCGTTTTTTTATAGGAAGAAATAGCTTGTTTGTAAGAAACAGCATACATAAATGAAATGACCCAGACGATCCTTTTCGTAGGGGCTACTTAACATAAGAGAATTGGTAGCAAATGCTTCTCCTTTTGGTGAAAATCAAGGAGTGACGTTTGCTGCTTTTTTAGTGCAAACAAATGGGGCTTTTTTCAAACCATCAGCGGAGTGTTTTTTAGAGGAAATTGAGAAATTCTTAAGGTTTCTGTCGCATCAGGCGAGCTTCTCAGCACGTAGCGGAGCGAAAAAAGAGATGTGGGAGAGAAAGAGGGAGATTGTGAAAAATCTCTCTACATCAACCGTCTTAGCAGCTAAATCATTGGTTATTTTTTCGTTTAAAACTAGTTCATGCACATAATTCACTGGGCAGTGAAATCCTTGATTTCAGTTTTGAGAAAAAGCTCGTTATAATGATAGCGTCAACAAGGATTCGCTTGATTCGATCAAAGTGCTGCTTTGCTCTGCCTAGGTTTGATGGGAAAAAAGAGGCAAGGATTAGGCAATCTAGTTCTTTTTTCTTGAACGAAAGGCTATTTTTCGCTCATATTTTCACATGTTTGCTAGAGGATGTATGGTGAGGAAGCAATTGCTTCGCTGCGCTTCACTCGACGAGAAGGAAACAGGAAAGGAAAAATGGAATCGACCGTTGTCATTTTATCGATCCAAGGAACTCTTCTCAGGGAAGATTCGGCTGGTTCACAAACCGACACTTTTGTTTGGGAAAAAGCAATCATTTTAAAGAAGTAAGTGAAGCTGCTAATAAATAGGAAGAAATAGGACAGGATACTAGCGAACAAAAACAATCGATCGTTGACAACAAAAAATAAATAACGAAAGCATGAAGGACGAAAGCGTTGAAAAGGCGATCTATTCAGGAATGATTTCATTTGGTGAAACACGATTGCTAAGGATTGCCCAAGGAGAACATAGAGGTGAAAAAGGATGGAAGAAAAAGAGCAAAAGAAGAAAAAGTGGTTGTTATGGTT
This sequence comes from Enterococcus sp. DIV0421, assembly GCF_051713745.1. Classification (NCBI taxonomy): domain Bacteria; kingdom Bacillati; phylum Bacillota; class Bacilli; order Lactobacillales; family Enterococcaceae; genus Enterococcus; species Enterococcus sp. DIV0421. Next base: position 2,176,861 of record NZ_JBIOQM010000001.1, read on the forward strand.
ATTGCTTTTATTGTTGTTGGGTCTAGGGGGTGTTTGGTATTACTTAAACAATCAAAGTACGCCTACTCCGCTAGCCAGTCGCGATTTGATGCCAGATATCATTGACGCCACCGATCGTGAATTGGCAGAACGGGCGCAGGAGATCGCAGATGCCGATTATTTTACATTGAACCTTAATCCAGAAGCCTATTTTGAAGACGGAGAAAGCGAAGGCAGTATTCAGATCATCAATCCCGGGACAAATGTGTACCCTATTGCGTTGGAGTTGTTTTTAGAAGAGACGGGGGAACTAATCTATGAATCAGGTGGTATTTTACCCAATCAAGAAGTGACCTCTGCTCGTTTGCTGATTCCTTTAGAAGCGGGAGAATACCTGACCAGAGCAGACGTGCATATTTTTGATCCAGATACCCTGGAAAGGCTAAGAACTACCCATGCACAGGTAAAAATTTTTGTTAACAATTAAATTATTTTAGGAGGAAAAGGAAATGAAAAAAATGAAAAAAGCCGCTGCTGCGTGTTTTACGACGATGGCATTGCTTGGCGGTGTCGGGCAAGTTCTTGCAGATGAGTACAGGCATATTAATGGAAATGATGGTCAAGGGAATGAAAGCTCACTCCAAGTGGACGGAATTATCGGTGAATTTGATAATACAGATATTTCCCAGCCTAATCCACCAGATATTAATCAATGGATCAATGTAACATTCCCAGCAAGAACGCTCTTTTATACGACCCGATGGTCTGACCATCGAGAAATCATGTCCCCTGAACACGAGTTTGTGAACCACTCCGGACGACCGGTGCAAGTCTTAGTCACTAGGGTGAGTGAGGCAAGAGATATGGAAGAAGTTGATTATTTGGAGGTCAATAAATTATTTCCCGTGATTATCGATGGAAAAATCGTTCCGGATTCGGAGTTTGACCCGCCGAAGGAATTATTCGTACTAACGGACCGTACGGATATAGATTCTGTAAATACTCTCTTTTTCACAGGGAATGCCACGCCGGTTGAAAAAGAATATAATATGTACCCGGAATTCGAGCTGCACTTAAAATTCGTTCCATTAGATCGTGATGGAAATCCATTTAGCTAAGAAATCTATGAGGACAAACAGATGAAGCCAAAATTCTTAAGAGCTGCACTAACCATCGGCTCACTCTTTGTTTTGACTGCATCACCTGCATTGGCAGCGACGGCTGTTCAGCAAAATGAAGGGCAAATGAAAGTGCAGGGTCAAATTGGCGAGCCGAAGGTAGAAGAATCGATCATTGAGGAGCGAATCGTTGAGGAACCACCCGAGAAGGAACCACCCGCTCGTTTGCCCCAGACAAATAGCGAAACGAGCAGAAGGTTGCCATTGCTAGGCATGGTTCTCGTTGTAATCAGTTTAGCAACTCTAAGAAAGCGGCACAAAAAAAATGACACCTCAAAAATTTAGTATAGGGGTGTTCGTTAGAAAGAGAGGAACGTCCTTATTAGTAAGAATGTTCCTCTCTCTTTTTTTACTGTTATTTTATTTCGGTTATTGCAAAAACATGAGTGCAGATACTTTTTAGTGATTTGTTTTAATTTCTTTTGATAGCAAGGGTTTTTAGGTATGCAAAGGATTTCTCGTTTTAGCAAGAACTCAAGATACATGTTTTGTTTAAAACGGGGGTTTGTTTTTTTATTCAGGCATCGATTTCATCAGCCAGTGAATTTATTGATTTTTCCCGCATCACAAAGATAGCTATAATGAAGTATATCGAGGATAAAAACCAGCGTTTTTGAAAGCCAACTGAAACAAAGACCAATCGACTTTGTTCAAGGTTACCGTCTAAGTGAGGGTGTCTAAAAAATGGTGGTTTTTAGGCTTGATGATGTCAAAAAGGGGGAGGGAGAATGAAAAAAGCGAGGGGGAATGTTTGGGTCCACCTGATGATCTTCGCTGCTTTTTTTCAAGTGATCAGTGCGTCGACGATTTTGGTTTCGGCACAAGAGCAGCGTTCCGTCGATACAGAAGGCTCAGTGCAGTTCACGGGTGTCTATGAAACAGACAAACCAGAACCTTCACCACCGAGCGGACCGTCACAGCCTGGCGGCGATGGGGGACGTTTGCCCCAGACGAATACCCGAAAAAGTTCCAGTGCCACGGCACTCGGATCCTTGCTGCTATTGATCGCTGGCTATGCAACAGTGAAGAAGACACGCAGGTACCAAAAAGAACAAGCAACCTCACGAACACCAGAAAAATTGAGCAAGAGAGAATAAGGGAATGATCTTATGAGATTTTTGCGATTTGCAACGAGTACCATACTTGCCGCAACCCTTTTGATTGGCGGGTTCCAAGGGACCGCCGCTGAAGTAAGAGTCGCTGAAACCGATGGTCAAGTCAGCTTTGTGCCCAATGACCGAGACCCGACGGAAGTCATCCCACCTGATCCAGGACCAGAAGGACCGGATGTGGAGATCCCGCCGATCAGACCAGACGGACAAACAGGGCCATTGACGATCGCTTATGCGCCGACTTTGGATTTTGGTACCCAAGAAATCTCCAACCGCGATGCTGTCTATTCGATGGTGGCAGAAAAACAACAACTAGCCGATACCCAAGGGGAAGAAAACAAAGTGCCCTATGTTTCCTTCGCCCAAGTACAAGATACCCGTGGGTCAAATGCTGGCTGGCGTTTGACGGTGGCATTGAGTGCGTTTGAGTCTGGGACGCAGCACAATGAACTGCGAGGGGCGCAAATCATCTTTGCCTCACGCGAAGTCGAGTACCTCAGTTTTAATCAAGAGAATGCACCGAGTGCCCATGAAGCGGGCTTACGTTTGGATGCCAATGGGGCGGCACAAGCTGTTCTGACCGCCGATGCGGGCAAAGGGGCAGGCACTTCATCCGTTGTTTGGGGCGATCAAGATGAGCTGAATGCACAGTTCCATGACCAAGCGCCGGTGGTTCGCAATGAGGCGATCCAGTTGTTCATTCCGGGAGCCACCGCCAAAGATGAAGCCCTCTATGTGGCGACATTGACATGGCAATTGAGCACCACCACCCCCCAATCAGGAGAAACAGTTCCAACGGCGCAAGCCGATGAAAAAAACTAATTTAAAAGAAAGAAGGAATAAAAATGAAATGGATTCGCTTAGCAACAGTCGCTGCACTGACCTCTACGATCTTCGCAGGTGGCGTACAAGTAGTAGCAGATGAGGAACCAACGCCGAACCCAGAGCCGAGTGGAGAAAGACGTAGTCAGGAAACAGAAAACAATATTGAGTTCCGAGCTGGTGATGGTGAGGGCGTAGAGGTCGTTCCTCCTGTACCGTATCCGCCAGTAACAATCGTTGATCCAGATCCACCAACCGGACCGTTAACGATTGCCCATGTACCGAAAAAATTTGATTTTGGTATACAAAGAATTTCAACTGCTAATGAATTTTATCCAATATTCGCCGAACATGAAAAGCTTGTCACCGGTGATGATGAGGAGGAAATCACAAGAGATAATGACGAGGATGTAAGAGTACCATATGTATCCTTTGCACAAATCGTTGATACTCGCGGGTTGATTGATTCACAGTGGGAACTGAATCTTGATTTAACAGAGTTTACTACATCAAGCGGGAGTAATTTGAGAGGTGCTTATTTAGAATTTCTTAATCCAACCATTGTTCACAATGATTACACTGAGGAAGAGCTGAAGGCACTGCCTGATGACCATGAGGATAAGGTTTATTTACTGCAATTACTTCCAAATGCATTTACCACACCAGACGAATTAGGAAACGAGAGTTTGATTGTCCCTGCAAACTCGACCAACGTTACAGTGATGGCTGCTACCGATGGGCAAGGGCAAGGTGTATCGTCAATTTACTGGGGGGATCAAGAGGAATTGAATGCTGCTTATGAGGCAGAAACAAATCCAATTTTGAATCAAGCTATTCGCTTGCATATCCCGGGAACGGCTACACCACAAGCTGCTGAATATACGGCAACACTAACTTGGCATTTAACAAGTGCGACGGATGGAAATGGCGAAACAGTACCAGACTAAGAAGACTAATCTTTAAAGCAACGCAACAATAATGTGAAACAACTGGCAGGAGTAGACCGTTATTCCTGCCTTTTTTTGGAAGGAGAACCAACAGTGATCGAACAACCAACAAACCAACGCTGGCTGCGGCTTTTGACTGCAATGATCGTGCTTTGCTCATTGATTACTTTGCCGACAGCAGTACGAGCAAATGATGACATAGAATCAGAGTTGAATTTTTTTGTCACCCCGATTTTCCCTGACAGCCAGATAGAAGGCGGTGCCAGCGGCTATTTTGATCTGAATTTAGGCGCAGGGGAACAAGAGGAATTGCAGTTACGCATCCAAAATACATCGGAAGAAACCATCGACGTCGAAGTATCGGCTCATACTGCCTTCACCAACGTCAACGGAGTAGTAGAATACGGTCGTGATGCCGAATATCCTGATCCGACATTGCCGGCCTCGATTGCCGAATTGATTGAAGCACCCGGGGTCATCACCTTAGAAGCCCAAGAAGAACAGATCCTTACCCTTCCTCTGACGATGCCTGAAGAAGAATTTGAAGGAGTACTGGCAGGATCGATCCGAGTAGAAGAGGTCCGCGATGCAGCGGCAGCGGAGGCGGAGACAGAAGGAATCGGGATTCGTAATGAGTTTGCCTTTATTTTAGGAGTCGTCGTAAGCAATAACCGCTCGTCAACGGATCCGGGACTTGAATTACTGGAAGTTTTTGCCAGTCAAGTCAATTATCGGAACGTGATCAGTGCCAAGATTCAAAATTACACACCGACTTTCGTCAACCATATAGAAATTGATGCCGAGGTTCGTGCCAGCGGCAGCGACACCGTCTTGTATGAAACGCAGCGCACAAGCATGCAGATGGCACCAAATTCCCATATGGATTTTCCAATCCCTCTAAACGGCGAGCGTTTCCGTCCAGGAGACTATGTCCTGACTATGACGGCCCGTTCACAAGGGGAGGAATGGCATTAGGAAGAACCCTTTACGATTGCGGCTGCTGATGCTCGACGTTTGAATGAGGAAGACGTGACATTGGAACCAGAAACAAATTGGTGGCTGATAGGCGGAATCGCCGCACTTGTTTTGTTGCTGATCATCGTTGTTGTTTTAATCATTAACAAGAAAAAAAAGGCTAAGGAAAACAGTGAGCAATAGAAGAAAAGACACAGAAAAACGAGCGATCACATAAGATAGAAAGGTTTTGTATTTCCTTGTCTTGCTTAGCTGGTGATGTTTCCTTCATGGAAAAAAGGCAAGCGGCAGCTGCAGTTCCGTTACGCTTTTTTAGTTGTTCTTGAAAAATCAGACAGGCAGACAGCAATACCCGAGCTTTGCTGCTAGCGACCATCGATTTACTGGTGAGAGGAGCAGTGAAAGCAAAAGGGAGGAAGCGTTGTTTCGATGGAAACCATTGATACCATTATGTGAGCGCAGAAAAACGAGGTTTTAATAAGAATCAAGCAGAAGCTGCTGGAAATTGCCTGCAGCTTCTCTTCTTTCGGATGTGTGGGGAGGTGAAACGATGAGAAACAAGCCGTCTTTATTGATGAACAGTTTATTTTCAATGACGCGCAAACGGCAACTGACGATTTTGCGGCAGTTGGAATGTTACGGACATTTAAGTGGGCAACAGCTGGCACAAGCGTGCGGCGCTTCACGGCGGACGATTATTTCAGACATTGAGGAACTACGCCAACGGTTTGGGGCTTCGACGATCCTCGCATCTGCCAGCAATGGCTATGAATTGGTGATCCAAGAATTGGCGGAGTATCAGGAAAAAAAGCGAGCATTGCTGGCGGATGACCCAAATCTGTTGTTTCTGCATTTCTTGTGTCAGCAAGAAACGGCGATACCTGAAAAACTGGCTGCCATCACTGGATTAGGCAATCAAACCTTTTTGAAACAATGCCGCCAGCTTCAGACCTTGTTCGCTGCTTATGAGCTGACTTTGAATAAAAAGCAGTGGTGCCTAGAAGGGGCAGAAGGAAATATACGGTATTTCTATAAAGCCTTTTATTTTGAGGAAGAGGAACAGCCTCACCAACTCTTTGAGCAGCTGGCTGAGACGTTGACACTGCGGTATCGTCCCTCCTTGCCGATCGATCCAGTGGTTTCGCTGCAGTGGACGAAGGTCTTTCTTTTGCGGGCGCAACAAGGTGGGCGCTTGGAGGAAAATTGGGAAATGGCTGACTTTTGTCGGTTGTTTCTTGAAAAAACGGGCTTTGTCATCGAAGGCTTGGAGGTCTGCAGGTCCTTGTCGCAGCAAGAACGGTGTGTCCTATTGTTTTTGATGATGGCAGATGAAGGGGTACTTTCGTTTTTATTGAAACATCCGTGGGTCGAAGAAACGGTGCCCTTTGATCCAATCGATAGTTTGCGAGAGACGTTTCCTAAGCAAGCAGAGACATTGAGAGAAGATCGCGTCTTCGTGCAAGTGACGTTAGCAGTCATGTTATTGGATCGACTCTTCCATGTGCCACCTTCTTTTCTGCGAGATCGTCAAAAGCCAGCAGCGTCTGGTATTGGAAAGTCTACGGCACTTTCTAGCGCTGCTTCTCACTATTTGGTGACATTGGGGGAGACGTATTTAAACAAGCAGCAGTTAAAAAACAAACAGCTGATGATCACCTATCATTTGAGTGGAAATGAGAAAATCAAAGGCTGGATCAAGCAACGTCTGAGGGATTGGCTGGTTGCACAAGGAGTGGATGTCGTCGTCGAGGCTACGAGTGAGCTGTCGATTTTCACCGCCCGCCAGGTGTTGGTCACCGATCAACCGCTCTTTTTGCTGGAATTGGAACAGCCCATCTATCGGTTGGAACGACCGATTGAGCCAAATTCCATCGAACGCCTCGGCAAGGCAATTTTAGCCGATTTTCTTGGTTCATGTGAAGGCTCGATTCCTAGTGAAGAGCTTCCAGCAACATCTGCCCTTCGCTAAAAGCGGTAGAGTCAACGGTATAATCAGTCAAAGGCTACGTACGACGTAAAATTATGGTAGAGGAGCAACAGGTATCATGGGTCGATTCCAAAAGCAATGGACACTTCGTGTGTTGGGAATAAGTTGTCTGCTACTGCTGCTGTTCTTTTTCTTTTCAAACTACAAGATTGCTCGGGTCAGCGGTGAGTCGATGGTCCCCATCATTCAAAACAACGAATTAGTCGTTATTCAAAAGAATCAGCTGCCCCATCGCTATGACCTCGTGGCTTTTGAGCATGAAGGGCGGCTGATCGTAAAACGAGTGATCGGGGTTCCTGGCGATTCTTATGCCCGCAGTGGCAATCGCTTGCTATTGGGTGCGTCAGGTTCCTATTATGATTTTTCCTATACCTTTACGCTGACGCAAGAAACGGCGAGGGAACTGCCAATCGGGGGCATCTTGCAGCCAGGTGAGTATTTCGTCGTCGGGGATGCCATCATGCACTCGATCGATAGTCGTGAATTTGGGATGGTGACGAGCGAGGCGCTTCGTGGGGTCGTCTTGAATTTATTTTAAGAGTTCAATGAGGTCAGTCAGCGTGTCGGATTGAAAATCGAGGCTTATTTAGAGACCGAAAGCTGGAAAGGGGGATGTCCGTGAAGATGGTTTATGGCAGTATACTGCTGCTTTGTTTTGTGGCGATCGGGGTACTTGCTCAACGGGGATACCTCGAAATCTTTGTTCGAAGGCTTGAGCGGCAAACAAACATGACGGAGTTGGAAAAAAGAAAACTGGCTTTTTTTAAGCATAAGATTCGTAATGAACATCCGTTAGCGTTGCTGATGGTCAGTGGTCTGTTTCTTTTAAGTCTGCTGCTTTTTACCTTTCCCCATTTTTCCTTACAGACGCAAGTTCGTAGGATTGAAAAGGAAAGCCAGCAGCTGAAACAGGAAATCTTACATTTACAAAAAGAACAGATGGAAGGGATGCAACAATCGTTATCGGTGTACCCGTCTGCGGGACTCCCTTTTGAAAGCCTTGCTTGGCAGACGCTGCTGATGGCGGATGATCGAGAAGCACGTTTTCAGCTAGAAGAAGAATTTGGGGCGCAAGTGACGCCCTTTTTAGGACCGACCGTCGTATTGATCCATATTGATCAACCGCTGCAAGAAATCACCTTAACGAGTGCCAGTCATTTGCACTCGGTTGCCGATTTTTCCACTTGGGAGGCCAACTTGGAACGAATCATCGATGATCTATCACAGGCACAAGGCGTGCAACGGTGCCATTTCGTTTTACAAGTAGCAGATGCGCCCGATACGTCATTTGAACAAACGATCGTCCGCGATGCCCAGGGACAGTGGCAAGTACTCAACCGAAAAGAGCTTGCTCAAGCTTCAGACACGGGCGCTTAGAAAGAAACAATCAAAAGAGTTATTGATGAAAGGGAGGGATTCATGGGATGAGTAAGAAGAAGGGGCGTGGGTGGTTTTCTGCTCAGACGCTATTCGATGAAATGAACCAAGTATCATTGAAAGAATTAAAAGGATTTGAAGAAACGTATGAGAAAGACAACGGATCTGCTGAGGCAGCTGTTGTCAGTGGACCAGCGAAAGAAACGATCGCCGATACCTCAAAAAAGAAGGCTACGAGTAACGATCAAGGGCTAACGGATACCAGTAGTAAACCCCAAAAAGGCAAAAAGCAGGGGCAACGAAGCGGGCAGGCGCTGGCACCGTCTCCCTCCGCACAAGCAGGGCTAGAGGAACGATCAGGGCCAAAAGGATCGCCTAAGCACTCTGCGCAATCTTGGTCGTCAGAAACGGGCATGCCACATCCGACAAGCAGTAAAGGGAAGAAAAAGCGTAAAAGCACCAAAAAGCGCAATGACACCGTCAATGCGCCCTTACACGGCTATCAAGAAAAACGTTCCTTTGAAGAGTTTAGCGCAGAAGCCAACAAGGAGCAGTTGGAGCTGGCGCCTGACCTACCAGCAGATATGTGCTTTGAACAAACCCATCAAGAGTTAGCATTGGCACGTACGAGAATCACCGAACTTGAAAAACGGCTCCATGCAGAAGCCTTGCATCGCTCACAATCGGATATCCAGCAAGTGAAAGAAAAAGCGATTTTTGAACGCTTGGATTGGGCGAGAGAAAAACAATGGTATGAAAGCAAAGCCCAAGAACAAAAACAGCTGCTGCTCCAAAAAGAAGAAGTCATCACAAATCTGGCGAACCAACTCGCTGAAAAAGAAGCACAGCTGGAGGAGCAGGCTCGAGGCGTTCAGGAAGAAGAAGCCGCTGCGCTTCGCAAAACAGTCAATGAGCTGCAAAAAGAAAACCAAGAGTTACAAAAAGAAAATCAGCAGTTTCAAGCGGAAATGCGGGATATTTTGCTATTTGCTAGAAAGAAAGCAGATCGAACGCTTGAAGAAGCGCAGGTTGAAGCAGAACGGATGATCTACAACGCTGAAATGCGCTTGAATATCGCTCATCGTACGGCAAAAGAGATCCTTGATGAAGTGAGCGATACGAAAGAAAACATGAATACCCTCTTTGATTATTTGTATGAACAAGTCTATTCACTAGCAGACAAGCAAGTATTTGAAAAGTACCAAGAGTAGGTTTGCTTCGGGTCACTAGAAGCAGGCAGATAGTCCTGTGAACGATACATAACGTTAGCGATCTTCGCTTTGGGCGGTGAGCGCTTGAAACTTCTCTTTGTTTCTCAATGACATTTTGATTGGGAAATGGATTTGTTCTGTACCGGCTGCGATCGCTGATTCATAATACCAGCACTTATGGTCGATCAGCGCCATCGATTGCTGCAAAGCGTCTATCTGCGCTTGCAGCGCTTTTTTTTGTTCAAGAAACATTTTATGGCGTTCTTGCAGCGAGTCATCACCAAGGCGTGTCAATTGTGCATAATCTTTGATCTCTTTAATGGTCATGCCTGTTTCCTTCAGACATTCGATCAATTCCAGCATCTCAATTTCGGTATCTGAAAACAAACGGTAGCCAGATTCTTTGCGCGCCAACGTCGGCAAAAGGCCTTCTTTGTCGTAATAGCGGATGGTTGACGTAGGGATATTTAAAGCTTTCGCAACTTGGGATATTGTATAGGTCATTTTTTCCACTCCTTAACATTGACTTTGAAGTTAACTTTAATGTTAGTATGACAGTAAGCAAAGGAAAAAGCAATGAGGAGGAAACAGAAATGACAGAAAAAACCAGGAAAGCTGCTGTATTAAAAGGACCAGAAACAATCGAGGTCAAACAAGTCCCTGTGCCGAAAGTGGAAGAAGGACTGATCGAGATCCAAGTTTCAGCGTGCGGCGTCTGCGGCAGTGACGTGCATATGTGGCAAGCAGGGAAAGGTTGGGGCAAAACAGGGGAGTCCGATTTTATCATGGGTCACGAGTTTTGCGGTGTCGTGACGGATGCAGGCGATAGTTCCTTTAAAATCGGCGATCGTGTTGCTTTTTGGGCCAATCTTTATTGCGGGAAATGTGATATGTGCCAAAAAGGGCAAGAGCATTTGTGTCGGGAAGTAAATGGCACCAATTATATCGGCTTTGTCTGCAATGGCGCCTATGCCGAACGGTTTGTCGGAAAAGCGTCCAATGCTTATAAATTGCCAGATACAGTTTCAGATACAGCGGCTAGCTTGATTGATCCTTTGATGGTTGCCTATCATGCCGTCCGCAAATCCAACATCAAGTTAAATGACAAAGTCTTGGTTTCTGGGAGTGGGATCATCGGGCAATTGATTGGCGAATTGGCAAAAAAAGCTGGGGCTTCTTATGTGGCGATGTCCAAAATCAACGATACAAAAATTGAGAAAGCCAAGGAAGTGGGAATCTTTGACGATTACTTTGATGCCAAGGATCCAAACCGTGGGGAAGTATTGAAAGACGCGTCTGCTGGTGGGTTCGATTTGATTTTTGAAGCGGTCGGTTCCAGCAGTTCCTTAGCGACGTGCATTGAGGCTGCTCGTCCTGGTGCAACGATCGTGGCGATCGGAAATTCCGTTGCTCCTGAAATTCCTTTTTCATTCAATCGGTTGGTCTTGCAGGAAATCAAGCTCATCGGCAGCGTTTCATGCACCCGCCAAGAGTTTGAAGCAACGATCGACTTGATTGCTAGTGGCATGATCGATCCCACAAAATATATCACGGAAGAATACCCATTAGAAAAACTGCAAGAGGCGCTAGAACGCCAAACGTTAGAAGATGATCCATTGGTCAAAGCGGTTGTGACGTTTTAACTCGGAGTTAGAGAAGAATATCAAATGAAAATCGGGCACCGAGTATTGAACAAACATAGAATGATAGTTGATTCTGCTTAACATCTACGAGGTGTTAAGCTTTTTTATTTGAATCTGTAATAGAAAATCTGCTGCGCACAGGCAAAAGGTTGTATGTGTACATGGAGGTCAGCACTTTTCTTATTTGTCGCGTGTCGCAGTGCCATCATTTGATCCAGGAAAAGAATGGTGCTTGTCTTGCTACGGATTGAAAGAAAGCCCGCAGCAAGTTCAAAAAAGCGAAAGCGAACTTTTCTAACAATGGATGTTTCGTGCCACATCTTATGTTTTCAGAAAGAAGTTCATTTGACGTAGCGAAGAAAGGGGTTTCTGTTGTATGGTAGAATGAATAGAGCCAAGTCAGAAAAGGAAATGAGTGAAGAGATGGCATGAGGGAACTTCAGATGTCTTTTATTACAAGCCCGAGTACAAAGCGTTGGATGCAAATATTAACGATTATTGAACGAGAACAAGTTTTTAAAGTTGGGGTTCTTTCTGAGCGATTGGCTATTTCTCAGCGGACATTGGTGAAAGACATACGCTTGATCAAAGAGCATTTTGGCGAATGCATTGAATTGGTATCAAGCAATAGCGGATTTCATTTCGAAGAACGAAATCGTGTTCTTTTTAAAGAAAAAAAAGAGCAGCTATTAAATCAGGAAATTTTATTTGAGATCATTGGGAATATTTTTTATGGAGAAGTAGTTGATCTGAATGAATTGGCTTATCGATACAATTATGCGGAAACAACTTTACGGCGGTTTATTGCACGTGTGCAACCAGCCTTAAAAGAGTATGGACTTTCTCTAAGTTTCACACCGGTTACTTTGGTAGGCGATGAAGCAAGTATTCGTAAATTCTTTTTTGATTTTTACTATGTAGGTGAGCCTACCCCTTATACGATCAGACCACCAGAAGGTCTGCATCATATGATTCTCAAGGGACTTTCTGATAAATTGGGAAAATATGAAGTAGGGACTGGTTTGACGATCTCAGCTTTTTATTCATTGCTGTATATAACGATTGTACGGGCGCAAAAAGAGCACTATGTTTCGATTCCTGAATGGGCAAAAGAGCTTGTCTATCAAGAAAATGATTTTAAATTGCTTGAGATTCTAAAAGAAGTTATTTTCAAAGAGTATGGGGTATCTTTACCCAAAGAAGAACTTGCTTGGCTTCACTACATGATTATATGTACGCGAACAATCAATCAATACGATCGAGAAAAAACTTTTCTAGCTCGATTTAATTTCTGGCCAGAAGTAAAGCCGATCGCAAAAGCATATTTTGCTAGTGCGGAATTTAAGGGCTGGGATCAGTCACTGTTAGAAGATTATTTAACCTCCTTTCTGGTGTCTAGAAAACTCAATGAAGTGATTTGTCCATCTTTGAACAAGCGACAAGCTGAAGAAGTCACCTCAATAAAAACATACCATCAAGAGTCCTACTACAAAAATAAAGCATTTTTGGAAAAGTACAAAGAAGAGTTAGCTTTTGCAACAGAATTTATGGAAGATATTGCTATCAGTTTTACAACGGTAAGTGACTTACTGCTCGACTATTATCAACCCAAAAAAAATATTTTATTTCTTATAGAAGGGGACTCAATGGTCGTTCAAATGATTCGACTACAAGCAATTCGGCTCTTTGCAAACAAGTATCAAGTCATTTTTCTTTCATTGCACGAATTAACAGAAGAACGATTAAAAGCGGACCAGAAGGTTTTGATCGTCACAAATTATCGCCCCTATGTCCTGGATTATGGTTTGACGGATGATTATATCTTGTTAAGTAGCATACCAACGAAGAAAGACTGGGAGCGAGTGATTTATCGATTACATCCTCAAACTAAAAAGTGCCCTCTGTGAAGTGATCCAAGTGAAGCAATAGGGAATGGGAAGTTAGGGAGTATTTTTAAGAATAGATTGACCGCTCTTGTCATTCAGCCAAGAGCGGGTTTTTTATCCTTTATTTATCTAACGTTTCAATCGCCTGATGAATCGCTAGCAAATCAGGGACGGTGATTTGCGCATTGATCAACAGGACGGGTCCTTTTTCAAAGGTTTCAGACAATGGAGTGGTGCTTAGACAGAGATCGTAGTCGTCGTCGACAAACTGATCACGAATATCAAGGTTGTAGAACCCTTGAAATGGCGCTTTGATCAGTTCTCTGATGGTCAGTGAAATCGCCAGCGGCAAGTCTGTTTCCAGTTTGATCTTGATTTTTTGCTGAAAATCAGCTGGCGGCAAAATCAACGTCCACGCCGTAGCGACATAAAGAGAAAAGCCACTGCGTTTCAGCGGATCTGCTTGGTAGAACGAAGTTTTCGTCACTAGCTTTTCGGCTTGCTTTTGTAAATCAGGAAAATGTTCGGTTAAAAACTGTGCAGTATTATAGCCAGCTAATGTATGGTCGACTGGCCCAAACAATTCGATCGTTAAAAGCCCATTCAAGAGGGTATTCACGATCCTACTTTTGCAAGGACGGGTCAACTTGGATTTTGGTGCGAAAGCGGTCATCGACAAGAGCAGTTTTTGGATGCTGGTCGTTGGTTTTTTTGGGGAAAACGCAGCGTCCAGTTGCGCAGCGGCAAACGTTCGATCGAGATTGGATGCCAGCCATAGAAAACAAAAGCGGCATTCATTTGCATCGAGAAAGAAGTGTTCCGCTAGTTCTGACGATAAATGGCTGTAAATAGCGGTCTCTTCATCAATCAGAGGGTGAAACAGGGAAAGATCTGACCCAATCAAGGGCGGTTTGATCGCCACTGCTTCTGGCGAAATCCGTTGTCCTTTGCGAAACCGCAAAATAGTGACGGCCAAAATGTACGTGGTCATTTTCAATTCGATCGGGTTAAAGGGAATCTGGTTGTTTTGGTAAAAGTCTTGAGCGATGGTTTCACATTTTTTCTGGGAAAGACCAGTAAAGGGCCAATGCAGACCAGCAAATGTTCGCCAAAAGAAGACCATCATAAAGTAGCGGATACGGGCTTCACTGCCTACGAGTCGAACCGTCCCTTTTTGCTTTTGCAGCTGAAATCCCAATGGAGCAAGCAGTTTTTGCAACGCATAGATTCGTTTGCGAACGGTTGATTCGGAGAAGTAATGATCAGCGGCGAATTGGATCAAATTGATCTCATTTTGCAGCAAAAGAGTTTCCAGCAAATAAAAAAAGGGATTTGCTTCCAGCAACTGCCGACTCAATCGCTTGTAGTCTCGCTTCGTCCCAATAAAGGATAACCCCAAGCCGTGTTTGGCAACCAAAAGCGGTGAGGGATCGTCTTGCAAGGAAAGCGAGCGTTTGCTTAAAGTGTCGAAGCTTTTTTGGATGGAGCGGCGATCCAAAGCCAACGCTTGACTGATCTCTTCAATGGGAACAAAGCGTTTTTGAAGATACAAAAACCGCAGCAAGTCGATATCTCTCTTGAGGGTGTGTCCAAAAAATGGATAAAAGCGTTCCATAATCCAAGCTCCGTTCTAAAGGTTTCTCTATGTACTCGATTCTCTTATGATAGCACAAAAAACGTGATTTTTTTGCAAATGAAATCGGCATTTTTTTGTCTCCTTTTCGCAGCAAAACCTTCTATACTGTTTTCTGATAAAGACTCGCTTTCCTCATTACTCAAGGATTTTTGTGAGGAAAGCAGTGCGGAAATAAAGGAGCGAAAGCGATGAAACACAAAAGAGGTTGGCAAAAGCATGCAGGGATTTTTTTCCTGTTGTTGATGGGGTTTCTTATAGGCAGTCTGACTGTAAACAGTGAAACCACCACGTATGATTTTGACTATCAAACCGATGCGACCGGGCAGTATTTGACAAATGGAACGGCGCAAGGAGATACGTACAATTACAAGTATGGACAGGCGCCGGGGGTTGCTTTTGATGAAGAGAACTATGTCAATTATGCAGATGAAGCGTATCTGAAAAAGAGTGTCAAAGAAGCAGCGGATCAAGGACTATTTGATGTAACGTTAGCTGTCAAAGGCAATCAGACCAGTACCCCTGTTGATCTGGTCATGGTGATCGATTATTCTTCCTCTATGACGGGAGAAAAATTGACCAACGCCTTGTTGGGGTTGCAGCAGTTTGGAAATGAATTGGCTGATTCGCTGGCGAATGGTTCCATTCGGATCGGGATCGTTGCCTACAATCGGGAAATCTACACCACCAATGGTTTTTCTACCGATATCGCCTACTTAGAACAATTTCTGCGGGAGACGGCCGAAACCCATTCTGGAACCTTCATGCAAAAGGGCTTGCTGGCAGGGCAACAGCTATTACTGGAAGAAAGTCGACCAGAAGCGGAAAAGCTGTTTATCCATATTGGTGATGACAGTGCCAATCGTAGTTATTTGCCAGCAGATGATGCAACAGTTTATCAAAATACTGGCGCAATCCGCGATTACAATGGCTATCACACGGAAAGCTATGTCGAGTCATTTCAAACATCGGCTACTGCTTACCATACGACAAGTAAAAATCCGTCAGATCCGCAAGCCATTCCTGTTAGCAGTAAGGTGGTGACCGACGAAACCCTTGGCACGATCGTCGCGCTTAAAAAATCTGGGTTTACCTATTATTCGGTAGCAACGGCGCCTTCCGCACGAGGGGAATACATTGGGCGTAATCTGGCGTCTGCACCAAGCAATTACTTAACGACGGATGAAAACCTGAGTGGATTGGGTTCAGCATTGACGGAGATCGCCAATCATATCGATAAAACCATCCCTGATGGGACGATTACGGATCCGATGGGCGAGGGTATTCTTTTGCAAGGAGCTGGCAATTTTGATGCTGACTCGTACCAGCTAGTCGGGTGGCGCAAAAATGCGCAAGGAGAGTGGGTCGAGGCGCCGGAAGTTGCAACTGGAGTAACCGTTTCTGAAAAGAATCAGACCATTACGGTCAGTGGGGTAGCTTTAGGTGAAAATGAAAAACTGACGTTGATCTACCAAGTTCGTCTGAATACGGAAGCCCCAGATTTTAAAGGAGAGACGTGGGTGTTGTGCAATGGCCGTACGACCTTAACCCCAGCAAGCGGTGATGAAGCATTAGATTTCCCAATTCCTTCCATCAAAGCACCCAGCGTTTCCCTTGAGGTTCTTAAAAAGTGGGTCAATGTTTCAGCAGCTGAGATTCCCGACCAAATCGATTATCAAGTCAAAAGAACCACTACTACGGCAGCAGACAGTTGGCAGCAGTCAGACCGTTTGACCCTTGAAAAAGCCAATGATTTTCAAGCATCATTCACAAAACTACCCGTTGCTGGTCAAATGGCAGACTTACCAAAATACAACAATCAAGGGGAAGACTTCGTGTATTGGGTTGAGGAAGTCAATGTCCCCGACGGCTTCGAAAGCAGTGTGACGACTGAGGGAGATACCCTTGTAATCACCAATACAAAAAAAGAAACCGAACCAAGCACGACGGAACCAAGTACCACAGAACCAAGCACCACAGAACCAAGCACAACGGAACCAAGTACCACGGAACCAAGTACGACGGAGTCAAGTACGACGGAACCAAGCACGACGGAGTCAAGTACGTCGGAATCAAGTACAACAGAATCAAGCACGACGGAACCGAGTACAACGACCACAAACAGTGACGGTGCCACACTAGGAAATTCCCATGAGAGCCAATCCACTGACACGAGTGCTGGTAGCGAAGCCACGAAATCTTCCAGTCAAGAAAAAGTAAAGGCTCTTCCTCAAACGAATGAGCAACGGGCTGCATGGCTGGTGATTCTAGGTGCAATCATGGTAGGCGGTGTGTTTATAAGCGTACTGAAAAAGAAATAGGAGATTGCTCTAACTTATAATTCTATATAGTCAGCTAGACAAGTGTCTAGCTGCTTTTTTGTGCTTCAATCAGTTGAAATCGGCGCTGTTACTAAAAAAGCTGTGGCTTATTTGTGAGTATAGCTAGAAATTGATGAAGGAGAAACAATAAACAAAAACGTAGCGGAACTATTTAAAATAACACTTAATATTTACCTTTGAGAGCCTGCAAAATAGATGAATATTGATAGAAAGTCAATATTTTTGCACCCTCGTGTGCAAATGCTGGATAAAAAATAGGTGGTAATTTTGTTAGAATCAAACAAGAAACATTGCAACGATTCGAAGGCAGCGCTAAAGGAGGGACCTATGATTTGATAAATAATTTATAGGAAATTTGCTAAAGGAGATTAAGCCCGTGAACAGTCTTACATTCCAATTGGTAACGAACTCAGTGAATCGAAGAAGCCTGATACTATTGGCGTACATGGAAAACGAACAGATTTTGAGTGTCAAGCAGCTCTCAGAAAAAGCGAGTATTTCTCGGCGGACGATCTTAACGGACTTAAAAGCACTACGCACATTTTTTGGTGATACGATCTCTTTTGAAGGGACCCATCACGGCATGAAGTTAGTGATCAAGGATCATGGTGAGTACTATAAAAAACGACGCTCTTTCTATGAGCGAGAACCACTGATTTTATTAGTACAAGCTTTTTATGCGGGACAAACGTTTCCTTTTCTAGCTTGGATACGAGCCATGCATATTTCAGAATCAACGGCAAATCGACTCTTAAAAAAATTACAGCTGATTCTTGATGAATACGGTTTGGTGGTAACCAAAGCACCGATTGGGCTGATGGGAGAAGAAATCAATCAGCGAAAGTTCTTCTGGGATTTTTATTGCGAAACGCACTATTTTGAGTTGCCAGTTATTGATCATCAGCTCCAAGAAACGCTTTTAAAAAGAATTGAGCAAAACGTGGGGATCGTTTCAAGAAAAAAGCTTCTCAATATTATTCGTTTGTCTTTTCAGCGTGCCACTTTTGGAACCTTGATCGTTGATCCTGAGGTCCAAGCAGTGATCCAGCAAGATCCGCTTTTTCTGACGATCAAGGAAACACTTCAAGAAAGTAGCAGTCTTCAACCCATCGCAAAAAAACGGCTCCTTCAGGAAGCGTGCTTTATTTACCTAATGCTCTATGCGCAGTGGGCGCTTCGGGGGAAAACGAGGATTCCCCTCAATACCTTTTCAAAAACGAGTAAGCGATTCGTTGAACTTTTTGTTGCTTTTTTTGAACAGCACAATTCTTACCTTGACGAACCTTGTGCAATTCAACAGGTCGTTGAAGATTTTTTAGTACGACAATATGCAAAAGTTGGTTTAGCACCTATCTACCTAAAAAATCCGGATAGTACGAATCAATTTGTGTTTTCTTTGCCTTTTGATCTGTATGAGCCTTTGATTAGGTTTATGGAAGTGAATGAGATTCCGCAATGTTTCAAAAATCAATTTTTTACGGACTTTTGTTGTTCCTTCGTTCTTTATCTTTTTGGCAATCAATTGATTCGGGTTTCGCAAAAAATCGTGGTGTTGCTTGCCAATAATTATGTGATCGATGAATGGGTCTATAGTATTTTTGAACATCATTTTAGTGGTCGGATGGCTGTGCTCTATGAAGAGCAATTAACATCGGAACAGATCAACCAACTTGACTGTGATATTTTGATCACCATTATCATCCCATTTGATTACTCCATAGAAAAGCAACCGCAGGTCTTTTTTTTGCCTAAATACATTGGGTATAAAGAAGCGATTAAAATGGTTGTCTCCATCCTAAATGAAGGATTGGAGGACTTCGTTTGTGTCTGAAGTATGTTTTTTGGAAGAGAAAAAGGAACGAGAGGAAAATGAGGAGGAATACATGGCGCTTCGTAAATTGAGGTATTTTATTGTACCAATGTTGCTGTTAAGTTGTCTGCTAGTCGCTGATTTCGTAGAAGCCAAAGAAGTGTCCACCGCTAGAACAGAAGGGGTCATCCGTTTTGTTGGTGGCCAGGAACCTGAAAAGCCAGAGCCAAAACCGCCGACAGGGGAATGGCGAGCACCTGAAGAAGATTCGTCTGATAGCGCAAAAAATGATCGTTTTCCGCAAACGAACAGTCACCAACGACTACTTATTTGCTGGATAGGTCTGCTGCTCGTCATCTTGAGTGTGGTTGTTTACTTGAAACGATGCGCAGGGCGATCCGCTAACGAGAAAAATGGCCTTTAGGCAATACGGTTGCGCACTTGTTTTAGGATAAGGCAGTTGTGGATTTTGAAGAAAAGGAAAGATTAGTAAGTCATCTGGCAACCAATTCTAGCGAAAAAAGGTTTATGCATCGATCAATAGTAATCATCGTAGATTCTTTCTGCGAATAATAATAGGAAAAGGAGTAATTTTTTATGAAACGTATTTATTTAGCAACAATCAGTATCATGAGTATCGCTGTGTTATCTGGGGGAGTGACCGCAGCAGCAACACCCATCCTGCAAGGAAATACCGAAAATGAAGTAGATTTCATCCCTGGAGAAGAGGAAGAGATCGATGTTGAATTACCTGAAAAAGAGCCAGAGGTAGAAATTGATCCGATCGATCCAGAGGTAATCGGTCCATTCACTTTGGTGCATGTGCCAAAGCGCTTCGATTTTGGGACCCAAGTGATCAGCACAGGTCCTGGAAAATCCGCCATGTTTGCGGAGCTAGAACGACTGTCTGATGGGTCAGGAACCGCGCCATATGTCTCTTTTGCTCAAGTATTGGATACCCGTGGTGGACATAACGGCTGGACGTTAAATGTCGGTTTGGATCAAATTTACAAGTACCGATGCCACTTCGAATCATGAATTACGTGGGGCTTATATCGAATTTCAAAATCCACAGATTCGTTCGAATGCATTAGATCCGGCTACCTTTCCAACGGCACCTAGCAATCAATTTAACCATCAAACCATCGATGTTGGGACGGAAGGCAACACCTTGATGTCTGCAGCTCCTGGCCAAGGGGCGGGTCTTTCAACGGTTCAATGGGGTGATCAAACCCTGCTAAATCAACAGCATGCAGCTGGGGAAGAGGATATTCTCAATGAAGCGATTTGGCTCCATATACCGACAGGAGCGAATCCGCAAGCAACCGCTTATACGGCTACTCTGACTTGGCATTTAAGTGCCACTCCTGGCAATTAAGGAATAAGTTTTTTGGGAAGAACACAGCAAAGAAGCCAGTCTTTTAGCTTGGCTCAAAAGCACGAATATGGGCACATGGTTTTAACGGATCATTTTACCAGTAAGCGCGAGAGCAAATAATCAGCATGTTGCGATTAGGGAAAAACGAGTCGGGAAGTGGGCAAGGGATATAGGGAATAGGCAGGAGACGAGTCGTTCCTGCCTATTTTGAAAGGAATGATTCATTATGAAGACACAAAGCAAGAGATCAATCAAAAAGAGGCTAGTAGCTGGGTTTGTTTTACTGGTGATGGTACTCGTTGGATTGCCGATGACAGGTTGGGCAGAAACACAATCAGAATTGCCATTTCATGTGGTCCCCAATTTACCGAAAAGCCAATTACCAGATGGGAATAGTGGCTATTTTGATCTAGAACTAGCGCCAGGGACCGATGATGTTCTAGGAGTGACGATTCAAAATCGTGCGGAAAAGGAAATCACGATCGAAATATCCGCACATACGGCGTTCACTAACGGAAATGGCGTCGTGGAATATGGCAAAGATGCCGCAGAACCTGACCCGACTTTGCCTTATTCGATAGCTGATCTAATCGAATCACCAGGAGAGATCATTTTGTCAGCCAAGGAAAAAAAGACGATCGAGTTACCCATACATATGCCTGAAGAAGCCTTTACTGGTAGTCTAGTCGGCGGTTTACGTATTCGAGAGGTCATCGCAGAAGCGACTGGATCAGAGGAAGAAGGTGTTGCGATCCAAAATCGGTTTGCTTATATTCTAGGCGTCGTTGTCCGCAATGAAGCTTCTATTATTGAACCAGAGCTTGCGTTATTGGATGTGTTTGCCGGTCAAGTCAATTATCGCAATGCGTTTCGGGCAACGCTGCAAAATCCGTTGCCGCGTTTTGTCAATCGCCTAGAGGTAGAGGCAGCTGTTCGACGAGCGGATCAGGAAGAAGTTTTATATGAAGCACAGCGTGAAGGGATGCAAATGGCGCCAAATTCACACTTTCATTTTCCCGTTTCATTGCAGGGGGATCGTTTTTACAGCGGAGAATATGTAATGAGCCTAACCGCTCGAGCTGAAGGCGAGGAGTGGACCTGGGAATTTCCGTTCACTGTGGAAGCAGACACAGCACGACAGTTGAATCGTGAGGATGTCACCATTGAAGAGGAGCAAAACTGGTGGTTGATCAGCGCATTAGGACTAGTAATTTTCCTTCTTGGCATAATCATTTGGCTGTTATGGAAGAATAAAAAGCCGACCATGGAAACGTAAGAAGTAAAGGAGAGCATGGAATGAAAAAGCAAAACTTGAAGTATTGGATTCGCTTGCTGCTTGTTTTTATGGGATTACGCTTGATGAGTGTCCCTCTCATCGTTGTTTTTGCTGAAACCGAGCCGCCTTACCTTGCACAAACGCTAACGGATGAGGGCGTTCTTGAGGAGTTTGCCGCAGAAACATCTGAGCCTGAAGGGACGGTGCAGTTCAAAGAGCCTAAATTTGCTGGTACGGTAGGTCAACCGCTTACGCTCGATTTGGTCAGCGACCGAGCAGTGGCAGAAATCTTCCTAGAATTACCAGCAGAAGTCAAGCTGATGACTGATGCATTGGCTCCCGGACAAACTGCAGTAAAACAATGCGATCAAGGCTGGCAGATCAAAGCAAGTCAAGCACAGCAGACATTTTCTGTTTTGGTCGTTGCCGAACGTCCTGGAAGTTTTGTTGTAGCCAGTGTAGGGAGTGAAGCGATCGTCGAAATAGCTGCCGCAGAGACAGAAAATGAGGAAACACCAAAAGACATGGAAAACGAGTCCCAAAAATCGCCAGAAAAGGACAATGATCCTGCTGAACAAGCAGCAGACGACGAAAGTTTGCAGCAAGCGGCAGAAGTGCAGGCGGCTAGTGCGATCGTACCAAGCGCCTTTGATGGCGGCACAGCTTTTGTAGCGAACATGTCGGAGTTTAGTAGTGCTTTACAAGATCCAGCCGTATCAATTCTTTCCTTGCAAGCAGACCTTGTCCAATCTACTTCCAGCATAATGACCATCGATCGTCCGATAATGATTCAAGGAAATGGCCATACATTGACCTTCACTAACAATAGTACCTATTTTCAATTATTAGCAGTTAATGAAGAAACGATTTTTCGTATCGAAAATCTCACGTACCAAAAAACAGGCAACACCGCTTTGATCCAGACCACCAATGCGTTGAGTCGAAACTGGGTCGTTGAACTAGAGGGAGTGGAAGAAGCCTCGGAGAATCGGTCGCCTTTTATTTTAGCACGAGAAGCGAAGGTTCATTTTACAGGCGGTATCAATCGCTTTGAAGCAATGACGATGGATTCTGATACTCTGTTCAATTTGAAGGAAGTAGAAGCGGGCAATCAAGCACAGGTGATCATTGATAAGCCGAATATGTGGATTTTTTATACAGCACCAGATATTCAAGAGCCACGATTTTTGCTTGGCGCAGAGACCCAAATGACCATCACTACGCGACAAGGGGACGCAAATACGATCGACCTGCGTGGGGATAATGGTCAAATGACAATTAACCACGGTGCCTCTTTAATCATTCAAAGCCCTGGAACAGCTGCTGATGCGACTATTTTGAATAACAATGCTGTTATCCTATCTGGGAAAAATCCCCGATTTATTGTAGCAGAGAATTCAGTTTTTTCCATCGATGTTGCGTTAAGAAAACGCGGGCTTGTTCTGACTGGCGAGCAGCCAGAATTGACGATCCAATCTGGTGCAAACGTAACGATAAACACAATGAATGCGAGCGCCATCCTCTTAAATGGCTTCTTTCCTTCCGCTACGATCGCAGGAGATGAAACGCAAGTGCGGGTAAACAATGAGACGGCAACAGATGCCAATGCGATCGAACTATTAGGAGATGACAGCAATTTTTATCTGATTGATGGAGGTACGCTCATTGTAGAAAGTCAAGGAGTAGCGACGGACACTTCTGAAGAACAAAATATTGCACTACTCATGAAGGGCGCTGATCCAAGAATGATAGTGGGGGAAGCTGCCTTATTGCAAATTGAAACGACACAAAAAAGGCGTGGCATATATCTGACTGGAGAGAATCCTGAGTTGACGGTCCAGAACGGTTCAAAAGTACGCTTGACAGCCGAAAATGCAAATGCTTTACGAGTCAACGGAAAAAATGCCGACGTCACCATTAGTGGCGAAGACACACATGTACGGATTTTCAGTGAGATTGCAGCGGCAGAAGGAGCAGCAGCTTTTGTTTTAACCACACCGTCGAATGCGGCAGAAGCTGGCGTTCTTACTTTGAGTCAATCAGCAATTTTAGAGGTTGAAAGCATCACTGCTAGTGCGATCAATATCACCAGTCTCAACTTTACCTTTGAAGTGCAAAGCAATGGACAACTAATAGCTAGCAGTCATGAGGCTGACGGTGACCATGCTGTGATTCGCTTTTTATACTTCGGTATGGTGACGTTTCATGTGACGGATGGTGGAATAGTAAATGTTCATAAAAAAGGGGGCAGCGCACCCTTGATTCGAATTCCTAGTGGAGGAAATTCTTTTGAGATCACCGAAGGCGGCATCGTTGATCTTTATAATCCAGGAAATGGCAACGCGCATGATGGGAATGTTGCTGGAGGAAACCAAGGGATTTTTTATGCCAGAGGTATCCATGATAACGGGACAGAGAATAATTTTTCAATCGTAGGTGTCGATAGTAAATTTATGTGTGTAGCAGATAGTGGCCCAGGGATCGACATGCACACCTACTTCAATTCAACGATTTACGTTGAACAAGGATATTTCCAAGTGGAAGGGCGGACAAGTACCCCGGATGGTGGGGTGTTTCGTTCAGGCAAACTATCTGTGTTCTTGAATGATCCAGTCTTTTTTGATTTTCGTAACGATCGGCTTGATGGAGGAAACATCTTTAGTGTTTCTAATCTTTCAACATTAACGGCGACGAATAGTGACTTAGCTGTCTGGAAAAATGGGTCAAATCTTTTAGGAGATCCCGATCTAAATTTCCCAACCCTTGATTTTGCTTTTTCAGGAGCTGATTTTGGCCTGTTGGGTTTGACGAATAAGCCCGAGATATTGAATACGGAGACCTTTGGCAATCAGGGACTGACAGCGTACTCTCGCGTAAGTTCAAACAATGCGCGTTGGGCGATCGTTGATGAGTTGCGGGTGCCGACGAATGCGGACAAAAAAATTCATGGGCGAGTCAGCTTGCCTGTTGGGTTTGACGGGACTCGACCAGCTTGGGACGATGAAGCGAAAGTGACCGTTGAAATTGAAACAGCAGATGGTCAGAAGGAAAAAGCCACTGCAAAAACCGTTGGACATACAGAAGACACACCGGGGATCAGTATCTACGGAGAAGAGGCGCAAGGAGGAATTTTTGAGATTCCTCTTGAGGCTCCCTTGGAAGCAGGAACCATCGTCCGAGTCATCGCCGTCGAATTAACCAGCGGCGAACTGACAGAAGGTGCCCAGCATCAAATACGAACCGAGCCTGTGCAGGTTTTCCCCATTTTGCCGCCAACGCCCGCAGCTTTTGCTTCCTACGTTCTTCTTGAAGAAACAAACGAGATCCATGGTCACACGGAAGACACAAAGGTTGAGCTAAGTGCTACCCATAATGGTATCTGGTTTGATACAGAGGCGGTGGTTATCGATGAAGAGGGAACGTTTACGATTGATGTAAGTGATCGGCAGTTAAAAGCAGGGGATGAGATCCAAGTCTTTCTGAAAGATTCTGCTGGTTCGGCAAAAGAAGCTGGAGTGATCAATCCGCCGTCAACGAATGACGAACAGGGCAATCAGAATCCAGCTTCAGAACTCGTTTTTCGGGATGCTGTGTTTCCCGCTACAACTACCCTGCGAATCGCCCAGACTGGCCCACTGCCGCCGGTTGATCCATTGGAACCGGATGTAGAAGTGAATCCAGAAAATCCACCGGTCATTCCTGAAGACCAAGGATTACTTAGTCTTGATTTTGTTTCTCAGTTCCGTTTTGGTCAAGCGCCGATCCGCAGTACCAAAGGAACGTATCACGCATTGCCTCAGCAAATGATTCCTGCTGAAGGGGCAAGCGAAACTAAGGAACGTCCAAATTATGTACAGATCACGGATCAGCGTCAGGATACAGAAGAGACGAGTTGGCGTCTATCTGCGACTCTTAATTCACAGGGCTTTCGAAATGAAGACAATGAGCCCTTGATCGGTGCTCAAATCAGTTTAGCCAATCAACGGCTTATGACGACTTCAGAAAATTCCAATGCTAGTATGCCAGAGCTTTCAACGATGAAGGATAGGGTAACTTTGGCGCCAGGCGAAGCGCAGCCTCTACTAACTGGCGATAGTCAGAGTACGGGAACATGGGTCTATCGTTTTGGTGATCAAGAGACGGCAGCCACCAGTGTCACCTTAGAAGTACCTGCTGGTGCAAATCCCAAGTTGGGACGGTACCGTGCAACGATTGAATGGTCGTTAAGTAGTGTGCCAGAGTGAAGAACAAATACTACTCGTCCATAGAAACGAATGGAAAAGACGTGTGCGGCGTTCAAGTGCCGCACACGTCTTTTCAGTTATAGAAGGAGCTTTTTTCGGTGTTTTGCAACGCAAAATTATGGATGATTTTTGGGTTGATGATTTTCAAGAAATTGTTCCAATCATCTGCATCTGGGATCGATTTTATTAGGAGGCATTCAACATCCAGAATATACTCTTCCAAATACTCTGCGTAATTCGTCACGACTAGATCAATCTTGTTTCGTTCCACATAATCCAAAGAAAACTCACTGGAATCAGGGAATTGTAAAACATGATATCGACCAAAATATTTTACAGCAAAAGCATTGATGTGAAGGCAAATATGCGCATCCCCTTCTAAAAGAAAGGCGATTCGGCGTGGGTTGCCCCAGTATTTTTCTTTTAATCCTTCAAAGTACAAAGTGAAGCGGGCACTGATTGCTGGCAGAGCAGTTGCTTCAAAGAGAGGCTGTCTAAAAAGAAACCGTGTATTTTCCTCATACTCTTTAGGGTATTGTGTTTGTGCGTAATTGGAAATTTCTTCCATGCTTTGATTGTAGGTAGGGGAAATCAGCTGCTTTATTTTTTCCGTAATAAAGAAAGAATGGAGAAAAACAAACTCTCGGGACTGATCATGATCGGAAATCTGCTGGAGCTGGCAAAAATTGGCAGTCAGTTCTTTTAGCTCAGGCCAATGGTCAAAGCGGGTAACAAATGATATTTCTCTAAGATAGTTGTTTATCCCACGGTTACTTGCTAGTAGAGCGAAAAGATAGACCAGCTCCTCTGATGGTAAAGACAAGGAAAAAGCGGTTTGGAGTCGTTGATTGAGGGGCTGGATTTCTTGGAAGAGTTCATCTGCCAAGACGATCTTTTTTAATTGTTCGGAGACAACGACAGTTTCTCCCGCTTGATAACGCTCAAGGATAATATACAACCAATAACTGATATACCAAAATGAAGCCGTATTATTGGTTTTGCCGCGTATATTGCGAAAAAAATCTAAGACGATATTTTGCACAGCAATGGTTGGACGTACCGTATGAGGCGTAGCGTCCGACTCATAATAAAAGGCATGGAAAAATTTGCGAATATCCGCTTCTGATCCGATCAGACGGAAATTCTTATGGTCAACAGATAACTGAAAGGGCTTCAGGGCTTTTTCAAAAAGTGTCAAATAGCGTAAAAGGGAACTCTCAGAAAGATAAAAATAGTCTGCCCATTCGGAGACTGTCCGATATTCTCCCTTAAACAGATGCTCAAGAATAACGAATAACGGTTCATTTTGAAGGAGCGCTCGTTTTCGTTCCAGATATTCTTTCGGTAGTAATTCATGAAGAGAATAGCCATTCGACGTGGATTCGATCATTAGCGTACTTCCAAAGTAGCTCCGTAGCCCCTCCATATCATAAATGATCGTGCGCCGCGAACTCTGGACAGCTTTTGACAACTCACGATTCGAAAGGGTCTTATGCCGTTCCAAAAGATTCAATAGTTTCAACCAACGAATGGTGGTCGTAGAAGTAATAAACGTCATCTGAAAATTTTTCATTTGCAACACTCCCATACGGTCTGTTTGATGGATCATCGCTCACGTCTGATTATGGAATATGGATACGGGCAAGGCAAGGGAAAGGTTTTTGGATTCAAATTATCGAAATGGGCGCAGAGTATAAGGAGAATTTCACCAATTCAACTTTGCTTTCCCTAGCTTTCATTGTATATTTAGGTGAAAGCGTATTTAGGAGGTAGCACGAATGGAAAATAAAGGAACCTCAGTCAGAAGTCTTTTGTTGCGCTATTTAAATAATCAGAAAAAACAAGACAATAATTACTTTATTGCACAGGCGATTCTAAGAAGTTTTTCGAAAATCCCTAAGATGACCATTTATGAACTCGCAGAAGAATGCTTTGTGTCGACTGCAGCGATTTCGCGATTCATTCGAATTTTGGCTTTTTCATCTTATACGGAATTCAAACAAGCGGTTGAAAAAGAGATCGATATCGTCAGCGATTATTCCAAAAAAGTGATCCAGCCCGTGGAACAAAGGGAGGAATTTCTGGACGAATTCACCTCAAATCTTTTGATCAATTTGAGGTACGCCAAAGAACATCTCTCGATTTCAGAACTTGAAACAGTGGTCTCTGCGATCCATGAAACAGAAAACGTTGCTGTGTTTGGCTTAGAATTTGCTGCTTTTATGGGACAGCATTTGCAAAGCAAATTAGCAAGCATGGATAAAATTATTCGGATTGGTTTTACAGTGGAAGAGCAATTAAAAATTGTGGAAGAAAGCTCGCCAGATAGCTTGGTTTTGATTTTTTCGATGGAGGGTGGTTTCTTTTACTTTAGTGAAAAAGTGATTGCAGCCTTGAAGAAAAAGGGAATCAAAATTATCGTCTTTACGTTTAAGCATTCTCCAATCATTGAGCGAAGTGCAGACCAAATTATCCTCTGTGGAGAGATCAACGAAAACACCGAAGGACGGATTGCTATTCTATATATGATGGAGTTACTGATTTATATGTATATGAAAAAGTTCTATTTGCCTCAATAGTTTCATATTTTGAAACAAGACCTTTGGATTTGAAACCAGAGGTCTTGTTTTGTTGTCGTTAGAATTAATTCTGAATGGTATCGTTTTCTTATAAGGGAAAGGTGGAAGGAACAATGGTCAAAAAAGATTTTTATTGGGGGGCATCAACCTCAGCATTTCAAGTAGAAGGAGGCTTTGGTGAAGGTGGAAAAGGGATTGCAACAACAGATGTGCGTCACGTACCGGAGGGAATTGCAGATTCGAAGATCGCGTCCGATCACTATCATCATCTAAGCGAAGACATTGAATTAATGGCAGACTTAGGGATCGATCTCTATCGTTTTTCGTTCAATTGGACACGTGTCATGGGTGATGGTGATCAGCCGAATCAAGAAGGCATCGATTTTTATAATCGTTTGATTGATGGGTGTCTTGAAAAAGGAATCACACCTTTTCCTACCCTCTATCATTTTGAAATGCCGCAAGCATTAGTAACCAAATTTGGCGGATGGAAATCAAGAAAATGTATTGATTATTTTGTTGCTTATGCAAAAGTTTGCTTTCAGCATTTCGGTGATCGCGTCAAGCTGTGGGGAACGATCAACGAGCAATTGATCGTCACAGCAGCTTCTGATTTAAATGGCAATCACGAAACGGATGCAGATGAAAAAATGAAGCAGATGTATCAAATGAGTTACAATATGTCGCTAGCTGAGAAAAAGACAATTCAAGTTTTTCGAAAAATCGTAAGAGATGGTCAAATTGGTCCCGTGTGCTCTATGCAAGTTGTTTATCCTGAAACACCTTCGCCAAGGAACATCTTAGCAGCTAAGAACGCCGAAGACTTTTTACAAAATTGTTTTCTCGACATGTCAGTATTCGGCGAGTACCCGAAAAGCTACTGCAATTATTTGAATGAAAAAGGTTGGTATCCAGAAACGGAACCAGCTGATCGAGAAATTTTGAAGAAGAATAAACCAGATCTTATAGGGATAAACTATTACTGTAGTACCTGTATTCGTGCCGTTGAACCGGGAGAAGATACAAGCAAACTACCACCATTTTATCGAAATGAGCGATTTACGTTAGGGAACAATCCTTATTTAACGAAGACGAAATGGATGGAATTTGGTATTGACCCTGAAGGATTATATATAGGTATGCGGTCGATTTATGAAAAATACCATTTACCAATGATGGTAACTGAAAACGGTTTAGCGTATTCTGATAGTATTGAAGACGGGCAAATTCACGATGTCTATCGTATTGATTACTTGGAACAGCATATTAAGCAATGTGAGCGTTTTACAGAGGAAGGATATCCTTTATTGGGTTATAGTCCTTGGTCACTACTTGATTTGGTTAGTTCACACCAAGGGTTTAAAAAGCGATATGGTTTGATTTTTGTTGATCGCACAGATGAAGATCCGAAAGAATGTCGACGAATTCCCAAAGACAGTTACTATTGGTACCAAAATAAAATAAAAAACACTAAAAAGGGGTAAGAAAAATGAATGCATTTATCCACTTTATGGAAAAAAGATTTATTCCCGTTGCGAATAAAATTTCTTCGAATCGCTATTTAAAAAGTGTGAGTACAGGTTCGATGTCATTACTAGGCGTTATTATGTTAGGTGCCATCTTTACAGTTATTTCTAGTTTAAGCTGGGAACCGTATCAAAACTTTCTATCAGTGACCAACATTGGAACAGTGATGAATTATATTCCAGCTTACACAATTGATTTATTAGGTTTGTATATGGCATTTAGTATTGCCTACTGTGGAGCAGGAATATTCGGGATCAAAGAACAAGCTTTAGGGACGGGGTTCATCTCATTGGTATGTTTCCTGTTATTAACGCCACTCACTGAAAATCCCGAAGCAAGAGCTTCATTTTTAAGTACCAATTATTTAGGCGCGCGCGGGGTCTTCGTGGCAATTTTCGTTTCACTGATCACGATTCAACTGATGAAATTGTTTGTGGAAAAAAATATTACGATCAAAATGCCTGATGGGGTGCCAGAAATGGTGACCAAGTCATTTACTTCTTTAATTCCAGCAGTTGTGATTGCGTCACTTTTTGGAATTGTTAAATTTGGCTTTAGTGTAACTAGTTATAATTCGGCGACAGATTTTGTTTATACATTGCTTCAAGAACCATTGCAGCGATTGACGGGTTCCTTAACTGCCTTTTTGATTCTTATTTTGATCTCGAATCTCTTATGGTTTTTCGGGATCCATGGTTCAATGACCGTATTGCCGATTCTCATGCCAATTTTCTTGGGTTATCTTGCAGACAATAGTGCTGCTGTGGCGGCGGGAGAAGCAGTCCCTCATGCCATTAATTTTGGGTTATACGATTTGGCATGTTTAGGGGGCAGCGGTGCAACGATTGGTTTAGTGACTGACATGTTTTTATTTTCCAAGAGTAAGCGCTACAAATCATTTTCAAAAATCGTATTTCCAAGCGGTCTTTTTGGTGTAAATGAACCAGTTGTCTTTGGAATGCCGGTAATGTTGAATGTGATGCTTTTGATTCCGTTCTTATTGACGCCATTAGTGATCACTTCTCTTGGGTACGCATTGATTTCCATGGGAATCATTACCGCACCGATTGGCATCCTAGGGGCGGGCTCGTTACCTCCGCTGATCCACGGCATCGTTCAAGGGAGCCTCTCTTTTGGTATCTATCAACTATTTGCAGTTGCTATTTCTATGGCTATCTATTACCCGTTCTTTAAAACCTTAGATAATCAAGCAGTTCAAGAAGAACGTTTAGCACAAGAACAAGCTGGATAAGAAACTCGCACAGGATTTACAGTTAACCATAATAACAACAAACGAGCGCAAGAGTGAAGTGATTCTTGCGCTCGTCGTCTGTGAAACTATCGATTGGAGGACAACTCAGTGAGAGAGACAAGAGAAACACTTTTCAAATTTACAGAGACAAGGAAAAAACAAATTCAGAAGATCGTAGAAAACATGTCAGTTATGGAAAAAATTGGTCAGCTTTTTTTCGTGATTGGACAATCAGGTTCTTTAAAGGAATTGACGGCTTTTATTAAGAAATACCAACCGGGAGGAATGATGTATCGCCCCGACAATGCTGAAAAATTGAAGGATCAGCTAAGAGCAGTCCAAGATGCTAGCACAATACCGTTATTTCTTTCAGCAAATTTAGAGTCAGGTGGGAATGGTATTCTTACGGAAGGGACATGGGTCGGTAATCCTATGCAGATTGCCGCTACAGATTGCACCGAAAATGCCTATTACTTAGGAAAAATTGCTGGGCTGGAAGCGGCTCGAATTGGTATTAATATGGCTTTTTCACCGATTGTCGATATTGATTATAACTTCAAGAACCCAATCACGAATACTCGCACATTTGGATGTGATCAAAAACGAATTATTCGCATGGCTCAAGCGCAGATAGACGGTTTTTCTGAGAGTAACATCATTCCAGTGATCAAGCATTTTCCTGGGGATGGTGTTGATGAAAGGGATCAACATTTACTGAGTTCGATCAATTCACTCTCCGCGAATGAGTGGATGGAATCGTATGGGACTATTTATCGCCAGTTTATTGAAAAAAACGTCAGCTGTATCATGGTGGGACACATTTATCAGCCTGCGTGGGAGCGAAAACTTTCACCAACGATCAGAGAAACCGAATTGATGCCTGCTTCTTGCTCGAAACTTCTAGTTAACGGGTTACTAAGAGATACACTGGGCTTCAATGGTTTGGCTATCACTGATGCAACACCAATGGTCGGTTACACGACGATCATGCCTCATAGAGAGCGACTCGTTGCTTCAATCAATGCAGGAATCGATATGTTGCTTTTTAATAAAAATATTGATGAAGATTATGAAGTAATCACATCTGCTGTAAAAGAGGGAAACATTCGTATGGAACGTTTGGATGAAGCAGTCGCACGAATTTTAGCAGTCAAAATGTACCATGGTTTATTGACTGAAGTAAGGGAAGAGACAGTCAATAGTACTCCTAAAAGTGTCATCGATCGTACTGAATATCAGTGGGTAACGAAAAAAATTGCTGATGAGTCGATTACATTGGTCAAAGACAGAGAAAAACACTTACCACTCACCCCACAACGATACCCTCGAATCCGTCTCGTTATTTTGGGTGATTCTGACGACGGTGGATTTAAAGAGGGAGGACGAGTGGGTCCGCTTTTTAAAGCTGGATTAGAAGCTGCTGGATTTGAAGTCAACCTTTTCGATAATCAACAATTGGATTTCCAAGAGGTTTTCGAAGCAGGGGTTGAGGATCTTAGAAATAAATTTGATTTGGCATTGTATGTTGCTAATGTTGAGACCGCCAGCAATCAGACAACAGTTCGTTTGGATTGGAATCATTTGATGGCCGCAAATGCTCCCTGGTATGAAAAGGATCTCCCTACCATTTTTGTTTCTACTGCCAATCCCTATCACTTATTTGACATCCCTTATGTTTCAACTTTTATCAATGCGTATACAGGAAATCCAGAAACAGTGGAGGCTGTAATCCAGAAATTGCTAGGGAAAGAACCGTTTAAAGGTAAGAGCCCGATCGATCCATTTTGTGGGGACTTTTTAGCTAGAGCAAAATAACTTTTATAAGAAGGAGGAGAAAAAATGAGACAAAATCGATTACTGAATGATGGCTGGCAATTTCACTTAGGTGAGATAGAAGAGCCAATGAAAACAGTCAGAAAAGCCGCAGCTATCGGTGGCTTGGCAGCTCCGCTTGAAAATGAAGCGGGGGATACTGTTTTGATAGGTGCTGGTGGAGAACATTTTCTACGGCTGATTGCTCAAGGTGATCGTGAAAAAGGCTTGAGAATGTTGGCGAACACTGCTTTGGGAAGTGAACTTGACGAAGATTGGGTATCTGTTGATCTCCCTCATGATTGGAAAAATGAACTTCCGTATGTTAATGATCCCGATTTACTGATGAGTGGATCAAAGCCAGATGGCATTGCCTATTACCGTAAGACTTTTGCGTTAACTCTAGATGAAGTGAACGAAAAGCAAGTGACTCTCCACTTTATGGGCGTCATGCGTATGGCATCTGTCTGGTTTAATGGTGTATTTCTAGGTGATCATTACAGTGGATACTCTGATTTTTCTTTTGATGTCTCTGAACTGATACGCATCGGCTCAGAGGGAGTGAATGTGGTGTTGATCAAAGTGGATACGACGAAAGGCGCGGAAGGCTGGTGGTATGAGGGAGCAGGTATATATAAGGATGTATATTTAGAAATAAAGCCAAAGCTTCAGATCGTGGCAGAAGCATCGTTTATCGAAACAACTGAAATAAACCAGCAGGAAGCGCTCCTTAAAATCACCGTTGGTCTTGCTAACCATCATTTTGAGAAAAAACAAAAGATAACGATCAAAAGTCAGGTGGCTGATCAACAAAATATCCATGAGTGTAACGTGGATCCTTTGGCGACAACAGAATGGAGTTATTGTCAAAAAATCTGCGCGCCTCAGCTATGGTCTCTCGAGAATCCACATCTATACCAAGCTACTTTTCAACTATTTGATGGCGAGAACCAAATCGATGACTATCAGCTTTTTTTTGGTATTAGGACAGTCGCATATACTACGAAAGGTTTTCTGCTTAATGGGGAACGTAAAGAATTAAGAGGGGTCTGTGAGCATCAAGATTTTGGTGGTCTAGGTGTCGCATTACCAAAAGATATTTTACGGTATAAGCTGTTGAAAATGAAAGAAATGGGGGTAAACGCCTATCGCAGTGCACATCACTTTGCTTCTAAAGACCTCCTTGAATTATGTGATGAGTTAGGTATCATCGTTATGAACGAGAACCGCATCTTGGAATCTAGTGAGTGGCGGACAAATGAGCTGGCAAAAATGGTGAAGCAAACACGTAATCATCCTTCTCTTTGTTTTTGGTCCCTTTGTAATGAAGAGGTGATTGGTCATACGCCGCTTGCTTACCGAATGGCACAAAAATTAGCAGCTGTGATCCGAACCCATACTTCGCAAAGTCTTATTGTTTCAGCGGAATTACTTAATCCTGCTGGTCAGGTGGATGCTTCTTATATGCGTATTTTTGATGTGAACGGGGTCAATTATCCTGAGTCTGCTGTAAATGGGACAGGTTTAGTTGCTGTAAAGGAAAAGTATCCGCTATTTTCATATCTTAGTACGGAAAGTGCTTCTTACTTTTCGACAAGAGGGGTCTATCAAGATAACAGCGAAAAATGTCATACTTCAAACTTTGGTTCTCTTTATTCTATGGTCTTACCTGGGAAACGAAAGCCTGAAGAGCCAGGAACCGGTGGTACGGCTAAACCGAAAGAAGTACTGCGTTACTTAGAAGAACATGCCTATATGGGAGGTGTCTTCTTGTGGACATTTATGGATTACTACGGTGAGCCAGCACCGTTTCGCTGGCCTGGGATCAGTTCTCAATTTGGAATTACAGATACGGTCGGATTTGAAAAGGATTCTTTTTATTATTATCAATCAAGGTGGACTGAAACACCAATGGTTCATGTGTTTCCTCACTGGAACAAAGAAGGGTTAACAATTGACCAAGGGGTTACGGAGGTGAGGATTTTTTCTAATTGTCATACTGTTGAGTTGTTTCTGAACGGGAAGAGTTTTGGAAAGAAAAAAAATGATAAAGATGGCCTATCTTGGCGTATTCCTTATGAACCAGGTTGTTTAAAAGCCATTGGTGTCAAAGAGGAACAAACAATTGAAGCAACTCGAAAAACAAGTGGTCCGACTGATTCTGTCACAGTTAAAGAACGATTCTGTGGAGCGGACTACTCTCTATTTGAGATCCAAGGAATCGATTCAGAAGGGATCGAGGTGCCAACTGCA
This sequence comes from Enterococcus sp. DIV0421, assembly GCF_051713745.1. NCBI lineage: Bacteria > Bacillati > Bacillota > Bacilli > Lactobacillales > Enterococcaceae > Enterococcus > Enterococcus sp. DIV0421. Next base: position 2,212,084 of record NZ_JBIOQM010000001.1, read on the forward strand.
GACGAACTTGTAGCGGTTTTGGTAAAAAATGGCACAATCCTCGGACTTGCTAATGGCGATCCCGCAGATCTAGACGGGTATAATTGCCAAGAGAAAAAACTTTTTTCAGGAAAATTAATGGCAATCATAAAAAAAGAACCAGGAAAAGTACCACTTATCCAAGCAGCACTAAAAAAAGTTGAGTAAAAGAGAAACAATTGAAGGTAATAGTAGTTAGCTTTGGTGCTCACAGATTTTAACGGAAAAAGAAAAAAGCCGAACCACAACCTCGACAGTTTATAAAGTCATTGGTTGGTGGTTCGGCTTTTTCATCAAGCTGTTGCAAACTGGCTGTTATATAGTTGGGCGTAAAGGGAATCTTGTGCCAATAATTCTATATGGGAGCCTTTTTCGACGACGGAGCCGTCTTTCATCACTAAGATCAAGTCAGCGTTTTTGATGGTAGAAAGACGATGGGCGATGATAAAGCTGGTTCGTCCTTGGGTCAAACGATCCATCGCCGTTTGGATCATTTGTTCCGTCCGCGTGTCGACACTGGAGGTGGCTTCATCAAGGATCAGAATCGTTGGGTCTGCTAAAATCGCCCGAGCGATCGTCAATAATTGTTGTTGTCCTTGTGACAGTTCGCTTTCGGAACCAATGACGGTATCGTAACCGTTGGGCAGGGTCCGCACGAAGTGGTCGCATTGGGCGGCTTTGGCGGCAACCAAGATGTCTTCTCGAGTGGCATCGGGATTGCCATAAGCGATATTTTCAGCGATGGTTCCTTGGAATAGCCACGTATCTTGCAGCACCATACCGAATTTTTTCCGTACTGCTGGTGCCGAAAAGGACATCATGTCTTGATCGTCCAGCAAGATCTTCCCACCATTTAATGGATAAAAGCGCATCAAAAGATTGATCATGGTGGTTTTTCCAGCACCTGTTGGTCCAACGATCGCGACCGTTTGTTTTGGTTTGACGGAAAATTCGACGTTTTCCATCAAGAGTTTTTCCTTGCTGTAGCCAAAGGAGACGTGTTGAAAATCGATTTTTCCTTTGATAGTTTGTGGAACTGGCAGTTGTTGGGTCGCAGTTTCTTCTTCAGGATAATCAAGGATCTCAAAAATTCGTTCGAGAGATGCTAAGGCACTTTGCAAGGTGTTCATAATATAAGAGGCTTGCGTGATCGGTTCAGACACTTGGTTGATGTATTGCAGATAGGCTTGTACGAGACCAATGGATAATTGCCCTTGCAACACCATTAGACCACCAACGACGGCGCTTAAGATAAAGCCGATTTGATTGATAAAGCGCACGAATGGATTGATAGCTGCACTGACGAACTGTGCTTTCCGAAAGGCTTTAAATTGGGCTTCACTCAATTCCGCCATTTCCGCTTCAACGGCAACTTGTTGGTTGTAGGATTTGATCAGCGGATTTGCGGTATAAAACTCTTCCGCACGACTGCTGACTGCACCTAATGTTTCTTGGTTTTTGGTAAAGTAGCTCAAGTTTTTTCGTGCGAGAACGGTAGTCACAAAAGCACTCAAAAGCAAAATCAGGACCACGCCGATCGTCAGTAATGGGCTGAGATAAAGCATGGCGATCAAGCCGAAGGTAATGCTGATGGTTGCGGTGATCAGCTGCATCAAACCGACTTGTAAGACCTCGGATACTTTATCTAAATCGAGAATCACTCGGCTTAAAATATCGCCAGTATGATGTTTGTCGTAAAAACTGATAGGCAGGCGATTGAATTTGTCACTGATTTGTTTGCGTAAAGTCAAGGTCAGGGTTTCACTGACACTGGCCATTGTATACTCTTGCAGCAAGGAAAAGAGACTGATCAAAAGCCACGTTCCCGCTAAAAGGACGACTGGACCTAAAATACTTTGCCAAAAATCATTGATCTGCCAGCCTTCTTGTTGAAACAAGGCAATCAGATTATCCAGTCCACGCCCCAAGATCAAAGGGGCGATGGACATTAGTAAGGAAAAGAACAAGGCGGAAGCGATAATCAGTAGAAAGCGGGCTTTTTGTTCCATCAGCAAACGCAGCAAGCGTCGGCTTGTATGTTTCATGTTTTTTGGGGTATCCATTGTTTGTTTACTCATCCTTCATTCCTCCCATTCCTTGAGATGAGGCAAACTCTTGATAAGTTTGGCAATTGCGTAATAATTCTTCGTGGGTTCCTTTACCGACCATTTTGCCGTTATCCAAGACAATGATTTGATCGGCATTTTTGACGGTCGATACCCGCTGAGCCACGATAATGACGGCGGCATCTTTCGTGTATTCTTTCAATGCACGCCGCAAGTTGGCGTCTGTTTGATAATCCAAAGCAGAAAAACTGTCGTCAAAGAAGTAGATTTCTGCTGGCTTTGTCAGCGCTCGGGCAATACTCAGTCGTTGCTTTTGACCGCCAGAGAAATTGCTGCCTTTTTGAGCAACCGGACTTTCATAACCTTCAGGTAAGCCTTCAATAAATGACTTGGCTTGAGCAACTTCAGCGGCTTTTGCCATCGCCTCATGGGTTGCTGGACGATTGCCGAAACGCAAGGTTTCTTGAATCGTGCCGCTAAGCAAGAGCGCTTTTTGCGGGACATAACTAATTTGGTCCCGTAATTCGGCTTGTGAGATCTCTTTGATGTTGCGGCCAAAAAGCGTGATCGAACCAGCAGTCACATCTTTGAAACGCAACAGCGCTTTGGCGATGGTGCTTTTTCCAGAGCCAGTTCCGCCAACGATCGCTGTCGTTTTGCCTCGGTGGATCTCAAAGCTGATATCTTCTAAGACAGGTTCTTCGGCGCCTTCATACGTAAACTGCACGTGATTGAAAGCTGCGATCGTTTCTGACACGGCAGTCTTGTTTAAGGTTTGGTCACCGTCGATCAAATCAATTGGTTCTTCCAAAACTTCTGTGATCCGTTGCAAGGAAGTCAAGCCTTTAGGCACCATCACGATCACCATCGCTGCCATAGTCAAAAACCAGAGACTCAGGATCGTGTATTCGATGATGGCAGTAATACTACCAATAGCAAGGTGGCCCTGCAGACTTTGATAGCCGCCGTAGACAAGGATAGTCGAAATCGAGAGTCCCATTACTAAATTGACGGTCGGATTCAAGACAGCAAAGAGGCGATTGACTTGGATCATGGTTTTCGCATATTCCGTCAGTGTTTGATCTGTCCGTTCTTTTTCGTAAGCAGCTTTGTCGAATGCTCGAATCACCCGAGCGCCAGTAAAGGTTTCTCGTAAGATCCGCATCATTTTATCGACTAGTTTTTGCGTGATTTGTGATAATGGGATCGCTTTGCGAATCACTCCATAAGCGATCATTGAAAAACATAGGATCGCTACGATTGGGACCCAAATCATCCGTAAAGAGACGGTGCCGGTTAGAAAAATTGAAGCAGCGACGATCATTGGGGCTGGTAAAATCATTTGCAGCGCCATCATCAAAATTTGTTGGATGTTGTTGATGTCGCTGGTGGTACGTGCCAGCAAAGTGGGCGTACCATAGCCATCAACAGCGGATACAGAGAGTTCTTGTGTTTTTTTGAAAAGGCGCATCCGCAAAAAATGCCCGAATTTTCCTGAAAGGTGGGCAGATAAATAACTACCGCCTACAGAGACGATCACGGTGCCGATGGCAATGGCAAACATCCACCAGCCATTGTGCCAAATGGCTGTCGTGTCGACTTTCAAGATCCCTTCGTCAATGATTTTTGCCAAAAAATACGGCAACAGGAGTGTGCCGAAGGATTGGACCAGCATCAAAAGAAATAAACTGAAAAAGAAGCGTCGTTCTTCTTTATAAAATAACTGTAATTGTTTCATGATTTCCCTCCAAAAATGTCGTTCTATGGTAGAATAAACTGTAACGTTACGTTACAGTCAAGCAAGGAGTGAAATTTTTTTGAAAAAACAATTGACCATCAGTGAGATGTCCGCTTATGCTGGCGTGAGTCGGCGCACATTGATTTATTACGATCAGATCGATTTATTCAAACCGCAATCGATTGGTGAAAACGGCTATCGCTACTACGGCTTTGAACAATGCCTTGAGTTAGACGTGATTTTGCTCTTGCGTTCTTTAGACATGCCCTTGCAAGACATTCGACAATTTTTGAAAAACCGCAACCCTGAATACACGCAAAAGGAACTTGTGGAACGGCGAGGAGAAGTTCGTGCCAAAATCGCTGCGCTGCAAGAATTGGAACGAACCTTCGATCGCTACATCCAGCGCTATGAAAAAGTACAGAAAGCCGATTTTGAGACCTTTACGATAGCGCACCACGAAGCAGAGGCGTTTATCGTTTCCGAAGAGATCGCTGGCGATGATCCGGAATCTGCTTATCAAGTGTACGCCCGTTTTTATCCGCTAGTGGATTATAAAGATGCCTTCAGTGGCTACCCCATCGGCTTTTTAAGTGCTGGAACGACATTAGAGGATCAGACCTTTCACGCATCGCCTTATCGGGCACTGATCTTGATTCCACAAGATCGGCTGCATCTCTATCCTGAAAAGCTGATCATCACGCGTCCTACTGGCACGTATGTGTCTGGTTTTGTCAGTGAGGGAGAGGAGCAAATTGCTGCTTTTACCCATCGCATCCAAGCCTTCCTAAAAGAGAATCAGTTAAAGATCGATGGCGATGTTTGGGAATTGTTATGGCAAGATGAAGTCTTTACCGCCCAAAAAGAATTGCAGATATTTGAAGTGATGGTTCCAGTGAAGCCCGAGTAATGGACGAGGCACGCATATCTGTAGGAACCGAAAATCAAGATACGCAATGGCAATGGTTGTTGCGGGCTTTTCAATGGAAGCAAAATAGAAGCAAAGGAGATGGACGAAGCTAGATCGTATCCCTACAAAGAGCCCTGTGAAGCGTTGAAATTCCCATTTTCCTTTTTTCTCGTTATACTTGAAAGAACAGATGAGAAAAAAGGGGAAATTTTAATGAAAAAAGAAACAGGATTACGCTCGCTTTATGCGTTGATTGGTGTCGCCATTTTAGGATTCGGGGCGGCATTGCTGCGGGTCGGCGGAGTGGGACTAGACCCATACACTGCAGCCAATATCGGTGTCGGCGAGCTGCTAGGGTTATCCCTTGGGGTCTATCAATTGATGATCAATATCGCTGTCCTAGTATTGATTTTTATCTTTGGCCGTCGCCATATCGGTATCGGGACGGTCATCAATATGGTGCTGACAGGATTTTTCATCGACTTTTATACCAACGTTTTTGATTGGTTATCCGTCGGTCCAAATAACTGGTGGCAGCAAGGCTTGTTCTTGTTGATCGGGATTATCTTCTTTACCTTCGGTGCGTCGTTTTATATGTCAGCGAATTTGGGCAGCGCCCCCTATGACGCGATCGCCCCAACCATCGTCGATCAGACGAAAGCCAACTATCGAGTGGTGCGGGTGATTCAAGACGTTGCCTTTGCCTTGATTGGCCTCTTCACAGGCGGGCCTATTGGGATCGGAACCTTCATCAGTGCCTTTTTAGTGGGCCCACTGATCAAATTCTGGGACAACCGTGTCTCTCAGCCATTCATCGAAAGCAGTGTCAAAAAAGCGATTTTTAAATAAAAAAGATCTGCAGCAAAGAGAAGTCGAAGCGATTTAGTCGCCCACTTCACTCAGCTGCAGTTTTTTTGCCATTTGATCAAGGAATTCTTGCATAATTGCTTCTCAGTCGCTAGAATAAAAAAGCCGAGGAGGGGTAAGTATGCAATTACCAACACCATTTATTGAAAAATACCAACGGTTGTTAGGAGAAGAAGCACCAGCTTTTTTTACCGCTTTGACCGATAATCAGCCAGTCAAAGGCTTTCGCTTGAATGTTGCTAAGCCGCACGCACAAGCGATGCTGGCAAAATATGGACCCGCCGCTGTACCCGCCCCCTATGCAGAAGCTGCTTATATTGGCGAAGTCAAAGGCCGTTCGCTGCTCCATCAAGCTGGCTATGTCTACAGCCAAGAACCTAGTGCGATGATCGTAGCAACGATCGCAGCCGCTCAACCAGGGGAGCGGGTCTTAGATTTATGTGCGGCACCAGGGGGCAAAACAACGCAGCTGGCAAGCCAATTACAAGGGAAAGGGCTGCTTGTAGCAAATGAGATTTTCCCCAAGCGTGCCAAAATCCTATCAGAAAATGTGGAGCGTTGGGGCTTTCCGAATGTAGTCGTCACCAATCAGGCTCCACAAGAATTGAGCCGCCATTTTCCTCAGTTTTTTGACAAGATCGTAGTGGACGCCCCATGTTCTGGTGAAGGGATGTTTCGTAAAGATCCCGTCGCCTTAGAAGAATGGCAAGCAGAAACACCTGATCACTGTGCGATCAGGCAAAAAGACATTTTGGCACAAGCCGTTACGATGCTAAAACCGGGGGGCCAGCTGATCTATTCCACCTGTACCTTTGCCCCAGAAGAAAACGAAGCGATGATGGCTTGGTTAATGGAGGAGTATCCCTTCACGATTGAAGCGATCGACTTGGACAATGTATCTCATGGGCGCAGGGAGTGGGGAGCTGCACCTGGGATTGAGAAAACCATCCGCTTATGGCCGCATTTAAACCAAGGAGAAGGTCATTTCGCTGCGAAATTGACCTCGCTAGCAGAAGCAGCGCCAGTGAAAAAGAAGAAAAAAGGCAAAGGAGCGACAGCCAAGAGTCCATTGGATGCAGCGACTCAAAAGTTGTGGCAAGCCTTTCGCAAGGAGTTTCCTTTTTTACAGGCACTGAATGCGACGCCTCAGCTGCTAGGAGAAAACCTCTGGCTCGTTCCTGAAGAAATGCCTTCTTTAAAAGGGATCAAGTTTATGCGCCCAGGTTTGCACGTCGGCGTCGTTAAGAAGAATCGGATCGAGCCAAGTTATGCGTTGGCATTGGCGATCCATGCAGAAGAAGGGGCACCGATAGTGCCGATCACTTTGCCGCAATGGCAGCATTATGTGGCGGGTGAAACCTTGAGCGTGCCAGGAAATGCTGGGTGGGTGATTTTGACAGTCGATGAGATCCCAGTCGGTTTTGGAAAACAAGTCCAAGGAACCGTGAAAAACTTCTTTCCTAAAGGATTAAGATTCAAAGCGATTTAAACGAAATAGTGTTTTTATTTCAGTCCTCGTGCTATGATGGAAGTAGCAAAATAAGGGAGCTGATCGATATGAAAACATCATCAAAAGTAACGATTGGATTAAGCATTGCAGCGATCGCTGGGATCACTACTGCCGTCGTTGTATCAGACAAAGTATTCAATAAAGTACGCTTCGCTTGCAACCGACACAAAGTAAAGAAATTTGTCGATGACAAATTCAACGGCAATGAAAAATTGCTGGATGTCGTAGACGGCTTATCTGACAATGAATTGGATTCGTTGTTAGGTGTGATGAAAAAAGTCAATGAGGGCCGCAACAAAATCTCTGTTTACGGAGACAATATCAAAGATTCGACAGAACATGTCAAAGACAAGTTGACGAGCTTTGTTGATTCCGTCTTTTAAGCCAATCATGCCATTTGAAACTCGCAGGGACATCGGTCTTTGCGAGTTTTTCTCGTCTTTCTAAGCGTTTTTCGTTATACTAACAAGGAAATGCACGAAATGGTGCGAGGTAGAGGAGTGAAAGTGAAGTCGTGGAAAAAACAAGTACCTTGACTGCCGAGGAAAAAGCGTTCTTTATGGAAGAAGCAATCAAAGAAGCCCGAAAAGCAGAAGGGTTGGCAGAAGTACCGATCGGTGCTGTCGTCGTCTTGGATGGTAAAATCATTGGTCGTGGACACAATCTACGAGAAACGCAGCAGCAAGCCGCAGCGCATGCGGAGATGTTTGCGATCGAAGAAGCCTGTCGCACTGTCGGAAGTTGGCGCTTAGAACAAACGCAGCTGTTTGTGACCTTGGAACCATGCCCGATGTGTAGCGGGGCGATGTTATTGGCACGGGTGGAAGAAGTGTATTTTGGTGCATACGATCCCAAAGGCGGCACTGCTGGTACATTGATGAATTTATTGGAAGATGAGCGCTTCAACCATTGGTCCTATGTGGAAGGCGGCATTTTAGAAGAAGCATGCGGCCAGCTGCTAACAGATTTTTTCCGAGCATTACGAGAAAAGAAAAAACAAAAAAAGGCTGGCAATCTCTAACGAAATACGTTATACTAAGTTTTGCCGAAAGGCTAGGACAATGGAGGTCTTGTGAAGCGTGTCAGATCCGGAAGGAAGCAGCACTAAGCAGGATTCTCCATGTGTCTGATTGAAAAACTGCCTGCTATTGAAGAAAGCAGTAGTACTAATTGAATCGATGATCATTCAAACCTGAGACAGACTGTCTTAGGTTTTTTTATTTTTGAAATTCTTTGTGACACCAAGGACTGTTCTAATTGTATTCTGCTTTAAATCTAGGCAATCGATAGCAGCGCTCAGAGGGCTAAGTTGTATTTTTGATACAAAGGCTTTATTCCTGTTTAGAACCTTACTCTGATAACTTTTGCGTTGGCGATTTTTATACTCTCAAAAAATCAGTAATGGTACGTATCATAGTGGTGGATGATGATAGAGAATATCTGTTTTTGTGCTCTCAAAGAATCAGTAGTTCTGACGAACTGAAACATGGATTACCTGCTCTCGATATTCGTTAGAATATTCGTTTCAAGAACTCTTTATTTTCGCTTCAACGAATTGCCGCCGCCGTGTTATCGATAGAACTTTCCAAAAATAACCAGAAAAAATCACTTTCCTTTTTACAGTCAGAAAAGTGATTTTTTCTTTTGAACAACTGTCACTGCAGCTGGTTGTTTTTTACAAAAAGTCACCATTCTTTTCCAAGCATTCCAATGGTTTCCCAGAGATTTTATGCTATGCTTATTTTGTAGAGACTTCCGTCGTCTTTCTACTGGCAACCCTTGATGCCAAAAGAAATGGATAGTGATTTCAGGCGACGTATTTGAAAAGAGGCGCACAATGGAAAAAATTACGATTATCCATACCAACGATCTGCATTCCCACCTAGAACATTGGCCGAAGATGCGGCGTTATTTGGATCAAAGAAAACGAGAAGCGGATACGACCGAAGAGACAGTGATCGCAGTCGACTTAGGCGACTTTGTCGATCGCTGGCATCCTTTGACAGAAGCAACTGACGGCAAGGCAAATGTCGATTTGATGAATCAAGGGCATTACGATGCGGTGACGATTGGGAACAATGAAGGGGTCGGCAATCCTAAAGAGGTCTTGCAGCATTTATATGACCAAGCAGAATTTCCTGTCATTTTAGGCAATTTATTTGATAAACAGGATTTACGTCCGCCAAAGTGGGCACAAGAATACAAAATCATGGAAAGCAATCAAGGAGCTAAAATCGGTCTGATCGCTTTTACAGCACCGTTTCCGCTGACATATGCCCCAAACGGCTGGGACATTCGCGAACCCTTGGAGATTTTGCCTTCATTGGTGCAGCATTTGCGCCCCGAGGTCGATCTGCTGATCTTGATGAGCCATCTAGGCATCAATGCTGACCGTCAGATTGCGAGGGACTTTCCAGAACTAGATGTTATATTAGGTTCCCACACGCACCATTTGTTTGAAAAGGGCGAAGTCATCAATGGCGTTCAAATTGGGGCAGCTGGCAAGTTTGGTTTTAACATTGGCGAAGTCGAAGTGGTCTTAGATGGTCACCACCGCCCGATCAAGCATCGCGCCCGTGTGATTCCGACGGATTCGTTGGTGGCTTTTCCGCAAGATGAGGAAGAGATCGCCGAATATCTATCGATCGGCCATCGCTTGCTGCGGGCAAATCAGGTGGCAGAAATTCCAGCAGCGTTTACGAGGGATTGGCAAAGTGAACATTCCTTGGTTCGGGAGGCGCTTTTGGCATTATGTGCCAAAGGACAGACAGATGCCGCCATCTTAAATACGGGGCTATTCTTAGATGATTTGCCACAAGGACGGGTTGATCAAGATCAATTGCACACGATTTTGCCCCATCCGATGCATTTGATTCGGGTGACGCTGCAAGGCGCGGATGTCATTCGATTGGTCTTAGAGATGGAAAAAAATCGCAACTTTTTGCGCAATTTCCCAATTATGGGAATGGGTTTTCGAGGGAAGATTTTTGGCGAACTGGTTTATGAAGGCATCCGCTTTGATGAAAAAAACCACCAAGTATTGTGGAAACAAGAGCCCGTCGATCCTGCTCAAAGCTACACGTTGACCCTTGTGGATCACTACTTGTTTATTCCGTTTTTCCCGACGATCGAGATTGCTGGAACCGTTGAGTTTCTTTTTCCAGACTTTATTCGCACAGTGGTCGGTGATTACCTGAGTCAGAAATACCCCATCCAGTAGTTCGTCACTCCTCCAGCTGGATTTTGCGAGAAAACCGCGACTATCATTGGGGAATAAAACAAGGTATAATAAACAACAGGTGGTGAAAAAATGACCGAAAAACAAACGATCACAGATGAAATGACATCTGTACTAGAAGAAATTATTGAAGAACCAGCGAAACAACCGCAAAAAGGCGAGTTGGTGACTTTGTTAAATGATGAAGAATTAATGATTGGCAATCGACAATACAAATTGGTCATGGATTATCGTGAAGGCTTCAATCCAGAAAAACTTGGCGAGCGTTACAGTGAAGTGTTGGCACGTTATGATTATATCGTAGGCGATTGGGGTTATGAACAGTTGCGTTTGAAAGGCTTTTTTGAAAAAGATAACCGCAAAGCATTACCCGATCAGCGTATCGACATGCTGGAAGACTATTTGTATGAGTATTGCAACTTCGGTTGTGCCTATTTCGTGATCCAACGAGTTGGCGGCAAGAAAGAAAAAAGTACCTCCCGCCGACGCAAGAAAAAGCCAACCCAAAACAATCAAAATCAAAACGCACAACAAAACGCCCATATAGAAGAAAAGCGTGACACAGTACCGCAGAAAAAAAGCAAACCAACGATCAAAAATCGTAAACCAAAAGAAAAGAACGTCAAAAAAACCGAAACAACCACGGTGAAAAAAGGCAAAAAAGAGTTTACGATTCGACAAAGGGAAGAATAAGATGAAATATAAAGGCTATTTGATTGATTTAGACGGCACGATTTATTTAGGAAAAGCGCCGATCCCTGCTGGGAAACGTTTCGTAGAGTCCTTACAAGAAAAAGGACTGCCCTATTTATTTGTGACCAATAATACGACCCGCAGTCCTGAAGTCGTGGCGCAGCGATTAGCGGATGAATTTTCGATCCATGTGGCACCAGAAACGATCTATACCGCAAGCTTGGCGACAATCGATTTTATGAAAGACCATGGCAAAGGCCGCAAAGTATTTGTGATCGGCGAAGCGGGGTTGATCGATTTGATTTTAGCTGCTGGGTTTGAGTGGGAGGAAACCAACCCAGATTATGTCGTGGTTGGCTTAGACAACCACGTGACGTATGAAAAATTTGTTCTAGCAACGTTAGCGATCCAAAAAGGAGCAACCTTTATCGGGACCAATCCCGACAAAAATATCCCAACGGAAAGAGGTTTATTACCTGGTGCAGGTTCACTGATCGCAATGGTGGAGACTGCCACCCAAACGCAACCGATCTTTATTGGCAAACCAGAAGCCATCATTATGGAAAAAGCGGTGGCACACATCGGCTTATCAAAAGAAGAGGTCTTGATGGTGGGGGACAATTACGAAACCGATATTCGCTCGGGGATCCAAAACGGGATCGATTCTTTGCTCGTATTATCTGGCTTTACCCCGAAAGCGGCAGTTCCGACATTACCAGTAGCACCAACCTATGTGGTGGATTCTTTAGATGAGTGGGATTTTGAACAATGAAAAAACAAGTGTGGCTTGAACGCTTAGGATTTGTCTGCTTGTTTTTGTTTTTGGTCAGTCTAGCGATCACCCTAACGATCAATTTTCGACCGTTATATTGGTTTGATGTCGATCACTTGAATCTGCTGGATTATACCTCGCTAACAAGAGAAGAGTTGTTGAAGAACTATGGCTTATTGTTAGATTTTCTAAACAATCCCTTTGCAAGTACGCTCGCCTTGCCAGATTTTCCAATGTCTGAAGCTGGCGCTGGGCATTTTTACGATGTGAAACAGTTGTTTCTATTAAATTATGCCGTCATGATCGTCACTTTGCTGCCCAGTATCTGGTTCGTCAATCGGTTACGGCGAAAACAACAGCAATGGCGCTTGATTCGTCCCTTTCAATGGGGAATGATTTTGCCGCTGACTTTCGGGTTTTTGATGGCTGTCGGCTTTGACCGCTTTTTCGTTACGTTCCATGAGATTTTCTTCAGTAACGACGATTGGCTCTTTAATCCAGCCACCGATCCGATCATCAACGTGCTGCCAGAAACGTTTTTCATGCATTGCTTTATTCTCTTTTTCGTCTTGATTGAAGTCTTCTTTTTTGCCTTCTATTGGTGGGGCAAACGAGGCTTGAAAAAAACAGCGTAATGAAAAAAAGACCAACGATCCCCTTCCTTTGAGGGAGGCGAATCGTCGGTCTTTTTTTTATTGCGTAATGTAATGAGATTTACTTGGGTGTTGATGGGCTAAGCGACTTGCGGCAGAAGCTGCGATGGCACCTACGATATCATCTAAAAAGGTGTGAACGCGGGGACCGTCGTGCTTGTTCAGTTCTTTCAAAATACCCGGTTTGACTTTATCAATGTATCCGTAGTTAGTAAAGCCGATCGAGCCGTACACGTTGACGATGGATAGAGCGAGGATCTCATCGATCCCATAAAGCCCTTCGTCTTCTTTAACGATTTCTTGCAGTGGATGCAGCAGTTGATTTTCTTCTGCCAAAATATCTAACTGGACACCCGTTAAAATCGTATTGTGGACTTCCCGCTTGCTTAAGACAGCGTTGACGCTTTCGATACACATCTCCAAGGTGATGCCTTCAATGTAATCTTTTTGCAAGAACATCACCAGTTCACCGATGTCTTGCAGCGAGACACCGCGGTCGGCCAACAATTCTCTTGCTTTGTCTTCAAGTGTTTTGCTTTCTAATACCATATAGTTCCCCTCCATGTAAAAATAGTTTATTCAAAAGTCAACATGCGACTGATGGATTGCGATCATAAGTAGTGGCCTATTCCAGTTGCAGGCCATGCCGTTTGGTTTTTAATCCCTTCTGACATCCACTGAAACACAGGTGTTGGCTAGTTCTGCTTTGGCTGCCACTGCCCAAGGATGGGGGACCACCAAGTCACCAGCAAAAAGCCAGTCCATATAATACCCAGCGGCGGCTTCCAAGGAATCATCGAGGCGGTCTAATAAGCCGGTTAAGAAAGGCGCTTGATCTTTGCGATCCCATTTGATTTTGTCGGCTAAAAAAACAACTAGATCGAGACGACGATAATGGGCCTTTAAGGTGGTATGACAGCTGATGGCGGACAGAATGTCTGGATCAGACACCTGAAAAACCGTTTTTGCCAACAAAGCGGATTGCTGCTGATGCAGCAAAAAAGGTGCTTGCCGCTCCGCATCTAAGATCGGTTCGCCTACCGCTATCTGCAAGGCGATTCGCTGGTCATGAGGGATGACGACGCTGACATCGTGCAGCAGTCCTGCCAAGTAAGCTTTCTCCGCATTGACTTGAAACCGTTCTGCCAATCGTTTGGCTTCTTGGGCAACGGCTAGATTGTGGACTGCCGTTTCGGCATGATCGAAGGCTTCCAGATACTGAACCATTTGCTCAGTGAGGGTCTCTCCCTGCAAAGGGAGGGTATAGGCGGCAAGTTGACGTTGACCAGCTTGTTTCATCTCAGCTACTCCTTAAAAAGACTTGTACTATGAGCAGGTTGTGTCCGCGTTTTGGGATTAATGTAGTGGAGCGCATTGTTCACCGCGGTTGGGGCTTCCCCGAAACCAGTAGCGATCAGGTCGACTTTTCCATCGTATAAAACGACATCCCCACAGCCATAGATCCCAGGAATAGACGTGCTCATATCTGAAGAGACGAAGACTCCTTGGCGGCTGCTTTTCATGCCCCAATCCTTGATGTTCAATGTGGAAGAAAAACCGTAATTGACGATCAAAGCATCCAATGAAAGGCTGACTGTTTCATCACCCTTGACTTGCTGCAACGAGACGCCAGTCAAACGTTGCTCTCCTTGGATTTCTTGGATCACATAAGGAGTCAAAATGTTGACGGCAGAAGCTTGCAATTTGCTGACGCTATGTTCATGGGCACGAAATTCAGGACGGCGATGGATCAAGTAGACTTCACTAGCGATCGGCTCCAGCATCAATGCCCAATCGATGGCAGAATCGCCGCCACCGGCGATCGCTACTTTGCGTCCAGCATACTTCATCAAATCGGTGACAAAATAGTCTAAGCCGTATCCTTCAAACCGCTCGCTTTCTGGCAAAGTCAGTTTGCGCGGCTGAAAGGAGCCGTTTCCTAAAGCCAAAATCACGGCTTTCGAGTAATGGATTCCTTTGTCGGTGGTGACTTCGATATAGTCTTCTTGTTTTTCGACCGACAAGACGGTTTCTTCTAAACAATATTGGTGATTGAAGGTCGTCAACTGTTTTTCCAGGTTTTGGACAAGATCGCCCGCTTTGATTTTCGGATAACCTGGGATATCGTAGATGTATTTTTCTGGGTATAAAGTAGCAAGCTGACCGCCTAATTGCGGCAAGCTGTCGATGATCTTGGTTTTGGCGTTACGCATACCGGCATAGAAAGCAGAAAACATCCCGCTAGGTCCCGCGCCGATAATCGTTATATCAAAAATATCCATGTTATTCCTCTTTTCTAACCACGTTGGGGTGAAGCGTGTTCGTAGTGTACGAATAGCTTCATTATAGCAAAAATTATCCAAACTAGCATTTTTTCAATTTTCTGCTATCATGGATTTATGAGAGAGAAGGAGGAGTTAATGTGTCTGAATTTCCACAGTTAGCATTAGAAAAACAAACTGGCCATAAAGCAGTCATCAAAACCAATCGTGGGGATGTAGTTGTACAATTGTTCCCAGAATTGGCACCAAAAACAGTGAAAAACTTCGTTGAATTAGCGAAAAAAGGGTATTACGATGGGATCATCTTCCACCGTGTCATTCCTGATTTTATGATTCAAGGCGGTGACCCAACTGGCACAGGGATGGGCGGCGAAAGCATCTATGGTGGCAGCTTTGAAGATGAATTTTCAAAAGAATTGTTCAATCTTCGTGGCGCTTTATCCATGGCAAACGCTGGTCCGAATACTAACGGCAGCCAGTTTTTCATCGTAAACAATCAAAATGTTCCTAGCAACATGTTAGGTCAATTAGAAGGTGCTGGTTATCCAGCTGAAATCATCGAAGCGTATCAAGCAGGTGGTACTCCTTGGTTAGATTTCCGTCACACAGTTTTCGGTCATGTGATCGAAGGAATGTCAGTTGTTGATGAAATCGCTGGCGTGCAACGGGGACCACAAGATCGTCCGGTGCATGATGTAGTGATCGAAACGATCGAAATCAGCGAATAAAACAAAAGAACCCAAAAGCAGTTTCAACGGTCATCCTCAAGGAGATCGTTGAAATGGCAGCTTTAGGGTTCTTTTTTTCATAAGAAAGAGTTAACCGATCGGTTGGTCTTTAAACGCAGCGGCGATTTGATTGAGTGCTTTTTCTAATAGCTCTTTAGGACAGGCAAAGTTCAGCCGCATATGGTGACTGCCGTGGGGACCAAAGATATTTCCTTGATTCAATACGACATTGGCTTCTTTAATCAGTTTTCTTTGTAGCTGATTATCCGTTAGGCCATAGGCAGAAAAATCCAGCCAGATCAAATAAGTACCTTCGGGCTTTTGAAACGTCACTGCTGGGAGTTGTTCAGTCAAAAAGTCGCAGACAAAGGTGCGATTTGCTTCTAAATAGGACAAAAGTTCTTCTAACCATGCTTCAGATTCACGATACGCTGCTTCAGTAGCGACCAACCCAAACGTGTTGATTTCCCCTTGAACGTTGCGTTCTTGTGTTTTTGCAAATTGGCTGCGCAAGGTTTTGTCTTTGATGAATACCATCGAATTTTTGATCCCAGCTAAATTAAAGGTCTTGGTTGCTGAGGTCAAGATGATCGAAAAATCGGCAAAGCTTGGCTCGACTGTTTGGAAAGAGACAAATTGATTTGGTGCAAAAACGATGTCTTGATGGATCTCATCACTAACAACGACCACCTGGTGCTTTTGACAAATACGGCCGATCGTCAGCAGTTCTTCTTTTGACCACACGCGACCGCCAGGATTATGAGGATTACATAGAAGAAACAATTTTACCTTCTTTTCGATGATGGTTTGTTCCATCGCCTCAAAATCGATGACGAAGTGGCCATCTTTTTCCAATAATGGTTCTTGAATTAAGGTCCGCTGATTGTTTTTGACAACATGGGCAAAGGGATGGTAGACCGGATCGTGGATCAATACGGCATCTCCTTCTTGCGTATAACTTTGGATCGCCAGTGCAATACTAGGGACGACACCGCTGTTAAAAAGGATCGCTTCCTTATTGATGGTATAACCATGACGTCTTTGCTGCCAATCGATGATGGATTCAAGCAGCGAATCAGGGATGGTAGAGTACCCATAGATCCCTTGGGCAACTGCTTTTTCTAAAGCTTTTTTCACAGGTTCTGGTGCCAGAAAATCCATGTCGGCTACCCAAAGCGGCAACAAGTTTTCTTCCTTATAGGTTTTTGCAATGGTATCCCATTTGACGCTATTGGTATTTAAGCGCGGATGAACTTTGTCAAAATTGATCATGCGTTTCCCTCCTATATTGTGCAACGTTGTTTCTGATGCTTCAAATCTACCACTAGTTCAAGTATAATGAAAGTGGAAAAGAGAGGAAAGACTATGAATTATCAAATCGGGAACATTATAGAAGGAACAGTCACTGGGATTCAACCCTATGGTGCATTTGTTTCGTTAGATAAGGAAACACAGGGATTGATCCATGTTTCAGAGATCCAATCTGGGTTTACCAAAAATATCCATGAAGTCTTACAGATCGGGCAAAAGATCCGTGTACAAATCATTGATATTGACGAATACAGCCAAAAGATCAGTTTGTCCCGCCGTACATTGGAAACGAGTTTTGTTCAGCCACCCTTTAAGCGTAAACGCTACTTTACAAATAAGAATAAGCGGATCGGTTTTCGTACGATTGGAGAAGCTTTACCAGTGTGGGTGAAAGAGGCCAAAGAAATGTTAGAAAAAGAAAACAGCAGCAGATAATCGTGCATATTTTCTGAAAATGTGCTAAAATTAGTTTACAAACAGATGAATAACTGAGGTGGGTATTTTGGGATCCAAAAAAGTAGCGGGTACAGTTATGATGCACTTAGCAAATGGTTCGAAACGATTTTTGATGCAAATACACGAAGGCACTGCGGAATTAGCGTCAACGGATTTTTCTGAAGATAAAACCGGCTTGGCTACGATCTTACAATTGTTTAAAGACCGTATCCACCTTGATGTGACAGCGATCGAACTCGTTGAGCTCACAAATGGCAATATTGATACGCAAAACATTCCTTTATTTGTTTTTGAAACACAAGAAGCAGGACAAACGCAACAGCTGCCAGAAGGGTATGCGTGGGAAGAGCCCAATATCTTTCGTAAGATCATTGAAGACTACGAGATTGAAGGCGTTCCGTTCTTTTAGCACCTGAATATTAGCGAAAAGACTGAAGACCGTTACGACGGTCTTTTTTTATTGAAAACTTTTTGTAAATAAAATGAAATATTTCCTTGACCTGAGTCAAGAAGAATGGTAAATTAGTCAACGTTGGCAATTGAGCCAGCGGGTCAAAACAACAGTTGAAAAAACTTCAAAAAAAGACTTGACCAAAAATGCAACAGATGATATTATAACGAAGTCGCAATAATAAAACAGTTAATCAATGTTGATACATCAACAAAATTAATTGAAAAAAGTTGTTGACAAATAACAAATCATTTGTTATTCTAATTAAGTCGCTGAGACAGCCGCTACGAAGTTGAAAAACAACGAGCGAAAAAAAACTTTTAAAAAAAGAGTTGACAATCAAACGTCGCTCTGATATGATATAAAAGTTGCTAACACAGCACGGTAGACCTTTGAAAACTGAACAAAGCAAGCAAACGAACCAATGTGTAGGACGTTTCAATTTATTGAAACAAATACATGCAAGCAATAGCTAGCAAAGTTAATTTTTATGAGCTTAATGACCGTATGGTCATTCAAACAAATCATTATGAGAGTTTGATCCTGGCTCAGGACGAACGCTGGCGGCGTGCCTAATACATGCAAGTCGAACGCTTTTTCTTTCACCGGAGCTTGCTCCACCGAAAGAAAAAGAGTGGCGAACGGGTGAGTAACACGTGGGTAACCTGCCCATCAGAAGGGGATAACACTTGGAAACAGGTGCTAATACCGTATAACACTATTTTCCGCATGGAAGAAAGTTGAAAGGCGCTTTTGCGTCACTGATGGATGGACCCGCGGTGCATTAGCTAGTTGGTGAGGTAACGGCTCACCAAGGCAACGATGCATAGCCGACCTGAGAGGGTGATCGGCCACACTGGGACTGAGACACGGCCCAGACTCCTACGGGAGGCAGCAGTAGGGAATCTTCGGCAATGGACGAAAGTCTGACCGAGCAACGCCGCGTGAGTGAAGAAGGTTTTCGGATCGTAAAACTCTGTTGTTAGAGAAGAACAAGGATGAGAGTAAAATGTTCATCCCTTGACGGTATCTAACCAGAAAGCCACGGCTAACTACGTGCCAGCAGCCGCGGTAATACGTAGGTGGCAAGCGTTGTCCGGATTTATTGGGCGTAAAGCGAGCGCAGGCGGTTTCTTAAGTCTGATGTGAAAGCCCCCGGCTCAACCGGGGAGGGTCATTGGAAACTGGGAGACTTGAGTGCAGAAGAGGAGAGTGGAATTCCATGTGTAGCGGTGAAATGCGTAGATATATGGAGGAACACCAGTGGCGAAGGCGGCTCTCTGGTCTGTAACTGACGCTGAGGCTCGAAAGCGTGGGGAGCGAACAGGATTAGATACCCTGGTAGTCCACGCCGTAAACGATGAGTGCTAAGTGTTGGAGGGTTTCCGCCCTTCAGTGCTGCAGCAAACGCATTAAGCACTCCGCCTGGGGAGTACGACCGCAAGGTTGAAACTCAAAGGAATTGACGGGGGCCCGCACAAGCGGTGGAGCATGTGGTTTAATTCGAAGCAACGCGAAGAACCTTACCAGGTCTTGACATCCTTTGACCACTCTAGAGATAGAGCTTCCCCTTCGGGGGCAAAGTGACAGGTGGTGCATGGTTGTCGTCAGCTCGTGTCGTGAGATGTTGGGTTAAGTCCCGCAACGAGCGCAACCCTTATTGTTAGTTGCCATCATTTAGTTGGGCACTCTAGCGAGACTGCCGGTGACAAACCGGAGGAAGGTGGGGATGACGTCAAATCATCATGCCCCTTATGACCTGGGCTACACACGTGCTACAATGGGAAGTACAACGAGTTGCGAAGTCGCGAGGCTAAGCTAATCTCTTAAAGCTTCTCTCAGTTCGGATTGTAGGCTGCAACTCGCCTACATGAAGCCGGAATCGCTAGTAATCGCGGATCAGCACGCCGCGGTGAATACGTTCCCGGGCCTTGTACACACCGCCCGTCACACCACGAAAGTTTGTAACACCCGAAGTCGGTGAGGTAACCTTTTTGGAGCCAGCCGCCTAAGGTGGGATAGATGATTGGGGTGAAGTCGTAACAAGGTAGCCGTATCGGAAGGTGCGGCTGGATCACCTCCTTTCTAAGGAATATTTCGGAAGACTACACATCGTTTGCCTTTGTTCAGTTTTGAGAGGTTTACTCTCAAACAAAATTTGTTCATTGAAAACTGGATATCGAAGAAATAATCAAAACAAGTAACACACACCGAGTTGAAATGTTAAAAGAGTTTTTTAATAAGTTCAACGCTTATTTTCTTGAGCAACCTTCTATCGCTAGAAGAAGTACTCAAAACCGACCGTAAGGTCAAAGGTTAAGTGAATAAGGGCGCACGGTGGATGCCTTGGCACTAGGAGCCGATGAAGGACGGGACTAACACCGATATGCTTTGGGGAGCTGTAAGTAAGCTATGATCCAGAGATTTCCGAATGGGGGAACCCAGCATCTTTTATAGGATGTTACGTCTGCGTGAATACATAGCGCAGTCGAGGTAGACGCAGAGAACTGAAACATCTAAGTACCTGCAGGAAGAGAAAGAAAATTCGATTCCCTGAGTAGCGGCGAGCGAAACGGGAAAAGCCCAAACCAACAAGCTTGCTTGTTGGGGTTGTAGGACTCCGATATGGTAGTCTATTCAGATAGTCGAAATACTTGGAAAAGTATGTCAAAGAGGGTAAAAACCCCGTAGGCGAAATTTGGATAACACCTAGGAGGATCCTGA
>NZ_JBIOQM010000001.1:2235000-2318331 GCF_051713745.1 Enterococcus sp. DIV0421
ACCAAAAAGAAAAAAGCACGTAAACTCGTAGAGTTTTGATTTCTTCGATCCAGTTTTGAGTGAGCAAAACTTACTCAATTGAATAGTGTGGTGGCGATAGCAAGAAGGATACACCTGTAACCATGCCGAACACAGAAGTTAAGCTTCTTAGCGCCGATTGTAGTGAAGGGTTTCCCTTTGTGAGAGTAGGACGTCGCCACGCATTTCAATTTTTCCGGCATAGCTCAGTTGGTAGTAGCGCATGACTGTTAATCATGATGTCGTAGGTTCGAGTCCTACTGCCGGAGTTGCTTGATAGCATCTGCTATCTTTTTTTTTACATAAAATGACAAAAACAAAGACGTTGCCTTTGATGGGGCAGCGTCTTTTTTATTTAGATGAGATCAGAACGAAAAGGAAGAAGTGTTGCTTGTCCTGCTGTTTTTTTCTATACTATTAGAAAAGGAGACGATGGCGTGAGAAAGAAAGTACTTTTTGATTTAGATGGAACGATCATTGATTCGAGTGAAGGAATCTATGGATCGATTCAATATGCGATGGAAAAAATGGGAAAAGAGCAATTAGCGCAAGACGTACTGCGGAGCTTTGTGGGGCCGCCTTTGATTGAATCCTTCCGTGGCTTGGGCTTCGATGAAGCTGCTGCCCAGCAAGCCGTTGCCTTCTACCGGGAAAATTATCGTCAAGCGGGTATGTTTCAAGTCCAACCATATCCGTTGATCGAAGAAACATTGCAGGAGCTGGCGCAGGATCACGATTTGTATATCGCTACGTCGAAACCAGAAGTTTTTGCAAAAGAGATCCTGACCCATCTCAAGTATGATGGCTATTTCAAAGGAATCTATGGGGCGGATCTCGAGAATAAACGTGGGGAAAAAGCGGCCGTTATCCGCTACGCGTTAACTGAGATCGAAAAGGAGCAAAAAGCGCAGCAAACCATCATGATCGGCGACCGTGAGCATGATATTTTAGGGGCAAAAGAAAACCAGTTACCGGCAATCGGCGTTTTATATGGTTTTGGGTCAAAAGAAGAATTGCTTGATGCTGGTGCGATCGCTTTAGTCGCTGAGACACAAGAACTCTTAGCGTTGATTCCAGATTCATTATAGAGAAAAAGAGCTGACAAGCACCTTACAAGGCGTTTGTCAGCTCTTTAGTTACGCATTCGTTTGTTTCAACTGTGGAGAGGATTCCAATAAAAGATTGGTATCCAAATAGCCGCTTTCGTTTTTCAAAATCAAAGTTCCTGAAGTTGGGTGAACATCTAGAATCAGATGACCAGTCAAGAACATTTGATCATAGGTTGATGTAAAGAAAGTAAACTGATTGCTTGAGACTAACTCATTGTATGGGTCTAACGGTTCGTCGATCGGTGTGATCAAAAAACGTTCGCCGATCATACAGCATCCAGCTGCTGAAGAAAATTGGTTCGATCCGTCATTACTCGTCAAAATATATAAGTCGTGTCCTTCTGGAAAGCGAGCAGCGGCAGTAGGGGTAATATGTAAGTCCATTTTGCATGATCTCCTTTTTGAAACGAGTGAGCAGCAAGCTGTTTCGTTTCGATAATTGTTGATAAACCAAGTGTATCACTCCTCTTAGGGATGTGACAGCAACTTGCTTTTCAACAAACCAAGCTTAAAGTTTTAGCAAGAAAAAGGCGATAATACCGATTATCAGCAAGAAAAGCCCTAAGTACAAGAGCACAGTGACCGCAGCCTGGAAAAAAGAGCGCATTTCTTTCACCTCGAATCATTCCTCTCTTTATTTTACTGTATAATCACGGAGACAAGTAAGAAACTTCACAAATCTTAAAGGAAGTTTTAGGTCTCTTAAGAGTAGACCTTGTCCTTTTTTGTAACGCTTCCATTTTTTATGGTAAAATAAAGAAAAGGAGGCGATTTGGATGTTACGTAATTGTCAAAATGTACTTGTTGCCTTGGATGGGTCGGATCAGTCAGAAAAAGCGTTCCAAGAAGCACTCGCGATTTGTCGTATGAACAAAGCCAAATTGTATGTCCTCTCTGTTATCAACAATGCTGAGTTATCCACAAGTGCCTATGCTTTTGCAAAAATTTTTGACCAAGAAAAATTGCGTGTGGAAACGGACATGTTGAAAAAAATCTATGATGCCAATCAGCATGGGGTAGAAGATGTTGAGGTAATCGTTGAAGTCGGCGATCCAAAACGCTTTATCATTCATGCAGCAACAGAATTGTACCCGATTGATTTGATCATTATCGGTGCAACTGGTAAAGGCACATTGACCCGAGCTGTCGTAGGCTCAACCACCGATTATGTCGTCAATCATTCGAAATGTACGGTGTTGGTCGTGAAGTAAAAATTTAAATTAAACGGAAACAGTATGTTATTTTTTAATTCAGCATAAAGCGTATCCTTTTAAAAAATTTAGTGTAGTTGAAAAAACCGCTCTCTTAGCTTTAGGAGAGTGGGTTTTTTGTGGTAAAAAAGATGTGTCTAAAATTGAGCTGTGAGCACCGATTGGAAAACCCGTTTTGTTCGTTTTGTAAGAAAAAATTTATTTAAATTTATAAAAATTGACTATTAGAAGAGATAGTTTGTTACACTTTTAATAAGCAAAGGCTGTAGGAAAAGTATTTGAGAGAGGGGCTGATAATTTATCGACTTTACAGAATGCAGCAGAATACAATCGAATATTGTTGGAAAGGAGAAATAAATGATGAAAAAGATTTTTAAAATTTTAATGATCATGTTTGTTATTTTTATAGTAATTATTTTTCTGCCTACTATTATACTTTTCATAATTAAATAGAAAGAAGGCATTTGAAATGAATTGGTTAAATTGAATTGAACCTTCACCCCGTGGTAATTGTTCAAGTTTGACTTGCGGAATTAAACCTTGTATTTCAGATTCTTGTTTAAATAATGAGGGACATTGAGAGGATGTTGGAATAAATCTTGTTATATCAATTTTAAACAATAAAAAAGGAGAATGAAATGAAGCGTGTTGCAGAAAACTATTTAGTTGTTTTTTCGATTCTTTTGCTGATTATATGGCTAGGCTTGATCCAAGTAAAAGAATATTCGCAAGAAGCAGCCCTGTCGATCATTTACTTTATTAATCTATATACGCTCTTGTTTAAATTTAAAGATACAGCGAAAATGATGAAAGCAGTTGTATCGGTCCTACTATTGGGTTTTACGATCTTATTTCTTTTGTATATCGCAGGAAATTAGGGGCGTACGAATGATTAAGTTCAGAAATTATCGCTATATTTTGGGAATTAGATGCACAAAAAAAGACAACGTCCGACAAACGTTGTCCTACCAAAGCCACTTGACGGGCTTGAACCGTCGACCTCATCCTTACCATGGATGCGCTCTACCAACTGAGCTAAAGCGGCGTGTTATTTAACACAAGATATAGAATACCGTAAAGGCGCTGCTTTGTCAATGAGATTTTCGGATATTTCTTGAGAAAAACACTTTGCGGGAAGGGAAGTTTCTAAAAGGGGATTTTCTTGAAAAAAAGGAACAAAAAATTGATTTTTGCTCTTGCTAAATTATCTGACTATTTGGTATAGTACAGATAGATTCTTCCGGCATAGCTCAGTTGGTAGTAGCGCATGACTGTTAATCATGATGTCGTAGGTTCGAGTCCTACTGCCGGAGTATCAAAAACGACCTTCGTTTCGGAAGGTCGTTTTTTTGGTTGTGGATAGCCTGGGGATAATGGGTTCCCCAGGTTTTTCTCCAGAACACTCACTCCGCTGAGGAAATCTTCTGTACTAGTTCTTCGTATAAATCCGTCGTTTCGGCGGCTTTTTTATTTGTGTAAAAAACGGTGGGGCCATCTTTGGTGGTGACTTTTAAAATAGGTGTCGAGTTTATGTCCACGAACATTCTGGCAGGATCACCAGCAACGGTAAATTTACCAATTTGGTAACTGGCGGTTCCTACACCCATGGTACGAACACGAGGCGATGGCAAAGCTTCGATCAATTCCACCGTCTCTATATCTGCCAAAGAGACCGTTGTTTTCCCAGTCATTGGTGCATCGAAGGTGACTTCTTGTCCTTGCACTTCACCGGTAATCGCATCAGGAGCGAAATCTAAGCGATACATCGGAATGATGGTACCGACCATTAATACAAGTAAGAAGACAGCGGTGATATCTGAGACGATTTGTCCGCTACGTTTGCCTAGATTGATGCCGATATTCATCCCAACACGGTCAGGAACAAACAGTCGCGCATCATTAGGATTGATGTAAAAACCATATCGCCAGTAAGCATCTTCACCATAATAGCGCGGTTGTCCTGCTGGTTCTAAGAGCTGATCTTGTTTTTTACGTAGATCTAGCAACAAGAAGAAGGTAAAGACGATCAAGAAAACAACCAAAACAACAAAGAGCACTAAGAGGATAGTACTGAATGCTCCAGTAGCGGACATGGATGCCAGCGGGACAGTCAACAAGAGCAGCGTAATGGTACAAGTGACAGCGATCAATAAGGACCAATAGCGCTTTGTTAAATCATTGATGTGCTGGTCGATAGCTGAATCACCGCTGATTCCGCGAACGGGTAAGCGGCTGATGATCACCCAGAGATAGACGAACAGCGCAAAAATTGCTAAGGAGACGCCGCCCATCAAGTATACTGTAGAAAGATCAGGCAACTGCCATGCTTGGTACAAACTGATCATCAACAAAATCCCCGCAGGAACGAGGCTATACCACGGCAGCATCCGTTTATTTTTGGCTTGAACGAGTTTTGTATCGATCCGAATCGGATCGATAGGTAGTTCCCATCCTTTGGCAAGGATCAATTGCCGCATTTTTCCAATGTAATGCACTTGCACCAGGTAAGCTGTCCCCAGCAAAGCGGCCATATAAAGCCAGAACAGGGTAAGGATGATGGAGTCAGATAAATTGAACAAAAAAAGGAGACTTGCTACACTAAATATACCAACGATTTGTAAGATACGCTTGCGAAATTCTGTGATCAAGCTGTGGACGCTAGGATCATCCAGATGCTCAGGGGCAAGGGTATTTTCGAGTAAAACATTTTTGTGGGGTTTACTGATCAAGCGTAAACCAAATGCGGTCGTCCCACAGAGGACAAGAGCAATAATGAAAAAAAGATAGGTCATTTGCATTCATTCCTTTCAGGAAATTGGTCCAGCAGTTGTTGAACATCCGTTAAAAGCGCTTGCTTGCTTTTGCCGTGTAAGAGAGCGGTTGCTAGCTGCAGCTGCAAGTTTTGGCGATACTCCGCTTCTTGTCCAGAAGTAAACGGTGGTGGTGCGGCAACGGCGGTTCCTTTACGGCGATCCGTGACTAACAAGCCTTCTTCTTTGAGGGAATTGTAGGCTTTTGAGATCGTCATGGTATTGATGCCGATCTCTTCGGCTAATTGACGGACGGATGGTAGCAATTCGCCAGCGGATAAATCGCCTTTTGCGATACCGACAATGATCTGTTCCCGCAACTGCTGGTAGATCGGTTGGTTGCTTTGAGTTTGAATATCAAATATCATCGAAGACAGCTCCTTTGTATTATATATATTAATACAAAGTATACAAAATAGCAACTGGTAATCAAATGAACAAGAATCGTTAGGAAAAAGTAAATAGCTTGTTACAGTTCTGTTTCATGGATCAGGTATCCTTTGACAGATACAACTTAGAGGAGGAACTTTTATGAGCCAATCGCAAAGAACGGCTTACTTTGATAATGCAAAATTTTTACTGATGATCTTGGTCGTCTTCAGTCACTTACTACAGCCTTTTATCGGCGATCAGAAGTTTTATCATGACCTATATTATTTTATCTTCACTTTCCATATGCCAGCTTTTGTTTTTCTGGCTGGGTACTTTGCCAAACCGTTGACGAAGGGACACAAGCTTCGTGAGCTGATGAAAAAGTTCTTGCTGCCTTATGTCTTCTTTCAGGTGTTTTACACCGTCTATTACTGGTTGATCGGTCTACGGGAGTCGTTAAAAATCCAACTGTTGAATCCGCAATGGGCACTTTGGTTTTTGCTTAGCATGTTCTTTTGGCAGCTCTCCTTGTTGGTCTTTCAAAAAATGTCCAAAAAGCAGGCGATCTTGCTGAGTATCGGCTTGAGCATCTTCGCTGGCTACGTGCCGTTTTTAAATCAAGTGTTGACCTTGCAGCGGACCTTTGTCTTTTTGCCGTTTTTCATCATCGGGTTTTATTTTCCCAAAAATGAGATGCGCTTTTTATTGAAACCAAAGATTCGGACTATCAGTTTGCTTTTCTTACCGATCATCTACACCTTTATCGCGTTTTTTCATGGGATGAACAAGTACATGGTTTTTGGTTCCAAGCCTTATGACGATTACTTGAGCTATCCGTTGTTCGGCGGTCCCTTGCGTGCGGTCTTTTTCGTGATCGGGCTGATGGGGATCATCGGCTTTCTGAGCCTCGTGCCTAGAGAGCACCTCTTTTTTACGAAGTGGGGCAAAAACACCCTGCTGGTCTATCTTTTACAGGGGATCTTCATCAAGGGCTTGCGGGCATTAGCGATTACCGACTTGAACCTGTCGGTATTAGGCTTTGTGACGTTGGTGTTAGCCAGTGTTTTACTGACGATCTTGCTAGCCAGTCGCCCGATCCGCTTCCTTTATGCACGATTTGAACGAGGACTATCCTTTGTTTTACTTGGCTTTTTGCTTTTGATGCTAACTCTTTAAATCCTTGATACGAGCAACCGCTCTTAGAAAGATGATCCTTTCATTTTTCTAGGAGCGGTTGTTATTTGAGAGGCAGAGGCGTAAAATGGAAGGAACGGAAAGTGAAAGGATGAAGAAATATGTCAGAAATTTCAAAAAAGACCACCGCTGCCTTTGCGCAAGCGTATCAAGACAATAATAAACAAACGGCACTACAACGGAGTGTTGTGAAAAATGGGATCACCGCTTCTGCGGAAAACGTGTCAGCAAAAGTCAACAATGTGCCAGTTTTTTCAGTTGATGTGACAACCGGGAAAGTCTCAAACCAAAAACAATCAGGCCGCTGCTGGATGTTTGCCGCATTGAATACATTCCGTCATAAGATGCTGAATGATTTCAATTTAAAAGAATTTGAATTGTCGCAAAACCATACCTTCTTTTGGGACAAATACGAAAAAGCCAACTATTTCTATGAAAATATTTTAGCAACTGCTAACGAGCCTTTAACAAGTCGCAAAGTTGCTTTCTTATTGCAAACACCACAACAAGATGGTGGGCAATGGGACATGATCGTTTCGATTTTCCAAAAATATGGTGTCGTACCAAAAACGGTCATGCCAGAAAGCAGCAACTCTTCCAATTCTCGTGACCTAAACAATTACTTGAACAAAAAACTGCGTAAAGATGCGGTTGCTTTGCGTCAGCTAGTGGCTGAAGGCAAAACAGCTGAAGACATCCAAACAGCCAAAGAAGCGATGTTGGAAGACATTTATCGTTTCTTAGCGACTTCTTTAGGCACACCGCCAGAAACCTTTGATTTTGAATACCGTGATGAAGACAAAAACTATCACATTGATCGCAACTTAACACCGCAAAGCTTTTATGAAAAATATGTCGGGGTGGACCTTGACGATTATGTCAGCATCATCAACGCACCAACTGCCGACAAGCCTTACAATCAATCGTATACCGTAGAAATGCTAGGCAACGTGGTTGGCGGCAAAGAAGTCAAATACTTGAACGTCGATATGCCGACCTTCAAAAAATTAGCGATCGCTCAATTGGAACAAGGGGAGTCCGTGTGGTTCGGTTGTGATGTCGGTCAATCTTCTACCAGAGATACTGGGATCATGGCATTAGATGCGTATGATATCAACGACCTATTTGACATCGACTTTACGATGACCAAAGCAGAACGCTTAGATTTTGGCGAAAGCTTAATGACCCACGCGATGGTCTTGACTGGCGTTGACTTGATCGACGGCGAATCAACCAAATGGAAAGTCGAAAACAGCTGGGGTGAAAAAGTCGGAACGAATGGCTTCTTCGTTATGAGCGATGCGTGGATGGATGAATACACCTATCAAATCGTGGTTCGCAAAGAGTTCCTGACAGCAGAACAATTGGCTGCCTTTGAAGCAGAACCAACAGTCTTAGCACCTTGGGACCCAATGGGTGCTTTAGCGTAAGACAGCAATTTCTAATGATTGCCTGAATATTCTCTGAAATTTTTCAAAAAGTCGAAATGAAAAAATAACGAACCAGTTCCCGCAATCCAACCGTTAGGAAAGTAGAAATCCTAACAGTGTGGGGTTGCGGCAACGGTTCTTTTTTTATTTTCTGACAAAAAAGCGGTACCATCCCAGAAAAGTGGGAACTTATTTATTGTAAGATGAAGCAAACTTCTTTAAAATGGAATAGTCACTAATGATGCCACACGTCTCATTAGAGTGAACTGTTGAAGAATGGTCACTGGGAACCTTTACTTCCTCTGACAGACTTTGTCATGTTTATTGAACAAAAGGAGGATTCAAATGACAAATCTGTTAACTATTATTGTTGTTCTACTTTTTGCTGCCCTTATTTATGGGTTCTACTTATTGCAAAAACGTCACGTGAAGTTTTCTACGCGGGTCTTTGCGGCGTTGTTCGTCGGGATCGTTTTTGGTGGCGTGCTGCAGCTGATTTTTGGGACAGGCTCTGACGTTGTCACGCAAGCTCTTGACTGGATCACGATGGTCGGTAGCGGCTATGTAGCTCTCTTGCAAATGCTGATCATGCCCTTGATCTTCGTTTCGATCGTTGGTGCTTTCACCAAGATGAAAGAAAGCGAAAAAATCAAGAAGATCAGTTTTACGGTTCTTGCGACTTTGCTAGGGACAACGGCGATCGCTGCCTTGATCGGGATCGTGATGGTCATGGTCTTTGGTCTTGACGGTGCCAGCTTTACCGAAGGGGCAACGGAAACAGCGCGGATCGCAGAATTAGCGGAACGTTCGACACAAGTCCAAGACCTATCGATTCCACAACAAATCGTTTCCTTCATCCCAAGCAATGTCTTCGCCGACTTTGCGGGTACTCGTTCGACAAGTACGATCGGGGTCGTGATTTTCTCAGCCTTTGTTGGGATCGCCTTTCTTGGTGTCAAACGTAAATCACCGAAAGAAGCGGAAACTTTTGCGAATTTGATGGACAGCTTATATAAAATCGTGATGCGTATCGTCACGTTAGTTTTGCGCCTGACACCTTATGGCGTTTTGGCATTGATGACAAACGTATTAGCTTCAAGTGATTTTGAAGCCATCTTGAACTTAGGCAAATTTATCATCGCCTCTTATGCGGCTTTGATTTTGGTCTTACTCGTTCATTCATTATTGCTGATCGCTGTTCGGGTCAATCCAGTAACGTATTTCAAAAAGGCCTTTCCAGTCTTGAGCTTTGCCTTTACTTCTCGTTCAAGTGCGGGAGCCTTGCCATTGAACATCGAAACCCAAACCAAAGCGTTAGGTGTTGATGAAGCCACGGCTAACTTTGCAGGCAGCTTTGGGTTATCGATTGGTCAAAACGGCTGTGCGGGTGTGTATCCAGCGATGTTGGCAACGATCGTTGCACCAACGGTTGGGATCAATGTCTTTGATTGGCAGTTTATCCTGCTGCTAGTTGCAGTAGTTACGATCAGCTCATTCGGCGTTGCTGGTGTCGGCGGTGGGGCAACCTTTGCTTCATTGATCGTCTTAGGCTCAATGAACTTGCCGATCGCCATCGTAGGCTTAGTTATTTCTGTTGAACCATTGATCGATATGGCACGGACACTCGTTAATGTCAGCGACAGTATGGTTGCAGGAATGGTGACCAGCAGTCGTATCAACGAACTGGATCGTTCGATCTTAGATGATTCTGCCGCCGTGATCGAAGCCGAATAGAAACGTTTTGTAACAAGCGAAAGCAAAGAAAGACTGCGTGTGGTCTTTTTTTTTTTTGTCCGTTAAAGCTCAGCTCATAGAAAAATCTAGGTTTCAGTGCCCTTAATAGCGAAGTTTCTGCTATACTTTTAACTAGAACATCGCGGGAGGGATAAGCAATGACACAATTGATTCAACTAGAACGAGCAGCAAACGTCAGAGAACTTGGCGGCTATCAAACGACAAACGGCACGACGATCAAACGAAAAAAATTGATCCGCAGTGCGGCGATCAATGAATTGACTGCTTCAGATCAAGCAGTACTGGCAAACTATGGGGTCAATCAGGTCATTGATTTTCGCTCTATCGCTGAAGCCAATGCACAGCCTGATCGACCAATCGCCACAGCAAAGCAGCTTTTTTTACCTATTTTTAAAGAAGACGAAACGATGGTTTCCTTGTCGCCAGAAAGCTTGAAGCAGCGCTTGGAAGATGGGGAAGATGCCGAAGAGCAGATGAAAAAAGTCTACCGTCACTTTGTTGAAAGCGACTATGCCCGCCAACAATATCGGCAGTTTTTTGATCATGTGATCGCCAATGCGGAAGGCGAAGGTGCAACCTTGTTCCACTGTACCGCTGGCAAAGATCGCACAGGCTTTGGCGCCTTTTTATTGCTGCATGTGTTGGCGGTGGCACCAACGACGATCAAAGAAGATTATTTAGCGACCAATCGCTATTTAGCGCCAATGCTAAAAGAAAAATTTGCCCCAATGACCCAGCATTTGCCGCAAGAGCTGTTAACGGCGATCACGGTTTTGATGAGTGCCAAAGAGAGTTTTCTTGATGAAAGCTTGGCTGCGATCGATCAGCATTTCGGTTCGGTTGATCAGTATCTCCTGCAGGGACTAGGGGTGACGAAAGAAGAGCAAGCGTATTTGAATGCCCAACTGACTGAGTAAAGAAAGGGAGATCCGTATGGAGGAAGCATTGTTCGCAGCAATCGGGATGACCGGCTCGCTGACGCCCATCAGTGGTGGGGATGTCAATCAAACGTATCGTTTCACTACAGCAGAAAATCGCTATTTTTTAAAAACTCATCCTCATGTTTCATCGGTGTTCTTTCAAGCAGAGATCAACGGCTTAGCTGAATTAGCCCCTTTCGTGCGGGTGCCAAAAATCGAACATATCGGTCAGACTGAAGAGAGGGCATTTTTATTGATGGAATGGATCGATGGTGGGGAAGGACAGCAGCGACGCTTAGGTCAAAGCTTGGCTCGGCTTCATCAGCAGACGCAGGAGTCTTTTGGGTTTTACGAAGACAATTACATCGGCTTTTTGCCGCAAGTCAATCCGAAAACCACCGATTGGCTTGATTTTTACACAGTCTGCCGTTTGGATGTGCAAGTCGAATTAGCGAAGCTGGGTAACCGCTGGCATGCCAAACGGGAAGCTGCTTATCTGCGTTTGAAAGAATTTTTGCATGAAAATTGGCGTGATCGCAGCGTCACACCTGCTTTATTACACGGTGATTTTTGGCGGGGGAATGTGCTGTTCGATCAGCAAGGAGAACCAGTGTTTCTTGATCCAGCAGTCGCTTATGGGGATCGAGAAATGGATATTGCGATGTCCCAGCTCTTCGGTGGTTTTCGTCAGGAATTTTTGGAAGGCTATCAAGAAGTCTATCCATTAGATGAGGATTGGCAAGAGCGACTGCCAGTGTATCAATTGTATTATTTATTGGTCCATTTGAATCAGTTTGGCGAAAGCTATGGACCAAGTGTCGATGAAATATTGAGTCGTTTTTAGGAGGCAATTAGAACTATGGCAGCAAAGTATCAAACCACGCATGAAGTGGCGTATTATGAATGTGATGTCAACCAAACGATGACGTTTCCAGCCATGCTAGGCATCGCCATCAAGACATCAGAAGAACAAAGTGCGGCGTTAAACCGCGGACCAGAAGTCATCGCTAGTTATGGCTTGACCTGGATCATCACCAGCTATCACATAACGGTGACTCGTTTGCCGCGCGTAGGGGAGCAGATCCAAGTGGCGACCCAGGCGAGAGAATACAATAAATTTTTCTGCTACCGTTACTTCTGGTTATTGGCAGAAGACGGAACGGAACTGGTCAAAATCGAGGCGGTTTTTGCGTTAATGGACCCTGAGACGCGCAAAGTCAGCAGTGTACCAGATGAGATCGTGGCGCCTTTTGGCAGTGAAAAAATCAAGCGAATCAAACGCTACCCGAAGATCACCCCTATCACGCAAGGACAATTTTTGCCGTATCGAGTGCGTTTCTACGATATTGATAGCAATCAGCATGTCAACAATGCCATGTATTTCAATTGGCTGATGGACGTCTTAGGCTATGAGTTTTTAACAAAACATGAAGTGACACAAGTGACGATCCGTTTTGATCGGGAAGTGGCTTACGGCCATTTGATCGAAAGCCATTTTCAAATCAATGAGAAGACAGTCGATGAAGCCGGCGGGGCTGTGCCGCTGCAAACGATCCACGAGATCAAGATCGGTGAGGATACTTACTGCGAAGCCATCTTTACTTGGCGAGAAAAATAAAACAACCCTTTTGCCTCCATTAGCGGAATGGCAAAAGGGTTTTTGTTTGGTTAATTCTCCATGAAATCAGGCAGTTCATCCATGGTCAACCCACGGTTTTTCGCTATCAGCAATTTGATGCGGGCTTTTTGGCTATTGATGCTATTGCAGAAAATCACCCCAAGAGCTTGCAATTCGATCCCGCCGCCTAAGTAGTCATAGACCGGCTCGGCAACGCCGTTGAAGCAGCGAGAAACTAAGACGACTGGAATGTTTCTAGCGATCAGTTTTTTCAAAGGCTCTATGGTCTGCGGCGGCAGATTGCCAGCGCCTAAAGCTTCGATCACTAGTCCATCGATCAGCGAGTCGGCTAAAGCATCGAACAATTCCCCAGTCATTCCCGCATAGGCTTTGACGATCGGAAACAGACCATCGACACGATCAACATCCAAATGGCGGTTATTTAACAGCTCTTGCATGAACAAGATACGGTGCTTTGTGACTAAGCCGATCGGACCTAATGTCGGGGTGCGGAATGTCGCAATATTGGTGGTGTGGGTCTTCGTAACATAACGTGCGGAATGGATCTCATCGTTCATCACGACTAAGACGCCTTTTCCTAAGGCATCAGGTGATTTCGCCACCCGAATCGCACTTTCAAAGTTATAAAGTCCGTCACTGCCGATTTCATTACTTGAGCGCATGGCGCCAGTCACCACGATCGGTAACTG
Organism: Enterococcus sp. DIV0421; assembly: GCF_051713745.1. Lineage (NCBI taxonomy): Bacteria > Bacillati > Bacillota > Bacilli > Lactobacillales > Enterococcaceae > Enterococcus > Enterococcus sp. DIV0421. The sequence goes on from NZ_JBIOQM010000001.1 coordinate 2,248,148, forward strand.
ACCGCCGATTGTGGTATCTAAAAAGAAGGCTGTTTCTTCCAGCGTATCGGTTCCGTGAGTGATCACGACCCCATCGACACCGCTTAAATGCGCCAGCTGGATACGTTCTTTCAGCTGCAGCATTTCTTTTGGGGTCATATGAGGACTGGGAATATTAAAAATGTCTTCGACGATCAATTCAACATCGTCATCAATGTGGATCGGTGCATCCATCAGCGGATTGCTGACATCAGGGCTGACGCCGCCTGTCAGGGTGTCTTCTTTCATGGCGATGGTGCCGCCAGTGTGCAACACGAGAATTCGTTTCATTTTTTCATCACCTGCAATGATTTATTTACTCTTAACTCAAAACTATTGTATACTATTAAAATAAGAAAACAAGGAGCGATGGGAAAAAATGATTCGAATTGGTTGTACCACATTTAGTGAACATGGCAGTCTCGTGCAAAGAAAAAACTCGAAATTATTTGAGTATGCCCGTTATTTTCCGCTAGTTGAGCTGGATACTACCTATCATTTTTTGCCAAAAGAAAAAGACGTGCGCAACTGGTTGACCCAGATTCCCGAAAATTTCCGCTTTGTGTTGAAAGTCCATCAAAGTGTGACCACCCAAGGAAATTTGCCAGATCAGTTGACCATGACCGAAGCGCTGCAGCTTTATAAAGAAGCGATCGCGCCAATGGTAGAAGCAGGCAAACTCTTTTGCCTATTGGCGCAGTTTCCCAACAGCTTTAAATGTACAAAAGAAAATGTCGCCTATTTAGACCAAGTGCGAGAATGGTTTGCGGGCTACCCAGTGACGATCGAGCTGAGAGACAGCAGCTGGTATCAGCCGAAACTGTATCCGGGAATGATCGATTATATGAAGCGAAAGCAGTTTTCCTTAGTAGTTGTTGATCAGCCGAAAAAGCTATCGACCACCATTCCCCTTGATCCAACCGTGACCAATCCCGCGTTTGTCTTGTGCCGTTTTCATGGACGCAACGACAGCGGCTGGACAGCGACAGGACCAGATGCCAAAAATCTGCGGACCTTGTATCGCTATGACCAAGCCGAACTAACGGAGTTAAAACACGCAGTCCAAGCCATCGAAGCCAATGCCAAAGAAGTCGCAGTGGTCTTCAATAATAATGCCGGTCGTGATGCCGCTGACAATGCTCGCGCATTGATCGATGCGCTGCAGATCGATTACGAAGCATTAAATCCTAATCAGTTGAAATTATTTTGAGGAGTCATATGATAAAAGCAATCTTTTTTGATATTGATGGCACGCTGATTGCCAGCAACGGCAAGGCGCTTGCCAGTACCCGTGAAGCCATCAAACAAGCCCAAGCCAATGGCGTCCTCTGCGGCATTGCCACCGGACGTGGTCCGGTTGATTTAGAGAAGGTGATCGATTACTTGTCGTTAGACATGTTTATCACCTATAACGGCCAATATGTCTACACGAAGGAAAACTTGATTTATGCTAAACCTTTTCCAAAACAAACGCTGGAAGCGATCGTAGAATACGCAGATGAAAATTACCGCCAAGTCATGTTTGGCGGAGAAACGCAAGTGGCTGGCAGCTTAACGATCCGCTTAAGCCAATCACCCGTCATGCAGCGCTACTTACGCTATGTACCGAAAAAATTTCCCGTCGGTTTTTTAAAGAAAGTCTTGCAGCGCTTTAGTCCCAATCGCAACGCCAAGCGCTATGAATCGTTGGACATTTTACGAGAGCCCATCTATCAGTGCATTATGCTGAGCCCTGAATCAGAGCGCGAAAAATTACGGTCCAAGCTGCCGCAATGTGATTTTAAGCGATCCAATGCCTATTCTGTTGACATCGTGCCGAAAAACGGTTCGAAAATCAAAGGCATCAAAGAGTTTTTGGCCTATGAAGGGATCGCGATGGAAGAAGCGATGGCATTTGGGGATCATTTTAATGATGTGGAAATGTTAGAAGGCGTGGGGATCGGGGTTGCGATGGGCAATGCCCAGCCCATCACTAAAGCCAGTGCTGACTTTGTGACGGATACCAACGATCATGACGGCATCAAGAAAGCCTTGATCCATTTTGGCATCATTGCCGAGGATGCCCAAGCCAGGGAATAAAAAAATAAGCAAGTAGCCAATCTATGAAGCAACGTAGAAGACAGCGCAGAACCATAAAACAGAACCATGAGAAAAAGCAGAAAGAAGCGAGCAAAATGAGTCCATTTGAAATGACGGAAGAGTTTCATAAAACCTTTGATCCAACGCGACCGCCATATCCACAAGCTTTTTCAGCGGAAAAAGCCCAGTTTCGTGCTGGTTTTAAAATTGAAGAATTAGTTGAGTTCCTTTATGCTGCCAGCAACAATGACGAAGAGACCTTCCAATCAGGTCTGGAGCATTTGCATCAAGCGATCGATCAAGCCCAAGCCAAGCTGGCTGCCAAACAACAGCCTGTCAGTGATTCTCTAGTAGAACAAGTCGATGCGCTTTGTGATCTGCTGTATTTTACCTATGGCTCGTTTTCACTGTTAGGGGTCGATCCAGCGCCGATCTTGGCTATCGTTCATGACGCCAACATGGGGAAACTTTTTCCAGATGGGCAGCCTCATTATGATCCTGAGACCCACAAAGTCATGAAGCCGAGCGATTGGGAAGAACGGTTTGCTCCTGAACCGCGAATCAAGGCAGAAATCAACCGCCAATTGGCACAAAAACAAGCGCAAGCTCAAGAATCGTCAGAATAAAAACCAAACGTGCCAGTTGCCCGTTCCGATTGCTTATCAGCAAAAGGAGTGGTGCAACTGGCACGTTTGGTTTAATCAAAGAAAGTGTAGTAAAGGGTTCTGACAGCGGCTTTTTCTTGTTCTTTGTGGATACCGAACATGATGCTGACCTCAGAGGACCCTTGGTTGATCATCTCTAAGTTGATATTTTTCCGCGCAAGGGCAGCGGTACTGTCGGCAGTGATCCCGACTCGTTGACGCATTCCTTCACCAACGACGACGACCATGGATAGATCGTGGGTCATTCGCAGTTCATCGGGATCGATCTCGTAGGCGATCTTGCGCAGCAGTTCTTCTTCCAATACTGGATTCAACTGGTTGGAGCGCATAATGATCGAGATATCATCGATTCCTGAAGGCATGTGTTCATAATTTAAATCAAATTCACGGAAAATCTCTAAGACCCGTAACGTGAACCCAACTTCGCGGTTCATCAAGTATTTGCGGATATAGATCATACAAAAGCCTTCGTCACTGGCAACGCCGATCACGGGCTGATCCAAATTGTCTCTCTGGTTGGTGATCAAGGTACCGGGATGACTTGGATTATTGGTGTTTTTGATCACCACGGGAATTTTCGCATGGTATGAAGGCATCAAGGCCTCATCGTGCAACACAGTAAAGCCCGCATAAGACAGCTCTCGCATTTCTCGGTAGGTCACTTCTTTGATGGACTCTGGATGATGAACATAGCCTGGATGAGCAGAAAAAATCCCATCGACATCGGTAAAGTTTTCGTACAATTCTACTTGCAGACCAGCCGCCACGATGGCACCAGAAATATCTGATCCTCCTCGAGAGAAGGTACAGATCTCGCCGGCTTCTGTGTAGCCAAAGAAGCCAGGAATCACTAAGATTTCAGGACTGTCGCGCCATTGTGCGATCTTGGCGTACGACTTGTTCAAGATACGGGCGTTTTGAGGTTCATCCGTCACCAGCAACCCAAGTTCTTGCGGATTCATGTAGCGAGCAGCTAACCCACGGCTTTGTAAAATCCCTGCGATCAATTTGGCGTTGTTGTCTTCGCCGCTTGCCAAGACCGTATCATAAAGATGCGGATTGTCTTGGGTAGGCAGTGTTTGAAAAGCCGCCAATGATTGCCAGATGCGGTCTAAATGGACTTGTTCGATACCAAAGGGGGCAGCAATCGCTGTATAGCGGGTATAGATTTCTTCTATTAAATCAGTGATTTCTTCTTGGGCACACAGACGGGTACAGACAGCTAGTAACAGATCGGTGACTTTCTGATCGTCGCTGGAACGCTTACCAGGCGCTGAAACAACAACAAACCGTCTTTTAGGATCACTTTCAATTATCGCAACAACTTTTTCGACTTGTTCGGCTGAGGCAAGGGAACTGCCTCCGAATTTCGCTACTTTCATTTGACATTACTCCTGTTCAAGCTTTTTACTAGAGTACAGTTTCAATAGGGAGAAATCAAGCGGTTTCTTGAAAAAAATCGGAAAAATCAGAAAAAAAGTCACTTGTTGATGTAAATTTCACGATTTGTTTTCATTATCGCTGGAAAAGCCGTGATTTATTTTATTCGATGCGAAAAAAGTCGATCTTTTTTGCCTCAATCTAATGCTTGATTTTTTTCTTTATGCTATAATCTAGCGTAGATGCTTTTTTATAAAGGGACTATCTGTCCTTTTTATACTCAACGAACTTATCAATCAATCTGCTGATCAGCAGGTTTTAGACGAAACATGTATATTTGAAAATTGGAGGAACCACAAAATGGGAACTAATATCATCTTTGGAATTGTCATTGCCATCATCATCATCGCAGCGGTCTTGTATGCAATTGGCTTTTTCATGCGGAAGAAAAACCAAGAAAAGCTGAATGACTTGGAAAAACGCAAAGAAAATCTGTTTGACTTGCCGGTGATCGAAGAAGTCGATGAAGTAAAAAGAATGCACTTGGTTGGTCAAAGTCAAAACACCTTCCGTGAGTGGAACCAACAATGGACAGATATCTCCACAAAATCTTTTGCTGAACTTGAAAGTCAAATCTTTGAAGTGGAAGAGCTGAACGAACGCATCCGCTTTTTCAAAGCAAAAGGGGCGATCGTCCAAGCCGAAGCGACCATGGACGAGATGGAACGCCAAGTGGAAGAGATTCGCGCAGGCTTGAAAGAATTACGAGAAAGTGAAGAACGAAATTCACTGGAAGTTCAAAAAGCGCTGGACGTTTACGAAGACTTGAAGAAGAAGCTGCGGGATCAAGGCGAAGAATTCGGTCCTGCCTACAATGAGCTGCAAAAACAAATCAAAAACATTGAAATTGAGTTCACCCAATTTGTTACCTTAAATACTTCAGGCGATCCTGTGGAAGCACGGGAAGTGTTAGACCAAGCGGAAAAACACACCTATGAAGTGGAAGACCTAATGAAACGGATCCCAGCGGCGTACGAAGAATTAAATCGTACCTTCCCTGATCAGTTGAAAGAAATCCAAGAGGGTTATAAAAAATTATTAGAACAAAAATATGTGTTCCCAGAAGCAAACTTCCAAGAAGAAATCAACCGTGTGAAAAAACGGGTTGAAAACTCCATGAACGATCTAGCGAAAACAGAAGTCGCTTCCGTTGAAGTGGCAAGCCGTGATACTGCAAGTGATATCGATGCCTTGTATACGGTGATGGAACGTGAGATCAATGCCAAGAAATATGTCATGAAAAATCGTCAGATCATCGAAGACTACATTGACCACGCAACGAAGAACAACCGTCAGTTGTTGATCGAATTGGATCATACGGCACAAAGCTATACTTTGAATCATAATGAATTGGGTCGCGTCCGCGGCTTCCAAACCGAAGTGGACGAATTGGCTCGCCGCAACAACGAGTACTTACCGAAATTGGAAAAACATGAGATTCCTTATTCAGAAGTGCAAAGCTTCTACAAAGATGCCTACAAGATTTTGGATGATGTGGAAAGCCAGCAAGTCGAAATCGATGATTCTCTTGCGGAATTACGTCGTGGCGAAAAAGTTGCACAAGAAAAAGTGGAAAGCTTCGAATTCCGTCTACGCAACTTGAAACGGTTTGTTGAGAAACAACGCTTACCTGGTTTGCCAGGCGAGTATTTAGAATTCTTCTTCGTGGCAACGGATCGTGTCGAAGAACTAGGCAAAGAATTGAACAAGATTCGCATCAACATGCAAGAAATCAATAAATTGGTTTCTGTCTGTGAAGAAAATCTTGATCTTTTAGATGAACAAACAAAAGACTTAGTGGATGCTGCGGCATTGACTGAGCAAATGATGCAATATGCCAACCGCTATCGTCATTCTCATCCAGATATCAAGGCAGCGATCGACAAATCACTTTACTTGTTCAGTAAAGAATATCGCTATCAAGATGCGCTAGATGAAATCGGCACAGCGTTGGAACGAGTAGAACCAGGTGCCTTCAAACGGATCGAAAACTTCTACTTCAATAACCGCGACTTAGTATAATACGAAAGCCAGCAGTGAAAAACTGACTGGCTTTTTTCATGGAAAGAATGGCTCGCTGCATGAGTACCGCTTACGAAGGAAGGAAAAGTTTCCTTTAAAAAAAGCCAAAGCCAGCGAGTCACCTTGAAACTCAGCCCAAGAGCAGTTATAATGGGAAAGAATTTTTTTAGAGAAAGGGTCCTATCATTGATCTATTTTGACAACAGTGCAACAACCGCTATTTATCCACAAGCTTTAAATACATATGTCCAAGTCAGTCAGCGAATCATCGGCAATCCCTCAAGCCTGCATGATTTAGGAAATCAAGCCAATCGCCTGCTGCAGCAATCTCGTCAGCAGATCGCCGATCTGTTAAACGTTTCTTCCAAAGAGATCGCATTTACCAGTGGAGGAACTGAAGGAGACAACTGGGTCATCAAAGGGACTGCTTTAGCGAAAAAAGCCTATGGGAATCACCTGATTATTTCCAGTATTGAACACCCTGCCGTCAGTGAAACAGCGGCTCAATTAGCCGAGTTAGGGTTTGAGGTCAGTGTTGTGCCTGTCGATGCCCAAGGCTTTGTCAACGTGTCTGAATTAGCAAACCTGATTCGCAAAGAAACGATTTTGGTTTCGGTGATGGCGGTTAATAATGAGGTAGGGTCGATCCAACCGATCCATGAGATCGCAGCTGTGCTAGCGGACCATCCAACGATCCATTTTCATGTAGATGCCGTCCAAGCCATCACAAAGGTGCCGCAAGAACAATGGTTCAATGAGCGGGTCGATTTTGCCGTGTTCTCTGCGCATAAATTTCATGGACCTCGTGGCGCAGGCTTTATCTATTGGAAACAAGGCCGTAAGCTGGCGCCATTGATGACCGGCGGTGGGCAAGAGCAAAACCAGCGCAGCGGTACCGAAAACGTACCAGCAATCGTTGCTATGGCAAAAGCCCTACGTTTAGCGACAGAACAAAAGGCTGAAAAGCCGAACCATGTTCAATTATTAAAAGGCTATTTGCAAGAAGCACTGGCTGGGTACGAGAAAGTCACGCTTTTTTCTGGTACAGAAGGGTTTGCGCCGCACATACTTTGTTTTTCATTAAAAGGGATCCGAGGAGAAGTTTTAGTCCATGCCTTTGAAGAAAAGCAGATCTATCTTTCGACGACGAGCGCTTGTTCCTCCCGTAAAAAGATGGCCAGCAGTACGCTTCATGCGATGCACGTTCCAGAACAGTTAGCAACATCGGCTGTTCGTATCAGTTTAGATGAGAGCAATACAATGGCAGAAGTCGAGCAGTTTCTGATCGTCTTCCACCAGTTGTACCAAAAATTTTCGAAAATCAATTAAGCACGACAGACCACTATAAAATCAATCCAAATCAAAGGAGTTTTCTCGTGAATTATTCAGAAATCATGGTTCGTTATGGCGAACTGTCAACAAAGGGCAAAAATCGTCGTAGTTTTATTATGCAATTAGCTTCAAACGTCAAACGTACCTTAGCAGATTATCCCCATGTCAAAGTTCATGCCGAGCGAGATCGCATGCACTTGCTATTGAACGGTGAAAACAGCCAAGAGATCATTCCTAAGCTGCAAAAAGTCTTTGGGATTCAAAACTTTTCCCCCAGCATTCGGGTCGAAAAAGATATCGAAGTATTAAAGAAAGCCGTTCAAGACGTCATGGCAGAGATCTATACGGGTGTTGAGACCTTCAAAATCACAGCCAAGCGCAGTGATCATTCGTTTGTGCAAGATAGCAACCAGTTGAATTTGACCTTAGGTAATGCGGTGATCGACCGTTTTCCTGATATCAAAGTCCAAATGAAAAAACCAGACATCAATTTGCGTGTAGAAATACGGATCGATGGCGCTTATTTGTCTTATGAAACGATCCAAGGAGCCGCTGGGCTGCCAGTGGGCACCAGTGGAAAGGGAATGTTGATGCTTTCTGGCGGTATCGATTCGCCAGTTGCAGGCTACTTTGCCATGAAACGCGGCGTTGAGATCGAAGCGGTCCATTTTGCAAGCCCTCCTTATACGAGTGAACAAGCGTTGCAAAAAGCCAAAGATTTAACGAAGAAGCTTGCGCCTTATGTGGGAAGCATCCAGTTTATCGAAGTTCCGTTTACAGAAATCCAAGAAGAAATCAAAAATCGTGTGCCACAAGGCTATTGGATGACCATCACCCGTCGGATGATGCTGCGTTTGACGGATGCGATTCGGGAAGCTCGTCATGGCTTGATCATCTTAAATGGTGAATCATTAGGACAAGTGGCTTCACAAACTTTGCATAGCATGGTCGCCATCAATGAAGTAACCAATACGCCGATCGTGCGCCCAGTGGCAACGATGGACAAATTGGAAATCATTGAAGTTGCCGAAGCCATTGATACCTTTGAATTATCAGTTCAGCCATTTGAGGATTGCTGCACAATCTTTGCACCTCCTCAACCAAAGACGCGCCCAAGACTGGATAAGGTCCACCAATATGAAGAACGTCTCGATATCGAAGGGATGATGGAACGTGCGATGGCTGGGTTGAAACTGGAAGCAATCACGGCAAATCAAGAAAAAGCAGCAACGGAATTCGCTGAATTTTTATAATAAAACCCCGATTTTAATGCTACGACCACAACTGTTTTTGAATAGTTGTGGTCGTTTTTCATCGAGTGAGAGAGTTTGTGAATATTTTCTTGCTATTGAAAATGGAACATGCTACACTCAATATGTGAATCATTTAACAAGGAGGGTGGACAGGATGGAAGCATTAAGAGATAAAAAACTTCCGAAAGCGACGGCAAAACGTTTGCCAGCTTATTTACGACACTTAAAATTACTGGATGCCTCTGGTATTCAGCGAATCAAATCGAAAGAGTTTGCAGAAATCACGCAAGTTCCTTCAGCCACGATCCGCCGAGATTTTTCTCATCTAGGAGAATTGGGCAGAAGTGGCTATGGCTATGATGTTCCTTATCTGATTGAGGTATTGAGCTATATCTTAGAAACCAATGAAGAGAAAAAAATCGCCTTGATTGGTTATGGAAATTTAGGAAAAGCGTTAGCCAACAACAATTTTCGCAGAAATGAAAATCTTTCCGTGGTCGCGGTTTTTGACAATGATCCAGAAATGATTGGTCAGACCATTAGTGGGCGTTATGTCTATGGAATGGATCAATTGGCGGAAGTCGTAGCAGAAAAAGGGATCACCGTAGCGATTTCGACCGTTCCTAGTCGTTATTCACAAATGGCGATCGATGCGATCGTGGATGCTGGGATCACAGCGATTTTAAATTTTGCCCCTGATCCCGTCATCGTGCCAAAAGACGTCAATATCCAATACATTGATTTGACGACAGAATTGCAAACATTGATCTTTTTTGATACGACCTACTCGCAAAAATCGAAAGTCTGAGCAAATCCTTTTCGTTTTTTGACAATCTTTCTTATACTGGGAGAAAATGCTATAGGAGAGATGTTATGCAAGTTACACGCAAAGAAACGGTTTATGAGATGCCTGGCAACCAACCAAAAGTAGGGGATAAAGCGGCTGATTTTCGCTTGAAAAGTTTAGAGGACAAGGAATACACACTGACTGATTTTTTAGGAAAACCAACGATCATCAGCGTGGTTCCCGATATCGTGACACGCGTCTGTGCATTGCAGACCAAGCGTTTCAACCAAGAAGCAAGTCAATTGGATGACATCCATTTTGTCACGATTTCTAACAATACAAAAGAAGAACAAGCGCAATGGTGCGGCCAAGAAGGTGTTGACATGATCATGCTTCATGATCCGGCGAATACCTTCGGTGAGGCCTATCAAATCATGATCCCAGACTTCGGTCATTTTGCCCGAGCAATTTTCGTTTTAGACCGTGAAGGCGTGATCCAACACGTTGAGATCGTGCCTGAGATCTCCCACGAACCGGATTATCAAGCAGCCATTGATGCTGTGAAAGCAAACCTCTGATTGACTTTCAAAAAAGTTCATTGTAGAATGTAGCAAGATGAAACAAGAATCTATGATAGCAAGACAATGTTCAAGAGGAGTATCAGTGACCCTGGCGGTCAGAGAGAAGTCGGTCGGTGCAAGACTTCCCCAGACACTGAAAAGGTAGCTTGAAGGTCTTTGATCCGAACCACGGTTTGTTTCTTGCAGACAAAGCCGAACAGTAAGATCAAGCGCGTCGTGAACGTTACCTCACGTCAAAGTGGCAGAGCAATCTGCAATTTAGGTGGTACCGCGTATCAGCGCCCTAATGCCTCGGCATTAGGGCGCTTTTTGCTGTGAATCACTGCGAGTGGCCCACAAAGTGGGACAGAGCAGATGATGAACAGTACTAGGCGACCATAGGGAGCGTAGTAACCGTACTAGGAATCACAATGAGTGGCCCACAAAGTGGGACAGAGCAGATGATGAACAGTACTAGGCGACCATAGGGAGCGTAGTAACCATACTAGGAATCACAATGATTGGCTTGCGATGCAAGACAGAATAGATGATGAACAGTACAAGAAGTCATCAAAATTGGTTCACGAAGCGAGTCAGATCGGTTGCCAAAAGCCCTAAGACACAATAGCGGATCACGGAAGCGAGCCTTGACCTCTGTAAGCAACGTTTTTTTACGAACAACAAGCGAGGCGTCAACAAACAGCTGATAATCATCTCTACCACGGCACTAATCCTGAACGATTCAAACATTGTCACGCTTTACCCAGCAACAGGCACCAAAAATCCACACCAACCATTACGTCTAAAAAACGTAACTTTAGGAGGACCAACAATGACAGAAACTGAAAATCTATCCACCAAGTACAATCCCCAAGAAGTAGAAGCGGGGCGCTACCAAGATTGGTTAGAACATGACCGTTTTAAACCAAGCGGCAACAAAGAAGCAAAACCTTATTCTATCGTGATTCCGCCACCAAACGTAACAGGAAAATTGCACTTAGGTCATGCCTGGGATACCACGTTACAAGACATCATCATTCGTCAAAAACGGATGCAAGGGTATGACACCTTATGGTTACCAGGAATGGACCATGCCGGGATCGCTACCCAAGCCAAAGTAGAAGAAAAGCTGCGGGAACAAGGGATTTCTCGCTATGACCTTGGTCGGGAAAAATTCGTTGAACAAGTATGGGATTGGAAAGAAGAATATGCCGGTCACATTCGGGAACAATGGGCGAAACTAGGTTTATCTCTAGACTATAGCCGTGAACGGTTTACGTTAGATGATGGATTATCCGAAGCGGTTCGCAAAGTTTTCGTGACGCTATATGAAAAAGGCTTGATCTATCGTGGCGAGTACATCATCAACTGGGATCCGCAAGCCCGCACGGCATTATCTGATATTGAAGTGATCCACAAAGACATCGAAGGTGCTTTTTACCATATGTCTTACGAATTAGCAGATGGCAGCGGTGTGGTGGAGATCGCAACGACTCGTCCAGAAACGATGCTGGGGGATACAGCAGTCGCGGTTCATCCAGAAGATGAACGTTATCAAGCATTGATTGGTAAAAAAGTGATTTTGCCTTTGGTCAATAAAGAGATCCCAATCATCGCAGATGAGTACGTGGACCAAGAATTTGGAACTGGGGTCGTAAAAATCACTCCTGCCCATGACCCGAATGACTTTGAGGTCGGTAACCGCCATGACCTACCACGGGTCAATGTCATGAATGATGACGGAACAATGAACGACTTAGCAGGTACTTATGCAGGCATGGATCGTTTTGCTGCTCGTAAGCAAATCGTGAAAGACTTAGAGGCGTTAGGTCGTCTGATCAAAATCGAAAAAATGGTTCATAGCGTAGGGCACTCAGAACGGACAGGCGTAGTAGTCGAACCTCGTTTATCGACACAATGGTTCGTAAAAATGGAGCCATTAGCAAAACAAGCCATCGACAACCAAGAAACCGACGATGCGGTGGACTTTTATCCGCCACGTTTCAACCAAACATTCTTACGTTGGATGGAAAATGTCCATGACTGGGTGATCTCTCGTCAGTTGTGGTGGGGCCATCAAATCCCAGCTTGGTACCACAAAGAAACGGGAGAAATGTATGTAGGACTTGAAGCGCCAGCGGATGCCGAAAATTGGCAGCAAGATCCAGACGTATTGGATACCTGGTTTAGTTCTGCTTTATGGCCGTTTTCAACAATGGGGTGGCCAGATGAAAACAATGAAGATTTCCAACGCTACTTCCCAACGAATACATTAGTGACCGGGTACGACATCATTTTCTTCTGGGTAAGCCGTATGATCTTCCAAAGCTTGGAATTTACTGGCAAACGACCATTTGAAAATGTCCTGATCCACGGATTGATCCGTGATGAACAAGGTCGCAAAATGAGTAAGTCGCTTGGAAATGGGATCGATCCGATGGAAGTCATTGAACAATACGGTGCCGATGCATTGCGTTGGTTCTTATCAAATGGCTCTGCACCGGGACAAGACGTGCGTTTCAGCTATGAAAAAATGGATGCCGCTTGGAACTTCATCAATAAAATTTGGAATGCTTCCCGTTTCGTCTTGATGAATGTCAGCGAAATGACTGCCGAAGACATTGATTTTTCTGGTGAAAAATCAGTGGCGGATCGTTGGATCTTGACGCGCTTGAATGAAACGATTGAAAAAGTCACTGACCTTTTTGAACGCTTCGAATTTGGGGAAGCGGGTCGTCAATTATACAACTTTATCTGGGATGATTTCTGTGACTGGTACATTGAAATGTCGAAAGAAACCTTATACGGTGACAATGAAGCAGCGAAACAAGTCAATAAGAGCATCTTAGTCCATGTTCTTGATCAAATTTTACGCTTGTTGCACCCAATCATGCCATTTGTTACAGAAGAAATCTGGAGCAAACTGCCGCATACAGGGGAATCATTAGTTGTTGCTGAGTATCCACAAGTGGCACCAGAATGGACCGATGAAAAAGCGGCGCAAGGGATGGAAGTGTTGAAAGAATTGATTCGTTCGGTTCGAAACATCCGTGCAGAAGTAAACACACCACTTTCGAAACCAATCACTTTGCTGATCCAAGCAAATGAGCCTGAGATCGAAGAATTCTTGATCGCCAACAAAAACTATATCGAACGCTTCTGTAATCCAGAAGAACTAGAAATCTCTAACAGCTTACAAGCCCCTGAATTGGCGATGTCAGCCATCCTATCAGGCGCGACGATCTACTTGCCGCTAGCTGGGTTGATCAACATTGAAGAAGAAATCGCGCGTTTGGAGAAAGAACTAGCGAAGTTCACCCAAGAAGTTCAACGGGTACAAGGCAAATTGGCAAATGAACGCTTCGTTGCCAATGCACCAGAGGAAGTCGTAGCACAAGAACGCAGCAAAGAAGCCGATTATCTTGAAAAACAAAAAGCAGTCCAAGAACGGATCGAGCAATTGCGCACGATTCAATAGGAAGCGTCGACTGTCTGCAAACAAGCATCTCTTGTAGATGCTTGTTTTTGCGTAATCGATAGAAACCGTCAAACAAATTTCTCGTTTAAAGGAAAGAAATTGGGAAAGCTGTGGGATTTTTGATAAAATAAGAGCGAGGTGAAGGAGATGACAAGCGAAGAAGCAACAGCGTGGATCCATTCGCGTTTGGCATTTGGGCAAAGACCCGGATTGATGCGTGTCGAAGCATTATTAAAACGAATGGGCAATCCTGAAAAAAACATAACCATGATCCATATCGCCGGCACGAATGGCAAAGGATCAACCGTCAGCTATTTGCGCAGTCTTTTAGAAGAAGCTGGGCAGCAAGTGGGGACTTTTACTTCCCCGCACATTGAAGCGTTCAATGAACGGATCGAAATCAATGGACAATTTATATCAGATGAGGATTTGGTCGCTTGGGTGGAAAAAATCCAGCCGCTGGTTGCTGAAATCGATCGTGATGAAACCCTGACGGGCATCACTCAGTTTGAGATCATTACTGCCATGGCATTAGGCTATTTTGAAGAAAAAAAGGTCGATGTTGCGATAATGGAAGTTGGCCTAGGGGGACTTTTAGATAGTACCAACGTTATTTCCCCGATGTTGACAGCGATCACGACGATCGGCATGGATCATATGGATGTCTTAGGCGATACCATTGAAAAAATCGCTGCCCATAAGGCGGGGATCATCAAGCCACAAATTCCCCTTGTGACTGGCAATATCGTTGAAAGCGCGCTTTCGGTGATCGATTTGAAAGCTGCAGAAGCACAGGCACCTGCGTATCATGCAGGGCAAGAGTACCGTGTGACCTATCGTCATCCTGATGAAGAGTGGGGCGAATTGTTTGATTTTGAAAATGAGCATGGCAAAATCAAAGGCTTGAAAACACCGATGTTAGGCCGCCATCAACCAGAAAATGCCGGTGTTGCGATCCAATTGTACAGTCTGTATTGCGACCTGCGGCAGCTGCCATTTTCAGCTAAAGAAATTCGCAATGGGCTAAGAAAGGCCTATTGGCCCGCCCGAATGGAACGAATCAGCAGTGAACCACTGGTGATCATCGATGGCGCCCATAACGTGCATGCCATGGCTCGCTTGGTGGATACGATGAAAGAAGAGTTCAGCGACTATCGCATCCATGTGCTGTTCTCAGCCTTAGAAACCAAAAACGTCAATGAGATGCTTCAGCAATTGCTGGCAATTCCGCAAGCCGAGATTTATTTAACGACCTTTGATTTCCCAAAAGCATTGCATTTAGCAGACGGCTATCAGGAACTCGATGAAAAACGAATCTCAACCGTCTCTTTATGGCAGTTTGGCTTGGCAGAATTATTAGAAAAAATGACCAATGAAGATTTGCTGCTGGTGACAGGATCGTTGTATTTTGTTTCAGAAGTTCGTGAATTGTTGTTGGCAATAGGAGGAAGAAATGGCTAAGTTACGTGGTGTGATTTTCGATATGGACGGCTTGATTTTTGACACGGAGCTGCTCTATTACCAGGCTACTCAAATCGTGGCGGATCAAATGGGGATTCCCTATACAAAAGAGTTGTATTTAGCTTATGTGGGGGTCTCGGATGAAGAAGTCTGGGCAGCTTACCATGAGCGGTTCGACGAAGCCTTTGGCCATCAAATGATCGAAGACTTTATCCAAGCGGCTTTTCAGCAAACGCTGGAAATGTTCCAACGGGGCGAGGCTGAATTGAAGCCAGGTATCCACGAGTTATTGCATTATCTTGATGAGAAAAAGATTCCCCGAGTGTTGGCGTCTAGCAACCAGCGCAAAGTGATCGATACCTTGCTGGAAGCAGCAGGCTTAACGGCGGAATTTCCTGAGATCGTCTGCTTTGATGATGTCACACGGGCAAAACCAGATCCTGAGATTTTTGAAAAAGCCCACGCATTATTGGCGGTACCAAAAGAAGAATTGGTGATCCTTGAAGATTCGGCTAACGGTATTCATGCTGCTCATGGGGCAGGGATCTCAGTCATTATGATTCCCGATTTGATCGCGCCGACGACCATCATTGAAGAAAAAGTCTTGAAAGTCTTACCATCACTAGAGGATGTCCCAGATTTTCTAGAAACCGCCTTTTCGATCTAGCTGCGATTTTTTGCGCACCTGATTCATGAAATACTCTCTCCTTTGCGTATCTTTTATTAGACCGACGCAAAGGAGTTTTTTTATGATCAATGAAACTGTGATTCCCCAAAGTTCGTTTCCCCGAGAGCGTTTAGTAGAATATGGAGTGGATGCCCTTTCGAATCAAGAATTATTGGCCATTTTGCTGCGAACTGGCTCACGTCCTCTGAATGTCCTCGAATTAGCGGCCAGTGTCTTGAATCGTTTTCAAGAATTGTATGAACTAAAGCAAGCGACGATCGATGAATTACAAGAAATTCGCGGCGTCGGACAAATCAAAGCCATCGAGATCAAAGCGATGGTTGAATTAGGTGTGCGAATCCAGCGCTCCGCTCAACCAAAGTACGGTAAGGTCAACTCTAGTATGGCGATCGCCCATCAGTTGATCCAAGAGTTGAAGGATTGTCGTCAAGAGCATTTACTAGGGCTTTATTTGAATACGAAAAATGAGATCATTCAGAAAAAAACGATCTTCATCGGATCGTTGAATCAGTCGATCGCTCACCCACGGGAGATTTTTCATTGGGCGGTACGCTACAGTGCCGCCCGAGTGATCGTCGTCCACAACCATCCCAGCGGCAGTCCCCAAGCCTCAGAGGCAGATCTGCTGTTTACACGCCGCTTGATCAAGTGCGGAGACTTGATGGGGATCGACATATTGGATCATTTGATCATTGGCGACAATGCCTATGTCAGTTTGCGAGAAGAGGGGCTGTGGCAACAGGAAGACGTGTGAAAATAAGCCGAGTTTGCGAACATTATTAAAAATAAAGGTGAATTGTCTAATCGTCTGTCTTGCAAAAAAATACGGGCAAGTGTAAAATATTATTGTAATTTTGTTTGCTGAATAGATGTTGAAACGCACGTTAGGCCTCTATCGCACAAAGGCAATGTTACACACAATTAAGTGCTTATGCACGAGGAGGTTTTTTTTAATGGAACAAGGTACAGTAAAATGGTTCAATGCTGAAAAAGGGTTTGGTTTTATCTCTCGCGAAGACGGTACAGACGTATTTGTACACTTTTCAGCGATCCAAGGTGAAGGATTCAAAACTTTAGAAGAAGGTCAAGCAGTAACTTTCGACGTGGAAGATTCTGATCGTGGACCTCAAGCAGTTAACGTAAACAAAGCGTAAGCTTTCAAACAAACTGCCAGTAAGAGCACTTTGAAATCAAAAACCCCAAAAGACCATCGATTCGATGGTCTTTTTTTTGCTTTTTATAAGGGAAAGGAAAAAGGGTAGTTCTCAGTAACCTGAGAACTACCCTCGCATGTGAGACTATAAATCGTCCGGCGTCATGATCATCGAAAGGATCATTGGATGACGCTCGGTTTTTTCAAATAGGAATGGCTGTAACGCCGAAGACATCGCTTCTCTTAATTTATGTTCTGTTGGGTCTGGTTGGTTCAAGACTTCCCTCAATGCACGGAAGAGGATCTGCTGTGCTTCGTTGATCATCTCGCCAGATTCCCGCATATAAACAAACCCACGAGAAAGGATATCTGGTCCAGCAAGGACTTCTTTCTTCGCCACATCGACTGTCGCGACAGCTAAGACGAGGCCTTCTTCTGAAAGAATGCGACGATCTCGTAGGACGACATTTCCGATATCACCGATACCGCTGCCGTCGACATAAACATCATTGGCATTGAAATGACCAGCCAAGCGAGCGGTATCCGCTGTTAAGGCCAACATGTCACCATTTTCCATAATGAAACAATTTTCTTTTGGTACACCGACATCTTGTGCCAACTGGGTGTGGATGTTCAGCATCCGAAATTCCCCGTGGACAGGCATAAAGAATTTTGGCTTCATTAGACGCAACATCAGTTTTTGTTCTTCTTGGCCACCGTGACCAGAAGTATGGATGTTGTTCAATTTGCCATGGATCACGTTTGCGCCAGCTTCCAACAACAAGTTGATCAGCTGATTGACACTCGTGGTATTTCCTGGGATTGGTGAGCTTGAGAAAATCACGGTATCATCTGGGTGAATTTGGATTTGACGGTGAGTCCCGTTGGCAATCCTACTTAAAGCAGCCATTGGCTCTCCTTGAGAACCCGTACAAAGGATCATGGTTTCGTTTGCAGGCAAACGATTGATCTCATGAGATTCCACAAAGGTTCCATCTGGCACCTTGATATAGCCAAGGCGCTGTCCGTTGACGATCGCATTTTCCATACTGCGTCCAAAAACGGCGATTTTACGTCCAGTCGCAACCGCCGCATCTGCAGCTTGTTGGAGACGGAAAATGTTGGAGGCAAAGCTGGCGAAAATGATCCGACCATCGATTTTTTCAAAAATCTTTTGGATCGAGCTGCCGATCGTTTTTTCTGATTTGGTAAAGGTCGGAATTTCTGCATTGGTACTATCGGAAAGGAGGCAAAGGACGCCTTCTTCACCAATTTTTGCCATTTTGTGCAAGTTTGCTGGTTCGCCCACAGGCGTAAAGTCAAACTTGAAATCGCCAGTTGCGACGATATTGCCAGAAGGCGTTTTGACAACGACACCTAAAGCATCAGGGATACTGTGAGTCGTTCTAAAGAAGCTGATGGATGTTTTACGGAAACGAATCACCGTATCTTCATTGATTTCGTGTAATTCCGCATCCCGCAATAAGCCATGCTCATCTAATTTGTTGGTGATCAAAGCAAGTGCCAAGGGTCCCGCATAGATCGGGATATTGGCTTCCCGCAACAAGTAAGGGATTCCGCCAATATGGTCTTCGTGACCATGAGTGACGATCAAGCCTTTGACTTTCGGTAAATTTTGAACGATGTAGCTATAATCGGAAATGACATAGTCGATCCCAAGCAGTTCATCTTCGGGGAATTTGATTCCCGCGTCAATTAAGATGATCTCATCTTGGAATTGAACCCCATAACAGTTTTTTCCGATTTCGCCAAGTCCACCGACGCCGAATACGCCAGTCTCATTATTTTTCAGCGAAACTTTCATCTTAAAACTCCGCTAATTTGAAATCAGCGTTTTCTTTTTCGTAAGCTAAATGTTTTTCATCTAGTTCTTGAACGAACTCGATGTTGTATGGGGTATTTTGTTCAACCAGACGGCGTGCGATCACTGCATCGTCTGCTTCAATGTACAAAGAGTGGGTTTGTTCTCTCTTTGGGTTGCGGTCTTTTGTTTCTTGGTAATAAATTTTGTAAATCATATCTTTTCTCCTTTATCTGCTTTTCGCAGTAGTCTATTTGGTTGATGAATTCGCTGCATCACAAAATCGAGGTCCGAATAAAGTGACCTGAAAAGAAGGCTTCGAGAGCCGCTGCATGCTTTTTTCAGACAATCGTTGTGAGAAAAAAGAGAAAGCCTCGTCTTTGCTTTCCAAATGTCGTCATAAAAAATTCACCGGGTTTGTAAGTCGTTCCACTACAAGTATCCCTAGTTTATCACAGAAAAACGAATAAGTATAGAAACACGTCATTTTGAAAAGGCTTACTGAAAGAAAATGAAAGGACTATCGCTGAAGTTTGCTTTTTTTCGTTGAAAGTGCATTACAATAAGAATATTCCTATGCTATAGTAGAAGTAATGAAGTAAAAAAGGAGGGGATTTTTTGAAATTAATGTGGCACTACACGATGAGAAACAAGAAACTGCTGGTTTTTAATTTCATCTGTGTTTTTGGTTTTATTTTGATTGAATTAGGTTTGCCGACGTTATTGGCAAGAATGATCGACAAAGGGATCGCCGCTGGTGATCGCGACTACATATGGAAAATGGGTGCGGCGATGATCGCGATCACCATTGTGGGGATCACGATGAACATTTTGTTAGGCTATTTCACGTCACGTATCACCACTAACATTGTGGCAGATATTCGTGACGATCTTTTTGAAAAAGTCCAAGGCTATTCACATACCGAATATGAAAAAATCGGGGTTTCATCATTGATCACCCGTGTGACCAATGATGCGTATCAAATCATGCTGTTTATGCAAAGCATCTTACGGACAGGTTTGATGACACCCATGATGTTTGTGGTCAGCTTGTACATGGTCATGCGGACAAGTACACAACTAGGGTTGTATGTTTTGGGGGCATTGCCGATATTGCTGATGGCCGTCATCGCCATTGCCAAAATCTCGGAACCATTATCCACCAAACAACAAGCCAATCTAGATAAAATCAATGGCATCTTGCGGGAAAATCTCTCTGGTTTACGAGTGATCCGTGCCTTCGTCAATGAAAAATTTGAAGAAAAACGCTTTGGCAAAGTCAACCAAGCCTATGCTTCTAGTTCTCGCAGCTTGTTTCGCTTGATGGCAACGGCACAACCGGGCTTTTTCTTCTTGTTCAATATCGTGATGATCTTGATTATTTGGACGGGAAGTATTCAAATCGATCAAGGGCAACTGCAGGTCGGTGACTTGATTGCATTTATCGAATACATCTTCCATGCCCTGTTTTCTTTCATGTTGTTTGCGACTGTCTTTACGATGTATCCACGAGCGGCGGTTTCTGCTCGTCGAATCCAAGAAGCGTTAGATGCGACTTCTGAAATCAAAGAGCCAGAACATCCAGTGACAGAAACTAAGACGAAAGGCTTCTTGGAATTCAAAAATGTTACCTTTGCTTATCCAGGACATGCTCAAAGTCCAGTGATCCGTAATGTTAGCTTTACCGCTTCACCAGGGGAAACCGTGGCGTTTATCGGTAGTACTGGAAGTGGAAAATCAACCTTGATCCAATTGATCCCACGTTTTTACGACGTCAGTGAAGGCCAAGTCTTGGTGGATGGTGTTGACGTTCGGGATTACAGCTTAACGACGTTGCGCAACAAGATCGGGTTTATCCCTCAAAAAGCGTTGCTATTTACAGGGACGATCGCAGAAAACCTACGCTATGGCAAAGAAGATGCCACGCAAGCAGAGCTGGAACGAGCAGCCGAGATTGCGCAAGCGGCAGATTTCATTTCTCGCACACCAGATGGCTTTGATGCTCACTTGGCAGAAGGCGGAACCAACTTCTCTGGCGGACAAAAACAACGCCTAGCGATTGCCCGTGCGGTGATCCGCCAACCAGAGATCTATATTTTTGATGATAGTTTTTCTGCATTGGATTACCAAACGGATGCAAAATTGCGGGCACGCTTGAAAAAAGAAACCACAGAATCGACCGTTTTGATCGTTGCTCAACGAGTAGGAACGATCATGAATGCCGATAAGATCGTCGTCTTGAACGAAGGCGATGTGGTTGGCATCGGCACCCACAAAGAACTGCTGCAAACTTGTCCAGTATACTACGACATTGCGGCGTCACAATTATCAGAGGAGGAGTTGGCACAATGAAAGCAATCTCTTCTTTAAAACGGTTAGGTGCTTACATCAAACCGTACAAAGTACAATTTATCCTAGTCTTGCTGTTTACTGTTGCAACCGTCGGCTTCAATGCGGCAATGCCGTATGTTTCTGGATTACCGACGACAGAGATCAGCCGCAACATCGCTGCAGGCGAAGGCGTTAATTTTGATTACGTGATCCTTTGCTTGATCTGGATCGCAGTCGTTGGTGTCGGTTACTGTTTCTCACAATTGATGTCAGGGCTGCTGATCACCAACGTTGTCCAATCTGCGATGCGAGATCTGCGGCAAGACATTGAAGAAAAAATCAATCGTTTGCCCGTTTCTTACTTCGACCGCAACCAACAAGGGAATATCTTGTCACGGGTGACCAATGACGTGGATGCCGTCAGCGGTGCGATGCAACAAGCCTTGATCGGGATCGTCAATGCCTTCTTAGGAATCGTTATGGCGGTTTCCATGATGTTTTACATTAATACCTACATGGCGTTGGTTTCATTGATCATGATCCCAGCCTCCTTATTGATTTCTCGCACGATCGTCAAAAAGTCGCAAAAAGACTTCCAAGGCATGCAAAATGCGTTAGGGGATCTGAACGGCTACGTACAAGAAAACATGACTGGATTCAGTGTGTTGAAAGTGTATGGACGGGAAAAGCAAACACTTGAAGGGTTTAAAAACGTTAACCACCAGTTGCGCTATTACGGCTTTCGTTCTGCCTTTGTTTCAGGATTGATGATGCCGTTGGTGCAAATGACCGCTTACTTTACCTATATCGCAATGGCAGTCATGGGGAGCTTTTACGTGATCAGCGGCGTGATCGTTGTTGGTCAGCTGCAAGCATTCATTCAATACATTTGGCAAGTCAGTCAGCCAATGGGGAATATTACCCAGCTGTCTTCCGTCTTGCAAAGTGCCTCAGCAGCAGCAAAGCGGGTCTTTGAAATCCTAGATGAGGAAGAAGAGCCAGTCAATCAAACCGATATCCAATTGCCAGAACAAATCAGAGGCGACGTGACCTTTGAACATGTCGGCTTTGCCTATGATCCGAAAAAACCGTTGATCAAAGACTTGAACTTTGAAGTCAAAGCTGGACAAACCGTGGCGATCGTGGGACCAACAGGTGCTGGGAAAACCACCTTGATCAATTTGTTGATGCGTTTTTATGATGTCAATGAAGGGGCCATCAAGATCGACGGCATCGACACGAAGAAAATGGAACGTCACGATGTTCGGTCACTATTTGGGATGGTCTTACAAGATGCATGGTTGTACGAAGGCACGATCGGCGACAACATTCGCTTTGGGAAATTAGATGCCACCGATTATGAAGTCGTTGATGCAGCGAAAACCGCCAACGTCGATCACTTCATTCGCACGATGCCAGACGGCTACGAAATGATCATCAATTCTGAAGGGGACAATGTCTCCTTGGGGCAAAAACAATTGTTGACCATCGCTCGGGCAGTCATCTCTGATCCGAAGATTTTGATTCTCGATGAAGCCACCAGTTCGGTGGATACCCGCTTAGAAGCGCTGATTCAAAAAGCAATGGATAAAGTGATGGAAGGTCGTACCAGCTTTGTGATCGCCCATCGTTTGTCAACGATTCGTGAAGCAGATCTGATCTTAGTGATGGATCAAGGGTCGATCATTGAAAAAGGCAATCACGAAACCTTGTTGGCAGCTGGCGGCTTTTATAGCCAACTGTACCAAAGTCAATTTTCAGAAGAAGCCGAGTAAGCCCAAAAGAGCGTCCAGTCTGACTGGCGCTCTTTTTGCATTGTCGCAAGGGTGGTGCTATAGTGAAAAAAGAAAGCGCAGATCCGTTTATGGATTGGAAGGAGAAGTTGATGGACAAAGAACAATCAGGGAATGAAACCCACAAAACAGTTTCGCCAGCCTCGTTGCAAGGAACACCTTGTTTTGTGGCAAAAAATGCGACGATCGTAGGAAACGTGACTCTAGGAAAAGAGAGTACGGTCTGGTTTCAAGCAGTGATTCGAGGCGATGCCAATCGCATCGAAATCGGCGCGCGTACCAATATTCAAGATGGAACGATCATTCACGTTGATCACGATGCCCCGACGATCGTGGAAGACGATGTGACTGTTGGGCATCAGTGTATGCTTCATGGCTGTACCATCAAAAAAGGGGCGCTGATCGGCATGAGCTCGATTGTTTTGAATCATGCAGTGATCGGTGAAAATAGCTTGTTAGGTGCTGGTTCGTTAGTAACGGAAGGAACCGTCATTCCGCCCAATGTGTTGGCGTTTGGTCGTCCTGCACGAGTGATCCGTCCGTTGACAGAAGAAGAAATCGCCAAAAATCAGGCAAACATCACGCATTACGTGGAAAATGGGTATGCTTACCAACAGGGCGAATATGGTGAAGTCTGACGCCGAACCAAAAGACGCAAAAAGGTGTACGAATTGCTTCGTACACCTTTTTTTATGCAAGCTTATTTCAATTTGTTTGATTCCATGATCTCGTCGATCAAGCCGTAATCTTTGGCTTCTTGTGCGGTCATGAAGTTGTCACGATCGGTGTCGCGTTCAATCACTTCGATTGGTTGACCAGTACGTTCTGACAAGATTTTGTTCAGACGTTCGCGGGTTGCCAAAATGTGGCGGGCAGCAATTTCGATCTCAGTTGCTTGTCCTTGTGCGCCACCTAATGGTTGGTGGATCATGATTTCTGCATTTGGTAATGCAAAGCGTTTGCCTTTTTCACCAGCGGTCAATAAGAATGAACCCATAGAAGCAGCCATCCCCATAACGATGGTTTGAACATCGGCTTTGATAAAGTTCATGGTATCAAAGATCGCTAGACCAGCAGTAACGCTTCCGCCAGGCGAGTTGATGTACAAGTAGATGTCTTTTTCAGAATCTTGCGCGTCCAAGAATAAAAGCTGAGCAATGATCGAGTTTGCTAAGTCATCGGTTACTTGACCACTCAACATAATGATCCGATCTTTTAATAGACGAGAATAGATGTCATACGCTCTTTCACCGCGAGATGATTGTTCAATGACTGTAGGAATTAAATTCATAGTGATAGTCCTCCTAAAAATCGTTATAGATATAGTTTAGCATAAAGTTTTCGCAATATCTAAGAGATAGTATACCGATTAGGTCAAGAAAGGTCAAATAAAAAGTTCGTTATCTTTTTTGCGAAACTTTCAAATATGATACAATATGAAAAAAGGAATGAGGAAGGATCGAAGAATGGCAGTAGCAATAGCAGGTTTGATCGGCGTCTTAGTGGGCGCATTGTTAGTAACCATCATTTTTAATTTACGCATTCGGTATGAGGAGCAAAAAGAAAAACAACGCCGTTTGTTGGAGCATAAAGTCAAAGAAATCGAAACGTTGGTTTTATTGAATCAAAAAATCAGTGAGATTCTACAAAAACGGGTCATGCTGATGGATGAGTATGTCAGCTTTGATGCCTTTGACGACTGTTATATCACCATCGATGATTTTGCCTATCTACAATCTTTTGCGGCGCAAAACAGTTTTTATCTACCGAATTTTTTCTTGGAAGAATTTTTCAAAAAAATCGGAACACGTCGGGTGATTTTATCCCCAGAGGAAACTGTTAAAATCGGTGGGTATACCTATAAAGGCGGTCGGATCATTATGGAAAATTTCCTTGATCAATTAGTCGAAATGGTCAATGAGCGTAAAACCCAAATGAAAAACATGACGAGCGAACCGTTGACCTATTTTTCAAAAACGATTTGATTCTACTGGTCAGCCGTTTTCCTTGGTTAAGGCAACCAAACCAGAGTATCGACGGTTGCGCTTTTTTAACTGATCACACACACTCTTACTGCGATCATAGTAAGGGTGTTTTTCTTTGACCGAAACAAAGCGTTATTATGCATTAAGAGGATCGAAACAAACAGAGGCTTTTTGGTTCTAGGAGATTCCATGGTAAAATAAAGAGTGAGAATGGAGTGAAAGAATGATGGTACAAATCGTTGCCCACCGCGGGAGTAGCGGCAACCGACCTGAAAACACGCTACCAGCATTTGCGGAAGCGGTGCGGGTCAAAGCTGATATCATTGAGTTAGATGTACATCTATCAAAAGATGGCGGCTTGATCGTCATGCATGATGAAACGGTTGATCGAACGACCAACGGCAAAGGTCGGATCTGTGACCTGACGGTTGCTGAACTAAAAGAACTCAATGCTGGCAGCTGGTTTTCTGAGGAATTCCAAGCCGCCAAAGTCCCCACACTAAAAGAAGTGTTGGATTTACTTGCAGCGAAGAATTATCGTGGCATTTTGACGATCGAATTAAAAACCGATCATTATGAGTATGAAGGAATCGAAGCCAAAGTATCCGACTTAATGAATAGTCAAGAATGGCCCTTTACTCATTGGTATTGTTCCTTCAATATCGAGACCTTGGATCGGATCCATGCGATCGAACCGGATGCGACCCTTGATTTTATTATGGGACGCGGGGAAGACAAACCACCGTTGGCGCTCAGCCGACCGTATATCGAAGGAATTCATCCTGCCTATCGCTGGGTCCAAGAGACAGCAACGGTCTTAACTGATTTTCCGATCGCGATCCGTCCGTGGACTGTCAACGAAGAAGCGGCGATTCGCACCTGCTTGGCTCTGGGGTTGACGGGGATCATCACCGATTTTCCAGAAAAAGCTCGGGCAATTGTGCAACAGGTCCGCGAGGAAACAAAAGGATGAAAAAAGTCTTAGTAATCGTGGGACCGACCGCAGTCGGCAAAACCGCCTTGAGTATCCAGTTAGCCCAAAAATACCATGGGGAGATCATCAGCGGGGATTCCATGCAAATTTACCGTCAGTTAGATATCGGTACCGCCAAAGTGACGAAGGAAGAAATGGCAGGGATTCCTCATCATTTGATCGATATTCGTGGGATGACGGAAGCATACTCTGCCGCTGATTTCCAGCAAATGGGGCGTGAAGCCATCGAGACGATCCAGCAGCAAGGAAAGCTGCCGATCGTTGTAGGGGGAACAGGGTTATACATCCAAGCGCTTTTGTATGACTTTCGTTTAGGGGCAGAAGAAGGCGACCCAACGATTCGTCAGCGTTACGAACAAGAAGCAGTAGTCATCGGCAAAGAAGCTTTATGGCAAAAGCTGCAGGCGGTCGATCCCTTGGCAGCAGCGAAGATCCACTACAACAATGAGCGGAAAGTGATTCGTGCGTTGGAGGTTTTTGAAACGACTGGCGAAAGTATCGCTGCACCAAAAGAGACACCACAAGCTTTGTACGATTTCTTCATGATCGGGTTAACCACTGAGCGAGAAGTGTTATACCAGCGAATCAATCAGCGGGTGGACTTGATGATGGATCAAGGCTTGATCGAAGAAGCAAAAGCTGTTTTGCAGTATCCAGAAACGCAAGCCGCTAAGGGGATCGGCTACAAGGAATTTTTGCCCTATTTTCAAGGGCAGGCCACATTGGAGGAGACCATTGAGCAAATCAAGCAAAACTCACGCCGCTACGCCAAGCGGCAGCTGACGTGGTTCAATAACCGAGCACAGCCCCGATGGATTGATTTAGTGAGGCAACCTGAAGAACAACGTACCCTTGAAACAGAAATCGACCAATGGTTGGAGGAGAAAAGATGAGCCAAGAACGTGTGATTCTTGTCGGAGTAGAAACGGAGAAAAACTATCTTCATTTTGATTCGTCAATGAAAGAATTGAAAAGCTTAACAAAAACCGCCAATGGTGAAGTTGTTTTTTCACTGGTGCAAAAACGGCAGCAAGTCGATCGACAAACCGTGATCGGCAAGGGGAAAGTTGCGGAATTGCAGCAGTTGGCAGAAGCACATGAAGCAGATCTAGTGATCTTCAATCATGAACTGACACCAAGGCAAAGCCAGTTGATCGGTGATGCGCTAGAAGTGCCAGTGATTGATCGCGTTCAGCTGATCCTTGATATTTTTGCGATGCGTGCCCGTTCCAAAGAAGGAAAGCTGCAAGTAGAATTGGCGCAGCTGGATTATTTGCTTCCACGCTTGATAGGGCAAGGAAAGAACATGTCTCGGCTAGGGGGCGGAATCGGAACGAGAGGACCAGGGGAAACCAAGCTGGAGACCGATCGTCGACACATCCGCAACCGCATCACCATCATCAAACGGGAATTGAAGGAAGTGGCAGCCCATCGAGACCGGACACGCCAAAAGCGCAAAGACAGCCAAGTCTTTCAAATGGGCTTGATTGGTTATACCAATGCTGGAAAATCAACTATTTTAAACATTTTGACCAGTGCGGATACGTATGAACAAGACCAGTTGTTTGCGACACTTGACCCTTTGACGAAACGCTGGCGGATGCCAGAAGGATTCGAAGTCACCATTACCGATACGGTTGGTTTTATCCAAGAATTGCCGACCCAATTGATTGATGCGTTTCATTCCACACTGGAGGAAAGTCAAAACATGGACTTCTTGCTGCATGTCGTCGATGCCAGTTCCGAAGAACGGGTCCAGCAAGAGGAGACGGTCTTAAAATTAATGGAGGAACTTTCTTTGACCCAATTACCGATGTTGACGGTCTACAATAAGGCGGATCGCATCGACGCCGATCAGTTTGTCCCAACACTATTTCCCAATGTCTTGATCTCAGCAAAGAGTACCAAAGGCAAAGAGCGCTTGACTCAGGCGATCAAAATGGAATTGATGCAGATCATGCAGCCTTATCATCTGGTGTTGCAAGCCGATGAAGGCAATGCGCTGAATCGTTTAAAACGGGAGTCGCTAGTGTTGAGTAATGCCTTCGATGAAGCAACACAGACCTATCATATCAAAGGATTTGCGCTGGAGGATACCTATCCACTACGCAGAATGGCGCAAGAACAGGAATAAACAGAAACGGTGCAACCGATGCACCGTTTTTTTGTGGTGACAAAATTATGGGAGTATAAGTGGTTTGACTTTCTTCAAGTGCAAAACCCGAACATTTTTGGCTAAGGCACCATTTCTTCCAGAAAAAGGACTGCTTGAACATGCGATCAAATCAAGGGCCCAATGGAAAAATCAAAAAAATTTGCATTCATGTCACTTTTTCTAACATGAGGGGTTGACACACAAAAAAAGAATTGGTATAGTTTCCATAAAGTTACGCAGCATCATTGAAACGGAGGGGAGCCAAGTTATGCGGGAAAAAGAATTGCGGCGCTCAATGTCAGTCTTTCCTATCGGAACAGTCATGAAATTGACCGATCTCACCGCCCGTCAAATTCGTTATTACGAAGAACAAGAATTGATCCACCCGGAACGCAGCGATGGCAATCGACGAATGTATTCGCTGAATGATATTGATACCTTGCTAGAGATCAAAGACTATCTTTCCGATGGACTGAACATGGCGGGAATCAAACGAGTTTATGAAATGAAAGTTGCCAAAGAAAAAGAAGCGAAGAACAAACCGCCGCTGACCGATGAAGATGTACGTCGAATTTTTTATGATGAACTCTTGGCTCAAGGTGGATTGAATCAACAACAGCCATACCAGCAAAAAGGTCCACGAATGTAGAGCATTAGTAGATCGTTGCTGTGATATAAAAAAAGAATTGGGAAAAAGGAAGGGATACTATGCCAAAATTTGAAAGAACTGCCGAAGACATCAAACAAATCGTAAAGGATGAGAACGTGCGCTTTTTACGCTTGATGTTTACTGATATTTTAGGAACGAACAAGAACGTTGAAGTACCTGTAAGTCAATTAGATAAAGTACTGGAAAACAAAATGATGTTTGACGGTTCTTCTATTGAAGGGTTTGTCCGTATTGAAGAAAGTGACATGTATCTGTATCCTGATTTGTCCACCTGGATGATCTTCCCTTGGGAAAGTGAACATGGCAAAGTGGCTCGTTTGATCTGTGATATCTACAATCCAGATGGCACCCCATTTGCAGGCGACCCTCGTGGCAACTTAAAACGGGCATTAGCTGACATGCAATCCCTTGGTTTTACTTCTTTCAATCTTGGACCAGAACCCGAATTTTTCCTATTCAAATTAGATGAAGCAGGCGAAATCACAACGGAATTAAACGACAAAGGCGGCTACTTCGATTTTGCCCCAACCGATCTAGGGGAAAACTGCCGTCGCGATATCGTATTAGAATTAGAAAGCCTTGGCTTTGAAGTTGAAGCGTCTCACCATGAGGTGGCACCAGGGCAACACGAGATCGACTTTAAATATGCGGATGCAGTGGAAGCATGTGACAACATCCAAACCTTCAAGCTTGTCGTGAAAACCATTGCTCGTAAACACGGCTTGCATGCGACCTTTATGCCAAAACCATTATTCGGCATCAACGGTTCAGGTATGCACTGCAACATGTCCTTGTTCAAAGGTGATGAAAATGTCTTCTTTGATGAAGAAGGACCAATGCAATTAAGCCAAACAGCGTATCACTTCTTAGGCGGTTTGATCGAACACGCCCGTGCTTACACGGCTGTCTGCAACCCAACCGTCAACTCTTACAAACGCTTAGTGCCAGGTTACGAAGCGCCTGTATACGTGGCATGGTCAGGACGCAACCGTTCACCATTGATTCGGGTACCAGAATCAAGAGGCTTGTCAACACGTTTGGAATTGCGTTCGGTTGACCCATCCGCTAACCCATACTTAGCAATGGCTGTTTTATTACAAGCAGGACTTGATGGCGTTAGACGTGAGTTGACACCACCACCAGCTGTCGACCGCAACATCTACATCATGAACGAAACAGAACGGGCAGAAGCACAAATCGAAGATCTGCCATCAACGATCCACAATGCCATCAAAGCATTGCGTA
This sequence comes from Enterococcus sp. DIV0421, assembly GCF_051713745.1. NCBI lineage: Bacteria > Bacillati > Bacillota > Bacilli > Lactobacillales > Enterococcaceae > Enterococcus > Enterococcus sp. DIV0421. The sequence goes on from NZ_JBIOQM010000001.1 coordinate 2,278,079, forward strand.
AAGACCAAGTGATGATCGATGCCTTAGGCAAACACATCTATGCCAACTTTGTCGAAGCAAAACGATTAGAATGGGCAGCCTTCCGCCAAACAGTCTCCGAGTGGGAAAGAGAACAATACTTGGAACTCTATTAAAATCGCAAAAAAAGCCGCTAGAGATAAACAATCTAGCGGTTTTTTTATGATGAAACCAGCGTTTATCCTATTGATTCTGGTTTTATTTATTTCCGATCGTCAATAGCTGCTTGATCAAAGTTTGAGAAAAAAACCATTGCGAAGCTAGAGCGGTTTTGTCTACAAGAAGCGTAACTCCTGACCATTGGGAAAAATCAAAAAATACCAGTCGGGCGAGGACTGGTAAGAGGAAGAAAAATAGTTTTGGTATAAAGCTAGCATAGACCGTCAAAGTAAAATGAACCTTAAAAAGTAGAAAGTTTCTTGTAAGAAGTCCTTATTCGTCAAAGGTTTTCAGCTCAGATAGTATTTTTGCGGGGACTTCTGATTGAGGGACTTCATTGGGACCAGAAATGATGCGGGTCTTACTGATTTCTGCTTTGACTAAAGTATTTGGAGCCAATGGTTTTACATTTTCGCCCGTCAGGTCATAGGTCATGAGTTCTTTTTCACCATTTTTCTTTACGAATTCAAAGGTGTATTTGTAGGTAAAAGAGCCATCGATTTTTTCACCAGAATCGCTGTAGGTCTGTGTCTTTTCAGGGACTTTGTTGGGCGTGATAGCATAAGCCGTGATGCCGCGATACGTTGTTGCATAGTACGTGTAGCCGAAATAGCCGGCTACGACAATAATCAAAACGCCAAGCGTTAATAGTAGTTTTTTCATGGGTGTCATTCCTTTCCATTACTAGCATCACTATAGCATGTGGCCACTAAAAGCACTCATCGAAAGGGATAACAATATTGTAAGTTTAGCATTTTTGAATAAAAATCCTGTAACTTTCTGTTTAACAATTGTGATAATGAAAAATATTTCTGAAACCTTCCTGCAATATTGTAATGTTATTCTCTTACTTGTGCCCGATAGCGGGACAAATAATCAAAAGAGAGGTTTTTTCATTTGAAAAAATTTGCATTTACAGTTGTTGCAGGATTTGGTTTATTCGTTGGCGGAACAGTTGTTTCAGCAGCAGAACAAACCCATGTTGTCGAACCAGGAGACACTCTATCTGGGATCGCTGCTACTTATCAAACAACGGTCGAAGACCTTTTAGCTTTAAATGATTCGATCGAAAATCCAAATATGATTTTTGATGGCGAAACATTGTTGGTTTCTAACGATGGCCAATCAGTAGAAAACAAAGAGACAAGTACGAAAGAAAGCACAGAAAAAAGTGAGTCTACAGCGACTGCTAACGTGAGTCAAACTCGTTCAAGCGTTCCTGGTGCTGGTTCTGGTGTCTTGAATCCAGTGGATGGGATCAATTACTTCAATGGTGTGAGAGAATCGTACTACTCACAAAAAGTCTTGCCAGGAGGCGGATTGAATATCCCTGGTCGCCATGTAGCATCAGACGGAACCATCCGTGATGCCGATGGGTACATCGTTGTTGCCAGTGATAATCAACCGAAAGGATCGACTGGTCAATCATCTTTAGGTGCCTATAAAGTCTATGACACAGGTGTCGGTCATAGCGGTATTGATGTTTATACGAATTGGTAAACAAGTAGAATACGAGTAGAGACGAGCGCATTTTAGAGCTCGTCTTTTTTTGATTGCCGAGAAAAAATCGTCATCTGGTCTAGACTAATTATTGTAATCAAACACAACCTGTGGTATTATTGGACTATACCAAATAGAAACGGAGCGCTGATCATGGAAATTATTCGCGTTAAAGATGCTGCTCAAGGCGGAAAGAAAGCTTTTGAATTGATTCAAGAAGGTATGGCAAATGGCGCCAAGGTCCTAGGCTTAGCAACAGGAAGCACGCCAGAAACCCTTTATGCAGAAATGACTGCCAGTGAAGTTGATTTTTCAGAAATGACTTCAGTCAACTTAGATGAATACGTAGGACTAGGCGGCGAAGACGAACAAAGCTATCGCTACTTCATGAATGCTCATTTATTCAATAAAAAACCATTCAAAGAAACCTTCGTACCAAACGGCAAAGCGGAAGACTTAGAAGCAGAATGCCAACGCTACGATAGCGTGATTGGGGATCACCCAGTTGATATCCAAATCTTGGGTATTGGACAAAACGGACATATCGGCTTCAACGAACCTGGTGCATCCTTTGAAGGAACGACCTCAGTCGTTGATTTGACTGAATCAACCATCAATGCCAACAAACGCTACTTTGATAAAGTCGAAGACGTCCCAACGACGGCAATTTCAATGGGGATCGGTTCGATTATGCAAAGCAAAAAAATCATTTTGATGGCATTTGGCGAAGTCAAAGCGGATGCGATCCAAAAAATGATTGAAGGACCCGTAACCAACGAATTACCGGCTTCTGTTTTACAAAAGCATGATGACGTGATCGTGATCATCGATGAGGCTGCTGCCAGCAACCTGTAAAACAAAATCAGCCCTTTTCAGAAATAAGTCAGAAGGAAAAATGAGCCATCCTCGCAGCTTCCCCCTGCGCTTGTGCAGTAGCGCCAGCGCAGCTGCGAGCAATGGTTTGTAGCTAACTTGCTTATTTTCTGAGGGGGCTTTTTTTATTTGGCTGATTCGGCGCTGTTTTTTTCTTTTTTTCATCAGAGATGCTATAGTTAAAAGAGAGAATACGAAGAAAAGAGGGATGCAAATGGTTGATATGCATTTATCCATTCCTGAAGTAGCGCTGAGATTGCTGTTGGCAATGATCATGGGAGGAGCGATTGGGTACGAGCGGCAATACAAAAGTCGACCAGCTGGACTTAGAACCCATATCTTGGTTTGCATGGGAGCTTGTGTCATTGCTTTGATCCAAGTGGAGATCGCCACAGGTGCCATGCGAGATGCACTAAATCATCCAGATTTAGCAGGCGTGATTCGTTCAGACGAAGCACGATTGATCGCCCAAGTCGTCAGCGGGGTCGGTTTTCTAGGCGCCGGAACGATCATTGTGACGAAGCGCTCGGTGACGGGGTTGACGACGGCTGCTTCCTTATGGGCGATCGCCGGTTTAGGAATTGCCATCGGGATGGGCTTTTACACCATCGCATTAAGTAGTTTTATCGGGATCTTCTTTGCATTGACGATCGTTAAGCGGATCGTCCGCGTACCAACAGCAAAGAAATTAGAGATCCAGTACATCCACCGCACTGAGACCAAAGAGTTTTTGACGGAGTACTTCCAAGAGAAAAATATCGTGATCGAAGATGTCAATTTTGATGTCAAATTCATGGAAGACTATCGCATTTATACCAACATTTATACGATTGATCTCCCCCGAGGACTAGGCTTTTCTGAAGTGATCGAAGAATTGTCTGTCTACAAAAATGTCACGAAGATCCGCTTAGTGGATATTGCTTAATCGGTATTGAGTCAAAAAGCAGCAAGACACCTCACATTAGTGACGTGCTTTGCTGCTTTTTTTATGATGCGGTAGACATTTTTAAGTAAAAGAAACATACAGTCAAAATAACGATCACTATTGAAGTCAGCAAATTGACCCCTTCATTCGTTACAAAGGTAAGACCGCCGACTTGCTTGGTGGCAACGTCGTGGTGGACTTTTTTTTCGGTGTATTGGTGACAGACAGGACATTGATAGCGCACCTGAATCGTTGCGCCCAGTAAGCTGTCCAAAAGACTACCGCAAAAGCCTAAGGCAGTCAAGGTCAACCAGAGATCAAAGGAGAACGGCTTGCCGTTCAACCATAAGGCTGCTGCGAATAAACCAGTGATGGAGAGACTCCCTGCTAGGGAAGCGGCAGTTCCCAACCAACTGACACCGCCGGAAAGTCCCGGTGGTAATTTTTTTCCCGTTAGTAAGTGACGCGGTGGACTTGGACTCAGCACGCCGATTTCTGAGCCCCAAGTGTCAGCCGTACAGCTAGCGATTCCCGCCACAAATCCCCAAAGGAATAGCGGTTCTTTCGTCCAAAAGGCAAGCAGTAGAGCAAAGATGCTTGGTGTGATGTTCGCAAAGACTTGTTTTGCATCACGGCGAGCACCTTTGGCAAGCACAGCTAACTCTGGCTGACTGCGCATTTTCTTTAAAAGACCAATGATGCCAGAGCTGGCAAAGAAAAAGCCAATCAAAAAGATGCTGTACCACGGACCAAAGCCAATGACCAGTGTGCCGCAAAGAATCGCAGCCAGTGCGCCAGAAACAGTCAGCCACTGAAAGACGAATGCTGCCGCTGCAACGAATGTACTGGCAAACAATCCCAGCATGAATTGATAAAAGAAAACCATTTGAACACTCCTTTTTGCTGAATAGACTAGACGTTTTACAAATCACTTCGCTATCGAAAGGACAATCCAAGGGACAATCCAAGGGACCAGAATCAGGTTGCAGAAGTGAGGAGGACAATTCTCGAAATCTGTCCGTTGTATATTAATATATGAGAAGTTACTATTATCAATAAGCAAACGGTCATAGAAAATTGCTCTTCCTAGATAGAAAGCAATTATTTTTTTTAGTGTAAGTGAAAGCGATTTCTAAGTCCGTTTTTGTGACAATCGTTTAAGGAGGTATATATGAAGATTGCAACAAGTGTCATCGATAGTCAAGAAAAAAATCACTGTTTTTTGATTCGAACAAATGGTTGTTTAGTGAAGATCATGTTCTTGACTGACGAAATTATTCGGATTCGTGCCAGCTTTGATGAGGAATTTGATGAGGCGTCTTACAGTTTAGTGTTGACAGGGTGGGAAGATCGCTTCGATCAGTTGATTGGAGCAGAGCGTCAGCGAGTCGATTTACAAGAATTTCAGGTCATTGAAGAAGAAGACAAGATTGGGTTGATCGGCAAGAAATTGAAAGTGTTTCTCTACAAGGATCCCTATCAATTGGTGATTTACGACCAAGAGGATTTGGTTTTGCACAAAGATATCGTCGATCTTGCATTGATGGAAGATGCGAATAAGCGCAAAATCCACACCAGTGAAATAGTAGAGGGAGATTGCTTTTACGGATTTGGGGAAAAAACAGGTGCTATAGAGAAAAGTCATACTTTTATGGTTATGAGTCCTCGCGATACGATGGGCTATGATCCTAAAAATGCCGATTCTCTTTATAAGCACATTCCCTTCTATGTAAAAAGCAATAAGCGAACAAAAGTTGCCAGTGGTTACTTTTATCACACCACATATGAATGTGATTTTGATATGGGGCGCTCACATAGTAATTATTGGAAGAAACACAGTCGTTTTCGAGTAGACGGAGGAGACATTGACTTATTTTTTATTGCAGGACCAACGATCAAAGAAGTGGTTCAGCGCTATACCTCGTTGACTGGACGGTCGGCGATGCTACCTAAATATGCATTGGGCTACCTAGGTTCATCCATGTATTATTCTGAACTGTCTAAAGATTGCGATCAAGCGATCATTGATTTCATCGATACCGCTAAAGAAGAATCGGTACCGATCGATGGCTTCCAGTTGTCTTCAGGCTATTGCAATCATGAGGGGCAGCGCTACTTTTTTACGTGGAACAAGGAGCGATTTAAAGACCCTAAAGGATTCTTCGCTGAGATGGAGAAACGGGGCGTCACGACCTCGCCTAATGTCAAACCTGGGATTCTCTTAACGCACCCATTCTTTCAGGCACTTCAAGAAGAACAAATTTTTGTGAAAGACAGCATGGACAAAGGTAAAAATGCTTTAGGTACTTGGTGGGGAGGAAAAGGAGTTTTCGCTGATTTTACCAATCCCCATACACGGAGGATTTGGAAAAAGTATTTAAAGGAACATGTCTTATCTTACGGTGTAACCAGTGTTTGGAATGATAATTGTGAATATGAAAGTATTGTCGATCAAGATGCTCGTTGTTTTTATGATGGGAAAACCGGTACCATTGGTCAGTTACGTCCAATCATGGCAAATCTTATGTGCCAAATCACAACCGAAGCCATCATAGAAGAGCACCCTAACACCCGACCCTTTGTGGTTTGTCGGGCAGGCCATGCGGGAATTCAGCGTTTTGCCCAATCGTGGTCTGGGGATAACCGAACGAGTTGGGAGTCGCTAAAATACAACATCGCGACAGTTTTAGGAATGGCGCTTTCTGGGGTGACCAATTATGGCTGTGATATCGGTGGCTTTTATGGGGATGCTCCTGAAGAAGAGTTGTTTGTCCGCTGGGTCCAAAATGGAATTTTCCAGCCCCGCTTCTCGATTCATTCAACCAATACTGATAATACGGTGACTGAACCCTGGATGTTTTCTGCAAGTAAGCAACGGATTGCGGAGGCGATCCAATTTCGATACAAAATGATTCCTTATTATTATTCATTGATGGTGCGGGCGGCTGAGACTGGTTTGCCAATTATTCAACCGACCTTTATGAAATTTCAAGAGGATGCTAACTGTTATGACAACGGCATTGATTTTGTTGTCGGAGAATCATTACTCGTAGCGAATGTCGTTGAAAAAGGCCAAAAGTCCGTGAGGTCTATTTGCCAGAAGGGGCAGTTTATTATGACTTTTATTCACGACAGAAGTACCAAGGGGGCCAAACACTAGCCATTCCTGTGACGATCGATAGTGTACCGTTGTTCGTGATTGGTGGGTCGATCACCCTTTTTGCAGCGAATGAAGTGAGAAATCTTCATTCTGAGGCGGTCACTGATCTAGAGATTTTAGTGGCACCAGATCAAGCTTGTCACTTCACCCATTATGAAGATGACGGGAAATCATTGGCTTACAAGACAGGCGCCTACTTGAAAGAAGAGATCCATGTGGAACCTGGAGAACAGGTCAAAGTGACAGTGAAACGAACGGGTGACTATCCAACGCAGATCGAAAAGATTCTTTTAAAAATCATCAACCACGAAAAAGCCCCTTTTTGGGTAACGATTGATGATCAGCTTGTTCCTCATTTTCAGCATCATAAGCAATTCGAGGCTGCGAAGGAAGGCTGGTACTATAGTCAAACCATGGGTCAAGTCTTTATCAAATACCAAAATCCAAAAGCAGATTATCAAGCGGTGATCTCCTTTGAAAACTTTGATTTGTTAGGGATGTAAGAAAAAGAAATGTAAAAACGAGGAGGAAAAGAAATGATTACACAGGTATTAGGCGGATTGGTCATTTTGTCGATTTTATTTATGGCTTTTTATTGTATCAAGGGCTATAACATGACCGTTGGCTTTTTCTTAATGAGTGCGATTTGGATCGCCATTAGTTTTGCAGGAAATGTGATTGAGCCCAATAGTGCTATGGAGGGATTGACCGCAGTTGAAGTGCTGACGGATGTCTTCCAAGCGGGACCCGAAGCATACGGACGAAATGTTTTAGTCAATGTGTTGTTCGGGGCATTCTTTGGTACCGTTTTGATTGAAACAGGGATTGCTTCTACTTTGATTCGTAAGACCGTGGAATTAGGGGGCGATCATCCGCGAGTGACCGTCAACTTGCTGTGCTTGGTTACAGCTGTATTGTTCACTTCGTTAACAGGTGTCGGACCATACATTGCTATCGGGGTAGTTGTTTTACCGATCATGCTGGCATTAGGTATCTCACCACTTGTTTCCGTTTTTGCTTTTATTGGTTCAGCGGGAGTGAGTGCCTCCTTCTTGAATGTAGTGAATTTCCAACAGTATCAAACGATTTTCGAAACGACGAGTCCAGAATTTGCGAATTATAGTTACAATGATTATTTCCCATTTGCGATCGTGGCAGCGACGATTTCTTTGATCGTGATCTTGACGATCGTTAATGTGAAGATCGGGAAAGCCAAAAAAGTCTATTCTTGGGATGCAGGTCAGTCCACAGCCAAAAGTGCTCCTGCTCTTTCACTGATTTCCGTTGCTATGCCCGTGATTTTATTGATCGCATTTAATCTACCCGTGATCCTTTCCTTTATTTTATCCAGTTTGTTTGCACTGATCACGACAGGGCATCTAAAAGGCGGCTTTGTGGAAGCAAGTCGGAAAATTGCCAAGTATGGGTCTGATGGGGCGATCAGTGTTGCACCGATGATGGCGTTCTTGTTAGCCATCGCCACTTACAATGCGGCAGCTGCGTATGTTGCTCCCTATTTAGGCGCATTATTAAGCCCAGTGATTCCTGCGACCACATTAGGATTGGCGATCGTGTTTGGTGTCTTTGGTGTCTTAGGGCATTTTAGAGGGCCGATGAACTTAGTCGGAAGCGGTCTTGCACTTTTACATGTCGTAGCTGCGGTAACAAGTTGGCCGATTCAATTTCTCTATCCATTGTTTATCGTGACAACGATCATTCCCCAAGGACTAGACATTACCCTTTCAGGAGCAGTCTGGGCATTGGATTATGCCAAAGTACAGTCCAAAGATTATATGCGTCTTGGGATCCCAACATCAGCGACCCTATGTGTCATTATGGCAATCGTTGTCTATCTCATGTACGGATCTTTAATGTAAAAAATCAGCACAAAAGGCTAGAAAAGAGTGGTATAGAACATGACAAGAAGAGTACGGATGGGAATTGACGTGGGTGGAACCCATACAAAAGCGGTAGCGATCGATAATGCGACGCATGAGATTATTGGGAAATCTTCCGTCAAAACAACCCACGATGATGTTTCAGGAGTGGCAAAAGGTGTCATTCAGACCTTTCAAAATTGCTTAAAAGAAAACAATATTGCTCCGGAAGAAGTGATTTTTGTTGCCCATAGTACCACGCAGGCGACCAATGCATTAATTGAAGGTGACGTGGCGAAAGTAGGGATTTTAGGGATAGCCAAAGGCGGCTTAGAAGGATTTCTCGCGAAGAAACAATTAAACATAAAAAATATTGTTTTAGGAGAAGGCAAAGAAATTCAGATCGCTAATGAATTTCTGAAACTAAAAGAAGTATCCGAAGACAAAATCGGTGACAAAATTGCTGCGCTAAAGCAAGAATCTGCGGAGGTCATCGTTTCTTCCATGGCGTTTGGGGTAGATGATATCGGTCCCGAGGAGCTGGTTTCCAATGTAGCGAAGCAAAAAAATATTCCTTCTACGATGGCATCAGATATCACGAAGCTATATGGCTTAACGCGGCGAACCCGTACGGCAGTGATCAATGCCAGTATTTTACCAAAAATGCTAAATACCGCAACATCAACCGAAAATGCCGTTCGACAAGCAGGCGTAACTGTTCCGTTGATGATCATGCGTGGTGACGGTGGGGTGATGGAAATCACTGAAATGAAGCGTCGTCCCGTATTGACGATGTTGTCAGGACCGGCTGCTTCGGTCATGGGTTCATTGATGTATCTGCGGGCTTCAAATGGGATCTATTTTGAAGTTGGTGGGACGACCACCAATATCGGTGTCATCAAAAATGGACGGCCCACGATCGATTATTCTATCGTGGGTGGTCATGCTACGTACATCAGTTCATTAGATGTACGAATCCTCGGCGTTGCAGGTGGTTCAATGGTTCGCGCGGATAAAAATGGGATCATTGACGTTGGCCCACGTTCTGCACATATCGCAGGACTTGATTATGCCGTATACACCGATACTGAGAAAATCAATCAGCCAAAGGTCGATTTCTTTTCGCCTAAGCCTGGTGATCCTGCCGATTACGTCCGAATTCTTATGGAGGACGATTCAGCTGTCACCATTACAAACTCTTGCGCAGCCAATGTCTTGGGTCTGGTAGAACCGAATCATTTTTCTTATGGAAATATTCCTTCTGCACGTAAAGCAATGCAAGTATTGGCGGATTATTGCAAGACGACAGTGGAGGATATCGCGAACCAAATCATGGAAAAATCTTACCAAAAGATTGCACCGGTCATCAACGAACTGGTAGATAAATACAAGCTAGAAAAAGACCAAATCTCCTTAGTAGGAGTAGGTGGCGGTGCCTCCTCCTTGATTACGTATTATTCCAATAAAGATCAAGTGAAATATGATATCCCAGAAAATGCGGAAGTGATTTCTTCCATCGGTGTTGCTTTAGCCATGGTGCGTGATGTCGTTGAGCGTATCATCCCATCGCCAAGTCCAGAAGACATTCGTGCCATCAAACAAGAAGCACTAGATAAGGCCATCGATAGTGGAGCAAGTGAAGAAACGATCGAAGTTCATATTGAAATCGATCAACAGACGTCAAAAGTGACCGCGATCGCGACTGGTTCCACCGAAGTCAAAGCCATGGATCTATTAAAAGAATGTTCGGAAGAAGAAGCATTGGCTTTGGCTGCCAAAGACATGCGCTTGACGGAGCAGCAAACGACCTTGTTGGCGAAAACAAATGCCTTCTTCGTGTTTAGTGAAGCGACACATGACGGTCCCACTCAAGTTCGTATCTTAGATAAAAAAGGCTTTATCAAAGTGCAACGAGCGAATGCTTTGGCAGCAAAAGCAACGATTGCCACTTACCGAGAGGCAGTGGAGAAATTGTGGGAAGAAATGTCTGTTTATCAAAGTGAGATCATTGTTCGACCAGAGTTTTATGTCTGTTTTGGTTCACGAGTGATGGACTTCTCTGCTTCAACGCTTGAACAGTTAGCATTATTGATGGGCATTGAGCTAGATGATTTACAAGGGGACACAGAAGTTTTACTGGTCGCAGGAAACATCAAACAAACATGATCAGGTGATCAATGATGAATCACACGACTATTTTAAGACGACCATTGCAGGAACTAACGCAATACGATGACGAATTTTGGGCGAATTATCTATTCATGACCGATCCCTTTGCCTGCAAATACCAAGGATCAGATCATGTGGAGCTGATTGAGCAAGCACGACAATGTGGCGAAACTGCTGCCAAAGAATTTTTAGAAATGTATGGTCACCCCTTTGATAGGGGGACCATCTGCAAACAAAACAAGCTATTGTTGCGAAATCAAGTGCCCTTAAATGCTAGTGGAATGATCTTAGGGCAGTTTCAGCCACCTAATCAATTATTCATCAATGAGGCAGCAATCACACAGATAGCAGCCTTTTTAGAAAACAGGGCAATCAAGAGCACCGACACAGAAATTGCGAACCTGGTTTTCGGACATGAATTTTTTCACTGGATCGAAGAGCAGCAACAAGCATCGATCTACACGAGAACGAAAAAAGTTCAGCTCAGAAAGTTTTTAGGGATACCGCAAATCGTTAATTTGCGTGTCTTGAGTGAAATCGCTGCGATGGTTTTTACGAAAGAAATAAATGATTCAAAATTCAATCCCTGTCTCTTGGACTGTGCATTGATTCAGGGAAAAGGGGACTATTATGAGAGTGAAAACATTTCTTTATCTTGAAAAACGACCCGATGATTACTTGATCCATACCGAAGAAGCAACGATTCAACTACTATTTCTCACGGAAGATATTGTCCGAATCCGCGCCTCTTTTGATCGGACATTTATCGAAAAATCGTATGCCTTAGTAATGACCGCTTGGGAGGATCGCTTGGATTCCTTATTGAAGGAGGAGCGTAAGCGAGTCGCAGCGGTTACTGTCCCGTGTGAAGAAACGGAAGATACCTTGATTTTTCCTGCCAAAAAATTAAAGGTGATCATCCACAAAGCACCCTTCCATTTCAGAATCTACAACCAGAAAGACGAATTGATTTACTCTGATTTGCCAGAACGGGCTTTTGAGATCGACCAGCTAGGCAGAGCGTACCATTATAATAAAATCGAACCAAAAACCAATCATTTTTATGGTTTTGGCGAAAAGACAGGGCACCATGATAAAAAAGGCAGACGAATGCGCATGTCCGCCAAAGACGCAATTGGTCACGATCCAGAGTTTGGTGATCCGTTATACAAGCATATCCCTTTCTATATTCGTCTGAGTGAAAGCAACCAAACAGCGATTGGTCTCTTTTATAACAATTCTTATGAGTCTGTATTTGATATGGGCAATGAGATCAGTGGTTATTGGGACCCTTATAGCTATTATCAAACAGATGGTAACGAGATCGATCTCTTTTTTATCAACGGTCCTTCAGTAAAAGAAGTTGTCAATCGCTATACCGATCTAACCGGCAAGCAAGCTATGCCGCCTAAACACAGCTTAGGTTTTACTGCATCTACTATGTATTATGCAGAACTTGACAAAAATTGTGACCAAGAAATCTATGGTGTGATTGAAAAGCATCGGGCCAATGGTATGATGATCGATAATTTTAAGCTAGCATCGGGCTATTCCTCTGGTGAAGAAGATAATCTGAGGTATGTGTTTCATTGGAATAAAACGCGTTTTCCTGATCCAATTGCGTTTTTTAACAAAATGAACCAGCTAGGAATCAATGTTATCGTGAATTTGAAACCGGGTATTTTAGAAAAGCATCCCTTTAGAGAGGAATTTGAAGCAAATGATGTGTTTGTGAAAGACCGCGACGGTGAACAAGATTACTATGGTCGCTGGTGGGGTGGTGAAGGTCGTTTTGTTGATTTCTTAAAAGCATCAGGGCGCAATACCTGGAAAAAAATGTTGAAAGCATCGATTTTAGAAAAAGGGACAGCTACCGTCTGGAACGATAATTGCGAATACGATGGGATCGAAGAAAAACAAGCGCTTTGTGGCGAAGGAGCAGAACGAGGACAAATTGCAGAATTAAAACCGATCCAAGCCAACATGATGGCCTATACGGCAAAACAAGCGATCAAAGAAGTTTTTCCCAATAAGCGACCGTACATCATCAATCGAGCAGGCTATGCCGGGATTCAGCGTTATGCGCAAACTTGGGCGGGAGACAATCTCACTGACTGGCGGACCCTCCGATACAATATCGATACAATCATCGGGATGGGTTTGTCTGGGGTAGCAAATACTGGCTGTGACATTGGTGGTTTTGCTGGTGGTGCACCAGATGCAGAATTATTACTGCGCTGGATTCAAAATGGTATTTTTCAACCGCGTTTTTGTATCAATTCTGCCAACGATGATAACACAGTTACGCAACCATGGATGTATGACAAAATGAATCCATTGATTCGGAAAGCCTTTCGCTTGCGCTATCAAATGCTGCCTTACCTCTATTCATTGATGTATCAAGCCCATCGAACGGGTGATCCGATCCTCAGACCGTTGTTCTACGAATTTCAAGAAGACCCTAACTGTTATGCAGATCCTTTTCATACCTTCATGGTTGGTTCGTCGCTTTTAGTTGCCAATGTTTTGGAAGCAGGTGCGACAACGCGAACCCTTTACTTGCCAAAAGGTAGTCAATGGTTCCAATTAAACGAGCAATTCACATGTTATGAGGGTGGTCAAGTGATCACGATTCCAGTCGGCTTAGAAGATATCCCGATGTTTCTTAGAGCAGATGGTATCTTTGTGACAAGTGCTGATGAGCATCAACGGGCGACTGATACGTTGAAACAGATCGAACTACTAATAGGTGAAGGAGAAAATCAACGATTCGATTTGTACGAAGATGATGGACAGAGCAATGATTTTGAACAGCAGCATTACAAGCTAACGACGATCAAGACAACTGGCAGAGAAAGAAAAACCATTCAGTTTCAAACAACAGGTACTTTCGACAGTACGATCGAGTATTATCGCTTGAAGGTGATAACTAAGGAAAAAGGTGCCTATTGGGTCACCTTAGATGGGCAAAAGCTGCCACAATATCTAAGTCGTCAAGATTTTGAAGCAGCAACAAATGGCTGGTATTACGATCTTCAAGAACGGGCAAACTGGATAAAATTCCCACGACCAAGCAGCCCATCTTTTGAAGTGATCGTTTCAACGGAAACGTTTGATCTGATCGGGATGAGTAATGAGTGAAAGCTGAAAAAAATTAGGTGAATGATTAAAAAGTGTTATGTTACCTTTATAGTAATTTTTTAGATATGATTTAACTGTTTGTTGGACCGAATTGTTTTAGATCCCTAGAAACCAGCTCTATCAACACAAATAACGATTGGTTTTTTATCAAGGGGAGGAAATGCAAAAAACGGCTGTCAATATTCATTATTTGTTATTGTAAACAGACAATAGCTTAGATAGAATACTCGTATAGCGAAGGCAGGAAGGTTCATCTTATTAACCGAACGAGTCGAAGATCTATCCATTAAGGAAGCATCAGCAAAATGGAAGATTCGTTTATTAGATAAGGGTGTTTAGATGGCAGAATCAATGATCGTAAAGAAAAAAATTTCCAAAGCATTTAAACAATTAGTAGTGGAGATTGGTTTCGAGAAAGTAACTATTTCAAAGATTATGCTAGCAGCCAATATACGTCGTCAAACGTATTACAATCATTTTCAAGACAAATATGATTTGACCGATTGGATTTTTCAGCAAGAAGCCATTGAAAAAATAGCAGATAATTTGGCTTATGAAGACTGGATGACGACGTTACAAGACTTGTTCGTTTACTTTGAAGAAAATAAGCGATTCTATTGTAATGTGTTATCTTTTCAAGGTCAAAATTCTTTTCAAGAGTATTATGTCGAACACTTAAAGGGCTTGATCAGTAAGATGTTGGATATAAAATGGGGCGACAACAGCAAAAAGAAAGAAAATCGTGAGTTTATCGAAGAATTCTATGCGACTGCGTTTATGGCAATGACGACAAAGTGGATGTCAGAAGGCTGTAAACCAAGTGGACGAGAATTTGCGAATAATATGAGCAGCTGTCTATTTGATTAAGCGAATAGACAGCTGCTCTTTTTTGTCGAAGCAAAAGGAACATGACTTAGTGCCAGCCAAAGGCATCGGTCGGAAGATGCAAGTACTCTTGCCACTTTTGGTTTTTCAAGGAAAAAAAGGAAAGTGAGAGACCATCCGTATCATAGGCGGTCAAGAAGTTGCCCATTTTTTTAAAGGAAGCACGAATCTCTTCAATCTCTAGTAATTGTTGGACATCGTTCATAAATATTGCCAGTTCCAAAAGAGGGATCGCCCCTAAGCCGTTGACCAGCAGCGCGATGTCTTTTAGCTCTTCTTTGGAAAATTGCTTGCTGAGTTTGTTGACTAACTCAATAGCGATTCGTTCAGAAGAATGGATCTTTTCAGTTCGGTAACCAGACTCTCCATGAATACCGATACCAAATGCTAGTTCGTCCGAAGCTAAGTGATATTGCTGACGAATGTGTGCGATAGGTGAGGGCGGAGTAAAAGCAACCCCTAGTGTTTTGATCCGTGGGACGATCTGTTCCCCTAATTCTTTCAATTGTTTTAATGACAGTAGCTCTTCTGAAGCAGCCCCCAATAGCTTGTGGACAAAAATCGTTCCAGCAACGCCTCTACGGCGTTTGATAAAGGTATCACTTTCAATCGAACAATCATCGGAAACAAGCAAATGATCCACTTTCATCCCAGCTTCGGCAGCCCATGTTTGCGCCTGTAAGAAATTTTGAGCATCTTTAGCAAAGTTTTTAATGATCAAGATGGTCCCATGTCCGTTGTATGATGCCTTGATACCACGGAAAATCTCTTCTGCTGAAGGAGGCTCAAAGATTGATCCCATAATAGCACCATCCAACATGTTTTTTCCAATATAGCCTATGTGGGAAGGTTCATGACCACTACCGCCACCACTTAATAAAATAACTTTATTAGTTGGCAATTCTCTTTTTAGGAAAATCCCTGTGCGGGGGATCCAGCGCAGGCGATCATGGTAGGTATAGGCAAATCCAGCAAAAATCTGTTTCTGTATCTGTGGTTTTGATCGAATAAAACGATTCATCGACGCCAGCTCCTTTTACTTAAATCGTAATTCGATTATACGCTTTTTTTCCATGGCAAACTACTATTAAGGTGCGTTTGGAAGCGGACACATTAGTGTTTCTGTCCGTTGTAAATAGAGCTTGGAAACGGTAAGGTTATAGATAAGGAGACCTATAAAAAAAGCAGGAAGACCAATTTGAATAATAGCAAGAAGCTTGTTTTTTTGAAGGTGCTAACAGTTTTTTTGGGGAGAAACTTTTTTTTAAAAAGAGAAATAAAAAATAACAAAAAATTATGAAGCGTCTTGCGAAATATCGAGAGGATAGGAAGAAGCTTTCATAAGATTCACAACGTATGGAAAGGAAGTAAGCAATGAAAAAAATTATGAATCAACCGACAGATGTTTTGGCAGAAATGATTCGAGGAATCGTTCAAGCAAATGAATCAACGATTGAACAAGTTCCCAATACATTTGTCGTAAAACAAAAAGAACTCGCCAAACAAGTTTCTTTAATCAGTGGTGGTGGAAGTGGGCATGAGCCAGCTCATGCGGGCTTTGTCGGTGAGGGAATGTTACAGGCAGCTGTTTGTGGGCAAGTGTTTACTTCACCTACGCCGGATCAAATTTACGAAGGAATCAAAAGTGTGAATACCGGCAATGGTGTCGTTTTGATCGTGAAAAATTATTCTGGCGATATCATGAACTTTGAGATGGCAAAGGAACTCGCTGAACTAGATGGTATTGAAGTTGGCACAGTGGTCGTTGATGATGATATCGCTGTGGAGGATAGCACCTTTACGCAAGGAAAACGTGGGGTCGCTGGCACGGTTTTTGTTCATAAAATTTTAGGAGCTGCTGCCAAACAGGGGTGTTCCATTGAAGAGCTAGTGTCACTTGGGAACCAAGTTGTCCGTCAATTAAAAACCATCAGCGTCGCACTGAGTGGTGCCACCGTACCAGAAGTGGGAAGTCCAGGCTTTACACTAACAGAAACAGACATCGAGTTTGGTGTGGGGATTCATGGTGAGCCTGGTTATGCTCGGGAAACGATGTGTTCTTCAAATGAGATCGCTCAAAAAATGATCGAGAAATTAAAAAAGGCTTTTTCTTGGGAAAATGGGGAGAAATTTGCTGTGATGGTCAATGGATTGGGCGGTACACCATTGATGGAGCAATATATTTTCTATCAAGATGTACGGAAACATTTGGATCGTGAGCTCGATGTGGTGTTTTCAAAGGTCGGCAATTTTATGACGGCAATCGATATGGCAGGTATCTCATTGACCCTATTAAAATTGGAACCGGAATGGGTGGCTTATTTAACGGAGCCGGTAGCACATACCGCTTGGTAAAAAGGGGAAAAGAATGTTTACAAAAGAAAATTCATTAAAAACACTTCGTCTTTTTCATCAAACGATTCAAGCAGAAAAAGATTATTTGAATGCACTAGATACAGCGATCGGTGATGGCGATCACGGAAGTAATCTAGCTCGAGGAATGACAGCAGTCATGGAGACGTTAGAAAAGGAACCTGTAGAGGAGGTGTCAGAGGTTTTTAAAAAGACAGCGATGACTCTGATCAGTAAAGTGGGTGGCGCATCCGGCCCCCTCTATGGCACGGCTTTCTTGGAGATGGCGAAAACGAGCGCCATGATGGAAAATCCCAAAGCGATTCTTGAAGCAGCGCTTAGTGGTATCAAACGTCGAGGACAATCTGAAGCTAAAGATAAAACGATGGTAGAAACTTGGGAACGAGCGATCGTAGCTCTGGAAGCAGAAACCTTGTCCTTTGAAGTCGTGAAAGAAGCTGCCGAAAAAACAGCGGATCTTGTTGCCAAAAAAGGTCGTGCTTCTTATTTGGGGGAACGATCTTTGGGACATATTGATCCCGGCGCGATGTCCAGTGCCTTTCTTTTTGGCGCAATGATTGAAGCAGGTGTTTTTGATGAATAAAATCGGCATTGTACTCGTCTCTCATGTTTATGAAATTGCTTTTGGCTTACAGCGTTTGATCAAAGAAGTTGCTCCAGATGTTCCCATTACTTTAGCAGCTGGCTTAGAGGACAATGGAATCGGGACAAATGCAGAAACGATCGTAACTGCGTTTGAAGAGAACCAGGGCCAGATACTGTTCGCTTTTTATGATTTAGGCAGTGCCAAAATGAATTTGGAACTTGCGGAGGAATTGACCGAAAAAACAGTTCACTTATTTGATACTGCGCTGATCGAAAGTGCCTATACTGCTGCTGCATTATTGCAAGTTGCTGCTTCTGAGCAAGAGATCATAGAACAATTGACTGCACTAAAAATAAAATAAAAGAAATGGAGTGTCGTGTAATGAGAAAAGCTTTTATCAGTCCAGCAAAATATGTGCAAGGAGAAGATGAATTGCTTCGCCTAGGATATTTTGTAAAAACCTTTGGGAAAAGCGCCTTATTGATTGCCAGTAAAGAAGATGTCGCAAGGGTCAAAGAAAAATTAGATCAGACGGCAAACACCTATGAAATTGTTTTGGTCGAAAGTGATTTTCACGGCGAAGCGACTCGGGGAGAAGTGGCTCGTTTAAAAGCGATCGCTGCTGCAAACGCCTGTGACTGTATTATTGGTTTAGGGGGCGGAAAAGCTATTGATACGGCAAAATGTGTGGCAGAGGGCCGCAACTTGATCATCGTTCCAACGATCGTTGCAACCGATGCACCAACCAGTCATTCTGCAGTTTTGTATACAGAAGAGGGCGCATTTGATGACTACGCGTATTTTGTCCAAAGTCCGAGCGTAGTTTTGATCGATACAGTCGTGATCGCGCAAGCACCGACACGTTTTCTTGTCTCTGGAATCGGAGATGCCTTATCAACTTATTTTGAGGCAAGAGCTACTCAACGTTCTTTTTCTAATGTCAATGCTGGATTGCCTTGTGGCGCACAAGAAGGCTGTCCACCGGCGAAAGGAACCAAAGCCGCTTATGCGTTAGCGAAGCTGTGCTATGAAACGATTTTAGAAGATGGTGCCAAAGCGAAGCAAGCTTGTGAGCGTAATGTGGTCACGCCAGCATTGGAAAATGTGATCGAAGCCAATATCCTCCTTTCTGGATTAGGCTTTGAAAGTGCCGGATTAGCAGCGATCCATGCCATTCATGATGGCTTGACTGTTCTTCATGCTGCCCATGACGCCACCCACGGAGAAAAAGTCGCTTTTAGCACGATCTGCCAACTCGTTTTAGAAAATGCACCTCAAAAAGAGTTGTTTGAAGTAATCAACTTTGCGCTATCGATTGGCTTACCTGTTTGCTTGAGAGACTTAGGGGTAGAAACGATCAGTGACGAGGAGTTAACAGAAGTAGCCGAAAAGGCTTGTATCCCTGAAGAATCGATTCATTCGATGCCGTTTCCAATTACGGTTGAACAAGTCAAAGCAGCGATCGTCGTAGCAGATAAGATTGGTAGTGCTTGTAAGCAAGATTCTCAGCCTCAATAACACAGATAAAACGATAGCAAAAATAAACCATTCAATCAGGAAGTAGGTTGCATGATCCTAGTGATGATGCAACCAAGTCTCGATTGGCTGGTTTTTTTGTGCATTTTTCTTTTTTTAGCGAATTTTTTAATGAGCGCTGTTTGGCTGATGACAGCGGAACCTCAAGGTACGGTCATTCAGATTTTTTTTTGATTTGAAAACATCTTACTATATCTGGTGCAAAAAAATAGTAAGGGAGATAGCTTTTTACTCGTCAAATGAGAGCGTTTCATTTAAGCTAAGGGAGAGAGGTGATCCAATGAAAATCATTATCATAGGCGGGTCCTTTGGGGGTGTCAGCTGCGCCCTTGAAGCACGCCGATTATACCCTGACGCAGAGATTTTATTGATAGAAAAAAAAGCCCATCTTGGGTTTGTTCCAAGCGGTTTGTTATTGCTGATCGAAGGCAGGATCGCATCGCTGGAAGAAGCATTCTTTTGTACGAAGGAGCAGCTGGAGGCAGAAACGATCGACGTTGCCTTAGAAGAAACGCTTCTGGAGATTTTTCCTTCGGATCATCGGATTCGAACGGATAAGCGAGAACTAAGTTATGATCGACTCGTCTTGGCAGCAGGCTCCAGTCAAGATTCCACTGTTTTGCCACAACCAGAAGAAGCACTACTGACCTACAAGGAATATGAGGCAGCCAAGCATTTCTTGCAGCAATTGCCCCAAGCAGAGTCGATTACCATCGTAGGTGCTGGTCAAGCGGGGATGGAAGCGGCGAATACCTTGACTGCGATCGGAAAAAAAGTCAGTGTGATCGAATCAATGTCATATCCTTTATTCAAGTACTTTGATCACGATTTTTTGCAGCCCTTTTTAACGGAGATCGAAAAAATCCCCAACTTGCAGCTGCATTGGTCCAAGCCAACTTTGGCAGTCGTTAAAACGGAAACAGGCTTTCGGATCGAAACCGCCGATCAAGGCTATGAAAGCGATCTGGTATTGACGACAGTCAACGTTCATCCTCGCTTGCCAGAGGCATTTGCGGTCTTTGAATTACACAGTGATCAAACCATCTGGACAGATGCCTACTTGGAAACTTCTGCCACGGATATTTTTGCGGTCGGCGATTTGATCCAAATTCCGAATGCTATTACGAAAGACACGGTCTATATGCCCTTAGTCAACAATGCTGTTCGCTCAGGAATCGCAGTAGCTCGTAATCTGGCAAGCAAAACCATCCCGTTTCGTGGCGGATTGCGGACAGTCGGTACGCAACTGTTTGGGTGGTACTTAGCAAGCACCGGCTTGACCGAGTCTGATCGGTTTTTCTTCGAATCTCCGATCGTCTGTCATGCGTTTACTGCCGCCAGTTCCTTGTTTGATCCAACGCAGGTTCATGGAAAAGTGATGATCGAACAAGCCAGCGGCCGAATCGTTGGTGCGCAGCTTTTATCAAAAGCCAATATTTTGGAAAAAATCAATTTATTAGCGTTTGCGATCGAGCAGCAGGCAACGATGGAGGAGTTGACCCAAAAAGACTTTTTCTTCCATCCACGGTTCACTAATGTAATCGACGAAACTTTTCTATGGTCGGGAAGTGATGCCGATGAGACTTGATCAGTTATTAGAAAAAAAAGAAGCAAAGCAATTGCAGCTGCTCAAAAAGCTTTTACTGGTGGGCGGAAAAATGGAGCTGCACGAGCTGGCGAGCTATCTTGGCATCAGTAAGCCTTCCTTGGAAAAATATGTGGAGGAGTTGCAAGATGAGCTGGCTCACTACCAAGAACAGTGTCAGTTGTATTATCGAAAAGGTGTCCTGGTCTTTGAAATGAGTCCCACTTTTTCCCTTAATCAAATCGAATGGGCGTTTTATCGTTCAGCATTGAAATTTCAAATCCTCGAGCATCTTTTGCAGCATCAAGAGGTGACCACTGTCCAGCTGGCACAAAAATTAGCGGTCAGCGAGTCATCCTTGTTTCGCAAAATCAAAGAGCTAAATGGCTTGCTAGCAGAATTCGAGTTAGAGATCTGGCAAGGAAAGCTGATTGGGGAAGAAACGCAAATTCGTTATTTCTATTTTGAACTCTTTTGGTATGTCCATTCTTTCGACAGTCAGCCGCTGCCGATCGATGAAAAATACGTCGGTCTGATCACACGAGGTCTGAACATGACCTTCACGAAAGAAGCCCAACAGCGCTTGTCCTTATGGCTGAGGATCATGAAGGCGCGACTGAAAATTACTACTCAATCCTTTCAAGTCTTACGGGAGAAAATGGTACCCTACACGAAAGATCCTTTGTTTCAGCAATTACGGGAGTTAGTATTTCGTGGGTTTGGCCATTATGCATTAGAAGTCAGAGAAGAGGAGGCGATGCTGCACTTTGTCTTTTTACTGTCGTTCTCGGTGTTATCCGAACACGATCTGCAAGTGTATATGCTGCAGCGTTCTCGGTTTACGCCAACTGCCTTGACGGATACCTTGATTTTGGAACATATTTTGCATCTCTACCGCCCATCGTTTGTTCCCCGTGAAATCGAAGCCACTTGTTATGGTCACCTGCTGCAGATCCACAGCCGCGTGTATTTTTTCAAAGGGGATGTGGAGGTTTTTGATCGAGAAAATATTTGGCAGTTAGAAGCGCAGCTATCCAGTCGTAACATCCAGCAAATCAGTCACGAACTATTGGATAAGGCTTTAGCAGAGCTTGATATCAAGCCATCTGATAAAAATAGTTTGTTGATGATGACGATGGTCAAATACTTGAGCGTGATCACGATCATCGATTATCAAATCAATCGGGAGTTTCGCGTCGGGATCGCTTTGAAAATGGATGAACTGTTTAAAGAAGCCCTCTACTACATGTGGCTGCTGTATCTCAAAAATTTGAATGGCGTAGTCGTAGAACGCTATCGCCCAGAACAAGAATATGACTTAATCTTGGCAAACTATGCTATCGAGACGAAAACACCGACTTATCGAATCAGTGAACTAGGTACCGCTTATGATCGGGAAACGATCAAAAAAATGATCCGCGAACGCTTTCAATAGTGGATTTCGTCAATTTCTTAGAAATTTGAAAAAAAATTGACGAACCACATTGCGAAAGTTCAGCTAAAATAAAAGCAAGTCAGAAAGCGCTAACAAGAAAAGCGTATAAAAAACTAAAGGGAGCGAATCAAATGGCAGAAAAAAATTATGTAATGGCGATCGACCAAGGAACCACTAGTTCAAGAGCAATTATTTTTGATCGTAACGGGAAAAAAATCGGTAGTTCACAAAAAGAGTTTCCGCAATACTTTCCAAAATCGGGTTGGGTAGAACACAACGCCAACGAAATTTGGAACTCTGTCCAATCAGTCATCGCAGGGGCATTTATTGAATCAGGTATCCGACCAGAAGCAATCGCCGGCATCGGGATCACCAACCAGCGTGAAACGACAGTGGTTTGGGACAAAACGACAGGCCAGCCGATCGCAAATGCAATCGTTTGGCAATCCCGCCAATCTTCACCGATCGCTGACCAATTAAAAGCAGATGGCCATACAGAGATGATCCATGAAAAAACTGGGTTAGTCATTGATGCGTATTTCTCAGCGACCAAGGTGCGCTGGCTATTAGACAATATCGAAGGGGCACAAGAAAAGGCGGATAATGGCGAGCTACTTTTCGGAACGATCGATTCATGGCTTGTGTGGAAACTGACAGATGGACAAGTCCATGTCACCGACTACTCCAATGCTAGTCGGACGATGCTTTACAATATCCATAAATTAGAATGGGATCAAGAAATCTTGGATCTTTTGAACATTCCAAGCTCGATGTTGCCAGAAGTCAAAAGCAACTCAGAAGTCTATGGTCACACCCGCAGCTACCATTTTTACGGCAGTGAAGTACCAATCGCTGGAATGGCTGGGGACCAACAAGCCGCCCTCTTTGGACAAATGGCCTTTGAAAAAGGCATGATCAAAAATACTTACGGCACTGGGGCATTTATCGTCATGAATACGGGTGAAGAACCACAATTGTCTGACAATGACCTACTGACGACCATCGGGTATGGCATCAACGGCAAAGTCTATTATGCCTTAGAAGGAAGTATCTTCGTTGCTGGATCAGCGATCCAATGGCTGCGGGACGGTCTACGAATGATCGAGTCTTCTCCGCAATCAGAAGAAATAGCTGCCAAAGCAAAAGGCGATAATGAAGTGTATGTGGTGCCTGCCTTTACTGGATTGGGTGCACCTTATTGGGATTCAGATGCAAGAGGAGCCGTCTTTGGCTTGACTCGTGGGACGACGAAGGAAGATTTTGTTCGGGCAACATTGCAAGCTGTTGCGTATCAATCAAAAGATGTCATCGACACGATGAAAAAAGATTCTGGCATCGATATCCCATTGCTGAAAGTCGATGGCGGTGCAGCCAAAAACGATCTATTGATGCAGTTCCAAGCGGACATTTTAGACATTGACGTGCAACGAGCTGCGAATCTGGAAACAACCGCATTAGGTGCAGCTTACTTGGCAGGGCTAGCGGTTGGCTTCTGGAAAGACTTGGATGAATTGAAATCAATGGCAGAAGAAGGGCAAATGTTTACACCAGAAATGCCAGCAGAAGAAAGAGACAATTTGTACGAAGGCTGGAAACAAGCGGTGGCAGCTACTCAGACCTTCAAATTCAAAGCGAAGAAAGAAGGCGAGTAAGCCATGACCTTTTCACATAAAGATCGGAAGCAAACCATTCAAGAAGCGGCAAAGACCACCTACGATGTATTGATCATCGGTGGTGGGATCACTGGCGCGGGGGTTGCTGTTCAAACCGCAGCCGCTGGGATGAAGACGGTACTTTTGGAAATGCAGGATTTTGCCGAAGGAACGTCTTCGCGGTCCACCAAACTCGTTCATGGTGGTATTCGCTATTTGAAAACCTTTGACGTGGAAGTGGTCGCTGACACCGTGCGGGAGCGGGCGATCGTGCAGCAAATTGCTCCGCATATCCCGAAACCAGATCCAATGCTTTTGCCAATCTATGATGAACCAGGGGCAACCTTCTCCTTGTTTTCTGTCAAAGTGGCGATGGATCTTTATGATCGCTTAGCGAATGTGACAGGCAGTAAATACGAAAATTATCTGCTGACGAAAGAAGAGGTCTTAGAACGCGAACCTCAGCTGCAGGCGGAAAACTTAGTCGGTGGCGGTGTCTATCTTGATTTTCGCAACAACGATGCCCGCTTGGTGATCGAAAACATCAAACGAGCACAAGCCGATGGGGCAGCAATGATCAGTAAAGCCAAAGTCGTCGGCATCTTACATGATGAGCAAGGCATCATCAATGGGGTAGAAGTGGAGGATCAACTGACAAACGAGCGCTTTGAGGTTCACGCCAAAGTCGTGATCAACACGACAGGCCCTTGGTCAGACATCGTTCGTCAATTAGACAAGAATGATGAGCTGCCGCCACAAATGCGTCCGACGAAAGGTGTCCATTTAGTGGTCGATCGGGAAAAACTAAAAGTGCCGCAACCAACCTATTTTGATACTGGGAAAAATGATGGTCGGATGGTTTTCGTGGTACCAAGAGAAAATAAGACCTATTTTGGCACAACCGATACGGATTATACAGGCGATTTCGCCCATCCAACGGTCACGCAAGAAGATGTTGATTATCTACTGACCATCGTGAATGAACGCTTCCCTCACGCTCAGATCACCCTTGATGATATCGAAGCGAGCTGGGCAGGATTGCGTCCGTTGATTGTGAATAATGGCGGGTCTGATTACAATGGCGGCGGTAAAGGCAAACTATCGGATGAAAGCTTTGAGCAGATCGTTGAAAGCGTCAAAGAGTATCTTGAAGATGAGCGGCAGCGACCAGTCGTAGAAAAAGCTGTAAAACAAGCACAAGAACGAGTAGAAGCCAGCAAAGTGGATCCATCGCAAGTTTCTCGCGGCAGCAGTTTGGAACGCTCAAAAGACGGACTATTGACGTTGGCAGGGGGGAAAATCACCGATTATCGCTTGATGGCGGAAGGAGCAGTTAAACGGATCGATGAATTGCTCCAAGAAAGCGGTGCATCCTTCGAGTTGGTGGATTCAACCACGTACCCAGTTTCTGGTGGTGAGCTTGATGCAGCCAATGTAGAGGAAGAATTAGCGAAGCTGGCTGACCAAGCGCAAGCCGCTGGATTCGATGAAGCAGCTGCGACGTATTTGGCTCATCTTTATGGGTCGAATCTTCCCCAAGTGTTGAACTACAAGACGAAGTTTGAGGGCTTAGATGAAAAAGAAAGTACGGCCTTGAACTATTCCTTGCATGAAGAAATGGTTCTGACGCCTGTCGATTATCTATTGCGTCGGACCAACCATATCCTATTTATGCGAGACACCTTAGATGAAGTCAAAGCCGGTGTCGTTGCAGCTATGACCGACTTCTTTGGCTGGAGCGAGGAAGAAAAAGCAGCCCGTGTAGCCGAATTGAACCAAGTGATCGCAGAATCAGATTTAACAGCCTTAAAAGGAGGAAAAAAAGATGAATGAAACAACCCAGATCTTTAGTGAATTTCTAGGAACGGCTATTTTGGTTTTGTTAGGGGATGGTGTGTGTGCGGCTGTCAATCTGAAAAAGAGTAAAGCAGAAGCCTCTGGCTGGATCGTGATCGCAATGGGCTGGGCGACAGCGGTAACGATTGCCGTTTACGTTTCAGGGTACATGGGACCTGCTCACTTGAATCCAGCCGTTACATTAGGCATGGCCATGACGGGGAATTTTTCTTGGAGCTTGGCTGTACCGTTTATGCTGGCACAAATTGCTGGTGCGATCGTAGGGGCGATCCTCGTTTGGCTCAACTACTTGCCATTATGGGATGAAACAAAAGACCAAGGCGCGATTTTAGGTACCTTTGCAACAGGGCCTGCGGTTCGTAATTTAGTATCGAATACCATCACTGAAGTGATTGGTACCTTTGTCTTAGTCTTTGGCTTATTGGCTTTTGGTGCCAATACCTTTACGGATGGATTAAATCCCATCGTCGTTGGGATCTTGATCTTAGCGATCGGGCTGTCGCTTGGTGGACCAACAGGCTATGCCATCAACCCGGCACGGGACTTAGGACCACGGATCGCTCACCAAATCTTGCCAATCAAAAACAAAGGGACTTCCGATTGGGGTTATGCGTTAGTACCAATCATCGGTCCAATGATCGGGGCAGCGATCGCAGCTGGTTTGTTTATGATGTTGCCATTATAAACGATGTTATTTTAAGGATGATGCCTATTGGTATCATCCTTTTTTAATCTTTAGCAATTGTCATTGAGTTTGCTAAAAAAACATGGTTAAATGAAAAAGCTGAAACAGAACGAAGGAAGGAGCTTTTACTTGAAAAAAATTCTGCGCTTTTTCATGTGGGTGGCGATGGTCCTGATCGGACTCTTAGCTGCCGTTTTTCTGGCTTTTCAACTCTCCCCACGACCGGGGGCTTTTTTGATCGGTCATCTGTTTAACCGAGAAGTGACCATCAAGGATGAGGCAGCTTATCAAAAAAGTTTGCCGAATGTGACGGTCAAACAGGACTTGACGTATCAATCGGATTATCAACGTAGTACCTTTGATCTATATTATCCCAAAGAGGCACAAGGCCCTGTTCCAGTCATTTTTTGGGTCCATGGGGGCGGCTATGTCGGCGGAGACAAAGAAGGGGTCAAAGAGTTTGCGACCTATGTCGTCGATGAAACCAAAGCCGCTGTGATTTCGATTAATTATGAATGGGCACCAAGTCTGCATTATCCTGGACAGGTCAAACAATTAGCCCAAGCGGTAGACTCGATCAAAGCAGATGCCCAAGCATACCCCATGCTGGATTTCGATCAACTCTTCTTCGGCGGGGATTCTGCAGGAGCCCAAATCGCTGGGCAATATGTGGCGCTGCAAACCAATCCAGCGTATGCGAAGGAAATGTCCTTTGATCAAGACATTCCTGCATCGGCCCTGAAAGGGTTTATTTCCTATTGCGGACCGCTTGATTTGAAGCAGATCGCTGGGACTTCTTCAGATGATCGCTTTATGAAATTCTTTGTCAAAACGGTGGCTTGGTCATTATTAGGAAAAAAAGAATGGCAAGATAGTCCCCAACTGCAGGAGATCTCACTGGTGGATAAATTGACGGCTGATTTTCCACCAACGTATATCACGGATGGCAATGCCTATTCCTTTGAAGACCAAGGCATTGCCTTTGCCAACCAGCTGCAAGCTCTTGATATTCCCGTGACGAGTCGCTTTTACAAAGGGGATTCGGAAACGGTGACCCACGAATACCAATTTGATTATAGCTTGCCACAAGCACAGGCCTGTTTGACAGAAACGTTGACCTTTATCAAAGACCAGCTGGCTCACTAAAAAACACCTTGTTTCTCGCCAATTGAGGGTGAGAAACAAGGTGTTTTTTTGTCAGCAAATCAATCAAGTCCGATGAAGTAGTCATCGTCTTTCATCGCTTCCACGGAACCAAGCAGATACCCGTTCCCAACTTGTGAGAAGAAGTCGTGGTTGCTGGTACCAGTTGAAATACCGTTCATGACGATTGGATTGACATCGTTGGCGGTATCTGGGAAAAGCGGGTCTTGACCTAGATTCATCAAAGCCTTATTGGCATTGTAACGCAAGAAGGTTTTGACTTCTTCGGTCCAGCCGATCTCATCGTATAATTCTTCGGTATAACGCTCTTCATTTTCATACAACTCATACAACAAGTCGTACATCCAGTCTTTCAGCTTTTGCTGTTCGTCTTCTGGTAATTCGTTGAAACCTAATTGGAATTTGTAGCCGATATACGTGCCGTGAACGGATTCGTCACGAATGATCAATTTGATGATCTCCGCTACGTTCGCTAGTTTGTTATTGCCTAAGTAGTAAAGGGGTGTATAGAAACCTGAATAGAATAAGAAGGTCTCTAAAAATACACTGGCGATTTTTTTCTCTAGCGGTGTGCCATTTTTGTAGATCTCATTGATTCGTTCGGCTTTCTTTTGCAAATATGGATTGGTGTTGGTCCATTCAAAAATATCAGCGATCTCCGCTTTTGTATTCAGGGTGCTGAAAATCGATGAATAGCTTTTTGCATGGACAGATTCCATAAATTGGATGTTGTTCAAGACCGCTTCTTCGTGTGGGGTGCGGACATCTTTACGCAGTTGATCCATACCGCTTTCTGATTGAACGGTATCTAATAAAGTCAAGCCGCCAAAGACGTAGCCCACCGTTGTTTTTTCTAATGGTGATAGCGTCCGCCAGTCATCAAGGTCATTTGATAAAGGGATCCGCGTATCTAACCAGAATTGTTCTGTTAATTTTTCCCAAGTGGATTTATCGATGATATCTTCGATCTCATTCCAGTTGATTGCTTCATAGTAAGTCTTACCCATAGTCGGTTCCTCCAATAATCGTATCAAGACAACAGCCGACCCGCTGTCAAGAAAGAGCAGGGGCAGGCGGTTGGTTCGTTTTCAGGCAAAAGTTGGATTAGATGACGCAGCTTTCACATTGGTTGCTGCCGATCTCTTCTGCATCATCTGTAAAGGTCCGTACATAGTAGATCGATTTGATGCCTTTGTGGAAAGCGTAGTGACGCAAAATGTTCAAATCACGGGTGGTTTGTTTTGTCGTTTCTTTCCATTCGTAAAGACCTTCTGGAATATCTGAACGCATAAACAAGGTCATACTCATACCTTGATCGACGTGTTTTTGAGCAGTTGCGTAAACATCGATCACTTTGCGCATATCCATATCGTAGGCTGATTTGTAGTAGCCGATCGTCTCATTGCTCAAGTAAGGTGCTGGATAGTAGATCTTGCCGATTTTCTTTTCTTGGCGTTCTTCGATCATCCGAGTGATTGGGTGGATGCTGGCACTCGTATCATTGATATAAGAGATCGAACCATTTGGTGCAACGGCTAGGCGGTTTTGGTGATACAAACCGGTTTCTTTGACGGTTTGTGCCAAGGCTGCCCAATCTTCACCAGTTGGCAAAAAGACGCCTTCAAACAATGCTTTGACTTTTTCCGATTTTGGTTGGTAGTCACCTTGGATATAATCGGTGAAGTAGCTGCCGTCTGCATACGCTGATTTTTCAAAGTTATGGAAAACTTCGCCTTTTTCTTTGGCGATGGCATTGCTTTCAACCAATGTCCAATAGTTCAACAACATGAAATAAAGATCAGTAAATTCAAGGGATTCTGGTGAACCGTATTCCATTTGATTTTTTGCAAAATAGGTATGCAAGCCCATTGCGCCTAAACCGATCGTGTGGTTCAAGGCATTCCCATTTTGGATCGATGGTACTACGTCAATGTCAGACGCATCAGTAACAAAGGTCAAGGCACGAGTCATTGCTCGAACAGATTTCCCAAAGTCAGGGCTGTCCATCAAGTTCACGATATTGGTGGAGCCTAAGTTACAGCTGATATCTGTTCCTAAAAGTTCGTATTCTTGTTTGCCGTTGATCTCAGATGGTGCTTGGACTTGAAGGATCTCGGAACAAAGATTACTCATGATGATCTTGCCATCAATTGGGTTGCTGCGGTTTGCTGTATCGATATTGATGATATAAGGATAACCAGATTCTTGCTGCAATTTAGAAATTTCGTTTTCTAGATCACGGGCTCTGATTTTGATTTTGCGAATCCGTGGGTTCATGACTAAGTTGTCGTATTCCTTGGTGATATCGACATAAGAGAAGGGTACGCCATATTCTTTTTCGACACTGTAGGGACTAAAGAGATACATCTCTTCATTTTTGCGCGTCAATTCGTAGAATTTGTCAGGTACGATCACGCCTAATGATAAGGTTTTGACACGGATTTTTTCATCCGCATTTTCTTTTTTCGCTGATAAAAAGCTGATGATGTCTGGGTGGAAGACGTTCAAGTAGACCACGCCAGCCCCTTGCCGTTGACCCAATTGGTTTGAGTAGCTGAAGCTATCTTCAAACAATTTCATTACAGGCATCACACCACTTGCTGCCCCTTCGTAGCCTTTGATAGGCGCGCCGGCTTCCCGCAAGTTTGATAACGTGATCCCGACACCGCCACCGATTCGTGAAAGTTGCAGCGCGGAGTTGATCCCACGACCGATCGCGTTCATGTCATCAGTGATTTGGATCAAGAAACAAGAAACCAACTCACCGCGACGTTTGCGTCCTGCATTCAAGAAAGAAGGGGTTGCTGGTTGGTAACGTTGGTAGATCATTTCATCTGCCAAGCTCATTGCTAACTCTTCATTGCCATCCGCAAAGTAAAGGGCGTTGAAAGCGACCCGATCTTCGTAACGTTCTAGATACGCGGTACCATCATTCGTTTTTAATGCGTATTGTGAATAAAACTTGTAAGCAGCCATAAATGATTTGAAAGTAAAGTGTTGCTCATCTAAGAATTGATACAATTGCTCAATAAAGGCAGGGCGATACTTTTTGATAAATTCTTCTTCTAAATAATCATTTTCAATCAAATAATTGATTTTGTCCATTGCAGTCGCAAAGGTTAAGGTATTTGGTTCAACGTTTTCTTTAAAGAATGCCGCTAAGGCTTCTTTGTCTTTATTTAATGGAATTTGACCATCTACTGGACGGTTGATCTCATTATTCAATTTGAAATAACTGACATCTTTGATTTCTTTCAAGCTCATAAATGGCTAACCTCTTTTCTTGTTTTGTTCGTATAAAAAAGGACTTGCGGTCTGGACGACTGACAAATCCCTCAAAAGCATCACATTGAGAAAAATCTTAGCTCGCTAATTGACGTAGTTGATCTGGACGGAAACCGATGATCGTTTGCGCATCAGAGGTAATGACTGGCACACTTTGGAATCCTTGTTCTTTCAAAAATTCTAATGCTTCAGGCTCATTATCAATATTGATTTCTTCAAATGCAATCTGATTTTCACTTAAAAAGCGTTTCGCCATTTTACATTGCATGCAGTTGTTTTTCGAAAATAGTTTGATATTCATAATTGTTTCCTCCGAGTTGTAATAGTTATAAACCTAGTATAAATAAGTCTCGGAGAAAGTCAACGAAAAAACACTATATCTTGTGCTTGTGAATTCGGCATACACAATTTATAGTGTTTCTGTGTTTTTTATGCAAGGGAAAAAGCGGAAAATACTTAGAATTACAAGGTTTTTGTGTAATTAATACAGGGGATATGCAATCAAAATGAGTAAAAAAAATCCGTATTGTGAAGGAAGATTCAAAGTGAGACCCAAAACAGATTGACTTCTTATGGAAATGGCTCTATTATAATGATAATCATTCTCAATTAAAGTGGGTTAATTATAACAACACTTCACAAAAGGAGTAAGAAGCAATGAAAATGGCGCAAACTCGGGCTTCTGGAACATACAAAATCGACTCGTTGGCAACCACCAAAGAAATCACGGCTCATTTAAATGATCTTGGTATTCGCACGGGCGTTGAAATCGTTGTGGTACAAAAAGATCGCAAAGGCGGCATCATTTTACACCAAGGGACGCGGATCGCTTTAGATGAACGGGTCATGGAACAAATCGATGTCACAGAAACCCAGCAGCAAACCATCATTACCTCTTTGGATCAGCTGCAAGTCGGTGAAAGCGGGAAGGTCAATCAGATCGCCGCCAAAGGTGCGGTGCGCCGTCGATTGATGGATATGGGGCTTACGAAAAACGTCCATTTGGAAGTGGTGAAGCTGGCTCCTTTGGGTGATCCGATGGAGATTCGGCTCCGCGGCTATGAATTGTCTTTGAGAAAGCAAGAAGCAGCGTTGGTTTTTGTCGAAAAAGGAGTCGAAGCGTAATGACCTATCACTTTGCATTAGCAGGAAATCCCAATAGCGGGAAAACGAGTACCTTCAATCAATTGACCGGTGCCAAACAAACAGTGGGGAATTGGCCAGGCGTTACCGTGGAACGAAAAGCGGGACGACTGCGAAAAGACCGACAAGTCTTGATCCAAGATCTACCAGGGATCTATTCCTTGTCGCCGTACACACCAGAAGAACTGATTTCTCGCAATTATTTGATGGAAGCATCATTGGACGCGGTGATCAATATTATCGATGGAACCAACCTGGAGCGCAACCTGTATCTAACATTGCAATTATTAGAAATGAATGTCCCGACTGTGGCAGCCATCAACATGATCGACTTATTAAAGAAAAAAGGCTTGCAGATCAATTTCGAAAAGCTAGCTTACGGTCTAGGGATTCCCGTAGTAGGGATCAGTGCTTTGAAGCAACGCGGCTTAACCAAAATGATCGAGGCAGCGAAGCATGTAGCCAATACACAACCGTTTCCTCCCCGCTACGATGCTCGTCTAGAAGCTGGCTTGACCGAGATCATGGCGATTTTGCCAGAGACGATCCCTCAGCAGCAAAAACGCTGGTTTGCCATAAAACTCTTCGAAAAAGATGAAGCGATTCAGACGATGTGTAAACTGACTGATTCCCAGCAGGCAGTCCTTCAGGAGACGATTTCGATTTTAGAGCTGATCTTTAAAGACAGCAGTGACGCCATTCTCGTCAATGAGCGCTATGGCTTCATTGAAGAATTGTTGGCCCTGGCAGTCATCAAGGAAACAGATCAGCACTTAGCCTTCAGCGACAAAATCGATCGCGTGTTAACCCATCGCGTATTGGCACTACCGATTTTTTCCTTCATTATGTGGGGAATCTACTATTTATCGATTCAGACGATTGGTACGATTGGTACTGATTGGGTCAATGATGTATTATTTGGCAGCTGGATTCCCGAAACAGCAGTGCACTGGCTAGAACAGCTGCAAGTCGCCCAGTGGCTGCAAGAACTGATTTTAGACGGCATCGTGGCAGGTGTCGGTGCGGTCTTAGGCTTTTTGCCACAGATCTTCGTGCTGTTTTTTTGTTTGGCTATCTTGGAGGACTGCGGATACATGGCACGGGTGGCATTTGTCATGGACCGCCTGTTTCGCAAGTTTGGTCTATCTGGCAAGTCGTTTATCCCCATGTTGATCGCTACCGGTTGCGGGGTGCCGGGGGTGATGGCAAGCCGAACGATTGAAAATGAAAAGGATCGTCGGTTGACGGTGATGGTCACGACCTTCATGCCTTGTTCTGCTAAATTGCCGATCATCGCATTGATTTCAGGAGCCTTTTTCCCTCAGTATAGTTGGGTCGCACCATCGGCCTATTTTGTCGGCATGGGTGCTGTGATTTTTTCAGGGATCGTCTTGAAAAAAACGCCTTTATTTGCAGGTGATCTGGCACCATTTATTATGGAACTGCCAGCGTATCATTTGCCGCAGCTCACAACGATTTTGAAAAGTGCCTGTGATCGAGCCATTGCTTTTGTGAAAAAAGCCGGTACGATAATTTTTGTGGCTTGTATCTTTGTCTGGTTTACCTCCAGCTACAGCTTTGCCTTGCAGCGGGTCACAGAAGACCAAAGCATTTTGGCCTTTTTCGGACGATTTTTGGCGCCGCTTTTCGCTCCCCTAGGCTGGGGAACCTGGCGAGGCGCCGTGGCGACGATCACTGGCTTGGTAGCCAAAGAAAATGTGATCGGTACCTTTGGGATCCTCTACGGACAAACCGGGGAGTTGTCAGAAAGCGGGACGGAGATTTGGCAAGTGTTGCGCGGCGATTACACTGCTGTGGCCGCATACTCTTTTCTCGTCTTTAATTTACTATGTGCCCCTTGTTTTGCAGCTATCGGTGCGATCCACCGTGAAATGGGGGACAGCAAGTGGACATGGTTAGCCATCGGCTATCAATGTGGCTTGGCGTACTGCGCCAGTTTGTTGGTCTACCAATTCGGGCACGTCATCTTTGAAGGCGGACACCTCACGCTGGGTGTTTTCGCGGCAATCCTCATTGCTGGGCTATTGGTATTTGCTCTGTTGAAGAAACCATTCCGAGGGAGTGCACCCTTGATCCAAGTCGTAGGAGGCGGAAAATGATTGCTACAATAATTCTAAGCGGCCTGATTTTTGGCTATGGCACCCGTGTGGTGTACCGCATGGTGAAAAAGGATCATTGTTCTGATTGTCATAGCAGTTGTCCTGTGAAGCATGAGGAAGCAAAGTAGAAAATAGCTTCAGGATGGCAAAATTTCTGAGATCAGAGCTACTATAGAAAAGAATAAAAGAAACGAATAAAACAACTCAGAAGCGAATAAAACAGTTCGATCACGATCGGGCTGTTTTTTTATTCTTTACAAAACGACCTATTAAAGGAATCTCAAATATAGTATAATTATTTAATGAAAAGATATTATTTAGTGGGTTTCGCAGGAAAGGGAGCAGGGAATCTCGTTAGAACGTAAACGAAGATAGGTTTTTGATAAAGCAGAGTGAAAGGGTGAGGGCATGAGACAACAACGAAGACGGGAGCGTCAGAAACACCAGCGGATCATTGTGGGGTTAAGTACAGCGTTGCTGGCAATCATACTTGGAGTGATTTATCTAGTGATTCAAGTGACAAGCATCCCCGAACAGCGTCATACAGCAGAAACGACAAAGGCAACAAAGTCAATACAAGAAACGAGTAGTTCTACCGAAACAAAGCCAGCAGTAAAAACCATCACAGTGACAGCTAGTGGCGATATGCTTTATCATACACCTGTTTATTTAAGCGCTTACGATGGGAAGCGTTATGATTTTGACAATGATTTTGAGCAAGTCAAACCGCTGATTGCATCGGCGGACCTTGCTTTAGGTGATTTTGAAGGAACCATCAATCCTAATAAACCGCTTGGCGGTTTTCCCTTATTCAACGCCCCTATCGATGCTGTTGCCAGTATCAAAGACGCGGGCTTTGATGTGATTGATCTTGCCCATAACCATATTTTAGATACAGGGATCGAAGGAATCAAAACAACGGCGGCTGCTTTTCACGACCAAGGCTTGGCAACGATTGGTGTCACGGTCGACAATAGCGGAATCCTGGTCAAAGAAGTCAACGGGATTAAAGTTGCTCTCTTGGCCTATGCCTATGGCTTCAATGGCCTTGAAGAAAGCTTAACTCAAGCAGAGTATGACACCTATTTGAAAGACTTGTCGTTAGATAAAGTGGAAGCAGAGATCAAAGAAGCGGAAAGCTTGGCGGATATCACCATCGTGATGCCTCAGTCTGGTGTCGAGTATTCTTTAGAACCAACGGAAGAACAACAAACTGTTTATCGGAAGATGATCGATTTTGGTGCTGATATTATCTTCGGCGGCCATCCGCATGTAGCAGAACCAACCGAAATCATCGAAAAGGACGGTGAAAAGAAATTTATCATTTATTCAATGGGGAACTTACTGTCGAATCAACGTTATGAAACCGTCAATAACAACTATTGGACCGAACGAGGCGTCATCCCAGAAGTTGAAATCTCCAAAGAAGGGCAACGGACCTATTTAAGCAAGATTGTCTTGCATCCGACTTGGGTCTCCAAAGAACCGATCCCTGAACGTACCTATTATGATCCAGAATACGGCGTCTTGCAGGCCTTTGATTTTCAAGTCTACCTTGCCGAAGATTATCTGCCAGATGGGCAATATGCCAAAAATGTCCCTGAAGAAAAACGCCAGCGGATCGAAACCGCCTACCATGAAATGCTGGAGCTGTTGGATTTGAAGTGGGAGCAGTGATGAAAATATAAAATGAAAAAGAAGGCAATCTGGCTAACAGGTTGCTTTTTTATTAGCTATCGAAGAGTATGAACCATGAAATGAAAGTTAATCTATTTTTTTTAACATGACACCAGATCACCATTTATGAACAAAAAATGACACCTCAAGCTGATAAAAATAAGTAATAATGTCAACATAAAGTATTCAGAAATCATTTCCAACTCATTTCTGAATAAATAAGAAAGGAAAGTAGGGTTTATCATGAGAATTATCATATTGACGAAAAATATATCATATGAGATTGATTTGCAGCGGGAGCTGCAGATTTTGAGCCATGAAGTGTTCGTGGGCAGAAGTACCGAAGAGGAGGAATGGTTGATAGAAAGTGCCAAGTTATTTGACTGTTTATTTGTCAGTGAAACAATTGCTGATCCAGAATTTTTATTGCTCAATCAGACATTGGCTCCTTATTATCAACAGCGGATCGTTCGAATCTTGCCAGGGAATGACGAACAAGAAATGATACTGGAAAAAGCGGAAAATGCGACCTATCTTAATCGGTCATTTGTCGAGTTGAGAGAATTTTTGGCGGCTTTGCCACCAAATACTCGCAAGTTAGAAAAGGCATCAGTAACGAAGGAATCGTTCCCTAAATTTCTTAGTCTGCAAGAACAGATCTTTTTCAATAATCTAGCAGAAGAGCAATTTATCAACCGAGAGGACCTTTGCTGGAAAATTTGGGGCAACGGCGGCACGAATTCCCGAAAATCGCAGCTATCGATTTTGGCGAAACGAATCAATGAGAAATTAGATGAATACGACTATACTGAAAAACGCGTCCGTACAGCTTGGGGCAAAGGATATATCTTGCAATAAAAAAGCTAAAAATGGGTTTAACTTTTTATGTCTGACAAATAGGTCTTCAGGTAAATTTGCCTATCTTGTAGAAACGACTCTGTTTTCAAAGCGAGTCGTTTTTTATATAAGTATATTAGCAATAAATGAAGAAGGTTATGGAAAAATATGATAATGCTTTTTTTTAGTGATAAAATAGAGATAATCAGTAATGGAAAGAAATATTGCGTAAATGAAAAAAGCATTTGTAGAAAATTGATGGAATACCTTTTGGAGGAGGAAATATCGTGAAGCAGGTTGAATGTGTGCTATTTGATTTAGATGGAACTTTATTGGATTCAAAAGAATGTAGTGTGAAGGCGACAAAAGCAGCTTTTAAAGAGATGGGACTCAAAGTACCCAGTGAAGTAGTCATTGAACATTATATGGGGATACCGATCGAAGAATCATTTTTTAAAATGTCTGAACAGCCATTAGATCAAGAAACCGCAACGGAATTGATTCGGATTTTCCGAGCCTATTACCAAACCTATGAAGAAAGTACCTTGAAAGTATTTCCAGAAATTCCCCATGTCTTAGAAATCTTAAACAAACGAAAGGTACCTTGTTTCGTCGTTTCAAGTAAGAAGACAGCGGTTGTCAAACGAAACCTAGCTGCTCAGGACCTTGTGGTGTTCTTTGAAGAAATCATCGGCTCTGATGCGGTGACCCACTACAAACCTCATCCCGAAGGAATCAATAAAGTCGTGGCACACTATCAATTTGACCCGACAAAGACGATCATGGTAGGAGATGCTATTTTTGATATCCAAATGGGAAAAGCCGCGGGTGTCAAAACGATCGCCGTTACGTGGGGCAGCCACGATCCGAAAAAGCTTTCTGAAGAAAACCCAGATGCTTTGGTAGACGCGCCACGTGAGATTTTAGATTTTCTATATGCATGATCTTTTTTTGTGCTCACAGTGTAAGAGGACGTTTTAGCCTCGCTTATATCTTGGCATGATCGAAAAAGAAAGGACAGATTGTCCTTTTACAAAATGTAAATTGAGAACTTTGACCAATGATCGAAACCAGCGATCATTGGTTTTTTGTGTTGTCGTGAGAATGAAGGCGCCACAGCATTGGTTAAAAGCATTCATTTCCATTCGTTCTTTTGTTTGATCGTGTAATCATCGGAAAATCACTGCAAATAAATTCCTTTTGATCTTTCTTCTTAGATAAAGCAATGCGGGTACGCTGGATTTTTCTCTCTTATTCCTCTGCTAGAGCAAAAAGGAATTATAAGCTTGGGCAAGAAAAAACTATAATGAGAGTAACTGATTTCCTTAGATCATGCATTGGAGGTGAGCGCAGAAAGGGATGCCACCCAAGGATTTCATGTGATTTGAAATATTAGAAGATAAAGCCTTTGTTTTATGTGAAGGGATGTAAGGGCAACTAACGAGGATGGAAATCATTACGATCAAATGAGGGATCAATGCTATCATTGAAGAAAAGCCATGGATGGAAAGGAGTGATTCTGTGTTATCAGAAAAAATAAATGACCCGAAGGATTATCTGTCTTATTCAAAGGAAGTATTGTTAAGCGCTGGGGTACTGACAGCCTATCCGAAACTTTTTACTTATTATCAGGAACTTTGTGTTGACTTCGAAGACATTTACTATGATCGAACAAAGAACTTATTTGATACCTTTCGAGCGCTTCTGGCTGTGGACGCACAGATCCAAATTCTACTGGAACTTGTGACCAATACCAAAACTGACCTATGTCAAGAGCTGGGGATGAAGGAAGAGGAAATTATCAGTATGATCAAGCATGACAAACGGTACTATTATCGCGAGCTTACGGGTCATGCAACTAACCAACTACCTAAATGGGGGTTGATTTATTTAAGTGAAGAGTAAGCTACGCAAAGGATAAGTCACCTTAAAAGTGATCAAATGAAAGCCATTTGACGATCATCAAAGATAAAGGGCATCGAGAAAAAACGAGATCGTGTTTATGTATGAGTCAGTAAAATAGTCTAGCGAGGTTATCTTGTGATTTGTTATACTAATAGCAAGCGGCTGACGGTGACATCTTGGATTCAGCAAATATGTTCATGTGAGCGCTTTATTGATTGGGTTAGGAAAGAGGGAATGAAATGACGAAGAAAATTGTCTTTTTAGATGTAGATGGAACATTGTGCGATGATGCGGGAAACGTACCTGAAAGTGCTCGCCAAGCGATCACAGCGGCACATAAGAAGGGGCATGAATTTTTCTTGTGTACGGGTCGTTCAAAAGCCGAAATCACAGAAGATGTACTGGCACTGCCTTTAAGTGGAATGATTGGTGCCGGCGGCGGTTATTGCGAGGTGCACGATGAGGTGATTTTGCACAAAGTTTTTGAAAAGGAAGCCTTATTAAGACTGATCGATTTCTTAAAAGCAAACCAAATCGAGTATTACTTGGAATCGAATCAAGGATTATTTGCAAGTACCAATTTACGAAATCGGTTGATTGAGATCGTCTTAGCAGGTGAGCCTGTTGAAAGTGAAGCAGGAAAACAACGTGTTCAAACTATTCAGTGGTTCCTTGATTTATTGATCGAGGACGAAGCGAAAATCGATTACGATGACGTGAACAAAGTTTCCTTCATCAATCATTCCATTCCTTATGAACAGGTTCATGACCAATACCACGAACAATTCCAAATGATTCGCAGTACAGTTCCGGTTTTTGGCAAAGACAGTGGCGAGATCGGCATCAAGAATATCCACAAGAAAACAGCCATCGATTTTCTCTTGAACCATCTAGGGATCGATAACAAAGATGCCTTGGCGTTTGGTGACGGCCATAATGATGTCGAAATGTTTGAAGCCGTTGCGACAGGAATTGCGATGGGCAATGCCTGTGAACAGCTATTGGCAGTAGCTGACGAGGTGACGGCTCGACCAGAAGACGGCGGGATTGCGCAAGCGCTCCAAAAGCACGGTCTGGTGTAACCAATAAGAAGCAAACGTCTGCACAATCCTTTTGCTTTCTAGAGGGATTGATCAGGAGTTGAGCGACGTTGTTAAAGTGACCTGTAAAACCAACGATTGACAAGGAGGCTGAGTTAAAATGAAGGAAACAACTTTTCTTTGTTATCTTGAACAAGCATTGAAAAACCTGAAAGCGACAGAAGCCCTGCGTTTTAATATCGAAGGCGAAGTCAAGCGGCTGATGAAGGTGTACAGTGAAGCAGAAATTTGTGAGAAAGTAAAAGAGGATCCCTTTAAAAAGTAAGGACATTTTCTTATGAAACACAGCGAATAGAACAAACACCCAACCTCGTGAAAGGCACAAAAGCGATCAATGCTTCCTTTCAGGGAGGGATACTCAGGTAACTAGTTGTTATATCAAAAAAGACTGATTTCAATTGAATCAGTCTTTTTCGTTTTTCTCAAGCAGTCAGATAAGCCACTAAAATAGCAAACAGGTCGAACAAGACATGTGTGCCCCAACTAGTCAGGATCGAGTTGCTCTTGATGGCAGCTTGGTTAAATAGCAAGCGCGCCACCCCTTGAATGAAAAGAATATGGACCAAGGTATGGAAAACATTGCCGTTGTCATAAGTGCTGTAATGA